>JBIOHG010000011.1:0-78786 GCA_044448765.1 Sphingobacteriales bacterium | reverse complement strand
CATAATTGGTGGCTATCCTTGGTCAGTTTTGCCTACTAAAAAAAGAGAATCCTCTGATTTTGGAGATTTAAGAATGCCTGGATGGTTACCCACCACAATAATCGCAAATATTGTGGCTCCCAAATCTATTACAAAAAGTGGGCAAATGGAAGAAGAAGATTGTATTAGGTTAGGCAATGATGAAAATGGGATTGTAAATTTATCTCTTCCACTTAATTGGAGTTCAACCAAATGGGAACCAAACACTTTGCCCATAGAAATTATAGATGGACAACATAGACTTTTTGCATTAGACAATGTCGACGACTTATATGGAGATTACGAATTGCCAGTAGTAGCCTTTTACAATTTAGATATAACTTGGCAAGCATACCTATTCTACACTATAAATATTAAGCCTAAACGTATAAATAAGAGTTTGGCTTACGATCTATACCCCCTTCTCCGGATTCAAGATTGGCTGGACAAAGAAACTGACTCCACGGAAGTATATAGAGAAACGAGAGCACAAGAACTCACAGAGATTTTATGGGTGCATCCGGAAAGCCCTTGGAAAAACCGCATTAATATGTTAGGTGACCCTAAAGAAGGTTCGATTACGCAAGCGGCATTTTTAAGATCTCTTACAAATAGCTATGTTAAAAGCTGGGAAGTTCAAACGACAAAAATTGGGGGATTATTCGGGGCTAGGCTTAGTCAAGACACAGAGGAAGTTTTGGATTGGTCTAGGACTCAACAGGCTGCATTCCTTATTTTAGTTTGGCAAAGCGTTGAAAATTCAATTAAAAAGAGCAGAAAAGGGTGGGCAATAGATCTGAGAAAAAAATTCAAAGAACAATTCGAATTATTTAACGAGGAAGTGGATCAAGAACCGGCTTTCGTGAGTAAAAACAGTTTGTTTGCAACAGATCAGGGTGTCAGAGGTATAATGCAAGTTACAAATGATATATTTTACGTTGGTTTAGTTGACTTAGGTATAAAAAATATTTCTTGGGATCAATTTAGTTACCGGGATGAAGAAGACGTAAAAATTGAATTTGTAACAAATGCATTAAGATTTTTAAAAACTGATAAAATTAAAACCTTTTTAGATACACTCACGGATGAGTTAATGGATTTTGATTGGAGAACATCATCAACCGAGGGTCTTACTAATGATGAGCGTCTTAAACAAATGACATTTCGAGGGAGTGGTGGATACAAAGAACTAAGGAAGCAGTTACTTACAATACTCAGTAAATCAGCTAATACCAGGGTTAAAACTATAGCTAACAAAGTTAAAGAGTATTTAGGTTTGTAATATGGGGAGAATTACTGCAACGCAAATTACAAATATACAAGGCGCCGTTCAAAGATCATCTCGTCAAGCCGTCAAAGATATTTTGCTAGATAATCAGAGTAATTTAAATTCATTTATATGGTTAAACCCACAAAATAAGTATTTGGTTAATACCATAGACACTATTTTCAAAGACCAAAGCGCAGACCGACGCTTTAGTAATTATAGACTTTATAAAAATCAACTCAAAGAATATATCGGAATTTCATCCATACTTCACTGTAAGGACGGATGGGATTTTTTTTCAAGTGCAGTCGGATTATTACTTGAAGGAAATATTGCTAACTGCATACACATGGCTTACTATGCAGAATTACGGGCCGCTATGTCTATACTAGCCTCAGATGGTATAGGTGTTTTTAATAATACACATTATTGGATTGATAATTCTAATAGTCTGAACCACCTAAATGGACCAGGCACTCATGATTTTGTTTGGCACACTTTTGAGGAATGGAGTAAAGTTCAAACAAAAAGTAATTCGATATTAAATATAGTAGAGATAAACAACTCGAGTATTTTCGACTGGCTAGTTGCTTCGGGAATGTCGCCTACAATCACTACAACTACAGATTTAACAAGAGATTGGTTAAAAAAGTGGAGCATTGATCTTAGAGTTTTAGGGCAAGATCATATAAGTAGAAATGACGTAAGCTACAGACCACAGGAAATAAAAAGAAGTATACGTTATCTAATTGAGCCAAGAAGAAATATTGAAACTGTATTGAATAATTGGGCAATAAGTGAGCCTACTGGAACAGAAAAGTTTAGAATTCTTGATTATTATTTATTGCGAGAATGTTTATTCAAATATTTCGAAAATCAATATGGAAGAAATCCTCTCGAATCAGATATAACCGCCATAATGTCCAGTTTAGGCATGTCTCAGAATACTTTTTTAGAAGATTTTTTGATTAAGTCTGAACATCCAAATGTGAACATGTTATTTAGAGAGGCAAATAAAAAGGCAATATCAGAACATTATCAATACCGGCCTCTCCCTCTTTTAGCAAGAGCTTTTCTGTTATTGCGATTATCTACAGCATTTGTAAAAGATTCATTGTCCTACGCCGGATATACAAATAGTAATCTGGATTTTTGGTGGGATGACGTTGGCGTCAAACACGGTCTTTGGGAAAATGGCAATAAACCAGCACCGATTGAAGATTTATGGAGCGATATAGAAATATTTATTGAAAGTGTCAATTTACACTTGAGCAACGCACATGCAAATAGCCCAATTAATTACCAAAATGACCTATCAAAAGAATTACTGCAAATGAGAAAATTTCAAAAGCCATATCTATGGGGAATTGGATTGTAGAATTCAAACTCAGATCCTCCCTCCACCCTGGCGCAAGTATAAGCGCAGGCCTATGAAGTGGCTTTACCCATGCGCATTGTTAAAAAGACGGATTTTCCAACCGCAAACTACTCCCCATTCGGCTGCCCCACCAGGTCATTCGCCGGGCCATCCAGCATACCTTTTTCGGCTGCCGTTTCAGGGTCATGTTTATTGGCATCGGCATTCTCGCCGGCATTTTGGCGTTCGCGGTCGGTTTCCGGGTCGTCATTAATACCGTTGTGGGTCATGTAATCCTTATCGGTGTCGGCGCCTGTTTCCAGGTCATCGTCATTATCAAATCCCATTTTCATAGCGTTCCAGTTTAAAGTGAAACCGTGTTAGTGGCTTTTCGTTTGCGAGGAAGGCGAATTAAGTTTTGCATGGGGATCAAATATTCACCCATCTGGCGCAAGTATAAAAGTAGGTCTGCGAAGCTGCTTTACCCATGCCCATTGCTAAAAAGACGGATTTCGTGACTAAGAATTGAAGCGTAATTATTGTGCTACCGAAAGCGTCCCTAACTTGCAGTCATCACGCCGGGTAAACAAGCGATTGTTCCTTTTTAGGTTTCCCACTTTGAACGTCATATAGTGCACTTGGATTTTAAAAATATATTAATACCTTTAATATATAAAAGGAAACATCTGATAATGACGCCTTTAACTTATCAAATATGGAAGCAATTGTTATAACCATTATTACGGGGCTTTTTTCACTTACCGGCATCTGGTATCAAAATTATTTGAGCAGGAAATCGGTCACTGTGCCCCAGCAGTCTGCCGAGGCAACTTCAACAGAGAATTTAGATCAAACTATCGCATCCTCATCAAAAAAACGAAAGACGGCTGTGCCAAGAATAATATTCACAATGCTCATTGCACTTATTCCATGGGCCAGTTCCGACTACATATTTATATTTTTAGGCCGGGATTCACTCATTAGTGTAAATACTAATGAACTACTTCATGCTAACTACATTGTATTGCGCAGTGAAACTGTAGCATATTATTCTGTATGGTTCATTATCACCATTATTGCGCTGATGATTGGCTGGAAAAGCAAAACTATTTTTGAGAAAATTATCCTGATCGCTTCAGCTGCAATGCTGATTTATACAGGTAGTAACATTTATATAGGTTATACGCACTATATAGATCAGCTGGATCAGATAATTCGGAACACTGTCCCTCACTAATGTGTATCATATAACCAACTAATCCAACCCAAGGGAGTATAAGTGCGGCCTGTGAAGCGGCTTTACCCATGCCCATTGTTAAAAACACGGATTTCGCGTTAAGGATGTTACGAAACAATCATTAACGGTACGGCGGAAATTCCATTAGTGTACCGGCCCTGCAAAACCACCCCAAAAGCTTCTGCAGCCTGCGTGTACACTAAGGCCGTATTGCCCGGCGCCATCGCAAACAAAATGCACAAAAGTGAAAAAAAGTGAAAATTTAGGTGGTTTTTGGCCTAGGCCGCCGTTTTTCATGCATATACTTTAAAGTGCTAATGCATTGTATTGCAACAGTTTGAGGTTATCGCGTTCACGAAAATGCCGGAGTTGGTCCAAATTTACGGCTTAGTGTAAGGCAGAAAAGGCACCAGATCAGGCCATTAGTATGCAAAACATGCACCAAACCAGTGTAAACGTGAACACGTGGTGTAGGATAGTGAATGATTCTGCCCTCACACACGCCTTTTCAGTTGGCAGTTATGAGTTGGCAGTTTGCAAAAGATAGGAACTGCCCACTGCAAACCGCCCACTGCGAACTAATCCGCCGCCATCCAAACGCTGCCATCATTAAAATGTAGCCCCGCAACAGATGCCGTAGCCCGCGTCCCCGAAGCCGCATTAACAGGCCACGAGTACCCGGCAGATTTGCCCGCCGCCAGCAGCTTCTTAGCCTTCCCGTTAGAGCCGCCGATCACCTTGCCCTGTTTGTTATACACCGTCCACGCCAGGTGCACCATATCAATCTTCTTCCCCGAAGCATTCCTCACCGATACAACAAGTGCCTTGCCGCCATGACCGTCGGCCACCAGCTGGCATTTCTTCAGCGCCACCGGGCAGGGGCCGTAATCCTTGTGCACATGCACTTCGGCGCGTTGGGCAGCAGCAATGCTATCATCATGGCGTTTTACAATTTCGGCGGCTAGTTTATTGGCTTTGGTTACCAGGTCCAGGCTATCGGCTTTGCGTTGCAGCGCGGTATTAGGGTGCGGTTCCGTACAGGCATACAGCAAGCACAACGACATGAACGCAATTGTGTTAAAGGTTTTCATCGGGTGCCAAAATAGGGAATTACCCAAACGTCACCCGATGGAGTTTTTCAACATATCAACGCTTTGCCGGTTTAAATCCCTCAATTACTGCCAGGGGTAACCCCAGCCGAATCACTCCACATTCGCCAGCGGCAGGCAAATGGAAAAAGTTGAGCCTTCACCTTCTTTGCTTTTTACGCCTATTTCGCCGCCGTGGTCCTGCGTAATGCGCGAGGCGATATAGAGGCCCATGCCCAGGCCACGGTAACGGTGACTAACGTCCTCGGCGCGGTAGAATTTCTTAAATACATTGGCTGTGGTCTCGTCGGACATACCGATGCCAAAATCCTTTATGTTGATGCAGATATCATTAATGCCCACAGCCGTGCTGATGACAATTTTGGTGCCCGGCTCGGAGTATTTGGCCGCATTGCTTACCAGGTTATTGATCACCTGTTCCATGCGCAGCTTATCCACCAATATGGCGTTGCTGCCCCCCTCAAGTTCTATTTCCAGCTGGTGGTTGGCAACAAAAAGTTTCATTAGGTCAGTACAAACCGTAACAAAATCATTAACGTCTACATACTCCATCCGATAGTCGGGCTGCCCGCTTTCTATTTTGGATATCACCAGCAACTGGCTGATGAGCGCCTTTAACTTGCCCGACTGCAGTTCCATCTTTTTCAGGAACTCGTGCAGCTTGGGATCCTTACCGGCTTCCATACGGGTGGCTAATTGCGATAACGTTGTAAGCACCGTAAGCGGCGTGTTCAGCTCGTGGCTGGCGATGGAAAGAAACTCGTCCTTCTGCTTATTCAGGTAATTGGCGTTGGTAAGCGCTAACTCGCGCTCTTCGTATAATTTACTCAGCTCTACATTTTTGAGCTTTACTTCTTCGTAGGGGTTTATTGGGCCGTCGATCTCAAAGTACTTCTTTACATCGTGAAGCTTTTTCTGGTCGAGTTTGGCAGAGCGGGGGATGCCCAGTTTCAGTTCGATGGTCACATTTTCGCCTTCGGCCAGGTAATCAAATATGGGCACTAATTTTTTGGCATACTCAAAACCTTCGCGTAAGCTTTTCAACTGATCGTTATCCACGAAGGTGATCTTCGCCATCATCTAAAAACGACTGTTATCAAATTCGACGCCGAGGGATAGCACACCATCAAAAGCCTTGTCTATCACTTCGCGACATACTTCCGAGACGGCCGTTGCAAATGCCGTTTGCGTGGATATGGTAAGCCCAAGCTGTTCCGCAGTTTTGATGGACTTTTTATAAGCCAGGATGAGGTCCATCTCATTTTCGAGTGATGTGGATACAAGCTCTGTCATTTTGCGTTTAGTTTTACCATCACTATGGACATATCATCGTTTCGCCGCGCGAAATCCTTATAGATCACCGCTGCCTGCAGCCCCAGGTCCTGTTTTTGCAAGCCAGGGTATTTCCCAAGGTCCCATCGCGACTTGATACCATCGGAACACAGCACAAACTGCTGGTATTCATTAAAGTTCATCGACTGATCGTTCATAGTATTGGGTATGGTATGCCCTACAATACCGTTGTAGGACAAATGATTTTTTGAATCAACTGCTCCCTGTAATTTGGTAGCGATATTACCAACACCTGCAATGTCAAAAGTGTTTTTGTCAAAATCAATTGTTATAACCGTAGCCACTACGCCGCGTGTTTTGCGGATAAAGCTGTGCATAAAACGCAGCATTTCAACGGGCGTTGCAAAGGTGCAGGCGTTCAATGCGTTCACTGCGGTGTTCATGGCCAGGTTGGCGTCGGGCCCGTGCCCCAGGCCATCGGCGAGCATTAACCGTGCTTTTTTATCGTCGGCCAAACATACAAAACCATCGCCCGACATCTTTTCACCGGGTTTGCATAATACCAATGGCCGCACTTCCATTTTTGCCTTTGTGCGGGTTTTGATTTGCGGTTTTTTATATATGCGGCTCAATACAATGGTTCCCCAGCCCGTTTGCGAATAAATATCAAACTTGTCCGACAGCCTGTTGATACTGCCCAAACCATGCCCTAACGTACTGGTAGATGAAAACCCATCCTTCGCCATTTTTCTCGTATCGGCTATGCCCGGCCCGTCGTCAATACAGATCACCTCGATATATTCGTTATCCGGTTCCTTTACGTGTCCGAGCAGTATCTCGCCGCCATCAGCGTATTTGTTCAGGTTCGAGGTCATTTCGGCAACAATAATATCAAGCTCGGCTATCCGTTTACTTTCAAACCCGGCAGTCACCGCCATAGAGTGCGTTTCCTTTTTGATGATGGCGTAATAACTCCTGTCCGAAGCATTATAGCTCGTATGCGTAGCATTAACCATTAGCCCATTTTATAACTGTGATCCTGGTTCCTTTGCCAACTTCACTTTGTATGTTAAATTCGTTTACTAATCTCCTTGCGCCGGGCAAACCCAGCCCAAGGCTTTTGCCTGTGGAATACCCGTCGCGCATGGCAGCAGTTATATCAGGTATGCCCGGCCCCTGATCCTCAAAAGTAAGCCTGATGCCACTGTCGCGGCCGCGGCCTATTACTTCTATTAAAACATTGCCACCGTTGCCGTAACGTAACATGTTACGCACCAATTCGCTGGCAGCGGTTATCAATTTGGTCTGGTTCACCAGCCCCATTTTGATTTTTATCGCATATTCCTTCACACGGTTTCTGAATGGAACAACATCCTGCTCCCTTTGGACCGGCATGGAATCTTTATTCAACGATAAGATCGTCATCGTCCGGTTCTGATTCATGTTCATCTTCACCCTGAAATTGTATTCTTGACTTTAACAGATCCATTCCTTTTTCTACGTTAAGCGCGGTAAACACCCCCTTAAGCGGCAGCCCCAATTCAACTAATGTAATAGCTACGGCAGGCTGCATACCCACTACTACCGTTTCGGCGTCCAAAAGTTTTGACATGACGCCGATATTCCCAATGATGCGGCCCATGAACGAATCGACGATGCTCACCGCCGAAATATCGATCAGGATGCCTTGCGCCCCGGTCTTGCTGACCATTTTTACAAGGTCGGCTTCTAAATCGAGCGCGAGCCTGTCATATAGATCAACCTGGATGGTAACTAACAAAAACAGTCCCATCCTTAAAATAGGAATTCTTTCCATAAACTATATGCTGCTTATCTCGATGTTGAATTATTTCCCCCGTTTTTCTTCCTTACTTCAAGGGCCAGTAACCTGAAGGAGAACTGTAATGCGCTGGCCAGCGACGCTTTGGTTACGATATCCGAAAGGTCGATACCCAGGTGCACAATGGTTTGCGCAATCTCCGGCCGTATGCCGCTGATAACGCACTCGGCGCCCATCAGGCGTGTGGCGCTCACGGTTTTAAGCAAATGCTGCGCAACCAGTGAATCCACCGTTGGTACGCCCGATATATCCAGTATAGCTACGCTGCTGCCGGTTTCTACTATTTCGGTAAGCAGGCTTTCCATTACTACCTGCGTACGCGCGCTATCCAGCGTGCCGATGATAGGCAGCGCCAGTATACCGTCCCATACGCGGATGACGGGTGTTGATATTTCTGTTATCTCGTCTGTTTGGCGCAATATCACCTCTTCGCGGCCTTTAATAAAAGCTTCAAAAGTGGCTACGGTAAAATTATCCAGCAGCCGGTTTATGGAAAGCACGGCCTTTACCAATTCAGCCGGGTCCTTCACCTGCTCCTCCAATATTTGTATCAAAGCCTGTTTCAGGCTCATGATGAACAGGCCGGTTTCACGCGGACTATAACCCTGCCTGGCCCTCGACATAGAAATGCCGCCCAGTAATTCTATAACCGTATCAAAATCATCCGATTCGCCGTTATCCAGGTTTTTTTCGTTGATGGCGCTTACCAGCGCTGTTACCAGTTCTTCCGATTCGACGCGCAAATCTTCGTTGCTCATCAGATCCTCGCGCAAACCGTCATCGGCCAACTGGTTGTTCATCCAACGTTCCAGGATGGCGTTTTTTTGCTTTTTAAAAATTTTGGTGATCTCTACAGACATTGTTTACAGGGTTAATAGGTATTAATACTCAATCTCAATAATACGTATTTAATTTATAAAAAATATATTTTCGTAATAAATAAAAATATAACTATCCGGCCTTTTGCGGCCGATAATGGAATGGCAACAGCTATTGGTAATGAATGTTTTAATGTGGTGTAAATTTTTATGCACGGGTTTTCCACATGCAGGTATATATGAGGTAGTTGGACGATATCATGATGCCTGCAGTTAATCTCTCCAGAATTTCTACAGAATTCGAGTCGTATTTTTAACTTTGTGCCGTCGATGACCCAAACTGTCCTAATTATCGAGAACGACACCGATACACTTGACGTATTGAACGAAGTGGTATCGGGTTTGCCCGTAAACGTAGTTTGCAGGACGGAGACCCTGGAGTTACCCAAACTAAAGGAGCTTAAACCCTCATTGATATTGCTTGACCATTGGCTGAATGGCGAATTGGGCGGCGATTATTGCAAGCTGATCAAAAAAGACCCGGAAACAAGTAAGATACCGGTTATCATGATCTCGGCCGTTACTACGCTGGGTGCCATAGCCGACAATGCCCTGGCCGACGGCCACCTGCGTAAACCCTTCGATATTAATTATTTGGAGGAATTGGTGAAGCATTATTGCGGGGTGTAGTTCTCTACCATCCTTGACTCTTATAACCCCATCAACCCAATTTCCATCCTCCGCATATTGACGCTATCCTTATTTAGGATCGTATTCGGGATAGATTGTGTACCGTATATCTGGTGGCCTGTATCAAAGAGGGCAATACGATCAGCAATAACGGCGAAGTTTTGCGCGTCGATGCCGCCGGTTTTAAAGGCCGTGGCGATGATTGGGAAATAACGTTTCTGGATGGGCAGGCCAAGCTTGGCGTATAGGTACAGGAAAGCACGCACACCCGCGCCGCTAACGGCGTTGGCATCCAGCCAGCCATAGGTGTTGATGATACTGCGGAGCTTTAAATAATTTGTGGTATCCAGTTCCCGCACCGAATCGCGCAGCAATTGATATATCTTTGAGTTCCGGCCCAACTGATACGCGACGAGGTATTTTTTGCGTTCGGCAGCCACACGCTCCTGCTGCATCTGGATCAGATCGCGCGCCACTGCAGATTTGTAAGCGCGCCGTTGCCGGTCGATAACTGCGCGTAACGCGTCCCACCGCTTATCTTCCCGTAGTTTGATAAAGGCTGGTTCATAAATGATAGACGTATAAAATTGCTGGTCGCGGCGATCAGTTATAGTGCAGAGGTATTTGAAGGCGCTGTCGGGGTAGCTGCCCTGTGCGGCGGCTTTGGCGGCGTTGAGTAAATTGGCGCTGGTTTGGGTAGTAGTGTCAGTCGCGAAGGCATCGAAGTATTGCTGAGCCGCTTTTTTATATTGCCGGGCATTGTAAAAAGCTTCGGCGCTTTTGATCTGTGGTGATTGTGCCAGTGTAGTTTGGTATAGTTGGAAAAGGCAGAATAAAATAACGAGCTTTTTGAGGTGCATAGATAAGGGCGGGGGCGTTGGAGGTTATAACGGGGATTTGAGGGAGAAAGTATTTTTTAGCGGCAACCATCCATCACCATGTCATCTCGAACGATAGAGAGAGAACTTAAACGGCTTGCATAGTCCGTCGTGCATAGCGTTCAAGGTCTCTCCTCGCTGCGCTCGTTCGAGATGACATAGTTTTACGTTTCGAATCCCTACTGCTTCACCATATTGCTTACAACTAACCCCTTCAGATCATCATCCGTGATGTTGAGCTTGTTATCGGCTAAAGTAAGAAAGCGCTGATAAGCTTCGGCCAGCTCTTCTTTATCGAGTTTGAAGCCCAAACGTTCTAAATGGAAGTTGAGCGCGGCCCTGCCGCTGCGGGCTGTAAGTACAATGGTGGCGCTTGGATAGCCCACATCTTCAGGCTTGATGATCTCATAATTTTCGCGCATTTTCAGGAAACCGTCCTGGTGTATGCCCGAGCTGTGTGCGAAGGCATTGCCTCCCACGATGGCCTTGTTCGGTTGGACAGGCATGCGCATCATAGTGCTTACCATACGGCTCATGTCGTAAATTTTTTGCGACTGGATATGGGTGTGCAACCCGAGGCTGTGGTGTGTTTTGAGGATCATGACCACCTCTTCGATGGAGGTGTTGCCGGCGCGTTCGCCGATGCCGTTGATGGTGCCTTCTATCTGGCGTGCACCGTTGGCCAGGCCCTGTATGGAGTTGGCAGTGGCCAGGCCGAGGTCGTTATGACAGTGCACGGAAATAATGGCCTTGTCGATATTTTTGACGTTTTCTTTAAGGAACTTGATCTTTTCACCGTATTGGTTGGGCAGGCAGTAACCGTTGGTATCGGGAATGTTGACCACGGTTGCACCTGCCGCGATGACCGCCTCGATCATTTTGGCCAGGTATTCAATATCGGCGCGGCCAGCATCTTCGGCGTAAAACTCGATGTCTTCCACAGCGCGCTTGGCGTATTTAACGGCATCAACGGCGCGCTCCAAAATTTCCTCGCGGGTGCTCTTGAACTTATATTTAATGTGCATATCCGACGAGCCGATGCCGGTGTGGATACGCGGATGCTTGGCATATTTAAGCGCTTCGATAGCCGAATCGATGTCGCCTTTGTTGGCACGGGTTAGCGCACAAACAGTTGGCTCCTTTACGGATTTGGATATTTCTACCACGCTCTGGAAATCGCCGGGACTGGATGCGGGGAAACCCGCTTCAATAATGTCAACGCCCAGCGCTTCCAGTTCACGGGCTATCTCTATCTTTTCAGGGGTCGTCAACTGACAGCCCGGTACCTGCTCGCCATCGCGGAGCGTGGTATCAAAAATGTAAACGCGGTTGGGGTCGTGCATGTTTTTTAGATTTGAGATGTGAGATATGAGATTTGAGACAAAGTCTCAATCCGATCCCGCCATCGGTTATCATTTAATTTTAATTGTCAGAACTATTTGTGTGACCGAATACAAAAACTCATATCTCAAATCTCACGTCTCATATCTCTTTAACAGCGATAAATCGCAGCCTTTTATAATCTGCATACCACTCACTATCTATTTCGTTGGTGGGTTGCAGCAGGTCGGTAATTTCATTTAATATTTGTGGCAATTCGTCAGTCGGCACATCCTTGAAAATTGAAGATCCGAACATGTTAAACCATTTGGCCATACCATCGCGGCCGCCCTGCAAAAGCGTTTGGCGGTCGAAATGGGTAGCAAACGTTACCCTGAAACCGCCGGCTTCCAGTTTGGTCGCATATTCGGCTGTCGAAGGGTAATACCAGGGGTGGATGAAGTCGCCTTTAACAAAGCCATGCTTTTTGAGCACGGTTGCGGTAGCAGCCATCATCAGTTGATTATTGCCTTTGCCGCCAAATTCGCCCACGAAGCGGCCGCCCGGTTTAAGCGCGTTGTAAACGCTTTTGATCACACCATCGGCATCATGTATCCAGTGTAACGTGGCGTTGGTGAACACCGCATCAAAGGGTTCATCAAAGCTGAAAGCAGCACCATTGGCCACGCGAAAATCCATTTCCGGGTAGTTTTCCTTTGCTTGCGCGATCATCTCCGGTGAGGCATCAATGCCGATAACCTCTGCGTCATGCTCCTGTATCTTTTTGGCCAAATGACCCGTTCCGCAACCCAGATCGAGGATACGCTCGCCGGGCTTTACGTCCAGCAACTCCAGCACACTCTCGCCGTATTGGAATACGAAAGCGTGTTTATCATCGTACAGGTTAGCGTTCCATTTCATTGTTATACCTTTTTGTCATTGCGAGCGATAGCGCGGCAATCTCTTCGTTACTATGGCGACGGGTTTGCTTCGTCGTACCTCCTCGCAATGACAATTTTATATATATTCCAGCACCTTCTCGCCCATGGCTTTGGTGCCTAATATTTTTGCTTTATCTGTTGTGCTGTCCGCAATATCTCCGGTGCGGAAGCCTGCTTTTAATGTTTTGTCAATGGCGTGGGTGATGCGTTTGGCTTCTTCCTTGCAGCCGAACGCGATCTCATACATCAGCGCTACGGACAGGATAGAGGCTAACGGGTTGGCTTTATCCTGCCCGGCAATATCATGCGCCGAACCGTGGATAGGCTCAAAAAACCCTGTACCATCGCCAATGGACGCCGATGCCAACATACCCATGGAACCCGCGATCTGCGAAGCTTCGTCGGTTAAAATATCGCCGAACAGGTTGGCGGTTACCACTACGTCGAACTTTTTAGGGTTCTTCACTAATTGCATGGCCGCGTTGTCGATGAACATGTGTTCGGTTTCTACTTCCGGGTATTGTTTGGCTACATCCTGTATCACTTCGCGCCAGAGGCGGGAGGTTTCCAAAACGTTGGCTTTATCTACCGAGCACAATTTTTTGCCACGCACCATTGCCGCTTCGTACGCCTTTTTGGCGATGCGTTCCACCTCATATTTGTGGTAGATCATCAGGTCGGACGAAAAGCCATCGCCGCGTGTTTTTTCGCCGAAATAAACGTCGCCGGTCAGCTCACGGAAGAACAATATGTCGGTTCCTTTTAATATCTCCGGTTTCAGGCTGGATGCATTCAGCAGCTCATCAAATAACATGATGGGCCGCAGGTTAGCATAGAGGCCAAGTTCCTTGCGGATCTTCAATAAACCCTGCTCCGGGCGAACTTTGGCTGAAGGATCATTATCGTATTTGATGTGCCCCACCGCGCCGAAAAGTATCGCGTCGCTGGCTTTGGCTTTGGCGAGGGTTTCATCAGGCAGCGAAGTACCGGCAGCCTCAATAGCTACGTGACCCATCAGCCCCTCATCAAACGTAAAGGTATGGCCGTAGATAGAGCCTATTTTCTCCAAAACCGCCTTGCCCCAGGTAGTTACTTCCGGGCCTATACCGTCGCCGGGTATTACTAGTATTTTCTTATTCATATTTTGATTTCACCGATTACTTTTTTGATTTCACCGATTTTCATTTTTTCATTCATCTGCACATCTGCATATTCGCACATCTGCACATTATCTGCCCGCTTCAAATTCCTCTATCAATTCCTTTTTACTCAGGATATAGTCGATATCATCATAGCCGTTGGTCAAACATGCCTTTTTATAAGCATTGATCTCGAAACTTTCCTGTTCGCCGGTGGCGGAAATTTTGATGAACTGGTCTACCAGGTTTACTTCAACTTCTGCATTTGCATCGGCAAAAACAGCTTCAAATATTTTGGCCAGGAAAGCATCGCTTACTTGTACCGGCAGCAAGCCATTATTCAGTGCGTTGCCTTTGAAAATGTCGGCGAAGAAGCTGCTTACCACCACGTCGAAGCCGTAATCGGCAATGGCCCAGGCAGCATGCTCCCTGCTGCTTCCGCAGCCGAAGTTTTTGCCGGCAACAAGCACCTTCCCCGAATAGGTGGGATGATTGAGCACAAAATCCTTTGGATTGTCCTCGTTATCAAAACGCCAGTCGCGGAACAGGTTGTTGCCGAACCCTTCGCGGGTGGTGGCCTTTAAAAAGCGCGCCGGGATGATCTGGTCGGTGTCGATATTTTCTATCGGCAGCGGCACCACGGTGCTTTGTACATGTTTAAATATTTTAGTTGCCATCTTTTTTAGTCATTAGGTCATTAGTCATTGGGGCATTAGGCCTGTCGCTTCATAGTGTTCTACAGTTGGGAATGGATCGTAAAAGTGATGTAACAGGCTCTTCCATTCCTGGTATTCGTTTGAACCTCTGAAGCCTTGGGTATGATCCGTCAGTTTTTGCCATTCGACCAGTAAAATAAAGCGGCTGGAATTTTCCAGGCATCTTTTCAATTGGTGCGAGATGTAGCCCGCCATTTTGGATATGATATGCTGCGCTTTCGAAAAAGCCGACAGGAAATCATTTTCCGATCCGGGTATTACATTTAATATGGCGACTTCGAGTATCATGATATCTTTTAACTATAAATATTTTCGACGTTAATTTCATCTATAATTGACAATTCATGAGATATTTTTAAAATCTCTTTATCCAATTCAGAAATGGTACCGCCGCTTGCATTAGCTTTTAATTGAAATAGTCCATCAAAGCAAAAAACCAAACCAGACGACTTATCACTTAAATCATGCACTATGTCTTTGATGTTTTTTTCATTTATATTCCATTTATCCATTAAGAGATGAACAAGGTCAAATTCCGATAGGTGCCCATTATTTTTAAATATCTCTGTCAAATCATCCAAATATTTGAGCCTGTTTTGTTTTAATTTTAAATCTATTAGACTTTTTTCTTTTAGTTCATTTTCCCAATAAGATTTATATTTTTCTATTTTGTTCTTGACCAACATTTGACCCTCGACTGTCCTTAATATTTTCTTGATTTCAACTTCTGCTTTTTTTTGATATTCTGTGCAGTAACCGTAATATTCATTTTTAATGACCTGCGAGTTTGAATAATCAGTTATTGAAATAATATTTGACAGTAAGTAATTAATGTTTGGTTTGTTATTATTCCCTTTTAAAATATTTCTTATTGGCTCAACATCAAATAATATAATTGTTAATAGTGCTTTTTTATTAAACCCATTTATTTTAGACTTATCGTAGTTGATATATAATTTATAAGCTATGTACCCAACGGCAACCAGCCCTAATGAATAAATTATGGGTTCCATTTCTTAGTTAACTAATTCCTCCTCTCGAAGTAGTTCTCGTACGTCGGTAATGCGACCCGTCACCGCCGCCGCTGCCGCAGTCAACGGGCTTGCCAAAAATGTACGTGAATTCGGTCCCTGTCTTCCTTCAAAGTTGCGGTTCGAAGTGGATACGCAGTATTTACCTGCGGGTATCTTGTCCTCGTTCATTGCTAAGCAGGCGCTGCATCCGGGTTCGCGCAATGGAATTCCGGCGGCTTCGAATACTTTGTCCAGGCCTTCGGCAATAGCTTGCTGCTCCACTTGTTTTGAACCTGGAACGATCCAAACCGTTACATTATCAGCTTTTTGCCTCCCTTTCAGGAATTTTGCTACCTGGCGCAGGTCTTCAATACGGGCGTTGGTACAGCTGCCAATAAATACGTAATCTATCTCTTTACCCAACATCGACTGGTCGTCGTGCAAGCCCATATATTTCAATGAGTTGGCATAAGAGAGTTGCTCAGTAGCATCAATGTCATTCGTATTAGGCACATGCTGTGTTACGCCGATACCCATACCCGGATTGGTTCCGTAAGTGATCATTGGTTCGATGTCTTCAGCTTTAAAGCTTAATACTTTATCGAATTGCGCATCTTCATCGCTATACAAAGTTTTCCAGTAAGCCAACGACTTATCCCACTCTTCCCCGCCAGCTGGCGGGGCAAATTCTTTGCCCTTAACATAGTTGAAAGTGGTTTCATCCGGTGCGATCAACCCGCAACGCGCACCCATTTCGATGCTCATGTTGCAGATGGTCATGCGGCCTTCCATGCTCAGCGAACGGATAGTGTCGCCGGCATATTCTACCGCATAACCTGTACCGCCTGCGGCAGTGGTCTTACTGATGATGTACAGAATAATATCCTTCGCGCCAACGCCAAACGGCAGCTTACCGTTTACCTCAATTTTCATCCTTTTAGGGCGCGATTGCAGCAAACATTGCGTTGCTAAAACCTGCTCTACCTGCGAGGTGCCGATACCGAACGCGATAGCGCCAAAGGCACCGTGTGTTGAGGTATGGCTATCGCCGCAAACGTAAGTACCACCCGGGCGGGTGATACCCAGCTCAGGACCTATGATATGCACAATGCCCTGGTAAGGGTGACCCAAACCATAAAAATCGATACCAAATTCCTTACAGTTTTTGGCCAGCATATCCACCTGGTAACGCGAAAGCTCTTCCTTGATCGGCAAATGCTGATCCCAGGTAGGCACGTTATGGTCGGCAGTTGCCACTGTTTGTTTTGGCCTCAAAACCTTACGGCCGGCCTTACGCAAACCATCAAAAGCCTGCGGACTCGTCACTTCATGTATGAACTGCGTGTCGATGTACAAAACATCCGGGAAACCCTCGCTGCTGCTCACAACGTGCGCATCCCATATTTTGTCGAATAATGTGTTACTCATTTTGTTATTATTATGATTACACCGATGTTTTTGTGATTACACCGATTTTGTATGCCATTAGTCAATGGGCATTAGCCGTTTGGCTAACATTCCAACTTTCCAACATTTCAACTTTCCAACACCCCCTTTAGGGGGCAGGGGGTTTATGCTTCCACTACCTGGTTCTCCGGGCGTAAACTTCTTACGGTTTTACCGGCTTGCCACATTTCGCTTTCGCGAAGTTCTTTCAGTTCGGCGTCAAGTTTCACGCGGTAATCAGGTTTGCTGTTTGAATCGATCGATTTTTGTGATTCAACACCCGTTGCCACGCTGTTATATAATTCTTCAAATACCGGTTTGGTAGCATCACGGAATTTCTTCCACCAATCCAACGCGCCGCGCTGTGCGGTGGTTGAGCAATTGGCATACATCCAGTCCATGCCATTTTCAGCAACCAATGGCATTAATGATTGAGTCAGCTCTTCAACCGTTTCATTGAATGCTTCCGATGGCGAGTGCCCCTTGCTGCGTAGTACATCGTACTGTGCGGCAAATACACCCTGGATACAACCCATCAGCGTGCCGCGTTCGCCGGTTAAGTCGCTATAAACTTCTTTGCGGAAATCAGTTTCGAACAAATAACCGCTGCCTACGGCAATGCCTAAAGCGATAACCCTTTCCTGGGCACGGCCAGTAGCATCCTGAAAGATAGCGTAGCTTGAATTTAAGCCGCGACCCTGTAAAAACATACGGCGCAGTGATGTGCCCGAACCTTTAGGGGCCACCAGGAATACATCCACATTTGAGGGTGGAATAATGCCGGTTTGCTCTTTAAAGGTGATACCAAACCCGTGCGAAAAGTATAATGCTTTGCCCGGCGTAAGGTGTTTTTTAACGGTCGGCCACAATTCAATTTGTGCGGCATCGCTCAGCAGGTAGCAAATAATGGTGCCTTTTGCCAGTGCTTCCTCAATATCAAAAAGCGTCTCACCGGGTACAAAGCCGTCGTTAACCGCTTTATCCCATGATTTTGAGTTTTTACGCTGACCAACGATCACGTTGATGCCATTGTCTTTTTGATTGAGCGCCTGTCCGGGGCCCTGCACGCCGTAGCCGATCACAGCTACAACTTCGTGCTTTAATACTTCCTGTGCCTTTGCTAAAGGAAATTCTTCGCGGGTTACTACGTTCTCTTCAGTGCCGCCGAAATTTAGTTTTGCCATTGTCTGATTTTTCTATTGATTACACCGATGTTCTCTTTCGATTACACCGATTATTGTTTGGTTTTTATTTAGTCATTATGTCATTGGGTCATTAAGTCATTTTTTGACCCGTTTTCATTTGCACATCTGCATATTCGCACATCTGCACATCACTTCTTCACCACCAGCACTATTCCCGATGCCCAGCCCATTTTGGTTACTGTTAAACCTTCGTGGTTGTCCAAAATGGATAATAAGTTTGCCACTTTATCCGCGTGGCCATCCGGCCAGTTGGGTTGGGGCAGCATATCGTCGATAATGTAAATCCCGCCCGGTTGCAGCATGGCCAAAGTCTCCTCCAGCATCGTGTATTTACCCGGCCAGGTGTCAGCAAAAATGAAGCTGAACCTCATTTTTGAATTGTTTTTGAGCCACCCGTTACCATCGGTACAGATCAGTTTAAGACGCTTGTCAACGCCTAAATTTTCCTTTGCTACTTGTAATAAAGTTTCATCGTTATCCAATGATATTAAGGTCGATTCTTCATCCATCCCGTCCAGTATCCAGGCAGTTGCCAACCCGGTGCCGGTACCCAACTCCAAAAATTCACCCGACGGTTTTGATGCAGCCAGCGTTTTCAATAACGAACAAGTCGATATCTCCGACATCTGCAAAAAGCCCAATGCCTCGGTAGCTTTTTTAATGCTATCGTATGCTTTTGGATGCGTATGGATTACTTCTTCTATCATTTTGATTTCGAATTTCGGATGTTCGATTTCGAATTTATTTTTATTTAAATTGTCATTGCGAGCGATAGCGCGGCAACCTCGTCGTATGCATTGGCGACGAGGTTGCTTCGTCGTTCCTCCTCGCAATGACAGGGTGTTAGCTACATAGTGAACACTTTATCCCCGTCGTTCAAAAACTCGTTTTCTATCACGTCTTCGCCCGGTTCCAAACGCTCAAATTCGCGTATTTTGGAGTTGAAGCCGTCGCTATCTTTAATGATCGCCACCCTGGCGCTGCGGACGAATTCTATCAAACCATAAGGCTGTAAAATGCTGATCAGGTTATCTGTTTCCTCGCGGTGACCTGTCGTTTCAAACACCGTATAATCCTTGCGGATAACTACCGCGCGCGCACCAATTTCGCGCAGCAAACGCTCGACGCTTACCTTTTCGGCGATCACGTCGGTCGACACTTTATACAACGCTAATTCCTGCCATATCACATCTTCGTTGGTATGATAATATACCTTCAAAACTTCCACCTGCTTTTCTATCTGGCGGCAAAGTTTGCGTACCACATCTTCCGACTCGGTGATGACGATATTGAAACGGTGAATGCTCTCAACTTCTGACGGCGAGGTATTCAGGCTGTCGATGTTGATCTTACGGCGCGTAAATATGATAGCGATGCGGTTCAGCAAGCCGATCTGGTTCTCGGTATATACCGTGATATTGAATTCCTGTTTATCTGTTTCTGGTGTGCCCATTTTCTTAATTTGTCATTGTTTCTTGCAAACTGCAAACTCAAAACTGCAAACTATTTTAGCCTGATCTCTGATACGCTGCATCCCTGAGGTACCATCGGGAATACGTTATTTTCCTGTTTTACCATAACTTCCAGCAGGTAAGGGCCCTTGTGATCCAGCATTTCCTTTAACGTTTGCGGCAGCGTTTCCCTTTCGGAGATCGATTTGCCGCTAATGCCATAGGCTGCAGCCAGTTTCACAAAATCAGGACTTTGCATCTGCACAAACGAATAGCGTTTCTCGTTAAACAGCTCCTGCCACTGGCGAACCATGCCGAGGAAACGGTTATTGAGTATGATAATTTTGATATCGATCTGATCCTGCATAACTGTACCTAATTCCTGCAAGGTCATCTGGAAACCACCGTCGCCGATGATGGCTACAACTGTTTTATTCTTAGCGCCATATTTAGCGCCCATAGCAGCCGGGAGGGCAAAGCCCATGGTGCCCAAACCGCCGCTGGTTACGTTGCTGCGGGTATGGTTAAATTTGGCATAACGGCAGGCCACCATCTGGTGCTGACCCACATCGGTTACTATAATTGCCTCGCCTTTGGTGAGTTCGTTCAGTTGTTTGATCACTTCGCCCATGGTCATTTCACCATCGGTTGGGTTCAGTTCATCATGAATAACCTGGTCAATTTCCGCTTTGGTATGGTCATGAAATAACTGCAACCATTCAGGATGTGTTTTCTGTGCGATAGCTGCGGTCAGCAACGGCAAAGTTTCCTTGCAATCGCCCCAAACCGGAACCGTTGATTTTACATTTTTATCAATTTCGGCCGGATCAATATCCAGGTGGATAACCTTAGCTTGTTTAGCATATTTATCTAAACGGCCGGTTACACGATCGTCAAAACGCATACCGATAGCGATCAATACGTCGCAGGAGTTGGTTAGCACATTCGGCCCATAATTGCCATGCATACCGAGCATACCTACGTTTAATGGGTGATCTGTAGGGATAGCGCCGGCGCCTAAAACCGTCCATGCAGCCGGGATGCCAGATTTCTCAACAAACGCCTGGAATTCCTTTTCGGCTCCGCCTAATATCACGCCCTGCCCAAACAGGATGAAGGGTTTTTTTGCTGAATTGATCAGCTCTGCCGCCTGCTGTATGTATTGCGGGCGAACGATAGGTTTTGGCCTGTAGCTGCGGATATGGTTGCAGGGTGTATAGCCCTTGAACTGGAATTTTTGTATCTGCGCGTTTTTAGTAATATCGATCAAAACGGGGCCAGGGCGTCCACTGCGGGCAATATAAAATGCCTTGGCTAACACTTCGGGCAATTCATTGGCGTCAGTTACCTGGTAGTTCCATTTGGTGACAGGGGTAGTGATGTTGATCACATCTGTTTCCTGGAAAGCATCGGTACCTAAAAGGTGTGCGAATACCTGGCCGGTGATACATACCAAAGGCGTACTGTCTATCTGGGCATCGGCTAAGCCGGTCACCAAATTGGTTGCACCCGGACCGCTGGTAGCAAATACCACACCCACCTTGCCCGAGGTACGTGCAAAGCCCTGCGCGGCGTGAATACCGCCCTGCTCATGGCGGACCAGGATATGCTCTAATTTATCGTTGTAATCGTATAAGGCATCGTAAATGGGCATAATAGCGCCACCCGGATACCCGAATATCGTTTCAACACCTTCGATGATCAGCGCCTCCAATAAGGCTACCGAACCACTTACCTCAACGGCCTGTTTCTCTGCTGCGGGTGTTAGTGTTTCTTGTTGTGCAACTTCCATATCGTTAGTTATTTCGGAATTCGAATGTTCGAATTCGGATTTTAAAAATCTTATAATCCTTTGATCCTATTAATCTTAGTTCAAATCATTTCGTCGGTCACGCAACCTTCGGCTGCCGAACTAACGGTTTTTGCATATTTATATAATAATCCACGGGTTGCTTTAAGCGCCGGTTGTTTCCATTCGGACCTGCGGGAAGCTAACTCTTCATTTGAAATTTTAAGATTGATGGTGCGGTTAATGGCATCTATTTCAATTACGTCGTTATCCTTCACGATACCAATATTACCTCCGTCGTATGCTTCAGGAGTAATATGGCCAACAACGAAGCCATGTGTGCCGCCCGAAAACCGGCCATCGGTAATTAAAGCTACCGAAGCGCCAAGTCCGGCGCCAAAAATGGCGCTTGTTGGTTTCAGCATCTCCGGCATACCCGGCGCGCCCTTGGGACCGATGTTGCGGATAACCACTACATCGCCGGGTTTTACGCGACCACTTGTAATGCCATCGATCAGCTCAAACTCGCCATCGAAAACCCTTGCAGGGCCTTCGAAACGCTCACCTTCCTTACCGGAAATTTTTGCTACCGAACCGCCAGTCGCCAGGTTACCGTACAATATATTTAAGTGACCGGTTGCCTTAATAGGTTTTTCGACCGGCATAAGCACTTTTTGTGTATCGAAATTAACTTCGGGAATACCCGCCAGGTTCTCGGCCAAAGTTTTGCCGGTAACGGTGAGGCAACTGCCATCCAGCCAGCCTTGCTGCAGCAGGTATTTCATTACCATCGGTACGCCGCCCACGTTGTGCAGGTCTTCCATCATGTATTTGCCGCTTGGCTTCATATCAACCAGTACCGGGATACGGTTGCTAACAGATTGAAAATCATCCTGCGTTACCTTTACGCCTACAGCCTTGGCCATGGCGATGAGGTGCAGCACCGCGTTGGTGCTTCCGCCGAGCACCATGATAGTGACAATGGCGTTTTCAAATGCCGCACGGGTCATGATATCGGAGGGTTTGATGTCGCGCTCCAGTAATATTTTGATGGCTTTGCCGGCATCGCGGCATTCCTGTTGTTTCTCTTTGCTTAAAGCTGGATTGCTGCTGCTGTAAGGCAAACTCATGCCCAAAGCCTCAATAGCCGAAGCCATGGTGTTGGCCGTATAGATACCGCCGCAGGCACCGGCGCTGGGGCAGGCATTTTTTACGACGCCCATAAAATCTTCGGGGGTAATGGTGCCCGCGATCTTTTGACCCAGGGCCTCAAATGCCGAAACAATGTTCAGGTCCTCGCCTTTCCAGTGACCGGGTTTGATGGTGCCGCCGTATACCATAATAGAAGGCCGGTTAAGCCTTGCCATAGCCATTACCGAGCCGGGCATATTTTTATCGCAGCCCGGGAGGGTGATCAATCCATCATAATATTGCGCGCCGCATACTGCTTCTATCGAATCAGCGATCACATCACGACTTACCAGCGAGTAGCGCATTCCTTCGGTGCCCATGCTCATACCGTCGCTTACACCGATGGTGTTGAATATCAGGCCCACTAAATCTTCCTCCCATACGCCTTGTTTTACCAGTTTGGCAAGGTCGTTCAAGTGCATGTTACAGGTATTGCCGTCGTAACCCATGCTGGCTACGCCTACCTGCGCCTTTTTCATGTCCTCGTCCGTTAAACCGATGCCGTAAAGCATGGCCTGTGCGGCTGGCTGGGTAGGGTCGCTGGTGAGGTGCTTGCTGTATTTGTTTAGCTCGGTTTTTTCGGCGGTAGCAGGTGACATGATTAGTATATTTTGTATTAATTATTCGTATTGGTTGTTTAAAAAAAAACGTTTTTAGTTCTATCAATAATTAGTATTTGTAAGTTAGCCAGATACGCCGCGAACCGCAATACTTCAAAAATTTTTTTTCAATTAGTATTTAATTTTATTAAAATACATTTATTATACAAATAATTCTGTAAATATAAGTTATTTCAAAACAAAATTTGTAGTGCCTTATACCAAAGTTAAAAACGGTATTCGGTATAGTAGCTATGCATGCATAGCAAAGGGCCGATTTTCGGCGTGAAATGAGGGTGAGGGGTGAGAAAGTTGGTGTTTTGAGGTAAGGTTGCTAAGGGCTCCTTCGATAGGTATTTATCGATAGTTACAATAATCGTTCAGCTCATAGCCGCTGAGGCCTAGTTACTTTTCTCTTGATAGAAAAGTAACCAAAAGATCAAGACAAAAAAAAGCTTCAGCCCGCCCTGCCGGTTCTTAACGCTTTTTCCGTGCTTCGCACATTGCAAAAGCTAAACCGCCATTCCCGCCATACTCCCGGCCCGCTTTTTTGTCAGCCCTACGCTTTCTTAATTTGGGTAAAGTAATCGGTATAGGTGGTTTACAACTAATCTCTAATCGCCAGTCTCCAATCACTAACCTCAATCCACCCACACAGTAATCGCCCGTGTTGCCCTATCTTCGGCGAAGGTGATGCGGGCGGCGGGCAGACCATATTGGCGGATGATCCGGAGGCCGCGTTTGAGGGCTTCCATCAGGTTGCGGCGGCGGTCGGGGTTGGTTAGTTCGTCTTCCAGTTCGGCGGCCATGGCCCAGGGGCACAGGATGCGGCTGTTAGGCAAAGGGTTGCGCCAGTCGCTCAAAGGCTGGTACACCTGCATCCAGAAAGCGCCGTCGGGGTAAGAGGGTGTGGCTGCCGTTACGGTTGGCTGGGCCAGTTGCGGGAAGAAAGGGAACCTGTCGCTTACTTCTATGATTTGATCTTTCATGATAATCGTTTTGCTCATATATACGGCAAACGCTGTACCACAATTACTCAAAATGCGTTAAATAAACCGCAAAAGTTATTAACTTTCAGCAAGTTATCCACGGGGTGAAACTTTTGGATGATCGTGGTGTCTTATTGTTCCGGGTGTTTGGAAAAGGGGTGTTTTTGGAGGTATGTGTCTGTTGTTTGTAGAGACGCATAATCATGCGTCTCTGAATGACATATTATTTTGAGACGCATAATTATGCGTCTCTACGTATTTTAGGGCGTTACCGCTGATAGAAGCGGCCCGCGCTGTCCGTTCATACTACACAGGCCTTAATCACCTGGCCGGTATCCACTTCCATCACTAACGCAATTTCTTGCTCCTTTTGTCTGAACCATGATTTATTTGATTAAAGGATAACTATGATTGTTTTAGCGTGATACCCACAAGTGGTATTTACTGTGTGGATAAACTATTGCTCAAGACCCGCGTTAAATTGGAAATTCCTATTCCATCTGAAGTTTTTTGAAAAATATTTTATTGCGTAAGATCGCGTCTTTGAGAAGCTTCTTAAAACTAATTATTTCAATATACATCTTGTAGCCTGAGTGGAAACCAAAGTATCCTTCCTGATCAGCGCTAACTGTTAATTGATGTTGACGGGCAAAATCATGGATTTTATCTACAATGTCACATACGACATATGCGTAAATCGGCGTAGAGTCGTTAACTTTAATAACTTCCACCCCTTCTGGCATTTCATATTTTCCTTGTCGAATTTTATCCAAATATCTGCCTATTTGCAACACCGGGTCATCGTCTTGTGTATAGTGATTCCTTTTAGGTCTTTTAAACTCAAAAATTGTTAAAGGGTTACTAAATTCATTGTCGCCATTTCTATAGGATTTTTTAATGTCAAAAATCAAAAGATCAGGCTCATCAAGAGCGCCCAGCTGTTTAGAAATCTTACGGTCTGATGCTATGTATTCTGAAAAAACAAGCCTTTCATCCAAAAGCCATAGATTGTGTTGTTCGTAATCGGTATTGGTCGAGTCCCGGTTCATTGGGTAAATCAATGAGTGAATATCCTTTTCAAGATTGGCTTTACCATCCTCATTCCTTTTGCGAAGTTCTTCAAATACTTGAAGGACTATTTTACGCGTACAAACATAATGCGCCAAGTCACTTTTGCCCATCTCGGTTACGTTATTCATCACATCATTAATTCGAGTGTCAAATTCCGAGTCTTCTGTTGCATTAATTAGTGATTGAATATCCTTTTTTGTCTCTTGCTCTTTATGGAATTTATATTTCTGAAGCTCCATCTCAATTTTTTCAGGGCTACTATTGTATGCAAATAATGTAAGATCAACATCTGCAATGTATGATTTATGCCAAGGGGCCTCAGTATTGATATAATCATATATCCGCTTTTGTTTCTTTTCCGCCCGTAATTTTACATCAGATATGAACGCCTCTTTTGTCGTCATCGCTGCCGCTCGTTCAACATCAAGTTGCGAAAAGTTATACATCAAATCGACTTTATCTTTGTCGAAATTAAACGACTCCCTTTCTAATGAAACACTGGAGTTAAGGTAGTCTCCCAATACATATGTTTTAATAACATAATTTTTTCTAGTTATCCTTTTACCATTATCTATTTCATCATAGAACTCATCTTCAAATTCGGGAACATAATTATGCAAGGATGATTCTGTCACTTCGCGATTGTCAGCAGTTAAAATAATCTTGCTTTCAATTTTAGAAAAATAGATTTTAAATATTTTGACAATAAAAGATTCTTTCTTTTCCCCATCTGAGCTTTTCAATTCAAAATCTTTTGTGGCCAATAGCCTAATACCATGATCTCCCTTCAAGTAACGATTTAAATTAATTTGATTACTATTATCAAATTCTTTTAAGATTATTTCCGGGCATCCGAAATCCTCATTAATAAAAAAGATTAACAGTTTTTCCAATAGCTTTCTTGCAATAGTCTCTAACTCTTTATCAAGGCTTTTGTCCTGTTGAAGGTTATTTAAGTAAAGGGTAGTAGAATTATTGGTCAGGTTTGACGGCTCATTGCTTTCGTTAACGATGATTTCGTCCTTTTTGCCAAATGTAAATTTCCTATGATAAAATATTTCATCTAAACCCTTATAATGGCTCTCAATCCTCACATCAGAAAAATATTTTAAATACATGAATCGTCCAAATCCTTTGCCCCCGAGATCTTTCTTTTTTAGTAAGCTATATAAAGTGTCAAACGAATCGCGATTTTCTTGAGTGAAACCAATGCCATTATCGTGAATCTCTATACTTTCGATGTTAGCCAAGGAATTATCCTCGAAAATCGTTTGTTCCCTTTTAACGATAATTGTGATTTGGCCATTTTGGATATTCCCTATTTTGATTGAATCAATTGCGTTCACGACCGCCTCCACTAACGGAGTGTAAACATTTGATTTGCTCCTAATATTATCAATCGTCCCTTGGATATTTATCTTGCTCATCGATATTGGCTATGTGGAAAATAAACTGGTTTTGAGTAAGGTTGCTTAAGTTCTACCAAATGTACGAAATTTAAGCCATAAAATATACTAATATTTTTAGTAATATATGTGGCATACCTATTCCTAGCAATAAAGATACCGCAAGTACTTGTTCATAAGACGAGATGTCCACGTCGCAATATCTACGCCGATCTGCGCAATGACATAGTTTGTTAGGCAGCGACAAAAATCATAGTAATCTGGCCGTATGATCCCGATTGACATGGGGACAGGCCTCCTAGCGCGGGCCGCTTCTATAAGCGGGAAACACCCAAATTAAGTTAGCAGTTATGAATTAGCATAGTGCATCGCTTAAATTCACGGTGATACTATATTCACGGCTCCGTAACCCTCCCCTGCCACTACACTATCTTTCGCGCCCCCTCCAGGGAGGGGATTCTAATCCTGCTTCCTATCACAATCCCGACACACTCGTCGAGTACAACTGCGAATACGGCCCGTCGACGCCGCCTTCGTAGACGATACCGTTGTTGATGAAGGTAAAGCCCGGCTGCAATGCGCCGAGGCCGGCTACCTGGCCAATACCGTCGGGCAGCATGGCCCAGGTATCGGTGGCGCTGTTGTATTTAAAGCAGCTGCGGTAATCGGACGCCGGGAACGAATAGGATACCATGCCGGCCACAAAACCGTAGCCGTTATAAACAAAGGCGTTCTTGCCGCCGGTATTGCTGTTAAAATCGCCCAGCGGCGCCCAGGTGTCGGCAGTGGCATCGTAGCTGTACACCTTATCGTAATTCTGGATATTGGCGCCGCCAAACACTACCGCTTTGTTGCCGAACACCATTGATGTGGCGTTGAGCACCTCGATGTAACTGTCGGCAGGGTAGCTGGCTTTTTGTGCCCAGGTATTGGAGGCAATGTCGTATTGATAAAGCGTGTTATCGGGCGGGTTATTGCCGCCGTAAAGCCCTGCCCCCTGCCCTAACCCCAAATACACCTTAGCGCCGATGGTAAACATGGTGGCGGCATAGCGCGTGCCCGCCGGATAGGTGGCCTTTTCGGTCCAGGTGTTGGAGGCGGGGTCGTACTCCCAAAAATTATCGGTGATGCCTGTAGTGTACAGGTAAGCTTTGCTGGCGGTGGAGGCCATGATGCCGTAAGTGATATTAAAGGGGATATTGATCTGCTGCCAGGTGAGGTCGGCCGGGTTAAATTTCCACAAATAATAAACCATCGGTGCTAAAGTAATGACCGCCGGCGCCACCACATACGAGGTATTGTTGATGGTAAACGACCCGAGCGCCCCATCGGCCGCAAACGGCATGGCGCTCACCCAAACCCACTTATCTTTCAAAGTTATATCCTGCGACCAGTTGATAACGGTATCTAAAAACTTTACGGCCACTGCCACCTTCCGGCGCGGGTATGGGCCCGGCGGCAGGCTGGCCGTTATTTGCGTGGTTGTGCCGGAGTTTGCCGGCGTGCTTACATGCTCAAAATACAGCGCATCATAACCGGTTAGGGGGTGAAAATATTTCCCGGTAACGGTGATGAGGTCGTTAGTTAAGGCGGACTGTGTTACCGAGGTAATAACCGGCCGGCGGATGCGGAACGGCGATGGCGAGGTAACAGACTGCAGCTGCGCCTTTACGGTGAGCGTGGAGTTAAGGGTAGGTACGTTATCGGGTATGATGACCTTAAGCTGCTTGCGGCTGCTGCTAACGATGGTTGCTTTTATAGCGCCAAGGTCCACCTCGTTTAAATTATTGGCGTAGCCGAAATGGTCGCCGGTGATGGTTATAGTATCCCTGAAGGTAGCGGTAGACGTAAACGAACTGATAACGGGCGTATTTAAGGTAAAGCCTTTGCCCACGGTATCGGCATGGCCGGTGTATTGCAATACGATAGTTGGCGTTAAGGTATTGAGCGATTGGGGCACCGTAAATTTGATAACGCTATCGGTTGCAAGGAAATAGGTGTACTGGCCGCCGATGGTGACGCCGAGGCCCTGGTTGGCGAAATATTTTCCTTTGATGGTGATGGTATCGCCGATGTCGGCTTTCAGCGGGTATATCGAGTCGACCTTAATGCTTTTGGAGCCGTCGGAATTGAAGGATTTGATGTTGAAATAGGTGACCTGGCGGTAATACCCGGCCCCGATCTGCTCGGAGTAAGCAGACCAAAATGGTGAATAGTAATATTTTTTGCCTTTTACCAGCCCGGCGTTGGCATCCACTTTAAAATCGCCCAGCGCCGCAGGGCCCGTGGCCGGGAAATAAAGCACGTCCGTATGCAGCAGGCTGTCGCCCGAAACGATGAAACCATAAGATCTGAGGCTGTCGGGAACTTTCAAAAAAGTGCCTGTGAAGGTAACGCCGCCGTCGGGGTATATAGCGACGGATTTACCCTGCATAGCCGGGCCGTTATAAGGCTTAACGGGCTTATTGCCTTCGTCCTTTTTGCAACCAAAAATGACAAATATTGCAGTAAAAATGAGCAGTAATAGGGGGTATATAGGTTTCATGATGGGTGACAAGCAGGTTTTTGGTAAATATAAACTAAAAAGTTAAGATCGGGAAAAGCCAAAAAACCGATACTGCACCATTAAAAAAATCGCACGAAATACCCGGCTACCGATTGCCATAACGCGGAATGGGGTATGAAATAAAAACCATAATGCGATACCGCCAGGATAATGAATGCAATGATATAGGCACGGGCGTTGTTGCCTTTTACCAGGTCGTAAACGATGAGGCCGAGGAGGATGAGGTCGGGTATTAAAAAGCCAAGCAGTAGGGCCTCGGCGTCCAGGTGCAATACGTGCGCTAAAAGCCTGCGCATACCGGCCCCAACGATGGCCAGCGAAGTGGCGATCATATAGCGCATGTGGTAGGGCGTGCGATGCTTGTTGATGATAGCCAGCAGGTACAGCACGGCAAAATCGAATATCTGGTAGACTTGAAAATACGTATTGGCGAGGACATTTTCCCTGGGCGTATGTGCGGCCACGGCGTTCAAATAAGCCTCGCGGGCAATGAAATGGATGGATATGATGATGCAGGGTACCAGCACGTAGGTAAACCTGCCAATGATACGGTGCGCCTTATACCTACCGTAGCGGATAAGCAGCGGCTGCACAAACAACAGCACAAACCAGGTGGTGAACAGCAGCCCGTGGATGTGCTGTATGGCGGTAACGTTATTAAAGCTGGGGAACAGCCCGAAATAGGTTTTGAAAAATCCTAAAAAAACAATGCCGAATATGGCGACAAACAGCCAGCTAACATTTTTGTAGCCATTTTCGGTGGATTTGTAGCCTGTTTCCATGATGGTGAATTGTGGTGGTTTTGTGCCGTAAGTTATACATTATTTGCAATAAAGTGATGAAATGATGAGGTGTTATAGGCGGATGTGCGGGTAAAAGAAGTGTTTTTTGGGCGTTGCCCCGGATGTCCGGGGCCGCGCTGTACTTTCATACTGCACGGGCGTTGCGCCAATGTCATTAAGTTAAGCAATAATAGCTGTAATGAACGCGCTCCGTTACTCACCCGGTCGTAGCTCAGCCGCTCGACCACCCTCTCTTTCGCTGCGCGATAAAGAGGGTAAAAGAGATTAAAATCACTTATATTAACTATTAGTTAGTTTTATTAACTTTTAATACCGTTCCAAAACGTTCCGGGTGTTCCGCATTCAAAAATGAAACACCGCTGGGCGCTGTAAATCAATACGATAGCCACTTTACAAACTTCAAATTCACTTTACTGCCCTCGCCGTACTTCCCCGCCTGCCCGTTGAGGATGCGGAGGGATACGCCATTGTTTTCAAGTAAAAGTTCTTCGTAGAATCCTTTGAAAAGCACCTGTTTTACCACCCATTTCTTTTTGCCGAATCCCTTCCGGGGTTCTATCCATTCGGGGTACAGCATCACGTGTTCCTTACTGGCTTTGATGCCGCAAACGGCAGCTTCGGCGGTAGTCAACACATTGCAGCGGGCCAGCAATTGGGCGGTGTACAGGTGTTCGGGGTCGTTATATATCTTTTGCGGCCGGCCTGCTTCTATGATTTCGCCGTTTTGTAGTACGAGGAGCTCATCTGCCATGCTGAGGACTTCGGCGGGGTCGTGCGATACCATGATCACGGTAAGGCCGGTATCCTTTACGATCTGACGGATATCCTCCTGCAAACCATCCCGAAAGGAAGTATCTACCTGGTTAAAGGGTTCGTCCAACAGCAAAACTTCGGGTTGGGTAATGAGTGCGCGGGCAATGGCTACGCGCTGTTTTTCGCCGCCGCTGAGGTCAGCTATGCGTTTATCGGCTAATTGCAGCATATTCAGCTGCCGGAGTGTTTTCTCTACTTTTTCTTGTTTGGATTTAAGATCGGTACTGGGCAGCAGGATAGCCACGTTGTCCCAAACTTTAGCAAAAAGGTTCAGGTCATCCTCTTCCTGGGTAACCATTTTCATGGCGTCGTACCCGGGGATCAGTTTTTCGGTCGGCCCCCAAATGCGTTCGCCCTGAAATTGCACTTCGCCGCTATCCGGCGAAAGCAGCCCGTAAAGTAACCGCAACAAGGTACTTTTCCCGCTGCCGCTTGCCCCCACAATAGCGGTCACCTGTCCGGGCTGTATCTGCAGGCTGATGTTTTTTACACCGCCCCCGCCGGGATAGGTTTTTGTAATGTTTGTAGTTTGAAAGAAAGCGGACATTTGGAACAAATATAGTCCGAAAGTCGGAAAGTCCGCGCAAGTCCGAAAGCCATTTTTGGGGTAAAAATAAAAAAGTCCGGAAGCCATCTTTCTGACTTCCGGACTTATAGGGTACCGATAGCTACCGGTATTCAAACTAAAACCCGAACGTCAACCCAAATGAAAAGGTTTTTACCCCCTTCTGGTCGGGACTGTTCTCAAACATATCGTTAAAGTAGTACTTGGCAAACACGCCCCAGCCACCGTAGCCTACGCGCATGAAGGCACCGTAGCGTATCTTGGTGAAGTTGTAACCGGCATCTGTTTTTTGCTTGCCATCGGCTGCGCTCACTTGTTTCAGCATGCCGTTCATCAACAAGCCCGCTTCGGGACCGAACACAAAGTTAAAACGGTCGCCATTGCTGTTTTTGTCCGAATGAAAATCAAACGACAGTGGTACGCGGAAGTAGCTGGCCGAGAGCCTGTTTTTGTGCAGGTGCACGCTATCGGGCCTCCAGGTTAATACCGGCTGGCCGGGTACGATGTCGATATTATTCCTCAGGCGTATCAGCGTCCAGTCGAACCCGCCGGATAGATACATTTTAAAGTTCTTGGTCAGCTTTACGCCCATCTGGAACACATCAAAACCTACATTGCTGGTTTTCCACTGGTTATAATCCAAAAACTGGTTCTGAGGCGAAAGGGTAAAACTGCCATGATCTGTCAGCACAGCATAACCCAAGTCGAACCGTGAAAAGGTAATACCCATAAAACCTTTGGGATAGGTATTGCTATGATGACTGTTTTTATTATTATGGTCGTTATCATCATTGTTTCCGCTATGCCACTCCCAGCTACGCCCATTATTATTTTTTCCGGTATCGGCTGATGCCTTAACGCTGTCGGTTTTAGAATTTTGCGCAAACACACCGCTTGCAGCCGCACATATCATGGCGGTAATTAGTAAATGTTTCATATTATTTTATTTGATTACACCGATGTCTTTTTGATTACACCGATTTTGTTGTTCAAGATTTTTGTTAATTCATCTGCACATTTGCACATCATTTCTCCGCATCTCTATTAATTTTCACCGGCCCAATATTAACCGCTGTAACTGTCGACTCATCATCGTCGGAATCAGTAAACCGGATAGCCTTATCCTTACGTTTATCCACTTTGGCTACTACAATATTCACCAGGTCGCCAAAGTTGTGGATGCCGCGCCTTTTGGCAGGCTTTGCAGCCGCATCGGTTGCCAGTACCTGGGCAGTTAGTTGTGGCGTTACTTGGGTTGATCCAATATTCTCAGTCGTTTTTGTCACCAATGGAGTTTCCGGGCCGGGCACTACAGGCTGGGTAATGTCGGTTTTCTTTGGCGGTTCAACATCAGCTATTAATTGTTGCGGTACTACTTTTTGCACCACCCCGGGTACAGGAAGGTCAATAATAACATCCTTTTGAGCCGGCTTAACCTGTTGCGGCCCTTTTTTGTTAGTGACGAAACGGGCAATGCTGTTCACAACCGGCTGCTGAACTGCTGTTTTTACAGGTTCCGGTTGTTTTACCGGGGCAACTGTTTCCGGTTGCTTAACTTGTGGTTGTACGGTTTTCACCAGGCCAGCCTTTCCACCCTTAACCGGAACCGCTTTATCCCGATTGTAAAAGAACAATATTCCCAAACCCAACACCAGGATGATGCTCGCGGCAATGCGCAGTATCGGCATAAATATCGCCCTGCGTTTTTTAGCGCTCAATTCTTCGTCTATGCCATTCCATACCTTGCCGGATGGCTCTGCTTCAAAATCATCCAGTTTTGAGTGGAAAATAGCATCAAATTCGTTATCCTGCATATCCATATTTTTTACCCTCCAATTTGGTAATTTGTTCTTTTAATATCGTGCGCGCCCTTGATAATTGCGATTTTGAAGCACCTTCTGTGATACTCATTATCTCGCCGATCTCCTTGTGTGAATAGCCTTCTATCGCATACAGGTTAAACACCATCCGGTAACCGGGCGAAAGTTTTTGTATCAGCACCATCAGGTCCTTTGCGTCTAAATTTGCCACCGCAACTGCATTTACCGATTGCTCTGCGCCTTCACATTCCACATCCACTACCTGCATCATTTTGTGGTGTTTGCGGTAATATTCTATCGAGCTGTGTACCATGATGCGCCGTACCCAGCCTTCAAAGGAGCCATCGCCCCGGTAGTCATTCATTTTTTGGAACACGCGGATGAAGCCATTCTGCAGCATATCTTCAGCCTCCATCCTGTCGACGGCGTAGCGCATGCACACCCCCAGCATTTTGGCCGCGAACTGTTTATACAATAATTCCTGGGCCTTGCGCTCCCCGGCTTTGCATCGTTTTAACAGTTCGTCTATCGTGTATTTATGCTCCAAAAACATCATTTAAAGGTAAGATGAAAAACAATACTGAATGGTTGCACGGGGATAAAATTATTTTTTCCTAATTTGCTTCCCCATCAATAATCAACTTCATGAAAAAAGCCGGCCTTACCTTCCTATTTGTCCTTTACGGCCTATTTTCCTGTTTTGCCCAAACTGCTTCACGCGATACTTTCATCCTGTTAAAACCCGACCGGCTGTTTGACGGCCAGGAGATGAGGACCGGCGTATGGGTAATGGTGAGGGGCAATCGTATAGCACAGGTACGCAATGCGGCGGATATGAAAGTTCCACCCAATACAAAAATCATCGAACTGAAAGGCATGACACTAATGCCGGGTATGATAGAAGGACATTCGCACATGTTCCTGCATCCTTATAACGAAGCAAGTTGGAACGACCAGGTATTAACTGAGAGCCGCGCCGAGCGAACCGCCCGCGCCGTAGTAAGTGCCAAAGCAACTTTAATGGCCGGTTTTACCACGGTTCGTGACTTAGGTACCGAAGGTATGGGTTATGATGATGTGGGATTAAAGACGGCTATTACGAAAGGTGTAATTCCCGGCCCGCGCATGATGGTGGCCACACGGGCTATTGTTGCCACGGGCAGTTACGGGCCAAAAAGCGTTACCGATAATGTCTACATGCAGGGTGCCGAAGAAGCGGACGGCCCCGAAGGTATAACCCATGCTGTGCGTTCACAAATAGGACATGGTGCTGATATAATAAAGATATATGTGGATTACCGTTGGGGGCCGAACGAAACTGCAGCCCCTACTTTTACCGAAGACGAATTGAAAGCTGCAGTCGCCGTAGCCCATAGCAGCGGCCGCATCGTGGCTGTACATTCCGGCACCGAAGAAGGCATGCGCCGCGCCATTATGGCCGGCGTAAATACGATTGAGCATGGCGACGGCGGCACAGCCGAACTGTTTCAAATGATGAAAGATAAAAGGATCGCGCTTTGTCCTACCTTAGCTGCAACAGAAGCCGTAGCTACTTATCATGGGTGGAATGGAACCGGCACCGAACCAGCGGCGATACAAAAAAAGCGCGAAATGTTCAGCCTCGCGCTTAAATCAGGCGTAACCATTTGCATGGGCGGCGACGTTGGTGTTTTCCCGCATGGCGACAATGCCCGCGAAATGATATTAATGGCCGAATATGGCATGAAGCCGATAGATGTTTTGAGATCGGCCACATCAGTTAACGCAACCGTATTTGGATTGAGGGGATTAGGCAGCATTAAACCCCTGCTGCTTGCCGACCTGGTTGCTGTAGAAGGCAATCCCGTCGAAGATATCAAAGCGGTAAAACAGGTGAAGTTTGTGATGAAGGACGGAGTGATCTATAAACAGGAATAATAACCATACCCGTCATGTCATTTCGATCCGAGGAACGAAGGAGAACTGTATCTTGAGCGGACTGTGTTAGGACGGTGGGAGCGAAAAAATCTTAAACGCAATAACTTGCGGCAATCATATCAGTCGTATAAGATTTCTCTCTATCGTTCGAAATGACATGCTTTTTTTAAAAAATTATGCTATGAACAAAATTAACATATTGTCAATTGCTTGTATTTTAGTCGGGTGTTTTACTGTAAAAGCACAAAGCACCCTGATTCCCATCGAAACTAAAAGCAATGCTATTGTATTGCAGGTAACCACCGACGGCTACCTCAACACAATTTATTTCGGTAAAAAACTGGCCTACAAAAATGAATATCAATACACGCAGCATTTCTTTCACCTGGACGGGAATGGGGTTTTCAATTCGGCCTACACCGGTACCACCCGTAATTTGCTTGAGCCTGCCTTTGCTGTTACCCATGCCGATGGAAATAAAACGACTGACTTGAAATATGTCAGCCAATCGGTTGATAAGGTAAGCGATGATGTATCACAGGTCAACGTTAATTTAAAAGACCCTGTTTATGATGTAGAGGTAAGCCTGCATTATAAAATCTATTTTAATGATGATGTAATAGAGCAATGGAGCACCATTGAACATCACGAAAAAAAGAATATCACCCTGGATAAATATGCTTCTGTAAACTTACTCATCCAGGCAAAAAGTTACTGGCTGAAACAATACCACGGCGAATGGGCACAGGAAATGCGACCCGAGGAAGAACAATTGACGCACGGCATCAAAACCTTGGACAGCAAGCTGGGTGCGCGCGCCGATATATTTCAACCGCCATCCTTTATGGTTTCGCTGGACAAACCATCTGCCGAAGATGACGGTGATGTTTTGCTTGCCAACCTGGAGTGGAGCGGTAATTTCAGGTTCGACCTTGAATTGGACCCAACGAATAATTTACGGATCATCGCCGGTATCAACAATTATGCTTCCGACTATAGCTTAAAACCCGGTGAGGCATTTGAAACGCCAAAACTGGTTTACACTTTGTCACACCATGGCGCCGGTGAGGCCAGTCGCAATTTGCAGGACTGGGCTCGAAAATATAAGATCGTCGACGGTGAAGGTCCACGTTTAACGTTGCTGAATAATTGGGAGTCGACCTATTTTGATTTTAACGAGGCTAAACTTTCGGATCTATTTAAGGACACAAAAAAGCTGGGTGTCGACCTGTTTTTGCTGGACGATGGTTGGTTCGGCAATAAATACCCGCGCAATGACGATCATGCAGGCCTCGGCGATTGGCAGGAAAATAAAGCCAAATTGCCAAATGGGATTGCCCACCTCGTTAAAGAAGCGGAAGCTGATGGTGTGAAATTCGGTATCTGGGTTGAGCCTGAAATGGTCAACCCCAAAAGCGAGTTATACGAAAAGCACCCTGATTGGGCGGTAAAACAACCAAATCGGGAACTGTATACTATGCGCAACCAATTAGTGCTCGATCTGAGCAACCCAAAGGTACAGGAGTTTGTGTTTAATACCGTTGATGGGTTATTCAGCAAAAATCCCGGGCTAGCCTATATCAAGTGGGACTGCAATGCAGTAATGTATAATGTGTATTCATCTTATGAAAAAGACCAATCGAACTTTTACGTCGATTATGTAAAAGGCCTTTACAAAGTAATGGCGCAGCTTAGGGCCAAATATCCCAAGGTGCCGATGATGTTATGCTCCGGTGGCGGTGGTCGGGTGGATTATGGCGCATTGCAATATTTTACAGAGTACTGGCCCAGCGATAATACCGAGCCATTGGAACGCGTATTTATCCAATGGGAATATTCCTACCTCTACCCCGCGCTGGCGAGCTCTAACCATGTCACCAATTGGGGTAAGGAACCAATCAAATACCGCGTGGATGTAGCCATGATGGGCAAACTGGGCTTTGATATCCCGGTAAACAAATTATCGCCGGACGAACTGGCCTTTTGCCAGGGAGCCATCAAAAATTACGCTACTTATTCCGAAGCGATATGGCATGGCGACCAATACCGCCTGCAAAGCCCCTGGGATAATGATGCGGCATCTATCATGTATGTTGATACCAAAAAGAGCCGGGCTATCATGTTCAATTACCTGGTTAATAACCGTTATGATAAGGGCACAAAAACACCGATCAAACTTAAAGGGCTTGATGCCGGTAAGAAATACAGCGTCAAGGAAATCAACTTGTATCCCGGCACAAGATCAGGTATCAAAGAAGGCATTTACAGTGGGGATTTTTTAATGACCGTAGGTATCAATCCTGAAGTACGCGAAGGGAAGACGAGTGTTTTGGTGGGGATTGAGGAGGTGAAATAGAATCACATATTGAATAAAATACACCAACCTAAATCAATGGAAACAATAAATGATATCAAAAGAAAAATAAGCGAAGCACGTCTTAAATACAGGCCAACAAAAATAAAAACCATTATTGTTGCAGAGGCGCCCCCTGATAGCATTGAAAGATTTTTTTATTTTGAAAATGTAAAAGTAGCGGACTTTTTATTTCTTGGAATAATTGAAGTTCTGTATCCAAAACTAAAAGACCAATATATGAATTGGAACCAAAGGCGTTCTCCAATTATTAAAAGACAAATATTAAATAGGTTTATGTCTGATGGTTACTTTCTTTTAGATCTTTCAGAAATACCTAAAGGGTTACTTAAAAAGCCTATTAATAGCTGTTTAGACGATTTGATCACAAGGATACCCAGTAAAAAAATAAATGTTATTTTAATAAAAGCAAATGTCTATGACTGTTGCTATAAAAAATTGTTAAATGATGGATACAGTGTTATAAATAAAAGAATACCCTTTCCATCCACCGGCCAACAGATTATTTTCAAAAAATTATTTAATGAAGCAATTGAATTACAAAATGAAAATCATACACGATTATACTGAAGATACATTTGCTGATGTAATTGAAGTTGCATCCGCAAATTATATTGGTGATTATGCCGTGAGGGTTTCGTTTAACGACGGAACCGAAAAGCTAATCGATTTCAAGCCTTTCCTATTTAAATCACTTCACCCCTCTATCTCAAAATATAAAGATGAAACTCTTTTTGGTCAATTTAATATAATTGATGGAAATCTGAACTGGAATGATTTTGATTTGATATTCCCTGTTTACAATCTTTACAAAGGAATAATCGAATAACTATTTCTTCATTCTGTAATACTTATAGATCTTCACTGCCGACATAATGATCATCGTAAACACGATCAATCCGATAACGCCGTAGATCCAGCTCACGGCATTCTTAAGTACCGCCAGGAAAACAATAGCAAACAGCAATATGGTAGCGATCTCATTCCAGATACGCAGCCGGGTTGATGACCATATGAACAACCCCAAACGCATCTGCTTTATTTTGTTCTGACATATAAAGTGATAAACCAATAACAGCACGACAAAGGTCAGTTTGATATGCATCCATGGCTGCTGCAGCCATGCCGGGAAAAGGCAAAGCATGGTGACACCAGCCGCTACCGTTAGCACCATTGATGGAATAGTTATGACGTTCCATAGCCTGCGCTCCATTATCTCAAATTGTTTGGAGAGGATGGTTTTTTCCGGCTCGGGTTTTTCCTGTGCTTCGGTGTGGTAAATAAATAGCCGTACAATGTAAAACAGCCCCGCAAACCAGCAGACTACAAAGATGATGTGTATGGCTAAAATGTATTGGTACATATTAACAAATTTTGTCATTGCGAGGAGGAACGACGAAGCAACCTCGTCGCCATGTTTGCGAAGGGTTTGCCGCGCTTCGCTCGCAATGACAATTCTTAATTAGTATTTATATTCTTTTATAACATCCACCGCGTACTTCACATGATCAAACGGGATATCCGGCATAATGCCATGTCCTAAATTAAAGATAAATCCGTTCTCACCTTTCATGCGATCGAACAGGCGGTAAATTCTTTCTTTAATTACTTTCTTATCGGCATACAAAATATGGGGGTCAAGGTTACCCTGCACAGCTATTCCGGTAGGCAAACGCTTTTTGATATCCAACAAGTCAACGTTCCAATCGATCGAGATCACATCAGGTTTTGCTTCAGCCATTAATGGCGCAAATACAGAGCTGCCTTTGCAGAATGAGATCACCGGGACATCCTTGCGATTCAATTTGCTGATGATCTCAACAATATAGCGGTGCGAAAATTCTTTGTAATCGTCCCATGCCAAAGCCTGCGCCCAGCTATCGAATATCTGCACTGCATTTACCCCGGCAGCTATCTGCATGTTCAGGTAATCAGCCGTAACTTTTGCAATTTTTAATAGCAGTTGATGCGCCAGTTCCGGCTCATTGTGCATGAGCAATTTGGTCAGCTTAAAATCTTTCGACGAGCCGCCTTCAACCAAATAGCTCATCACCGTAAACGGCGCACCTGCAAAACCGATCAGCGGGATACGGTCATTCAGTCGTTGTTGAATTACTTTTATAGCATCGGCAACATATTGCAGTTTGTGTACGACTTCCGTGTCCAGTCTATCTATATCTGCTTTAGAGCGAACGGGGTTTGCAAATTTAGGACCGACATTTTGAGTGAAGCTCAAATCACCGCCCATAGCCTCACCTGTAACCAATATATCCGAAAATAATATCGCGGCATCAATGCCCAACAGATCAACCGGCAGCATGGTAACATCGGCGGCAAGCTCGGCGGTTTTGCACATTTCCAGGAAGGAATATTTATTCTTTATCTCCCAGTATTCAGGCATAAACCGGCCTGCCTGGCGCATCATCCATACCGGCGGGCGTTCTGTTTTTTCCGAAAATGCTGCTTTTATTAATAGTGAATCTCTCATAAATTAATGTAGAGACGCAATACTTGCGTCTCCCTAAATTATAAAATAGAGACGCAAAGTATTGCGTCTCTACGGGTGTTAATGTTTTTTTAATTCTGCTTTCAATTTCTCTATCACCGCTTTCATTTTGGCTGTGATCTTTCCCTCATTGGTCATCGCCTGCTTCAGATAAGCTTCAGCCTTGTCATATCTGCCTAATCGTATATTGATATTTGCGGCATGCACCAGTGTTGCCACATGGTCATTCACCGACCTTAACGGGAACTGCGACGCTAATTCATAGTGCATGGCAGCGGCTTCGTAATCCTGTTTGTGGAGCTTGATATTACCCAGCATATACTCATATACCCCCCGGCGCTTTTTCAGCAGCCACTCGGGCTTTTTTATTTGGTTGAGCAGTTCCTCGGCACCATCATAATCTTTATCGTGATAGTGTTTTGCCGCCAGTACCAGCGTGCCTTGCTTAAAGTATTCGATAATGATCAAAACGATCATCATCAGGCTGAATAACGTCAGTTCAAGTACCTGTTTATAAGCAAAAAACACCAGCATGACCGTAAACACCACGATCACCATTATCCGCGCCCTGTTACTGAACATGTATTAGTGGTTATCAGTAAACTTATACCCTACGCCGCGGATAGAATGAAAATAAACCGGGTTCTTAGGATCGGGTTCAAAATATTTACGGAAGGTCAGGATAAAGTTATCAATGGTGCGGGTCGACGGGTAAACATCATAGTTCCACACGGTTTCTAATATCTGTTCGCGCGATACAGCATCGTTCCTGCGCTCTATCAGCAATTTCAGCAGCATAGTTTCCTTCTTAGTTAAAGGCGTGATGGAACCGTCACCGTTCACCAATTCAAATGAGTTAAAATGGATGGTTTTATCGCCAATTTTATAGCTGTTGAATTCTTTCAGTTCTTCGCCTTTTAAACCGCGTTTTACCAGGTTGTTTACTCTCAGTATCAATTCTTCCAGGTTGAAGGGTTTGGTCAGGTAATCATCAGCGCCTTTTTTCAAGCCGGCAATTTTATCCTCGTTGGTATTTTTGGCAGTCAGGAACATGATCGGAACCTCTGAATTTTCCAATCGTATCGTTTCGGCGACAACAAAGCCATCCACTTCGGGCATCATTACATCCAGTATTACCAGGTTGAAACGTTCCTCTTTAAATCTTTGGAGTGCTTTTTTTCCGTTGGTAGCTGTTGATACCTTATACCCTTCAAGCTCCAGGTTAAGTTTTATAGCTTCAAGCAGGTGGTCTTCGTCCTCTGCGAGTAATATTCTTTTTCTGTTCGGCATGTGATCCATTATTTAAGTGTTTATGCAAAGACAACTTGAAAAATACTGCCGCTCGGGTCGTTGTCCTTCACCCGAATGCTGGCATCATGTTTATCCAATACTTCTTTAACAATATATAAACCGAGGCCCGTGCCCTTAGTGTTTCGCGTTTCTTCGCTGCCCACGCGGTAGAATCTTTCGAAAATACGGCTTTTTTCCACATCGGCTATTCCAATACCATGATCGGCAACCTCCAGGTAAGTTCTGCCATCTCTCGAATACAATTTCACATCAACTACTTCACACGGCCCGGAATATTTAATGGCATTTTCGATCAGGTTGGTTACCACTGATGTCAGCGCGAATTTGTCACCCGTGATCTCTATTTTTGGTTCGATCTCGGCGTTAATAAGCTGCTCGTTAATGTCGCATTTATTCAGTTGCAGGCGGTTGACAATGTTATCCACCAAAGCTGATAAATTGAAACTCGCCTTTGGGAAAGTGTATGACCTGTTATCAATTTTTGAGGCAAGCAGCATATTTTCTACCATATCATCCAGGCGCTCAATATCCAGTAACGACTTGCCGATAAAATCCTGTATCTGTTGTTTGGTCAGGTCTCTTTTCTGAATAGTTTGCAGCAATAATTTGATCGATGCCAATGGCGATTTCAGCTCGTGCGTCACCGATAACAAAAAATTCTTTTTCTGATGTTGCAGCTTGCGTTCCTTATGAATGCTCTTGTGCAAACTGATAGCGCCTACAACAAGCACTAAAACAAATGTCGTGGCTTCGCCCAAAATCATTGCCTTGCGTTCGGGCTGCAGCCTAACCAGCATATAACCCCACCACGTTAGCTCGGCTAAAGCGTAGATAATGAGTGCGTAAAAAATTACAAACGGCCTCTTCATTTCAGTTTACAGTTATCAGTTGGCAGTTGGCAGTTGGCAGTTGGCAGTTACTAATGGCTATTTAATGCCAACTGCCCACGGCAAACTGCCTACTTTATTTTTTGCTAAATACTAAGTCCAGGCTTTCAAAAATAGCACGTTTTGCCTTCTCCAGTTCCACTTTGGTATGGGCTGATGATATAAATCCAACCTCGTACCCTGACGGGCCCAAATAAATTCCCCGGTTCAGTAATTCGCGGTGCATGATCTTGAATTTCTCCATGCTGGCCGGATCGATCTCATCTGCCCTGCTGATGGTTTCCTTATCTGTAAACGCAAACCAGAATATCGACCCGATATGAAACACCTTAAACTTATAATTGCGTGCAGTGGCAAAACGCTGTATGCTTTCTGCGAATTCTTCGGTCTTATTATTCAGGTCGCGATAGAAACCCATGCGCAATAACTCGGTTAGCTGTGCTATGCCTGCAGCCATCGCAACCGGGTTGCCCGATAATGTACCCGCCTGGTAAACCGGTCCATCAGGCGATATACTGCCCATAATTTCAACTGACGAACCGTAACAACCAACCGGTAAACCACCGCCGATGATCTTACCGTAAGTAATAATATCCGGCTGTATTTCGTAATGCCCCGCAGCGCCTTCAAAGCCAATGCGGAAACCCGAGATCACTTCATCAAATATCAGCAGCGTTCCGTTTTCGGTGCAGATGTCGCGCAGGAATTGCAGGTACTCTTTCGTCTGCAAAAGCAAACCATTATTGGCGGGTATTGGTTCGATGATAACGGCTGCGATCTGATCTTTAAACTCAGCAAATGCTTCGCGCAATGCTGCCTCATCATTTAGTCCGACAACGATCGTTTCATCAGCAAATGATTTTGGCACACCTGCCGATGAGGTTTCGCCAAAAGTAACCAAACCCGAACCTGCCTTAACCAGTAATGAATCCGAATGCCCATGATAACAGCCCTCAAACTTTAATATCTTATCGCGTTTGGTATAACCCCGTGCTAACCGTATTGCTGACATTACGGCTTCGGTACCCGAGCTTACAAAACGTAGCTTTTTTATGAATTTGTTATTCTTTAACAGCAATTCGGCCAACTCATTTTCCAAAGCCGTCGGCGCACCGAACGACATTCCATTTTGCATCACCTCAATAACCTTTTCCTTTACCTTAGGGTGATTATGCCCTAAGATAAGCGGCCCCCATGAGCAGCAAAAATCTATAAACTGGTTCCCGTCAGCGTCCCACAAAAAACAACCATCTCCTTTTTCAATAAAAAGCGGCGTACCGTAAACAGATTTAAAAGCCCTTACCGGCGAATTAACCCCACCCGGAAAAAACGTTTTCGACTTCTCATACAGTTCAGCCGACTTCTCCCTGCTAATATCCGGCTTACCCGTAGTATTAACCGGCTCATCACCCTCACTGGAAAACATTTTTTTTATTGAATCAAGCATTCTTTTATTCTTTTGTCATTGCGAGCGATAGCGTGGCAATCTCTTCGCTAGCACGGCTACGGGATTGCTTCGTCGTACCTCCTCGCAATGACATATTAATTATAGCCATTTGTTTAATAAAACCTCCTTCGCATGATACGTCAGTATCGCCGTCGCGCCTGCCCGCCTGATGCTGGTAAGCACTTCGGTTATGGCGCGCTGATCATTCAGCCAGCCCTTTTGTATAGCTGCTTTTAGCATCGCGTATTCGCCGCTTACGTTGTAAGCCGCTATCGGAAGTTCGGTATTATCCTTTAATAATTTTATAACGTCAAGGTATGCCAAAGCGGGTTTCACCATTAAAAAATCCGCGCCTTCGGCTTCATCCAGGTCGGCCTCAATTAAAGCTTCGCGCTGATTAGCAGGGTTCATCTGGTACGATTTCTTATCGCCAAACTTTGGTGCCGAATTTAACGCATCCCTGAACGGCCCATAAAACGCACTGGCATATTTAGCCGTGTACGACATGATCGAAACATTCGTAAAACCATTTTCATCCAATACATTGCGGATGTGGCCAACCCTGCCATCCATCATATCCGACGGGGCAATAATATCCGCCCCGGCAACAGCATGCGCTAATGCCATCCTGCCTAAAATAGTTAGAGTTTCGTCATTCAGTATCTGTCCGTTTTCAACAAGGCCATCATGCCCGTCGCTGCTGTAAGGGTCCATCGCCACGTCGGTGATCACACAAGCTTCCGGGAAGCTCTTTTTTACTTCCATGATGGCACGCAGGTATAAACTTCCTTCACGGTGACTTTCTGTTGCGTATTTATCTTTTATCGATTCTTCGATGTTTGGGAACAAGTCAAACGACTTCAGTCCCAGTTTCATGCAGCTTTCCACTTCGCGCAGCAAATTATCTATCGAATACCGGTAAATACCAGGCATGGATGACACTTCGCTTTTTTGATTGTTGCCGTCAATAATAAACAGCGGGAATATCAGGTTGGCCGCGCTTATATGCGTTTCCTGCACCATCTGGCGGATAACTTCACTTTTCCGGTTTCGTCTTGGTCGTTGTAACATTTTGCTTTATATTCCCGTTCAGAGGGTCACTTGCCAAACAGGAATTGCAAAGTTAGCAAACGCTTACAATTATATAAGCTATTCGGTTGCTAAAGGCATTTTATGGCGCAGGGATGATTTTAGCAAAAAATACTACTATTTGAATATTATATAAATATATTTTAATATATTTATGCACCCTATACTCAGTCACTTATGAAAAACAGGATAACTTTTTTAGCCGCGTCCTTACTCTGCCTGATGATGATCAGCGCCTGCCAAAAAACTGCGGTTAACCCTTCTGCCAGCAAACTGGCCAATGGTGCTAAGTTTCTTTCAGTCGCAGAGCCGGATACGGCCATTACCTTGCCACAAGATTCAATTATCTTAAGGGGGCATGCAGAAAATGCTACCGGGCCTATTGCGGGCTATTTATGGAGCCAGATATCGGGGCCGAATGAGGCACATATGATAAACGAAAGTTCGGCTACTGCAAAGGCTAAAGGGCTTATTTCAGGACGATATTCTTTTCAATTTATGGTAATACTCCAAAGCGGTCTTGCCGCCGTTGATTCCGTAGTTGTAACAGTTAAGCCTTCGGATATGCAAACACTTACGCTTTCGCCGTCTAATAATCCTTTTGAAACAAACATTGGGGTGCTTGGCGGGGTGGACGCCAGCAACCACACATCCATAGAAGAACCGCTTTGTGCATGGACCATACAAGGCGTACCCATAACCGTAAGAAATCTTTTGAAATTTGACTTAAGCAGTATTCCGTCCAATGCAACCATATTATCGGCCGATCTGATTATGTACTCCGATACCATACCGCAAAATGGCGACCTGGTGCACGCTAATTTTGGTAATGATAATTCGGTTATGGTGCAACAGGTGGCTGCTGCCTGGGACCCGGCCACAGTCGGCTGGTTCAATCAGCCCTCGGGTTTAACAGCTAACCAGGTTTTAGTGCCCAATACGCCGCAACCTTATTTAAATGCGGACATTAATGTGAAGGATATGGTTAGCTCGATGGTAACTAACAACAGCAATTATGGCTTCAAATTATCGCTGGTAAATGAGGTTGAATATACGAGCAGGATATTTTGCTCAAGCTATTATGCTGATGCTTCGAGACATCCAAAACTCATCGTTAAATACCAGAGCCGTTAGCCGGCTCTTAGTTCATAGTTAATGGTTCATGGCTTTTCATCGCGATTTGCTATGAACTATCAACCATGAACTATGAACTTATTCCGAATACTGCTTCGGCCAAGCCTACTTCATCGGGCGAAAAGGGCAATATATATTTTGTGCCCATCTCATCAAATTTTCTGCCGGTTGATTTGCCAATAGCAATTACTTTCTGATTAGGCTCTAATAAATTATAATTAAAATAAGCCTCCACGTTGGACGGGCTTGTAAATACCAATATATCTGCCCCGGTGCCCTCAACATCCTCTTCCAGCACGGTTTCATAAACCGGCAGGTCAATGATCTTCGTATCGGCAGACAGCCCCTGTTGTATGCTCTTCAATGAGCCTTCAGCGCCCGGGAAAACTACTTTAGTTCCGTTTGCCAGCTTGGCAAACTCATGCGCCACTTCGGCCGAATCAATGCTTACGCCTACATAGTGAGAGCCATGTCCTTTTAAGCGCAATACTTCTTCCGATCCCGCCCCCATTACGCCAAATTTAACGCCGGCGGGTAACTCCGGTTTCAGGTCGAAAAAGTACTCTACCGCGTTTTTACTGCTGAAAAATATCCAGTCGGTATCTTTTAAAATATAAGGATCAAGCTTTGTGATCACCGGTACCGTACGTATCAGCGATCGCGCATCCACCTGTATCTTATGCTTTTTCATCGCTTTGCTGAAATAGCTTTGGTCCGAAAGCTCGCGCGAAATGAACACACTTTGCGGCAATTTGCGGTTCTTATCAAACAAGGCAACTACTTTTTCAGCCAGCCCGTCAGTCGTATCCGACTCTAAAAACAACCTGTCGGGGAAATCCTCGCCGGTCTCAGCTTTCGAAGTAAACACCTGGAACTTGCCATCTTCCTTACGGCAATAACAGCCTAAAGGCAAATGACAACCTCCGCCAAAAAGTTTCAGCACCGTACGTTCAACTGCCAGTTCTTCTGCTACATGCGGGTGATTCAAAACCTGTAAAGCAGCAAATAGTTCCTTATCGTTTTCGCGGATCTGTATCGCTAATACACCTTGCGCAGGTGCCGGTATCAATTCGTTTGGCGTCAATTCTTCCGAATGAAATTCATCCAGGTCAATACCTAAACGTACCACCCCAGCTTTCGCGATCATGATCGCATCGTATTTCTCGCTTCGTAATTTATCTATGCGGGTGGGCACGTTACCACGCAAGTCCCTGATCTCAAAATCCGGACGGTAAGCCAGCAGTTGTGCCTTGCGGCGATTAGATGAGGTGCCCACTTTAGCGCCATATTTCAATGACATTTTCTGGCGAACATCCACGCAGTCGTTTAATATCAGTAATAATTCAGATGGGTCTTCCCGTTCCGAAACTGCTGCAATGATTAATCCCGGCGGGTTTTCGGTAGGCAAATCCTTGTGCGAGTGCACGGCAATATCAATGGTTCCGGCCAGTAGTTCTTCTTCCAGTTCCTTGGTAAAAAAGCCTTTGCCTTCCAGTTTATCGAAGCTTAAATTAAGGATACGGTCGCCCTGTGTTTTTATAATTTTCAGGTCGGCGGTAATATTATTTTCGGCAAGGCGGTCCTTAACAAAGTTTGCCTGCCATAGTGCCAGGTCGCTGCCGCGGGTGCCGATGATGAGTGTTCTGTCCAATGGATTTTATTTGCAGCGCAAATTTAGGATTTTAAAGGGATGATTACAGGAATAATTACGGACTTGAGGATAAAAATCAGGAGTTAATCAGTATCTCTTTAGCCATGATCATCGGTACGCTGATGTACTTCTTCTCCATGTAATTGAGTACTTTTTCAAGTATCTCGCGGGCTTCTTTGTCCATGCCTTGAATCTCATCGGCAAATACCGAATCGAGCGCTGTTTTGCGGATCTCTTTTATCTTTTCGGGCACTTCGCGCATGGCTACTTCCACGCGGCGTTGTTTAAGCAGGGGTAAAAATTCGGCTATATTTTGCTCGATGATCTTTTCTGCATGTACCAGTTCCTGGTAACGTTCCTGCAGGTTACTTTTAGCGATCTCGTTAAGTGAATCGACCCCGATAAAGTTAACCGGGTATTCCATCAAAACTTCAGGTGCGGTATCGTTTGGTACAGCGAGGTCGACAATGGTTTTCTTATCTGTATCGCCGTTCAATAAAGTTTTATACACTTCGGTACTAATGATGGGCTCAATACACGATGTGCAGGTAATGATCACATCAAAGCCCTTATTATAATTTTTTAAAGCCGCCAGGTCAAAAGCTTCACCGCCCAAATCAGCCGCCAATTCTTCCGCTTTGGATAGCGTACGGTTAAACACGGCAAAGTTAGAGAACTTATGCTTTTGAAGGTATTTTGAAATATTACGGTTGTTATCGCCTGCCCCTACGATGAGTACGCGGGCATTTGAACATTGTTTAAGATCTTTTAATTTGCGGTAGGCGAGGGAGACGACGGAGATGGGATTTTTTGAGATATTGGTATGCGTATAAACTTCTTTTGCTGTTTTGACGACGGTGCTCATCACCATTCGCAGGAAATCTCCGGTTAGCCCGGCTTCCTTGCAGCACTCGTAAGCCTTTCGCAACTGTGCCAAAATCTCCTTCTCGCCAACCACCAAGCTTTCAAGCGAGCATGAAGTGCGTAACAGGTGGTTAAGCGCATCGTGATCCTCGTAAATAGACGCGCCTCCTAAAAACACGCTCATATGTTCGGAGCAGATACCGATCTCAAGCGCATTTATAAACTGTTCGGCAAATTGCTTGTCTACTACCTGGTGTGTTGCCATCACAAATTCAACACGGTTGCAGGTAGCTAAATAAAATATCTCGGGGATGTCAAATTGAATTTTAACCTTTTGAAGCTTCGCAGTCAGGTCTTCTCCGCAGATCACCAGCTTGCCCAATTCCTTCAACTCGATCTGCTTGTGCGTAAAAGCAATAATTTTCAGATGCTTCAATTCAGTTTAAATTTTAACCCAACAAATGTAATTGTATTCGCGACACTCAATGTCAACACTTTGTCAAACACATCAATTTAGAATGCTTATAAATAGCGTTCATATGTCGTATAATGCTGTTTATACTTACGGTAATGCTGAACTTGTGGTTTACAATAATATGAAAATAGTAAAAAAACCCGGCCTTATACTAATGATCTTGTTTTACGCGGTAGCCGGCGTCAACCATTTCCATAACCCTGCTTCGTATTATCGCATCATTCCGTCCTATATACCCTATCCCATAATTGTCAATATCCTTGCAGGTTGTTTTGAGCTATTATTTGCGCTGGGGATGATATTCCGCAAAACCCGCCCCTACGCTGCATGGGGGATAATATTAATGCTGCTCGCATTTCTACCGGTGCATATCAGCATGATCGGCAACGCTCCTTTAAAACTGGGCGGCCTTTTGGTAACGCCGCTTATTGCCTGGATACGATTGGTTATTTTGCAGCCATTGCTGATCTTATGGGCGGCCTGGTACATTAAAGGCGAAAGCATAAAGGTTCAAGGCTAGTCGATGTTGACTCAAAAATCATTTTTACAAACAACTATTCTTTTTTCCCTACGTACTACCACTATTATTACGATACTTGTGCATGAGTTTAGAAGAGGCCCGCAAAAAAGGGGGCAAATTTCTTAATCCTATACCTACTCACAATGCCGGCTTTGATAAAATGATACCCATACTAATGGAGTATTTAAAAAACGATGCCGAAACTGTGCCTAAAATTCCATTGGGACCGTTCAAAACTGACACTTCCATCTACAAAAAAGAACCTGCAAACGGGTTAAGAATTACCTGGATAGGGCATTCCAGTATACTAATTGAAATTGACGGTAAACGCATCCTTACCGACCCGGTTTGGAGCCAACGCGCCTCGTTCCTATCGTTCATGGGGCCCAAGCGGTTTTTTGACGCGCCTATAAAGTTAAGTGAGTTGCCTCCGCTGGATGCCGTATTGCTGTCGCATGACCATTATGATCACCTGGATAAGGCAACTATAAAGTTTTTTGCCGGTACTACTATTCCTTTCTTTTGCTCGAAAGGCGTTGGCAAATATTTGGAAAAATGGGGAATCAACTCCAGCTTTATTACCCAAATGGATTGGGGCGACAGCGCAATGATCGGTCTGGATACCGTGCTGACCTCAACGCCGGCAAGGCATTTCTCCGGCAGGGGTATCATCAACCGTAACGAGACTTTATGGGCCTCATTTGTGATCAAAGGGATTAAACATAACATCTTTTTTGGTGCCGATTCGGGCTGGTTTCCCGGATTTAAAGAGATTGGTGACACCTTTGGACCATTCGACCTGACAATGCTTGAGATAGGCGCTTACGGCAAAAACTGGCCCGACATACACATGGGGCCTGATCATGCTTCCAATGCACACCTCGCCTTAAAAGGCAAATTAATGATGCCTATTCATTGGGGCACCTTCAACTTGTCAACCCATGCCTGGTACGAGCCAATTGAGAGATTGCTGCAATATGCCAAAGAAAAAAATATCGAATTGTTTATTCCCGAACCGGGCAAACCAACGGATGTTAAAAGCGCTTACGACTCACAGTGGTGGGCCAGGTATAAGTCTTAAATCGAAAGTCAAAATCTTACATTCGGACTTCCGAATCCGACTTCAGAACACCTCTTTCAAATGCTTGTAATTGGCTTTGATGGTATCCATAACCTCATCCATGCGCCCGTTCAAAACCAGTTTCGACATGGATAGCGCCATGCCTTTTACCTGTTCAAACTCAATTTTCGGCGGCATAGCCAGTGCATTCGGATCGGTAAAAATATTCACCAAAACAGGTCCTTTGTACAGGAATGCTTCTTTTAACGCCTGTTGCACATTTTCGGGGTCTTTTACGGTCATACCCTTAATGCCCATAGCCTGCGCAACCATGGCAAAATCCGGATCGAACATTTCGGTTTGCCAATCGGGTATACCCGCAACTTCCATTTCCAGTTTTACCATGCCGAGCGAACGGTTATTGAATACGATGATTTTGATGGGTAATTTATATTGTGCGATGGTTGCCAGATCGCCCAGCAGCATAGATATACCGCCGTCGCCGCAAAGCGCAATTACCTGCCTGCCCGGGCAAGTTAATGCCGCACCAATAGCCTGTGGCATAGCATTGGCCATCGACCCATGGTTGAAGGAGCCCAGCATCTCACGTTTGCCGGTGGCTTGAATATAACGAGCACCCCAAACGCTTGACATACCTGTATCCACCGTAAAAATGGCATCTTTGGCAGCAATTTCGTCAATGGTGTGGGCTACAAACTCGGGGTGTATATTTTCTTTTTCGCCGATGTCGTTTACGTAGGTTTGCATCTGATCTTTTACTTCCTCATAAAATTTCAATTGCTCCTGCAAAAAATCGTCATTAGCTTTTTGATCGATCATCGGCAGCAAGGATACCAGGGTATCTTTTACCGAACCATGCAAACCAATTTCCACTTTCGCCCGCCTGCCGATGCGTTCGGGCTTGATGTCTATCTGCACAATTTTGCAATCGGTAGGCATAAATTGTGTGTAAGGGAAGTCGGTACCTAAAAGTACCAGCAGATCTGCCTCATGCATACTATGGAATGCCGACGGCAAGCCGAGCAAGCCCGTCATACCCACCTCGTTGGGATTATCATATTGGATGCTCATCTTTCCGCGGAAGGAATAACCCACCGGGGCATTTAATCGTTTTGAAAGTTCAACCACTTCATCATGCGCATCTGCCGCGCCAACACCGCAGAACAGCACAATTTTCTCATGCTGATTCAATACTCCGGCCAAATGGTTCAGGTCCAATTCGGATGGTTTTACCTCGGCTACCGGATTATAGTTTTGCATGGACGTAGCAATATCCTCGGCATCCATTTTGGTCAGGTCGCCTGGCAGGCCCACAACGGCCACACCCTTTTTATTCAGCGCATATTGTATCCCGGCCTGCAGCATGCGCGGCAATTGTGCAGGCGTAGTAGCAATTTGATTGTAATAGCTGCAATCGTCAAAAAGCTTAATGGTGTTGGTTTCCTGGAAAAATTCGGAGCCAAACTCCGTACTCATACAAGTGGAGGCTATGGCTATAACCGGTGCCCCTGCCCTATGGGCATCATACAAGCCATTAACCAAATGCACATGGCCCGGACCGCTGCTGCCTGCGCAACAGGCCAGGCCGCCCAACTGTGCTTCGGCACCGGCGGCAAATGCCCCGGCCTCTTCGTGGCGCACGTGCACCCACTGTATTTTTCCGTTGCGCCTTACGGCGTCATTTACTTCATTTAAACTATCGCCGGTAACGGCGTATATTCTTTTAACGCCCGCATTTACCAGCATTTCAACTAACTGGTCAGCCACACTTTTTGCCATGATCTGATCTTATTTACTTAATCAACATCGCGCGTATGCTAAAGTTTGTAAATTGCTGAGTAAAATTATTGCATGGAACCACAAATAAACGCCATAACCATTTCCGCCCAGGATATTAATTCGCTGAAACGGTTTTACAGCCATGTAATGGAATGGCGCATCCTAACACAAAATGAAAAGGTGGTGATGTTCAGGCTGAACAATACGGTTTTGACCTTGTGCGCCGAAGATGTATTTGCCGAGTATTCAGGCATGCAACCCCCGAACTCTGTAGAAAAGCATTTTTATCTCACCGTTAATTTGGATTCGCCCAAGCGCGTCGATCAAACCCTGCAAAAACTGGCAGCTTTAAATGTGGATATTATACGAATGCCAAAAAAAGCTTTCTGGGGTGGCTACAGTGGCTTTTTTGCCGATCCGGAGGGTAATCGGTGGGAAGTTTGTTATAATCCCGTGCCGAATACGATAATTTAAACCGGTTCTATCCAGTTACCATCCTCGGTAATAATGCCGATCAATTCATCCAGCGCTTTCGCTGAACTGATGTTTTTCTTTACCGCTTCTTTACCGCGGTAAAGCGTCACCTTATCCGTGCCCGAACCGACATAGCCGTAATCAGCATCCGCCATCTCACCCGGGCCATTTACGATACAGCCCATGATGCCGATCTTCAACCCTTTGAGGTGACTGGTGCGGCTGCGGATCATCTGCGTAGTAACCATCAAATCGAACAGTGTACGACCGCAGCTTGGGCAGGAGATATATTCTGTTTTGGATATGCGCGAGCGCGTCGCCTGCAAAATGCCAAAGGCGGTTGAAGTAATTACTTTGGTTTCAACTGCCGGCGCATCTATCCATATCCCATCGCCAAAACCGTCTACCAGGAGTGCACCGAGGTCTGTGGATGCAAATAGCTGTAAGTCTTGAGTCTTGAGTTCTGAGTCTTGAGTTTTAAAGTCGTATGATCTTTTAATAATTACGGGAACGTCAAGACCCATTTCTTCCATTTTGAAAAAGAATTGACGCTGGTCGGCCATACCGTGTGATTCGTCAGTTTCGAGGATAAACACCAAACTTTTATCCACCTGGATCGAACCAAAAGCTTCTGATTCCACATCTGAATTTTTGATGCGTACCAGGTTCAATGCCGATGTACGGTCTTCAGCCTCAATGTATTCCTGTAAAGTAAATACCGGGTGGCAAAGGGTTTTGTCGGCCAGTTTTTGCCAGGTGCGATAATTATACAGTTGCTTTAAATTTCCGGGTAGATTGAACGACGGCAATTCATCCGCCAAATAAACAAAATCAACCGACTGCTCGCCCATTGTATATTTATCCAGCAATGGGGAGTAAATATAACCCGCATCACTCAATATCGCCGGGTCCTTTAAATTAGCTTTTGACAGATCAACCACCACGCGCGGCACCATGTGCCCGCCAATGAAAGCGTTGGCCTCGTATGTTTCGCGTTTTTTGTAGGTGTAGGGGTTGTGTGTGGCGGTTGGCGCGTGGCGGTTGGCGTCGTCAGTATTGCGCCTTGCACCTTGCGCCTCGCGCCTTGCAAGGTAGCGCTGGACAAGAGCAATGGCCACCGGCGCTTCCGCTTCCGGTTCTTCGGTGAGTGAAACGCGTACGGTATCGCCTAAACCATCTTCCAACAAAGTGCCTATTCCTACCGCCGATTTAATGCGTCCATCCTCGCCGTCGCCGGCTTCGGTAACGCCAAGGTGCAGTGGGTAGTTCATGCCTTCGGCAACCATGGTTTCTACCAGTAAACGGTAAGCCTGCACCATCACCTGCGGGTTGCTGGATTTCATCGAGATCACCAACTCGTGGTAATTCAGCATCTCGCAAATGCGCATAAATTCCATGGCGCTTTCCACCATGCCCTGCGGCGTATCGCCGTAGCGGCTCATAATACGGTCGCTTAGCGAACCGTGGTTGGTGCCGATACGCATAGCCGTGCCATATTCCTTGCAGATCTTCACCAGTGGCGAAAATTTCTGGTAAATGCGCTCCAGTTCGTTCTGGTATTCGGCGTCGGTATAATCTATCTGGTCGAATTTCTTTTTATCGGCATAATTGCCGGGGTTCACACGCACTTTTTCAACGATACGCGCGGCAACTTCGGCGGCATTGGGTGTAAAGTGGATATCCGCCACTAAAGGCGTGGTATAGCCGCGTGCCCTTAATTGTTTCTTTATTTCAGCAAGGTTCTGCGCCTCTTTAATGCTGGGCGCGGTGATACGCACATACTCACAGCCGGCTTCTATCATGCGGATGGACTGCTCCACCGTAGCCAAAGTATTTATGGTATCGGTAGTGGTCATGCTTTGGATGCGGATGGGATTACTGCCGCCCATAGGCACGTCGCCAATGTGTACCTCGCGGGTCACAAAACGCGAATATTCGGTTAGTGAGTTACAATAACCGCCGGGCAGCACTTTCAGGGCATCAGCATTCATTGTGCAAAAATACGAAAGATGTTGGAAGGTTGTAAGGTTTGAAAGTTGAAAGGTTGGGGATTTATCAAACCAATGGTGCTATAGCTTCAATTGATTCCTGCCGTTTAGCTCTTTCCCAATTCTCCATTAATTCTTTTTGATGCAAAGCAGCCCATTCAATTACCAACCCCAAAACTCGCGGTGGTAAACTGCCCCACAACAATTCCAATTTATTGATGTCAATCAACCCTTCATATTCGGCATAAGCAGCATGAAAATGAGGCGGATTGTGGTCCCGGTAAAACATGCGTATAATGATGCCTAAGAAAGTACTAATTTGCGGCATGGTTGAAATTTAAGCTAAGTATATCTTCAGGCTTCTTACCCAATATTTCAGCATAAGCAGTTAAGGCATCTATTTCTAATTCGTCGTTCCAGGCTATGGAGTAACCATTAGTATAAACTTTATTAAAAAGCTGCTCATCCTTTAGGTCTGAAAAAATGCCAGCAGCTACAAACCCTTTCAAATCAATTATTCCTGAGACACTATCATCAAACGTAATTTGTACCTTATAATCTGGTCTTGCGCTAACACTTATAACTTTCATAATTAGTTGCTATTTAATTGGATGAAAATTTTTGCTTCACTTCTTTATAATCGTGAACCTTACCTTCCTTCACATCTTTCAAGCCTTTTTCTACCTGTTCAATGAATAATAACTTTTCTATTAGCTTCTCTGCATCAAATTCATCTTCGAATGAATCGAGCGTCTCGATCACAGCATGCTTTTTCATAAAGCTAATATACAGAAAAATCAAATAATGCCTATTTTAGGAAAATCATGCCAGAGCCCATCGAATACCCCTACAGTAAAAACTCGGCTTTGCTGGGTATTTTGCTGCCCCTTATATTCTTCGCCATAACATTCAATAATCTGAGGGTAGCCTGGTCGGTTGGGAATACTTTTGCAGTGGTTATTATTTGCCTGGCAGATGTGATATTCCTTGCGTTTTTGGTTTTTATACTTATCAAACTGCTTATCCCTGCTTTGAGCAACCAGGTTGCGTTGGAATTGAATGAAGATGGCATTACCGATTATCAACGTAATATTGTCATCGAATGGGCCGACGTAAAAGACATCAGCCAGGAATTTGGCCGTAGCTTTTCGAAAATGGTCATCGATCTGAAACATGAAACCGATTACGGTTCACAAATAGCTATATCATTAAGGTGGGTTGCCGGTAAGGACAAGGAAATATGCGAAACTACGATGGCGTATTGGGAAGAAATGAATGGGGTATGTTAGTAATGTCCCTTTAATGAAAGAATGTAAACGACTTCCTCAACAACCTCATAAATCATTCTATGTTCCCGGTTAATACGTCGCGACCACGTACGCGAAAGGTTATGTTTCAAAGGTTCGGGCTGACCTATTCCCCGGTAAGGATCATTACTTATTGATTCGAGAATCTCTTTTATTTTTTTAACAATTTGCTTATTGCCAATTGCTTTAAAATAAGCAAAATCACTATCAGCTTGTTTGGTGAACTCTATGATCACAGATCAGCAATATTTACCACACGGGTTTCACCCCTTTTAACTTGCTCTCTGCTTTCTTTTATTTTAGCCACAAATTCAGGATCGTAACCAGATTTTTCTTCCTCAAACGAAATCTTAAAAGCTTTCATAAAAGTTTTCAAAGCATCCGATTGTTCCTTATTGCCAGGATGTACAATTAGTGTTTCCATAATACAAATTTAAGTAATTTAATTAAAAAAGCCTATTCACTTCTCCTCCTCCAGCATCTTAATAGCGCTATCATACCGGGCTATTTGCGCCGGGGCACGGTCAAACGCCCAGCCTTTGTAATTGTCGCGCATCAGCACCAGAGTGGCGTGAATATTTTCGGGCTTCCTGGCTTCGCGGCTTAGTATTACTTCGGCTACCTTTTCTTCCACCTTGTCTATCCGGGCCTGGTTATTATAGATGTCAGTCAATTTGGCTATCAAAGCAAAGCTTGCCTTTGTGGTTATATTATGACTTTTTGCAATATCCCAGGCCACCGTATTCAGATCGCGGTTCACTACGCCTTCCGGGGCAATATAATCGAGATGGAACTCATCATTTGAGAGTATTTTTTGCTGGAAGGATTTGGATTTTAAAGCTGAATCGATGTTTTTCAAAATCATTTTCTGGTAATTATACTGATCTGTTTCGGCTTGCTTGTTTTTAATGAGCTCTTCCTTAATGTTGTTCAGCAACTCCCTGGTTTCCGATTTTTCGTGCCGCGTATTGATATATTCGGTCAGGATCAGCGCCAGCAAAACGCTGAAGATGATCAAAAACGATTCGCCCAAATATTCCTTCCAGTCGCGCAATACGTACACTTCTGGCTTTTCTCTATGAGGCTCGGTTTTAGGATGCTTTGATGATTCGGCCATAATTGATTTTCAGCCTAAAAATAATGAAGTATTTTCAGACTTACGAAGTTTCTAAAACTTCGTAAGTCTTTTAAAGATTAAACATCGCTTTCAGCAGTACGATCCTGCCCGGCAGTGTGTACGAATTGGCGATGAGCGTATTAGCAGACAGGTAAAGCGCGTTATAGGTTTTCACATTCAGGAAATTCACGGCGCTCAGTTCAAAATCGGTTTTCCATTTTTTGATCCTGAATTTTGCCGAAGCATCCGCAAAAAAGTATTTCAGGTCGGGATTTCCCTCCTGCCGTGTAAAGTAATGTTCGCCGGCTAGCTTGAACTGCAATTCATCTGACGGGTTGTAGAATACTGCGCCCTGCTGCTGCAATTGATCGACATGAAAAGCCGAAACATCCGCTGTTGAGTGGCTGGCGGTTTGGATACCAGAAGCTTTATAGCTGAAATTTACCTGGTCGCTCACCTTGGTTTCGGCACCAAATGATAGTGTTTCAGTGGTAGTGTTAAAGGGTAGCAATACATTATTTTGGATCTGTTCGGAACGGTTGCTTTGCCATTGGATACCACCGCTAAACGTGGTGCGTAATGCAAAGGAATATTTACTGGCAGAGGTGCTCAATATCCACGAATCGATACTGTTGGCAAAAGGCAGCATTACGCGCTCCTGCACATTGTTGTTAATGATACTCGAAGCGATATTATTGGCGCTGGTATGGCTGTAAAGGGCATTAATACTAAAAAAGAACAAGGTAAGCGCCTTGCGATAATTAAACCCTGCCCCGGCCTGCTGGCTTTGCTGAAGCGTAAGCACAGGACTGTTGGCGTACAGGCTCCTATAATCCGTCAGGATGTTGCCCTGGTAAATATCTTCGATAGTACCTACCTGGTTCCGGTAGTTGTAAACCAGGTTCAGGTAGTTTTCCTGGCCGACCTGGTATTTCATTCGGAACTGAGGGTTAAAATACAGCCGGGTTAGGCTCCTGTTCAATGCATAGGTGGTATCTGAATAATTGATCTGCTGGAAAATGACCGGCAAGGTAAGGTTGGCTTTCAGCTTATCACCGGGTATATCATAGGCTAATTCAGTATAAGCCTTTTTCTTCATCCAGTTGAGGTGATTGACGGCGCTGTCCGATTCCAAATTTGCACTGCTATTGTTCTGAACAACATTCAGGTTTGATGCCAGGCTTTGCGATTGCACGCTAAAACCTGCCCTGAAACTCTGCGTCACGACATTTCCCGGTATTTTGAACGAGAAATAGTTATTCGTGTACCAGGTAGGAACATTCACATGCTGGACCAATTGCGAATAAGGATTGCCGTGGTTAAACAGCGAGTCGTTGAAATTGGGGTGAATGAAACGGTTCTCCGGCTCGGTAGTGTGACTGAAATAGGAATAGGCCTGGATAACGTAATTGGAGCTGATCGTTTTAATGAGGTTAAACTCATTAGAAAAACTGAAGGCGTTATCCTTAAAATTCTGGCCGACCAAATTACCATTTGTATTGAGCGTTGAGCTCCAGGCCGAACGGTTAGCGTCCATCAAAAGCACGTCATTCAGGTAATATTTGTCCTGGTTCACGTTCGTGGTAAATTCAGCATGAAATATGTCCGGCGTGTATTGGCTGTGCTGCGTTTCGGTATAATGCACGGTATCGCCGGGCAGGAAAATATTGGTTCGCTGGCTATAATCCTGCTTTTGATAATCGTGGAGGTAATAGGCGTTTAGTTTTAGTTGAACCCCGTTTTTCAGGTTCACCAGGTTGTTCAGGTTTAAAATGCCTCCCTGGTCAAACAGGTAACGGCTTTCGGCTAAAGCGGGTGTGTTGACAAAACCCAGGGAAAGCACCGTTGCGGGTACAGTATTATCGATACGCTGCATATAGTCGCTGCGATTATGCGATAGCAGGTCCTGCGTCAGGTCATAGCCGGTGTTGTTTCCGTTCAGGTAGTTTATCGCTTTGTATTTATCCTTAAACATCATTGCGTTCAACTCCGCGTCATAATTGCCCGGCAAGCCCGCACCAATGCTTTCCTGCCCCACCATCTGTAGTTTGGCGCCTTTTTTAATGGTCAGGTTCAGGGCCACATCATCGCTCATCACTTTATTTTGCAGCGCTTTTATGGGCTGATTATTCTGGAGCACCTGCACATTATCAACCACGCCCTGCGGGATGGTATTGGTAGCGATGCTGTATTTGTCATCCAGCAGGTTATCGCCGCCAATATACACCGTACTTATCGGCTTGTTGTTATAGCTGATCGTCCCATCGGCGCCTACGGTTATCCCGGGCAGCTTTTTTATAACCTCGCCTATGGTTCTGTCCTGCGGATTAGCGAATTCGGATACCTTGTAGGTCAGTGTATCACCATTTACCTTCAATACCGGTCTGCTGCTTTTGATCACCACTGCCTGTAACTGGTTGACAGCGGTCTGCAAAACAAAATCAACGGATGCTGCCCCTGCTATACTTTTAGCCTGGTTTTTATAACCCATGCTCCGTACTTCCACTACCAAACTATCTATATTTTGCCCCTGTGGAAGTGCCATGCTATAAGTCCCGTTATCAGCCGTTGTAGTGTAAGACACGATCGCATTGCTGGTCTTGTTTTTCAGACTAACAGTCGCAAATGGCACCGCTTTACCTGTGCTGTCCTTAACCGTCCCATGGATATTTCCCTGGGCAAAACTGGACATGGAAAGTGCAATGCCGCATAGCAGCAATATGATTGATCGTATAAAATGCATGTTATTTTTCTGCTAATTCGATTGGGTTATTTAATATAGGCGGCAATCCAACTTTGATATCCACGTCAGGTTTTGGGCCGCCATTATTTTGAGCAGTTGCCTTCATGGATTGTGCAATGACTTTCGGGTCCTTATAAATGGCATTCTGCAGTTTCGCCAGTTCTTTGTCTGTAGTTTGAATACCATTGGTTGGTACCCGAATGATATTAGGGTCAGCGCCATCCGCATCACCGTCCAATGGGGTGACTATTCTGCCGTGCCGGTCCTTGATGGGTTTCGATGCTCCTAATACCGCTTTTTCTACCCGGTCAAACTTGAAAAACACTTCTTTTTTCGCATCATAGGCTTCGACAATGACACCCGGTAGCCCATTCAATTTCCACGGGCCCACGCGCATAGGTAGATCGGGGCAAAACCAGGCGGTATAGTCGCGTCCTTTAAAATGACAGGTCGCTTTCTGGCAATGCAGTTCAGCAAAATTTGCCTTGTCGCTGCTGATGTGCCAGGTGATCACAGGCAGCGCATCATTAATGATATAAGCGTTCATCATCACTTCCTTCCGCACCAGCTTCTTTTGGTTGATAAATTGGTAATACTCAGTGCCTGAAGCGGTGATCTTATGATCTACCCTGATATTGCCGTTGGGTGAACTGTTGATCGCCTCCTGCATTTGTCGTCTATACATTTCGTTTTGCAGCTGGCGGTCATAGCTTCTAAAAGCGCCTGACGACTTTCCCACAAACAGCACCATATTTTCAGTGTAAGGATGCGCCCGGTTGTTGGTATCACGCACCTGGCTGAATTTGTAATGTACCAGCACTTGCGCTGTGTCGGGCTTTTGTGCAATTGCCTGAAATACCACCATCATCAAGAATAATATGAATAAATACCTTTTCATTTTTTGGCACTATTATTTACCCGGCAACTCAATAGGGTTATTGATCACCGGCTGCGGTCCAATCTTGATGTTTATCTTCATCTGGTCTGAACCAGCCGGCCGGTTAGCATTATGCGCCGCCATCATGGATTGCACAAAAGCATCAGGATCTTTACGCATGGCTTCCTGCAACTTGCTAAATTCCTTGTCGGTAGTTTTGATGGCATTTTTTGGCAATTCTATGATGCTGGGGTCGCTGCCATTGTCCCCGCCTATTATTATCATCCTTAGGCCGGGGCCATCATTTTTTGGTTCATCCAGTTTCTCCTGCTTGTCAGGTATTGTCACGAACACTTTTTCTACGCCATCGAACATAAATTGTACATCCTTTTTAGCATCATAAGCTTGCACAATAACGCCCGGCAGGCCGTTCAGCTTCCAGGGGCCTACCTGTAGCGGCATATCGGGGCAAAACCAGGCTGTATAGTCCCTGCCTTTAAAATGCCCAGTCGCTTTCTGGCAATGCAAGCCGCCGAATGTTGCGGTGTCATTGCTTATTTTCCAGTCGATAACCGGCATAGCGTCATCTATGAGATAGGTATCCATCACCAGCGGCTCTTTGCGGGCCAGCTTTTTGTCATTGGGAAATTCGAAATACTCCGCGCCCGATCCCCGTTTGTTCCTGTGAATTTGAACGTTTCCATCAGGCGAATTGGCCCTTGCGGCTTCCAATTGCTTTTTAAATTCGATCTGCTCAAGGATATTGTCGTAGCTTCGATAAGCGCTCGAAGTCTTACCGACGTACAAGGCCATGTTTTCGGTATAAGGATGGTCCCGGTTAGTGGTATCACGCACATGCGTGAATTTGTAATGGATCATTACCTGTGCGACGTCGGGCGTTTGTGCCATGGCCATGAGACCAGGCAAAACTAACGCTGTAATTATTATTAATTTTCTTTTCATAACGGTGTTCATTTGAATTTTATGGTTGGTTTATTTTTTCTCCGGTAGTTCTATCGGGTTATTGATCACCGGACCCCTGGGAGCAGGACCCGGTCTAACCATGATATGATCCATAGGCGCATCTCCGCTTGCGCGATTACCTGCCTCCAGGGCTTGTGCAAATGCCTGGGGGTTCTTTCTCATGCTCTCCTGCAATTTATCAAACTCCTTTTGCGTGGTTTTGATGGTCCTTGGCGGTGTCCCGATCAAGTTCATGTCGTCATCCAGGTCACGTATTATCGGTGGCATATCTTTTTCTGCCACTGCCGGCCCGGTCTTGGGCGGCGTCGGGATCGCTTTTTCTACGCCGTCAAATTGAAACACTACTTCGTTTTTTGCATCGCGCGCATCAACGATCACGCCGGGCAGGCCGTTTAATTTCCACGGGCCAACCTGCACCGGCAGGTCGGGGCAAAACCAAGCGGTATAATCCCTTCCTTTAAAATGGCCGGTGGCTTTCTGGCAATGCAAACCACCAAAAGTTGCCGTATCACCGCTGGTCTTCCAGTGGATGGCGGCAATCTGGCCGTCGACAAAGTAACTGTTCATCATTATCTGGTCTTCCGTGAATAATTTTTTCTCATTAGGAAACTGGTAGTATTCAACGTTTGAACCTACGCCTCTCCGGTTTATCATTGGGCGCCCGTCCGGGCTGGCCGCTGCCGCTTCGGCAAACGCTTTCTTAAATTGCGCTTTATATACTACCCCATCGTAACTCCGGTATGCGCCAGCATTTTTGCCGATGTATAACACCATATTTTCGGTGTAAGGGTGATTGCGGTTGGCGGTGTCCCTTACCCAGGTAAACTTGTAATGTACCAGCATCCGCGCCGTGTCCATTTTTTGGGCTTTAGCGGTGATAAACGCCATCAATAATGTTATGGCTAATAGTAATTGCTTCTTCATAATTGTAATAATTTTAAGCAATACTATTTTTTGCGCATCAATCCATAAAAACTTTGGTACAAACAGCATTTTTAAACCGATGAAAGAGGGATATTTGTTATCCGGGATTTCAAAAACCAACAGTTTATGCCGTTATTTAACAGGTTAGTAACATTATTTTTTAAGCCATTCCCGGTATTTTACCTTTGTTAACATGTTTAAGATCAAGAAGAAAGACTGGATAGAGATCGTCCTTCACATCGCGTTCTGGGTCGGGGTTTTTTATACGCTGCTGTCATTTACACAACCCGAAATTAAAATGCGTATCAATCATAACGGCAGTATACTGGAAGAGGACATAAGACGTACAATATCTCCGCATATATTCCTCACGCTTGGGTTCATGATCGTACTATTTTATGGCAATATCTTTTGGCTTTTTAAAAAGGCGCTTCGCTACAAAAATATATTGGTCAGGGTGGTGCTGCCCATTGCCTGGTTTGGCTTTATTTTTCTCGCGGATAACTATGCGGATACCTTATTACCGGCGCATCCCAAGAGCGATGCCATGCTAATGGCGCCGCCGCCTCATCAGGGTCAGGATACTATTATGGAGCGAATTTCGGACGCACCACCACCACAACCTCATAACGGTCAAGATACTATAATAGACCGAATGTCGACCGCACCACCACCACCTGTCCCCGACAATGTTGCCAGGATAGAGGTCGCGCGTCAGCAGTCCAAGGCCTTTATATTTGCAACAGATGGATTCTCTGATATATTATTGTTTATTTTCATTATTGTATTTGGACTTTCTATAGCCTATTTCTTCCTGAAGGAATGGACCAGGGTCGAAAAGATGCGTTCGGACCTGGCGGCGGTACAATTGGATACCGAGGTTAAATTCCTCAAGTCGCAGGTGAACCCGCATTTCCTTTTCAATACGCTGAACAACCTGTTTTCAATGGCGCAGAAAAAAGGCGATGACAGCCTGGCCGACGGCATTTCAAAACTTTCGGGCATGATGCGTTACATGATCTACGAGAGCAACGAGGAAAATGTCCCACTAAAAAAAGAGATAGAATACCTGGAGAATTGTATCCTGCTCAATAAATTGCGCTATGCTGATAACGAGGTGAAGGTGATCTTTAATTACCCGCAACAAACAGAAGGTATTTTTGTAGCGCCGATGTTGTTCATCTCTTTTGTCGAAAATGCCTTTAAACATGGCGTTGCGATAGGCCGGTCATCCGAAATTGATATTGCCATTTCGGTCGCGAACAAGCAATTGACTTTTAGCTGTGAGAATACGATTTATACCGTTAAAAAAATGGAGGATGAGAAAAGTGGTATAGGCCTGGAGAATGTGAAAAGAAGGCTTGATCTGTTATATCCCGGGAAACACGGACTATCTATAAAAACCGATGATAACCGGTATATTGTCAATCTTGGAATTACGATAGAATGAATTGCATAGCCATTGACGACGAGCCCAAAGCGCTGGAAGTGATCGAACGGTATTGCCAAAAAAGCGACATGGTTGATTTGAAAGCCACATTCCGGCAGCCGATGAAAGCTATCGAATTTTTGAACCGCGAAAAGATCGATCTGATATTTCTCGATATTAATATGCCTGATATCAACGGCATGCAGTTGATTCAAACGCTGGCTACTAAGCCCATGGTGATTTTTACCACTGCCTACAGCAATTACGCGGTTGAAAGCTACAATCTGAATGCCGTTGATTACCTGCTGAAGCCCATTACTTTCGAACGGTTTTTAGCGGCAGTCAATAAGGCTTCGGGCCAGCTTTCATCGCAAAATAAACCCTCAGTAAAAGAAGATGAAACCGGGACCGTATTTATCAAAAGCGGCCCCCATACCTACCAGGTAAAGGTTAGCGATATACTTTATCTCGAAAAGGACGGCAACTATATTACTGTGCATTTGAAGGATAAACAAATCCTCATCCGCGAAAACATGGGCGATATTTTCGATATGATACCTGCTGCTGAATTTGTGCGGGTGCATAAATCATTTGTGGTTGCTGTAAAGCATATCTCGATGATCGAAGTGCACCAGTTGAGCATTAATGGTGTTAAGATACCTATTGGGAGCACCTACCGCGAAGTTTTGCGGGACAGGCTGGGAATAAAATAACCTTCGAAAGTTTTTTTTCTTAAATTTGAATATGACAACGCAGTTTATCACGAACAGCAAAGGAGAAAAAACAGCAGCAATAGTACCTATTGCCGAGTATGAGGAGCTTTTGCACCAACATCATCTGAACCTGGAGATGAGCGACGAATATAAAGAAATGATAGATGGTATGATCAGTCAGGAAGAAGCCGGTAATGCCGCTTATGTTTCTTATCAGCATATTAAAAGCCGTTTTTCCGGCAAAAAATGAACTACAAGCTGGTTTTCAGAATTGAGGCTGAAAAAGATCTGGAAGATATTCAAGACTACTATAACAAGATCAATCCTACGATCACCGATAATTTCTTTATTGAGTTCTTTGACACCATGGACTTTATTGACGACGATCCGCAACTATTTCAGACAAGATATAGAGATATAAGGATTGCACCTATGTACCGTTTCCCGTATGGAATACATTACAAACACAGCGGGTCGGAAATAATAATTTACAGGGTTCTTCACACCAAACGATATTTCAGATAACAGGAAGATTATTTTATATCAACCTCTCCTTCACCACCAGCGTCCCCGCCATCATATCGTGTAAACATTGTTGCTGCTTATTAAAAAAGCTGATGAGGTACCCAATGCTAAAGGTGATGTCAGAAAATAATTTACAAAAATTACGGCCAAAAGCTTTGCCGCCATCAATGGGGTTACCGTCCATATCGCATACTTTTATCTTCAGTATTTGCTTGCCATAGGTGGCTTGCTTAGCCGAACTTTCCATCACAATATGGTAAACAAAATTAACCAGCGGGATAATAACCAGCAGGCTGAGAGCGATCATCACCACAATGCCCTGACCCGGAATAAATACCGCGACCAGCATCGTCGGCACTACGCAAATGGCCGATATGATAAACCAATCCAGCGCCGAAGCCAGCAGGCGCTGATCCAACCCGGCAAAGTATTGCGGCATAACCGTCTGTTTTGCAAAATGGAACAATTGGCGCAATTCGGCCAGTTCGTGTGCCTCCTTGTAGTCGGGCATTTCGGGCGTTTTTATAAAATCGCCAAACTTAATGTGCCTGGCTTTTAACTCCTCGATGGAAAAAGGACCCTCGGGTTTGCCATTGATGACAAGTATGTATTTACTAGGATGTTCCAAAATCGGCGTTGTTTTCTGTTAGACAAATTTAACCTTCCAACATTACAACTTTCCAATTTTTAAACTGTAAATCAGTACCTGTTTACTTTGAAATCGGATATGCCGCCCGTAAAGTGTATCAGTATCTTGTTTGTAGCTGACGCATAACCAGCAGTTTGATACGAACCGTCATCGTTCTTATCAAAGTGGTCAAATGTATTTGAAGACATGGCCGAATTAACTTCAATACGGCAGGCAGCAGTTTTCGGCACATTGATTGTAACATCGGCGGCGCCTACCTGGAAAGAAACATCGGTTTGTTCAACAGGTTGACCAATTTTGATAGTGAATGCCCCCGCTGAGCCAGTTATCTTCAAGTGCCGCACCTTATACTTTGTGAGGTCGAAATTAACTTCGGCAGCGCCTGTATTCACGCTAAGGTCCCACATGGGAGCAGGATTAAGTTTAAGGCCGATCGAGTCCGACTGCTTGCCAAAATGCGTTTTAGATTTTGATCTCATGCTAAGGTCCAGATCGTACACCGAGCCTTCCTGTCGGCCTTTAAGAGTGTACCTGCTATGAAACAACAGTGCATTAGCTTGCATTATTTGGCTGGTTGTATCATTAATGGCATAGGTACAGGTACCACCATTAATGATAAGCTTTGCTGTCTGGATCGACGGATCGAATGGTTGTGCATAAGTAGTATCGAAGCGCTTTTCGCCGTAATTACCTTCCAGCACTTCATGCTTTCTATCATGGTACAAGCCCACTACGTGTTTAACTTTGCTCACCAGAAGCCATCCGCCACCTACCACCAAAACAATAAGCACTACGATAAGTACCGTTAAATGGCTGCGTTTTACTTTATTCTCCGATGGTTGAAACTGGGTCGGATTGAAGGGGTCTGGGTTGCTGCCTGGTTGCATGGTTGTGACTAATTGCAAACCAAATTAGTGAATTAAATCCTTATTAAAATAAAAAAGTTGCAACCTAACACAGGTCACAACTCTCAAACTAAACTATAAACCTAAAACCTAATATTTATGCACCTTAAAATCGGATATGCCACCGCTGATATGAATGTATATCTTATTTTTGGCAGCGTCAAAATTTGCTGTTTCATAATGCCCGTCGTTATTTTTAGTAAAGCCGTCGAAAGTATTTGACGATAGGCCGGTGTCTGATTGAATCTGGCAGGCAGCATTCTCAGGCACCTCAATGGTCACATCAGATGCCCCGGTCGAAACATCAATGTTAGTGCTTTCCAGTGGCTGTCCCATCTTTACCACAAACTGACCCGCGCCGCCGCTCAATTTCAGTTCCTTAACTTTATATTTCGAAAGGTCGAAATTAAGGTCGGTGGCGCCTGCCTCGATATTTATTTCCCATTGCGGCCTGGTGTTCAGGCTGATGTCGGCAATATTGTTTTCATTGTCATTTCCCCAGTTCCAGCCATTCCTGCTATGGCTGTTAGAAAAATCCAGCACATACACCGAGTCTTCCTTACTGCCCTGCAAGTTGTACCTGCCGTGGAATTGTTTGGTGTCGGCTTTAAACAATTCGGTGGTGGTATCATTTAACCTAAATGTATTTGCGCCGCCGCTGATGTTCAGACGGGCAGTTTTTATACTGGCGTCGTACGGCTGGGTAAATGTGCCGCTTGAGTTTCCTTTGACCGGCGTACCTGTGTCCGAATCATTATTGTCGCCATCATCGTTAATATTGACAGAACCTGTATGCCAGGTAGCATGTGACCACCAATGCGTGTTGTTAAAATTGCCGAACAGGATGAGTGCGAAGCCGCCTATCACTACGGCTATTTTTAAAACGCTTGCCCAGGGCGTACGGTTATGTGCAAGCACCAGGTTTACACCGCCTATTACCAGGAACACCGGCCACATGAAGATCAAATTTCTCCAGTGAAAATGAATATATCCAAAATTATTCAGCAGGAATATCGCGCCTATCGTCACCAGGATCATACCCGGTACCAGTTTGTCGTTTTTCATGATCTTAATTGTTAATTATCTGTGATTTATACAGCCGCTGAATCGTCAGCCGGCGGGTTGGTTTCGTTAGTATTGGTTGTTGCTTTATCGTCGGCAGTTGTTTGAGAAACCGGGTTATCAAATTTCTTGCTCTTAAAGCCTGATGCGGAGATCATCACCACGCAGCCTGCAGCTATAATAGCAATGGGCCACAAGTGTTCGATGTCCCAGTCGGGAATGATATCGAAGTTACTCAGCAAAATAGAGCCACCTATCACTATCAATATCACACCTGCAATGATGGAAAACGTTGAAGCAGTGCGATGCGGCGGCTGGAATGGCTCGTTAGGGAATGGATTGCTGCTATAGGGCGCATTCTGAAAAGAAGTATTGCCGAAAGAAGTATTTCCAAATGAGGTATTGCCTGCTGCTCCTGTAGCCTGGTCGCCGGTATTTTGCGGCGGCACGGTGTAGTCCACCGTTGGGTTAAAGTAACCGTACGGCCTTTTTGGCAAAGCAATCCATAGTACAATATAAACAATCAAGCCACCGCCATGCAGTATGCACGCCAAAACAAACAGGACGCGCACAATGGCCACATCAACTGTAAAATAATCGGCTAAGCCGGCACAAACACCACCTACTTTTTTGTGGAATTCGTCTCTGTATAGTTTCTTTTCCATTTTTTTAATTTCTAAAATCTAAATCCTAAATTCTAATCAACCAGCATTGACCAAATGACTCAATGCCTCAATGACTATATTAAACCTGCCCCGTTGAGGGCCTTATTATTATTTCGTCCACATTGGCGCCGGTACTCATGTTATAAATACTGAGCACGGCTGATGCAATGTCTTCGGGTAGTACAAATTTGTTTTTATCTATTGTGGTACCTTTCCAGGAGTTTGTTAGTGTTGAACCGGGGATAACCGCCGTAACCTTCACGTTATGAGGCTGCATTTCTGCACGCATTACCTTACTAAGACCCAGCAGCGCAAATTTGGTTACACTATAGGTGCCTGCTGAAGGTATAGGATCCAATGCGGCTACCGAGCAGATGGTGAAAATGTGCCCTTGGCGTTTTGCTATCATCTGCTTCCCAAAAAAGCGGTACAGGTGATAAGCCGGCATCAGGTTGGTATTCAATTGCTTGTCAAAAGCGGCTTCGCTTTCGTCCAAAATACTCACAGGGTCAAACATGCCCAGGTTGTTTATTACGATGCTGATAAACCCCAATTGATCTTCGGCAGCGGCGGCAAAGTTTAACAGCTCATCTTTATTACTGCCATCGGCTACTACCGTTACTACTTTTACAGATGGATTGATCTGCTGCAATTCATTTTTAAATGCTGCAAGGTCCTTTTCATTCCTTGCGCATACTGCCAGGTTTACACCTTGTTTGGCAAACGCAATTGCAATTGCCCGGCCCATGCCTTTTGTTGCTCCTGTAATGATGGCGTTATTCATTTTTAGTTTTAATTACTGATTCAAATTTATATGGTTAATTGCAAGCGATATTACGCTTTTTGGGAAGTATAATAAATTTCTCGGTAAATCGCGGAAAAAAGGCGGTGAACGGAAGACCGGAAAATTACCGGCACATAAATTTTGTGTATTTTTGACTGAAGCTACAGGTAAAAATGGACGAAGAAGAATTGGCCCCACTCCCGACTGCAAGGATGCGAAGCATCAGCAAACCATCGTTCTGGCTTTACTTGCTGGCTTGCGTTGTTTTCTATATTTTCGTGATTTTCAATTCGCATCGCCCGATGTCAAATTGGGGGCTTTCATCTTACATTGCCTTTTGCGTTTTTTTTGTTTTGCTGCTTGAATTAGTATCGCAATGGCTGAAAAATAAACGCGTAACACGCTATTTAAACATCACTGGTTATGTGTTTGAGATAATCAGTGTTCTATTCTTCTTAGTTATAATATTTTATAGTTAAACGAAAAAAACTTTTCCCAAATAGAACATTAGTCCTCTTTTCCTGTTCATAGTATCATACCAATTGAAAACAGCTATGAATACTGCAATGGGAATTTTAGGAATTGTTGTCTGTTTAGTACCGATGACGATGATCGTCCGCGTTATCATTATCAGGGGCAGGCATTTAATAGATTAACCCGATCTTTAAAATAGATTGTAGAACTTAATGCCCGTTTATTCCGCTTTTTACACGGAATGCTGCAAGGTAAATGGACTATTGCGCTTTATTTAGCTGCTTTAAACGCGAGGCATACTTATTGCATAACTCCTTATGTACATTAAACTAAAATGTCATGGATACCGCAATAAAAATTATAGGAGTTGTTATCACGCTTACCCCAATTGTTTTGATCGTCTCAACATTAGCTGTGAGAGGTAAAAAACTGTTTGATTAAGTTTTAATGCCTTCGACCCCGCTTAAAAATTAAACCCGAGCCCGAACCGCATAACGCTCAGGGTGATAATTGTATCTAAGCCCTTAGTATATTCCGGGTTAGTTATTTGACCACCCACTTCCTTTTGCACCAAACATTTTTCCGGTTACCACATTATTAAGAGGAATTCGCGTCATTTTTTTTCTACATGACAGGAGTTCGCTCAATTCATGGTTAAAAAATGTATTTTTAGCCGGATTTAATATTCATTAATGTTTCACAACTTAGGGAGATATTTACTTTTATTACGTTTAAGTTTCAGGAAACCCGAAAAATTCAGCGTTTATTGGGCCGAGGTAATGCGCGAAATGGTATCGCAGGGTGTAGGCTCGCTGGGTATTATTTGCATTATTTCAGTTTTTATAGGCGCAGTAGCAACTATACAGGTAGCTTTCCAATTAAACAGCCCGTTGGTGCCGCAAAGTATCGCCGGCAGTATCTCGCGCGACTCCACCATACTGGAATTTAGCCCTACCATTTCGGCGCTGGTATTGGCAGGCCGTATTGGCTCAAGCATTGCCTCGCAAATAGGCACCATGCGTGTGACAGAGCAAATCGACGCCCTGGAAATTATGGGCGTAAATGCACCAGGCTACCTCATATCACCAAAAATTATTTCAGGGTTGTCTATGATCCCCTTTCTCACTATTATTTCTGTAATACTGGGATTGGGCGGCGGTTACATGGCTTGTTTAGTTACCGGCGAAATTTCGCCTTCAGACTATGTTGCAGGTTTACGCGATGGTTTTAATCCTATTATAGTTACCGTTTGCGCGGTAAAATCTATCAGCTTTGGCTTTATCATCACGTCGGTTTGTGCCTATTTCGGTTTCTATACTTCTGGCGGCGCGCTCGAAGTTGGCCAATCGGCTACAAAAGGCGTTGTATATAGCTGTATCTGGATATTATTTGCCGACCTTATTATCTCAAGCACCTTTTTATGATCGGGATAAAGGACATTCATAAAACGTTTGGCGAAAACGATGTGCTCAAAGGAATAACTGCAACCTTTAAACCCGGGATGAATAATCTTATCATCGGCAGTTCAGGCTCGGGGAAAACAACACTGCTCAAGTGTATAGTAGGCCTGCACGAACCTACCAGCGGCGATGTGTTTTATGACGGTGCGAATTTTACCGATATGCATTTCAGGGAGCGCGTACCCATCCGCAAACAAATAGGCATGCTGTTTCAGAATTCGGCACTATTTGATTCCATGACCGTCGAAGAAAATATTATTTTCCCCCTTAATCTTTTTACTGATCAGCCCAAAAGCGAAAAGCTGGACAGGGCAAATTTTTGCCTTAAAAAGGTAAACCTGGAGGGGAAAAATAAATTATATCCTTCCGAACTTTCGGGCGGGATGAAAAAGCGTGTAGGCATTGCCCGGGCCATATCCATGCAGCCAAATTACCTTTTTGTTGACGAGCCAAACTCCGGCCTCGATCCGCTGACATCCATCCTGATCGATAATCTGATCAACGAAATAACCGAAGAGTTTAACACCACCACCGTTATTGTAACACACGATATGAACTCGGTAATGGGCATTGGCGACCATGTTTTATTTCTGAATAACGGCGAAAAGTGGTGGGAAGGCTCAAAAGACCAAATTGCGCATACCGATAATAAAGAACTGAACGAATTTGTATTCGCCAGCAAGTTTATGAGGGCAGCGAGAGCTAAATTGTGATTCAGTGATCAGAGACTGGAGGTTAGTGATTAGACAGCCCTTGGGATGAATTGTCTATATTTGCACACAGACAACTAATCTCTGATCTCTAATCGCCAATCTCTAACCATGATCCAACTCCTCACACCAACGCACTGGAAAGATTACGAGCTTATTGATTGCGGCGATTTTGAAAAGCTGGAACGTTTTGGTAATACCATCCTCATCCGTCCCGAGCCCCAGGCTGTGTGGGGGAAACAGTTGCCGCAATCCGAATGGCAAAAGCTGCATCATATCAAATTTAAGGGCCGCTCGGCAACATCCGGCGAATGGCTTAAAAAGAACCCGGCTACGCCTGATCGCTGGCATATTGAATACAAGAATCCAGAGGTCGCTATCAAATTCAGGCTGGCATTAACCTCGTTCAAGCATGTCGGCATTTTTCCCGAGCAGGCTGTTAACTGGGATTATTCTTCGGAGATCATTAAAAAATTCAAAACACCACAACCTAAAATTTTAAACCTGTTTGCTTACACAGGGGGTGCATCATTAGCCGCCCAGGCTGCCGGTGCCGATGTTACGCATGTTGATTCCATCAAGCAAGTTGTTAACTGGGCCAATGAGAACCAGGAGCTTTCGGGTTTAAGCAACATCCGCTGGGTGGTAGAAGATGCCCTGAAATTTGTAAAACGCGAACTCAAACGCGGAAAAAAATACAACGGCATCATCCTCGATCCCCCCGCCTACGGTCACGGCCCCAACGGCGAAAAATGGAAGCTGGAGGATCATATCAACGAAATGATGCAAGACGTGGTACAATTGCTCGACCCGCAGGAACATTTCCTGATTTTGAATGCTTACTCGTTGGGCTTTTCATCGGTTATTATTGAGAATTTGATCAAAGGCTCCTACCCCAAAGTTCAAAACCTGGAATGCGGTGAATTGTATCTGCAGGCTACATCGGGGGTTAAGTTGCCCTTGGGGGTGTTTGGAAAGTTTTATAAATTTTAACTTCGTACCACCATGTCATTTCGAATGAGCGCAGCGAGGAGAAACCTTATACGCCATGCGAACGGATTACCTATCAACGGAACAAGATTTCTCTCTATCGTTCGAAATGACATACTTTTTATAATTTAGCCTGATGCTAAAAATCAAGGCCCTCTTCTTACTGCTCATCCTCCCCACCCTGCTCTTCGCACAGCAGCATTATGATATCATCCTCAAAAATGGTAAGATCATCGACGGCGCGGGTAATCCCTGGTTTTATGGTGATGTGGGTATTGTGAAAGATAAAATCATCAGCATAGGCGAGCTGTCCAAAGCTAAAGCAGATAAAATTATCGATGCAACCGGGCTAATTATTGCGCCTGGTTTTATTGATGTACATACCCATATCGAGGGCGACGAAAAGAAAACACCAACAGCTGATAACTTTATTTACGATGGTGTAACCACCGTTATCACCGGTAATTGCGGCAGCTCAAACGTTGACTTGAAAAAATATTTCAAGTTCCTGGATAGTATCAAACTGTCCATCAACGTTGGCTCGCTCATTGGCCATAATGATGTGCGCCGCGAGGTTTTAGGCGAGGCTGCGGTAGACCCCACCCCTGCCCAATTAAAACGGATGCAAAATATCGTTGAACAAGCTATGCGCGATGGCGCGATGGGTTTTTCAACGGGATTGATCTACACTCCTGGCCTTTATTCAAAAACGCCGGAAGTTGTAGCTCTTGCAAAAGCAGCCGCAAAATACCACGGCGTTTACACTTCGCACATGCGCAATGAATCGGACAAGATATTTGATGCCATAGCGGAAGCAATTGACGTGGGCAGGCAGGCCAATATGCCGGTCGAGATCTCACATTTCAAAGTCGGGCTGCCAAATTGGGGAAAGTCTGACCAGATGATCGCCATGATTGAAAAAGCCCGTGCGGAAGGTTTGGATGTAACGGTCGACCAATATCCGTACACCGCCAGCAGTACCACGCTGAATGTTTTACTGCCCGATTGGCTGCATGACGGCGGCCGTGATTCAGTAATCAAAAGATTGAACAACCCGGTTACCCACCAAAAAGTGGTCGACGAAATGATCAAAGACATGCAGCGCCGTGGCCGGCAGCATTTTGATTACGCCGTAGTTGCTCATTGCGATGGCGATCCTTCGCTGAACGGCAAAAACATTATGGAGATCAATATCGCCAAAGGTCGCGAATCAACCATTCCAAACGAGATCGAAACCATTTTGGATATCACCAAGATCGGCAGCGCATCGATGGTGTTCCATGGCATGAACGAGGCCGATGTGGAAAACATTATGAAATATCCGCTTACGGCAATCATTTCCGATTCCGGCATACGCGAATTTGGCGTTGGTGTACCACATCCACGTGGTTATGGCAGTAATGCAAGAGTGTTGGCCATGTATGTTCGCGATAAGCATTTGATAACACTGGAAGACGCTGTGCGTAAGATGACTTCGCTGCCTGCACAGAAATTCCATCTTACCGGGCGAGGCCTCCTACAACCCGGAATGTACGCCGATATTGTTGTTTTTGATGCCAACACGGTACAGGACCGCTCCACTTTTGAACACCCGCACGCCTACTCCACAGGTTTCAAATATATTTTGGTAAATGGTAAACTGACTGTGGATAACTTTAAGCATTTGGGAACCCGAAATGGTGTTATTTTGCACGGCCCAGGATATCAGCAAAACAAATAAAATGAATTTAAAAAACCGCATTCTTTCTACAATTCTCATGGTAGCGTCACTGGCGCTTTTCACCAATTGCAGCAGCAAAAGCAGTACCGCAACAACGGCAGCAGGCTCCAAAGCAGACGCTAAAAAAGACACGATAAAAAAGAAAACGGCCGATACTGTTGCCGCAGCTCCGGTAAGTTATCCGCCGATCGACCACGCACAGTACGATGCGCTGATGAAAAAGCTGGCGAACGGCGACACCACCGGCAAATGGCCGGTTAAAAATGCGCCTTACCCGCTGCCCGGTGCTATACTCCCTTACAAAAGGGTAGTAGCATTTTACGGCAATCTGTCTGCTAAAAAGATGGGCATCCTGGGCGAAATACCGCCGAATGAAATGATAGCTAAGCTAAAAGGTGAAGCAAAGCACTGGGAGAAAGCCGATCCAGGCACACCTGTGCAACTTGCATTGCACTATATAGCAGTAGTGGCTTCAGGCTCCCCTGGCAAGGACAATATGTACGTGAACCGTATGCCGAATAAAAAAATAGACAGCGCGGTGCGCCTGGCCAGGAGAGCCCATGCCATACTTTTCCTGGATATACAAGTAGGGTTGAGCAATATCCACGCGGAATTGCCAAAGCTGGAAAAATATTGGGAAATGCCTGATGTTCATTGCGGCATCGACCCCGAATTTTCTATGAAAGACGGCGTAACACATCCCGGCAAAAAAATAGGCACTTTCGATGCGGCCGATGTTAACTATGTTTCGGCTTACTTAGCCAATGTGGTTAAGAAAAATCACCTGCCGCCCAAAATTTTTATTGTGCACCGCTTTACCCGTAAAATGCTGACCAACTACCAAAACATTAAGCTGCACCCCGAGATACAGTTTGTGATGGATATGGATGGTTTCGGCCCACCTGATCTAAAGACAGGCACCTACCGCGATTATGTTTATCACGACCCGGTACAGTTTACCGGCTTCAAATTATTTTACAAAAACGACTCCTGGTTGCCGCCGCATCACATGCTTACGCCCGAGGAGATAATGAAGATTTACAAACCGCACCCGGTTTATATACAGTACCAGTAGTTCAGTTGGCAGTGTGCAGTTGGCAGTTGGCATTTTTTATTTTGGCTGTGCAAACTGCCAACTGTAAACTGCCAACTATAAATTATCGGCTATGATCCGTTTCGGAATAATCGGCTGCGGGCGCATCAGTCACCGTTTTATGCAGGGACTTGCTGCGGTGCAGGGTGTTGAACTAACCGCTGCCTGGTCGAGGCGGGCTGAAAGTGTGGAGCAATTCACCGATCAGTACGGCGGGAAAGCCTGTTCAAGTTTAGACGAATTATTTGCCAGCGATATTGACGCCGTTTACATTGCTACGCTGCCTGATAGTCATGCTTACTACAGCATGGCCGCGTTGATCTCCGGGAAGCATGTGTTATGCGAAAAGCCGGCTACGGTAAACCTTTCCCAGTTAGAAGAAGTTTTGCTGGTTGCCCGTAACCAGGGCCTGCTTTTTATGGAGGGGATGAAACCGCCTTTCTTTCCATTATATCAAAAACTAAAAGCACATCTATTGACCGACCCGATAGGTCCGGCAGGCTATGTGCGGGCGGGTTCGGCAGTGGCCGATCTGTCGCACGACCACCCCAATTTTAGCTACGAACTGATTGGCGGCGCGCTGATGCAGATAGCGCCTTATGAAGTTTTCCTGGCGCTAGACTGGCTTGGCCCAATGACCGACCTCCAATCCATGGGCCGCTTCAGCGGCAAGGAAGTGGATATGTTCACCATCTTCCAAACGCAACATGACGGTGGTTATGCGCAGCTTTATTGCGGCTTCGACCTGCACGGCAAAGGCGACGCTTTGATCTCAGGTCCGCTTGGTTATGTCACCATTCACAAAAACTGGTGGAACCCGACTAAAGCTACCATCAGTTACCTCGATGGCCGCACCGTCGAACTCGATGAACCCTTTACTGCCGGTGGACTCAATTACGAGCTGACTCATTTCTGCGAACTGATACGCAATGGGCAAACAGAAAGCGCGATCATTACGCATGAGTTATCGCGCGGTATGATCAATATGCTGGATAAAGCGCGGGCGCAGGTGGGGTTGAGGTTTGAGGGGGAGGGTTGATTTCGGAAGTCGGAGTGCGGAAGTCGGAATTTTTTAGTACGTCTTTGCGAGGAACGAGGCAATCTCTGCACAAGAGAGTCAAACCGAAATAATTTATTGCAACATGTGTTCGGATGCTTAAGATGTTGAAAGAATATCACTCTCAATAATAAATTTTGCTCTTTCTAACAGTTCGTCGAAAGTTATTATTTCTGGACTGTGGATGTTTCTTCTAAACATTTCAAATGACGAATACTTTATTTCGTTAATCCCGTTTTCTTTTTTAAACTGCTCTAAAGATCCAATTATCAAAACAGATTTAGGATTGTAGAGAAAAACTTGCTCCCCAGTTAAATCATCCTCCCCATCTTTAATTTCGGTTTTTGTCTTAATATTTTCTATAGATAGTTGGAGTGTACGATGCACTTGTGCTACCCCACCGGCTAATTCATCAGATATAGCCCAACTTTCCCCGCGATAAGAATCTTTTATATTCTTAAGCAATTCTTTTTTATGTGTTTTAATTTCGCCAAAAACAAGTGAACTTACTATTCCTCTCGTCTTCAAAAGCGCATCAACCCTTTTACCTTTTTTGAATACATCAAATCCACTTACAACTTGTTCAAGTTTTTTTCCTTCAAGTGGTGTATTGAAGATGTAATTTAATCCATAGCCCAATATCCAGGTGTTTTTCTCAAGAAAGGTTTGCCAAACAGCCTCATCAGTTGCAATCTTGTTAATAGTTTTTTCATTCTCAAAAAAATCGTGGTCACTTAAGAGTTTTTCAAATTTCTCTAGTTGATTTTTTCGGTATCCCAACGCAATAATGTCTGACTTGGTAATATTATTTTTTAATGCGTCAATTATCAAATCTTGGTTTTCGATGACAAGCTTGGATGCTTGGTCTTTCGAAAGCAAAAGTTCATCTAAATAACTATCGTCTATGGCAAATTTGCCAGAATTTTCATATGAAATTTCTTTTATTCCTTTCAGGAATTTGTATAAATTTTCAATTTCATAACCAAAAAAAGAATATGATTTAGGATGAGGATTTCCAGACGCCGAAAATGATTGAATTATTAAACTTTCAATTTTCTTGCTATCTTCAGCTAGTATCGCTTTTATTTGATATCGTCCACCATTACTTATACCAATAACAATCTCATTCTTAACTTTAAAAAATCGTTCTTGATGCTCACTTTCATTTATTTTATGAGCAAATCGCTTTTTTTCTTTTGTAAAATTATCTTCAAACTGTTTAGATATATACAGGCGATGTTTTACTCTACCATCGAAATACTCTTTGTCGGCGTCTTGAGATTCTGAAACACTTCTCATAAATATTTTATTAACTTGATTAATGATATACGGCACTCAGAAAGACTTTTGTTTCATATATTTTTACTTAAAAGTAAGATAATTCCATTATTTAACCAAAGGTATGAATGGCCTGGCCAAGGTACGAGGGAAACGCCCAACCCTCGATGTCATTTCGAACGAGCGTAGCGAGGAGAAACCTTAAACGAAATGCCTTGCGGGAAATATCGCTTGTCTAAGATTTCTCTTCACACCCCCTTCACCGCCCTTGCCTGTTCATCGAAATGACATGGTTATAAGTATTTATGTGACAACTAGTATGGGTAATACAGCGTCGACCCGAGCCGGCAGGTAAGGGAAACGCCAAAAAATTATCTGAATCAGAATTTACAGAATTAATGAATTTTCAGAATTCTGTTCATTATTAAATTCTGAAAATTCTGATTCAGACAAAATTTGCGGGTGCATGGCGT
>JBIOHG010000010.1:0-86379 GCA_044448765.1 Sphingobacteriales bacterium | reverse complement strand
TTTTTTATTAAGTTTCAAAAAAATCTTGTGGAATAAAAAATCGTGGCTATATTTGCAACCCCAACGGAGTGGTAGTTCAGCTGGTTAGAATACATGCCTGTCACGCATGGGGTCGCGGGTTCGAGTCCCGTCCATTCCGCTAAAAATAAGTAAAACCCTGTAAGTTATTGATTTACAGGGTTTTTTATTTTAACTGGATGGGAATCGAACCCAATCCAAAAACGCGTTACAGATCTTCACAAATTCTCTCAAAATCAACTATTTGCATATTTTATCAAGACGCTCATGCGAATTGAGCCTATATGGCAAAGGGGACCAATTCGGGTACCTAATTCCTGACCGTTTAACAAAGTCAACTAATTGAATTTTTAATCGTTTTAAAATTAGCTAATGCGCTCTCGATATCCTCAATAATGCCATTTATCAAATCCTCCGAATCGGGTAAGTTATCCAGATCAATTAAGTTGACATCCTTAAGCCAAAACACATCTAAATTAGCTTTATCTCTTTGAAGAATTTCATCATACGGCCTTTTTTACGGTGCATATGCTTTGAAAAGTCCGGTAAAAATTACTCTATAATTCGCTATTATTATCTGTCAACTGTGTAATTCAGTTCAATTACCCCGCTGGTAAATTGCCGGGTAGTCAATAGCTTGAGTTTTGTTTTCCTTTTGATGTCTGCAAACAATGGAACGCCTTGTCCAAGAATAATTGGGTTTACGAATAGCCAGTATCCGTCAATTAAGTTCTCGTGAATAAGTGCATGTGTTGATATCGGGCTGCCAAAAAGCAAGATTTCGCTACCTGCCTGTTGTTTGAGCTCATTAATGTTGCCCGAAAGGTCCTCACTGATAATGGTGGTGTTCGTCAAATTCGCATCTTTCATTGTTTTTGATAAAACAACTTTGTGAGCTTTGTTATACCACTTTGAATGTTTTATATCGTGTTTGCTCGCGCCTGGCTTGTCTCCTGCGGTGGGCCAGTAATTTTCCATCATTTCATAAGTTGCCCGTCCGTATAATGCGGTATCGGTCTCTCCAATCCGCTTACCGATATAGTCAAAGATTTCTTCATCAACTTTAATCCAGTTCATCTCGCCGTTCGGCCCTGCTACAAAACCGTCAAGCGATATATGCATAAATGAAATTATTTTTCTCATATAGTTTTATTTTTATTGTTTTAATAATGAAGTGCTACACAGCCGGAGTTAAAATTTTTAGTACCCACCAGCTTTAAATTTAGTATTTCCTGCAAGCCGCCGTTTCCCAATAAATGGTTGAACCCGTGTAAAGCATCAGCGGGCTACCCCGAGCCATGTATTGTGTAATACATTTTATGCAGTTTACCTCGGCATAGTTGCATATTCTTTGGGCTTTTACTATTGTAGTTGCCATAATTATGATCAGATTAAAATGAACTTTTTGTCGTTTTCATATCTGTATTTCCTCATCCTTTTTGTGCAGCGAGGTAAGCTTCAAGCTTGACTACATTTTGTTTCAATCCTTCACCGGCACCATGTTTTTTCACCACTTCAATAAACTGTTCTGCGGTTTCAAAAAGCATATACCAGCTGATATGGGTTTGTTTTTCCTGCGCCTCAAATTCAACGGTTGAAGTAAAGCTGGGCCACGACGTGTGTCGGTAAACAATTTCTTTAGATGTATAACTTCTTCAAATACACTCTTGTTGATATAATCGGTGCCGTCAGGGCCATGCATAATCAGGTCCCATTCGCCGCCCTGCCTTACTTCCATCTTGCTGATGGTATTGGTAAAGCCGTTTGGCCCCCACCGGTTGGCAATATGTTCTGGGTTGGTCCATACTTCCCAAACCAGTTCCACGGGAGCATTCAAAGTTCTTGTGATCCTGAGCTCCCTGCCTTTTGTATTGCTATTATTTTCCATTTCGTTCCTTTTTAAGTTTATCTAAATAGGTTTCTAATGCGTCTAACTTACTTTCCCAATGCTGGCGGTACTGGTCAACAAATGCCGATACTTCTGAAAGTTGCTCCAGTTGCGCTTTACAGATCCGTTCCCTGCCCTGCTGTTTGACCACCAGCAAGCCGCAATCGATCAGCATTTGTATGTGCAGCGATATGGCCTGGCGGCTGACATCAAACTTTTCGGCAATGGCATTTACGTTATGCGGCTCGGTAGCCACCATGTTAATAATTGCCCTGCGGGTTGGATCGGCTATAGCCTGGTAAACATCTCTCCTCGTTTTCATTCAATATGCAAGTAAGTGCTTGCAAATATATCTGCAAGTATTGACTTGCGCAAATTTATTTTCAAATTTTGGCAGAAGGATTGGCTATGGTCATGCGGACCTTTCTGAACACACATCTTGTCACAGTTCTGTATGAACTTATCGAATATGGTAAAAAGTCATAAAACGTCCCAACATCTTTCGCGTGGACAAGGGGTGACAGGAAGAGATAGATAAGCTTTTTTTTCTGTAACTATTGAATGGTTGCTTACTTCTAATTGATTTGGTTTATTTGATACAAATTCGTAAACTTGATCAAGAAGTTCTTTACAAATTTTGATAAATAATATTAAATATCAAGGGTTCCTTTTCGGGTTCCATTTATGATATTTGGTTTAAAATATCTATAAGTGAGCGCATTACAATGGTTTCGGCGGTGCCGTCCATTCCGCTAAAAGGTTTCTCAATTTGAGAAGCTTTTTTGTTTTATATCTTAAAGTGTTTTTACCGCCACCCCAGCCCCGGCGCCACATGCTCTAATATCGAAGACAACACATGTACATTATATTCAACGCCGATCGTGTTGGGTACGGTCAGCAGTAGCGTATCCGCTTCCTGGATGGCTTCGTCCTGTGCCAATTCTTTGATCAGTTGATCCGGCTCTGCCGAATAACTCTTTCCGAAGACCGCTCGTTTATTAGGTTCGATATAACCGAAACTGTCTGCCCCTTTTGCTTGCTGGCCGAAGTAGTATTTATCCTGATCTGTTACCAATGCAAAGATAGAACGGCTTACAGAAACCCTTGGCTCGCGCTTGTGGCCCGCTTTTTTCCAGGCATCTTTGTATAGCCTGATCTGTTCGGCCTGCTGTACATGGAAAGGCTTACCACTTTCGTCGAATTTTAAGGTGGAGCTTTGCAGGTTCATGCCATGTTCTGCCGCCCATACAGCGGTAGCATTGGAAGCAGCGCCCCACCAGATACGTTCGCGCAGTCCTTCCGAGTGGGGTTCTAAACGCAATAATCCCGGAGGATTTGGGAACATCGGGTACGGGTTTGGCTGAGCAAATCCCACGCCTTCCAGCTTGTCTAAAAACTCCAGTGCCTTTGCACGTCCCATATCAGCATCGGTTTCTCCGTCGGCAAGGTTGTAACCGAAATAGCGCCAACCTTCTATCACCTGCTCCGGCGAGCCCCTGCTGATGCCTAATTGCAACCGGCCACCCGAGATCAGGTCGGCAGCACCGGCATCTTCTATCATATACATTGGGTTCTCGTACCGCATATCGATGACGCCTGTCCCGATCTCAATTTTGCTTGTTTTAGCGCCGATGGCTGAAAGCAAAGGAAACGGTGATGCCAACTGACGTGCAAAATGATGTACCCGGAAATATGCTCCATCCAGGCCGATCTCCTCAGCGGCAACAGCCAGGTCGATGGATTGAAGCAAAGTATCGCCTGCCGTACGGGTGTTGTAGGAAGGGTGATCGGACCAATGCCCGAATGATAAAAATCCTATTTTCTTCATCAGGCTACAAATTTAAGTAATAAATAGGTATGCTACCCCCAAGTGCCGGCGGCCAAAACAAAAGATTTTGAAAAGTAACCATTGCAGCAGGCTGAGATTACGCAGGGGCAATCTTCTCAAACTGAAATTTGTCTTTGATAAAGAACTGAAGGTAGCGGCCTTTTACCTGCGAAGCCTTCAGCTCTTTATATATGTTTTCCGGTACCTCCTTATAGATGTACGTTTGACCGGAAATATAAACGATTTTCAACGTTCTGTTTTCCGGGTCATATTCTATTTGGTCGATAACGGTGGAGGGCATCAGCTAATTAACTGTTGTTTTCTGTGCCATGTTCCGCCTCTTCAGGATGCTCTTCAAAATATTCCCGCGCACGTTTCAGGCCGGTAGCGATAGCTTCGCCCTCATTTCCGGTCGTTTTTAATACTTCATTGGCGATCTCAGTCGCCTTATCGCGGATATTTTTGGGTTGGTTCTTATAGGATGGCGGATAATCTCCATTGTGCCAGGGCATAATTAACTCCTTTCTTTCTGTTAACAACATGTTCAGCAAGTGGTTGGTTTGAGTCGGGATGAAACAATTTCGCAGGTTTCTCATTTGTGTATGATAAAAACCTCATTATGAACAGAACAATAGGTATAGTTTTATTGATCGCCGGTATCGCAATGCTGATATGGTCAGGGTTTACTTATACGAAGAAGGAAAAAGTTATTGATGCCGGGCCGATCCAGGTTTCGGCAGACAGGCAGCATTCGGTTTCGTGGCCTCCGTACGCCGGTGGCATACTTGTAATTGGCGGCATCGTGTTAATGATCACCTCGAAAAAGAACAGCTGATCTTTTTTTTCTACGGCATGTATCAAAAAAAAATAGCCGGTTCTCGCTGCCGGCTATTTTTTCCCTTTTATTTAAACTTTATGAAAGAACCGAAAAGTGCTCGTGGACACTTCTCTTAATCTATGTATAAATATTGTTCTACCCCCAATAGGCAAATGCTATGCCAAAGTGAGAAATGAGCCCTAAGTCGTTGCAATTTTCCCCGGCTTACGGTATTCCTTTTATGATCTCGTTTTTCTTTTTAGTTAATAGCTTCGCTGTATTCCTGTATCGTTTCATGCGGCAAATGAAGCTGATTGTTTTTTGTGAAGTGACGAATTAACAATAGTGTCCTGTTATTTATACAACTCCCCGTTTTTGCTACAGCGCTATTTGTTTAGCCTAAGGTAATTACAACGTGGTATTCTAATTGTAATGGTTGATTATCATTCACCATAAACAAAACATATTATGAGATCATTATTGTATATCGTAGCCGTTATCCTGATCATCGGGTGGGCTATCGGAACTTTTGCTTATTCGGCAACCGGCTTAATCCACGTATTGCTGGTTATTGCCATTATCGCTTTTATACTCGGTTTCCTGAGAAGAGATACTACCGCTATTTAACACGAGCTATTTTGAACGTGAGGCTAAGCCCGGTCTGCTCTGCAGGTCGGGCTTTTTTTTGCAAACCCTACAGTGCGAATAGCGTCAACAAAAAAGCCCCGGCTTTCAACCCGGGGCTTATCAATCAACCTATACTCAAACAATTATTTCGTTATCCAAATTTTGGTGGTGGCCAGATCGGTACCGCCGTTTGTCGCAGCACGCCAGTTAGCTGTATTGAGCAAAGGCTCGTCAGACGGATATTGGTAACGCTGATAGGTGCCATAATTTTGAGCGTAAACAGACGGATTATCTGTGTCGGCAGGTGTTGTACCGCCTGTTCTTCTCTGCAGGGTCCACGCTACCCATGGCTGGCGTATCAGATCGATCCACTCCTGCGCGTATATCAGCTGAACGGCGTTACTTGCATTAAAGGCAACTTTCGGATTGGTCAGTACAGCGTTAATGTCGGCAGCGCTGGGCGTAGCTGCCGCAGGCTTACCTACTATCCAAATGGACGAGTTAGAAGCGGCACTGGTCCAGTAAGTGATAGAGGAGGTAACCCCTGCTTCATACTCGGTTTGTGCGGTGCCCATATTTTGGGCCAAACCTGCAATACCGCGGGCATATACCTCGGCTTTCAAAAAATGAACTTCAGAAGCGGTCATAAAAATTTCGGGAACAGCGCCGCTTGATCCTGCTATATTACCGTCCCTGCCCCAGTAATAATTGAAATCCGAATAGTTATTACCCGACTTTCTTGAGGTCCAGCCGCTGTCAGCCGGATCTCTCTGCGTGTCATACGGATTTCCTCCATCTGTTATTGGCGAAGGAGGATCTTGCGGGTAAGGAACCCATCTCCCCTGGCCATGGTTCCCGGTTGTGTCGCCGTTGGCCTCAAAGAATATTTTACATCTCGGATCGAAGATTCCGCTGCCAATGGGGTCATTACTACTACTCATCAAATTCCACATCGTTGTGCCCATGCGTATACGAGATTCCTGGCGGAAGGACCAACCGCGGCCGCCGCCGCCGATATCAAAGGATATATTGGGAACATAGGTTTGGCTCAAGCCAACCACATCCGCTACCGCATCTGTCAGCAGTGGTTTATTCAATGCATCAGCAATGATAGGGCCGGCATCAGCACTGTCCTTGTCATACATGGTGAGCGCATAGCGCAACCTGAGCGAATTAGCAAATTTTACCCACTGCGGTACCTGGTTACCCAAAAGAAATTCGAAGGAACCAAAAGAATACTGGTTTGAACCGGTACTGAAATTGTTGACCGCCCAGGTCAGATCCTTCAAGCAGGAAAGATATACTGCCTGTTGTGTGTCGTAGGCCGGAGAAAAGTCAGCCGCAGAACCTGAAAAACCTTTTGCTGCTTTGGAATAAGGTATAGAGCCATAAAAATTAGACAACTCAATAGCCTGGTAAGCCCTAAGCGTAAGCAACATAGCTTTTACATTGGTATAATTTGCAGAATCGGCCTTAAGCGCTGTGATCTGCTTTAATATTTGGTAGGTAGCAGCCATATTAGAATATAGACCGTTCCAATTTGCGCCCTGGCCAAAATCGTAGTCGGACCTGGCATAAACGGCGCCCTGTTGGGTAATGGGATATAGCCACCTGGTGCTGGTAGCATCTTCGCCTTCGGCAGTATTGTCTAACTGCGACCCGATACCTGTATAAAGCTGGTTAATTGTGGCCGTTTCGGAGCCGATATGCGGCGTATTTATTTTCTGGAAATCTTTAGTACAGGATGCCAGAATCGCAATAAAAATCGCCAAAAAGGCTATTATTGCTATTTTTTGTTTTATATGATGATGCTTTAACATAACTTTAATTTTTTTGATTTTCAAATTATATTAGAACCCTGCTTTTACAGAAAGCCCATAAGAACGCACTCCCGGCAAACCTCCAAACTGGATGCCCTGAAGGTTTGATGTACTAACAACACTCTCCGGATTAATGTGGTCAGGCAGCGTGGTGAACAGGTAGAACAGGTCGCGGCCGATCAATGAAACCGACAGGGTTTGGAAAACCTTTGTTTTGCTCACCCATTCCTTCGGTAATGTATAAGTAATGCTAACTTCTCTCAATTTTCCCCAGGAATCAGTAAATATTTGGTTGTTTCGTGCAATTGGCACGTTATCCCAGGATTGATAGTTACCGGCATATTTCCACCATGAATTAACTACTGAAGTGTTTTGTGTATATTGAATCGGGGTATTAAATCCAGGGCCTGTACCCGGCACCGGAGTAACGCCGGGTATTATTACGCCGACATTGCCTTTGGTACCGTCGGGGAAGATATAAGGCAATCCGTGCCCGTCACGTTCATAAACGGTTTCAGGCGCTATACCCTGGCCCATAATGGTGGCGTAATCACCCGACCATATTTGACCACCGATCTTGAAATCTGTTAAAATATACAGGCTGAAGTTTTTATACCTGAAGTTTTGTGAAATACCGCCTGTTAGGTCGGGTGTTGCATTGCCTAGCTTTACGTAGGAGTCTGAAGCCGCATATTGCGACCCGAGTATCGGTCCGTTGCCCGTGTTCATCCCGTCTCTATAAATATTGTTTACTATCCTCTGACCATTGGGTGCGTATTTGTAGCCATATCCATAGATATCGCCATAATTGTCACCTACCTGGACCTTCTGGAAAACTCCATCGCCGCCAAACCATGAACCCAACTGCAGGTTTTCCAAACCCGGTTCCAGGGCCATCAACTTGTTTTGGTTATGCGCACCGTTTACGGTCACATCCCAAGAGAAATTGTTGGTTTTGATCACTTTTGCGTTTACAGTAAACTCTATACCCCTATTGCGCAAAGCCCCGGTGTTAATTAAAACACTGCTAAGCGCCGAAGAATTGGCCAGATTGATCTTTATGATCTGGTGATCTGAATAGGTATCATAATAAGTAAAACTCAGATTTATCCGGTCATTGAAGAAACCCAGGTCCGTACCTAACTCAAAGGATTTGGAGCGTTGCGGCCCCACATCCGTTGGATAATTATTAGGTAATTGCAAACCGGTTTGAAAACCGGGTGCTAAATTGCTGTTGGTATAATATAAGCCATTATTATAAGCTAAATATGCGTTAGCACTTGAAGCTTCGCTGACGCGGACTTTTCCATAGCTGAGCCAATTTTTTACAGCGCTCATATCAAACGCGTCGGTAAATACGAAGCTGAGGCTGCCTGAAGGATAGAAATAGCTCCAATGTGTTGGCCGAAGTGTTGACGACCAGTCGTTGGTGCCGGTTATATCTAAAAATAAATAATTTTTATAGGATAAATTAGCCAGCGCATACAAAGAATTTATCTTGTTTTCGTTCCAGTTTTCGGTAGGCGTCAAAACCGCTGGGGTAGCACCTCCATAATTGCTTATGTTGTAGGAAAACGGATAGCTAAATGGCCCTGGATTGTTTGCAGCCAGATCATACGTATGCGTATAATACTGCCTTGCGCCCATTGAAAGACTGGCGTTAAAGTTTTTTACAATATTATCCTTATGCAATACCAATCGGCCATCCAGGTTATCGGTCAACGTATTAGCGAGGTCGTTTGCGTACGAACCAAACAACCCTGTCGCGTCATAAGGCCTGTTCTTGGTTTCGTACTGGCTGGTGTAATAGTTCAAACCGATATTTCCTACCGCCTTTAACCATGGGGTAATTTCGGCATTCAACGAGATCGATCCTACAAACTGGTTTTGTTTGAAAGTGGTAATATCATTATATAAATTCCACCAGTAATACTGCTGCCCATAATCCCACGGCGCTGTTTGCAGCACGTTCCTGTTTTGCGAGCCGTCCGGATTTGTTGAAAGCCCACGCTCGATCGGCTGATAATCTGCAGGCACATTGTAAACAACATTATAACCAAGCCCGATGTTGCCGGCGTTTCCCCCACTTTCACCATAAAGGTTTGGCGGGTTGTATTTGTTTAGGTTGGTATAACTGGCTGTGGCATCCACCTTTACTTTTGAACTTACGTTGATGGAAGAGCCAACATTAAATGTATTTGTTGCGCTGTTACTGTTATAGGTTATCGCATCATTGGTCGTCCTGGTGAATGATACACGCAGCGTACCCAGGTCTCCTCCGCCTGAAAGCGAAACATTGTGGGTTTGGGTATTCCCCATTTTATAATAGCTCTGGAAAATATTTGAATTTGGGTTATAGGCCCGCGTTTTTCCATCCCACCAAACCAGTTGCTGCCCGGACATCCTTGGCCCCCATGATACACCATCGCCCGGAAAACCTATGTAGTTGTAAAATGGCCCGCCGGCGGTACTGGTAACGCCCGGGCTAACATATGCGCCGGGGATATTGCCATCTGGTCCGTAAGGATCATTAGCTACATTATATGCCCTGTTGTTGCCACTGCCGTCCTTATAAAATGGCGGATCTGCCGAATAAAGAGCTTCCGTCAGTCCGCTACCAAATTCATGCTGCGTTTGGATATACCGGTACGGATCATTCCAGCGTATCGAGTAATTATAATCGACCCCCAGTCCTTTCTTTTTTCCGCCTTTTTTGGTAACGATAATAATAACGCCATTTGCGCCGCGCGCGCCGTATAAAGCGGCTGCGGTTGGCCCTTTCAGTACGTTGACACTTTCTATATCATCGGAGTTAATGGTATTCAAAAAGGATCCAAAGTCCGTTGGAGGTTTTGACAAGTCAGTTTGCCCGTTGCTTAACGCGTCTACGTTGGATTGGATTGCTCCCCCAGGCCGCAACGGCTCGTTATCGATCACAACATTATCTACCACAAGCAGCGCCTGGTTGTTGCCATAAATACTATTATTACCGCGGAGCACGATACGGGTTGAAGCGCCTTCCACACCGTTTGGAACGGTGATGTTTAAGCCCGATACTTTGCCCATCAGACCTTCAGCCACGTTTGGCGGGGCCGCCTCAGTGATCTCATCAGCTTTAATAGATTGCGTGGAGTAACCCAGTGACCGTGCTTCGCGCTTGATACCCAAGGCTGTTATCACCACACCGTTCAGTGAACTTACCGTAGGGGCAAGGCTGATGGTGATCGTAGTGCGGTCGCCTACAGGGACTTCCTGCACATTATAACCTATGAATGAAACCACCAGCACTGCTGATTTATCTACTACGGTTATATGAAAGCCGCCGTTTATGTCGGTTGACGAAACCGTGTTAGTGCCTTTCACCCTTACAGTAGCGCCCGGCAGCGGATCGCCTTTTTCATCCAGTACCTTACCGGTAATGCTGATAGGGGCAACCTCGGTCACTTTTACACCGGATGCCGTTTTTGGCGACAACACAATGGTTTTTTGCACGATGTTGTAAGATATCGGCAGATCTTTAAAGCAAAGCTCAAGTGTTTTCTCGAGGCTCTGGTCCTTTACATCCAGCGAAACCTTATAGGATTGTTTTACAATATCTGTTTTGTACCAAAAGGTGTAACCGGTCTGTTTTTCGATCTCGGTTAAAACCTTTTCCAGTTTCGCATCTTTGTTTGTTAGGGTTATGTTCTGGCCGAAAGTGGCTGCATGTATCTGCACACATAACAGAGTAACAAGAGCAATCGTTAGTTTCATAACCAACATGAGTTTTTTAAACCGCGGGTAGTGTCGCCCCGGCGGATTATGAGTAGAAATTTCCATACATTCGTTTGGTTTTGGGTTTTAGAATAGATTATAGCTTACTCTATCTTATTTAGCCCAGCCGCATTGCCGGAGGTGCTCGTAACACATTCCGGCTTTTTTGCTGGTAAAGCTATCGGGCCCGGCCCTTAGCTCTCAGTTTACCAGTGTTTATTTGACGATGATCTTCCCCCTTTCTATGGTAAAATTGATACCGCTTAACTCCAGTATCTTCAAAACGGTTGATGCATTTGAGTTTCGCGATATCCGCCCGTGGTAGGTCGACGCCGGTACTTTCCCCTCATATTCAACATCCACATCGTACCAGCGGCTCACCTGCCGCATAATGGTTTTGATATCCGCATTATTAAATTGAAAAAAGCCGCTTTTCCATGCCGTCACTTCATCCAGGTCTACTTCGTTTTTTATTTCGGCTGCGCCGTTGTTTTTTAACAGGTATTGCTGCCCGGGCTTAATGAGTGTTTGCCCTTTGGCGTTAATTATCTTTACGCTGCCCTCAACCAGGGTGGTGGCTACGGCATCTTCATCCGCATAGGAATTTACATTGAATTGCGTCCCGATGTCCTGTACCAGCTGACCGGGGGTTTTTACTTTGAACGGCTTTTTGGCATTGTGCGCCACCTCGAAAAAGGCTTCGCCGGTTAACTCAACTACCCGGTCGCCACCCGAAAATACGGTTGGGAACTTTAATGTGGAGGCGCTGTTTAACCATACTTTGGTGCCGTCGGCCAGCACGAGTTCGTATTTACCGCCGCGCGGTACGCTGATGGTGTTAAAGTCAACCACAGTAGAAGCTGCATTACTACTTTCGTAGGCTACGTGTCCATCGGCAGTTTTGGCGATCTGCACGCCTGCCTGGGTGGCTATGGTGCCGTTCTTCGTGTCGCTGATATTAATGGTTTTGCCATTTGCCAGCGTAAGCGTAGCCTTATCCGAACCCGGCGCAATATCGCGCGGTATGGTTTTTACCGAATACGGCTGCGGCCGGTCTTTCTTGCCCGAAATAAAATGATAAGCACCAAATGCCGTAAACATCACTAATGCTGCCGCAGCAGCTATATACCACGGGCCGATACTTCTGCCACGACCGGTATCGATATTCGCCAATAAGCGTTGCAGGCTTTCCTGCTGATCTTTTTTTAAATGCTCAGGCCCGGGCGATGCCGGCGGAACAAATTTATTGTACCAGCTCTCCACCAATGCCTTTTCACTTTCGGTCGCATTGCCGCTATTATACCTATCCAGTAAATCCTCTATTTCTTCTCTTGTCATGTGGTTGCCGTAAGCGGTTTATTATGTACAAGACAACTGTAAGACGCGTATGGAGTAGAGGATGTGAAATTTTATTGAGGATTACACTGATTGGTTAGTGCATTTAAACGCAGGGTCCTTTTTGACAGAGCCTGGGGGAACAAATGTTATTCATTCGTGTTGCCGCTAAACGCCCTGCCAATTGCCGCAATTCACCTTCCAGGGTTCTGTTTTTAAGTTTTATTTTAGCGGAAAGCTAAAACTAACCCAATGAGAAAAGTTATCTGCGCCCTCAACATCACTATCGACGGGTGCTACGACCACACGAAAGTGAACGGCAGCGAGGAGATCCTGGAATTTTTTACTGACCTGATGTCGGGCGTGGACCAGGTGGTTACCGGGCGGAAGATGTTCGAATTGATGTCGCCGCATTGGCGGGAAGTTGCCCGGACACAATCGGGGACGAAGGCGGCGAATGCTTTTGCGAAAAGCTTTTCTACCATCAGCACTACCGTTATATCCCGCACGCTGGAGCAGGTGGAAGGTGGTCCGCGCATTATACGTGATGGCCTCGAGGACGAGGTTCGCCGACTGAAACAGTTGCCTGGCAAAAAGATATCCATCGGCGGGATGACCGTACGCTCGCAATTAATGGCCGCCGGTTTGATCGATGAACTCTATGTGGTGGTGCACCCGGTCATCGCGGGTACGGGGCCGCGGTTGTTTGAGGATATCAGTCTGGCCGAAACCCTAAAAATGGAGCTGGCGGATACAAGGGTTTTGGGGAATGGGTGTGTGGTGTTGGGGTACCTAAAACCGTGCTGACACACGCGGCACGTGTGCGCCAGCACAGGGGCTACCTGTCTGCGGGCCACAAGCGAGGACGCTTGCGGGAGCGGGGGCTGAAAACTCACTCGGAGCGCAGGCTTTTCACGGGGTTTGCCAGCGCGGCCCTTATAGCCTGGAAACTGATTGTGGCTAATGCTATTAATAATGCCCCGGCACCTGCCAATGCAAATACCCATACGCTCAAATCGGTATGATAGACGAAATTCTGCAGCCATTTATGCATAAAGAGCCATGAGACAGGCGATGATATCAGCAAAGAAACAGCAATCAGCATAACTACTTCCTTGTTTAAAAGCCTTAATATGTCGGATACGCCGGCACCCAGTACCTTCCTGATACTGATCTCTTTGGCCCTTTTTTCAGTATTGAACATGGCTAACCCAAACAAGCCCATGCATGAGATAAATATGGTGATCAATGTTGCCGTTCGCATGAGCCATTGTGTTTGCGTATCACTTTCATAAAGGCGGGTAATAGAATCGCCCAGGAAAGAATAATCAAAGGGTTCGTTAGGGTAAATTTTCTTCCACTCCTTTGCTATATGGTCTGCCATCACTTTCATATCGCCTTTTTGGTATTCAGCCGGCGTTAATTTTAAGGCGATGCCCAGTTGACTTTTTGGGTCATTGGCAATAACTACCGGCATGATCTGCTGGTGGAACGAATTTTCAAAAAAGTCCGCTACCACTCCGGCAATGGGATAGGCTTTGTTGTTAACCAGCAAAAGCCTGCCGATAGCTTTTTCAGGTTTGTTAAAGCCAAGCACTTTTGAAGCGGTTTCATTGATCAGGTATTCCTTTATGCTGTCACTGCGAAGCAGGTTACGGCCAGCAATTATTTTCATATGATAGAACGGCACAAAGTCCGCATTACCGGAATGGAAGGAGACTTCGAATGGTTTCTCGTTGCTCCCCTGTAACTGCGCGCCGTTGCCCATGTGAGCGAATCCCATGGGCGGGAAAGCTTCGGTAATAACCTGTTCAACGCCCGACAAATGCTTAATTTGTTGCGCAAGCGTTTTCATTTTTTCCGGAGGGCCGCTCCAAAGACTTCTTAAGGTGATAATGTTACTTGTTTTAAATCCAAGATCCCGGGTTTGCATGTAATTGATCTGCTTGCTGACCACAAGGGTACCGGTGATGAAAATGAGCGAAATTACAAACTGGAAAACGATAAGGCTTTTGCGCAGCCGGCCTTTATTGTTTGTTCTTTCGCTGATCTCGCCCTTTAAGCTTGAAACCGGTTGAAAAGATGATAGCAGCTTTGCAGGGTAGAGCCCGGCCATCAACGTAGTGAAAACTGCTATCGCGGTCAAAAACGCCCATGTGGAGTATGCTGTAAGATCGAATTTTACACCAGGTGGAATGTACGCGGCCAATGAATTTAATACAGGCCGCACCGCAACGGCGGCTATAGATACCGCCAGCAAAGCAAGCGTAAAGGTCTCTATCAAAAACTGGAACATAATTGCTCTTTTCCCGCTGCCCAGCACTTTTCGTATGCCGATCTCTTTGGTTCTTTGTATCGATTGTGCCGTTGACAGGTTTATAAAGTTGATAGCAGCTATGACTAAAATAAATAAGGCTACTGCGATAAGGATGTACATTATTGTCAAATCCGCTTTATTTCCCTCGCCGCCATACTCGCGGTGAAAATGAATGCTTGTAAATGGTTGGATTTGGACAGACAGTTTGGTTTTTGGGTCTGGGTCGAGATGTTTTTTTATGAATGCCGTGAATTGTTTGTTCACCTGCGCCGGATTAACACCCGGTGATAATTTTACAAGTTCCTGGCTGCCGTGATTTAGCATATGCCAATTGTCCAGTTGGATCTGATTTTTTAAGAAACTGCTATTTATAGTGCTGAACGAAATAAAATCGGAAAAATTAAAATCAGAGTTTTTATTCCAGTCTTGCAGGATACCGGTTACCGTTACAGTCAACGAATCATCATAGGTGATCGTTTTGCCAATCATTGCATCGGGCTGCAAGTCTCCGAAATAAGTCTTTGCCCGGCTTTGCGTAAGTACCACAGTCATGGGCTTGCTCAGTGATGTACGTTTATTACCGCTTAACCAGGTGTAAGGTAATATGTCAAAATAATCAGGCTCTGCTATTATGCCATTCGTAGCGTCAAATGTTTTGATAGTCTTGTCCCCTTGCTTTATCGTCGTTTTGGGGTTGTAATGCTGGAAAGCCGCCACCTTTTCAAGTCCCGACATTTCATTCCGCATCGCAGCTGGCATCGGTGCCGGAACGGCATTCCAGTGGGCATGGTCCGGATCGGTGTAGCCCACCATGCTTACATCGATACAATAGATGCGGTCTTTATCGGGGTGAAAAGTATCAAAGCTAAATTCGAAGCTGGCAACCATGTAAATGACCATGCACGCGCAAATGCCTAAAGCAAGGCCCATGACATTGATAGTCGAATACAGCTTATTGCGTGTAAAATGCCGCCATGCGGATTTGAAGTAATTGCGAAACATATAATTGCGGTTTAATTTCCCAGGAGCCCGGTTTGGCGGGCTTCCCGAACGCAATATTACCGGCCTTATTTGCAACGCAGTGGCCAATTTATCATTTGGCAACTCTTTTTTCAGACTGTTTTTATATTCTGCCGGGGTTTTGCCGGTCATCTCTTTGAAAGCGCGGTTGAAAGTACGCTGGGAATTGAACCCGGATTCATAAGCAATGCCCAATAGCGTTAGGTGATCGTACGCCGGATCCGGCATTTTTGCGGCTACATCCCGCACCCGGTATTCGTTAATAAAATCGTTTAAGCTTTTTTTGAATACCGAATTGATGATCCGCGATAGTTCGTGAGTGGTAAGGTCAAGTTTTTCAGCGAGAGAGGTCAGGCTTAGTTCCGGGTCCTGGTGGTACTGGTTAGCTTCCATCGCCTTCCTCAACCATGCGCCTTTTTCTCTCAGTTCTGACGAGGGGGATGGTTTAGGGGTTAGAGATTGTTGCACCATCAACGCGGCTTGCGGCCTCAGGACGGCTGCTGCTGCTGTCCAGATAATGATCACTGCGAAAAAGATGTAGAAGGGATAATAAACCTGGAAGCCTAATTGGTTGCGATAACCAAAATAATCAACAGCTGCAAAACCTATCCACAACAGCCACAATAAGGCGGTAGCGGCTAATAGCCGGCGCAGCCATCGAAATTCAAGTAGCGACCGGTCCATCAGAACAGGTTGCAACCGGCGGTAGAAATTTTGAATAAGTTTATGGGACTTGTACAGGTAGGTTATGATGGAAATAAATATGAGCAACTGTAATATAGGGATAAACAACTTATAGACTGATGTACCATAAGCGGGCACACCCGTCCGCATACTTTCCATCGTCTCAAATGCAAAGGCAACCTGTTCAAGCAAAACAGGACTGAAATGCAGCATATCCTTCCAGCGGAATTCATATTGCGGCCGTGTTATCTTCAGTACATAGAAATAGATGAGGGGACCAAGGGCAAGCAGGAATTGCATCGGCAGGCGGTCCCAGCCGGGCAGGTAGGTTTCAAGGTGTATATCAATGGCCAAAATTTGCGTCATCCATAAAACCATTACAACCAGCGCCAGCGCAAGTGGACGGTTAGCGGCGCGGTTGGCATTTTTGACGAACCATAACTGCAAGGCGAAAGTGAGCCCGATGAACAACATTCCGATGAATGCGAGATCAAAAAGGGTAATATGGAATGTGTATGGTGTCAAGTAATGTTTTCAGCTCAATCGCTGTTCCAAAGTTATAAAACGTTAATATAGAAAATTTTACGTGGCGGACGAAATGGCTTGTGTATTAAAAACGGACGATTCGCTGTGCGGTTTTGGAATAACAGCGTAGTATCGCTAAACGCTGCATCCAAATATACCAAACTTCCGCCTGTAATGTGGTGACACTGTTTTGTCAGTATTAGGTGTATCCGAAATTTGCATTTGACTATATGCATAGGCTATCTATAGAACGTGTCTGGGGACAACGAGGGACCTGATGATAACGCGCCGCTTTAAAAGAAAAAAATTAGAACTACGCCCGCACACGGACAATCGTTGTATCGGAAACGAACGAAGATAAACAGGCTCTCCGCTTCAAGTTGTTGATAATTAACGTATTAGATGGCTGGCACAATAATCGACAGCTAAAAGCTATGAAAGCATGGTTAATTGCCCTGGTAAGCCTTCTCGCATACAGTACGGTGCATGCGCAATCCGCCCTGCAGGATTCGTTGGTCGCCCGGTTTAACCGGAATGATTTTAATGGCTTTTACGCGCTCGGTTGCGCTGCCTGGAAATCAAAAACCAAAGCGGATGGGATAGCGGGATGGTTACATTACATGAAAAGCCAAACCGGGCATATCAAACACAGCGTTTTAAATACCGATTCGGGTAAAACGCAATATTTTACCTGGGACGGCGATAAAAAGATGCTGAACTTTAAATTGACCGTATCCGACTCCGGTGGTTTTGAGGGGTTCGACTTTAGGCCTTATCATTTGCCGGTAGCTGAAGTGTATGCTGCCCGTGTCGCCAATGATAATCCGCTAAAGACGCATTTGGATTCCGCAGTGCATTATGGTACCGTCGATTTTATGCTTACGCATCATTTAGTGGGCCTGTCGATAGGTGTGGTCAGCCATGGCCGCAAATATTTTTACAATTACGGCACGGTAGAGAAGGGTAAGGCGCAACAGCCTTCTTCACGTACAATATTCGAACTGGCATCAATAACTAAAACCTTTACCGGCATTTTACTGGCGCAAGCGGTGCTGGACCATAAAATTTCGCCGGATGATGATATTCGCAAATTTATGCCCGGCGCTTTCCCAAACCTGCAATACCAGGGGCACCCCTTACGGGTCGTTAACCTGGCTAACCATACTTCGGGCCTTCCGCTGGAGTTGCCCAACCTGGATACCTTTAAAGATGAGTTTAAGGTATTGAAAATGTACGATGATTATACCAATGATAAATTTTTCGCAGACCTGCGCACGGTAAAGATAGATACGCTGCCCGGCGTTAACTATGGTTACTCCAACGCGGGCATGAAGCTGCTGGGCATTATCCTGGAAAAGGTTTACGGGCTGACGTACCAGCAATTGTTAAAGAAATACATTACCGGGCCGCTGGATATGCCTGCTACGCGGACGGAGCAGGTGATAAGTGATACGACGAGCTATACCAAAGGCTATAACGCGGACGGCATGACGATGCCGCATGGCAACTGGAACATGTTTGGCGGCGCGGCGGCGATTATTTCTGACAGTCGCGATATGGCGAATTACGTAGCGGCAAATATTGATGAAACGATGCCCGCGATCAGGCTGGCCCACAAGCAAACCTTTACCAATGGCGATTTTACGCTGGGCCTCGGCTGGCAGATCTCGCGGAGTACCAACAATGGCACCCGTATTTGGAAAAGCGGCGGTGCGCTGGGTTTCCGCAGTTACTGCGCGGTGGTGCCCGATAAAAAGATTGGAATGATATGGCTTTCGAACCGGTCGGACCTTGCAGACGATGAGATCGCGGAGATGGTGGATGCGATATTATCGGCGGCAAAATAAGCGCTGGCTACCGGCGGTGTTATTGTTCTACAGTTAATTTTCTTAACTATTAAGGTGTTCCAAAAAGTATAGCCCGAAAAAGTGGGACACTTAACGCACAGTACCACAATACTTTACCGAAAGTAAAAATTTGTCACTCCGAACGCAAGCTTTTAACCGGGTTCGCCATAGCAGCTTTTATCGCCTGGAAGCTGATGGTGGCGAGGGCGATGATGATGGCGGCCAATCCGCCCACGGCAAAGAGCCACCAGCTGATGCTGATGCGGTAGGTGTAATCTTGCAGCCATTGGTGCATGTAGTACCAGGCAATGGGCGCGGCGATGGCAAAGGCTATGGCGATGAGGACGACAAATTCCTTTGAGAACAGGTAGACGATGTTCCCCGCGCTGGCGCCCAGCACTTTGCGGATGCCTACTTCCTTGATGCGCTGCACGGCCATGAACGAGGCCAAACCATACAGGCCCAAACAGCTGAGGAATATGGCGATGGCGGCGAATATTTTATACAGCTGCGCCAGTTGGGTTTCCTGCTTGTAAAAGCCGGCTATCTTGTCGTCGAGGAAGTTGTATTCGAAGGCGTAGGCGGGGTACACCCGGTCGAACACCTTTTTAACCGACTGCATGGTAGACGAAAGATGCGCGGTGGACAGCTTGATGGCCAGTTGGTTGTACATGGCCTTGTCGGTGGTGATGATGAGCGGGGCCAGGCCATCGCGGAAGGAGCGGTCGTTAAAATCCTTCAGTACGCCTACCACGGGGCAGGTGATCTGGCCGTTCCAGATGCTGATCTCTTTGCCGATGATGTCTTCGGGTTTCTTGAGGCCGAGGCTTTTTACCAGGGCTTCGTTCACCAAAAATTCGCGGGTCGGGTCGGACGGGTATAAGTTTCTGCCGGCTACCAGTTTCAGCTTGTAAGCGGATACATATTGGTCGTCGGTAAATTTGGTGATGGCCTTGAAGTCGGTTTCCTTTGAGGCATGGTCGAATTTCAAGGCGCTCCAGGTATCGTTACCATTTTCGACCGGCGTGTTGGTGTTCAGGCTGACGGTTTGCACGCCGCCGGTTGACAGTAATTGCCGCCTCAGGTAGTCCATTTTGCTCATGAGCGTGGTATCCACGCGGAAAGGCACGGTTACCACGGCGTCCTTATCAAAGCCCAGAGGTTGGTCCATAAAATAATCCATCTGCTTCACAATAATGAGCGTACCGATGATGAGCACCTGCGCCACGATGAACTGGAAAACCACCAGCCCGCGGCGCAAGGATATGCCGCCTGAACTGGCGCTGAGCTTGCTCTTTAACGCGGTAACAGGGTTAAAACGCGACAGCACGATAGAGGGATAAAAGCCGGCCAGTGCGGTGACCACAATGGTTACGGCTAACAGGAATAAAACGATGGCCGGGTTGCTGAACAGGTTGAATGAAAGTGAAAGATCCAGCAACTGCCCCACCGAATGCAAGGCCAGCAGCGTGATCACCGACGCCAGCACCACGGCGCTGATGACGATGAGGAACGTTTCGACAATGAACTGGGTTTGCAGCTGGGATCTGTTGCTCCCCAAAACTTTGCGTACGCCCACCTCCTTGGCGCGGTTAACAGCCTGCGCGGTGCTCAGGTTGATGAAGTTGACGCAGGCGATGAGCAGGATAAATGCCGCGATGAGCCACAGCACGTTCAGCAATTCGTGACTGACGGTTTGGTTGCTGTAGTTGCCCACCTGGGCATCATAATGCACGGCGCTCAGGGGTTGGATGGTATGGCTATCCTTATTGTCGGCTGATTCCACCTTGCGGGAATAGTCGCTCAACTGCTGATTGAAATTGGCGGCGGATGTACCGGCCGGCATCAACACATAGCAGCCGTAGCCGGATACGGTGTTGGTCCAGTCGTGCGAGCTGGCGAGGTATTCGCCGGTGAAGCCGGTTCCGTAGGCTACTACGGCTTTGAGCTGGAAGTCGGTGTTGGGCGGTATGGTGGCCAGGACGCCTGAGACGGTCAATACATCCGTACCATGCTCGAACATATAACCGCCTCCCTGCATTTTCATGGTTTTGCCCATAGCTGATCTCCAGTCGCCGAAGTATTTCTCAGCGATCTCTTTGGTCAGCAGTACATTGTTGGGGTTTTTCAGCGAGGCATACGAACCGGACAGGAGCGGGAAGTCGAATATTTTGAAGAACGAGGGCTCAGTAAAAAATACACCGTGCTGCTCTTTAAATGCCTTTTCGGTATTGCCATTGCTGCCAACTATTTGGAACTGGTCGTCATGACTGGCGAAGATGGGGGCCACCTGTTCTATTTGCGGGAAGGATGTTTTTAATCCTACAGCCCATGGAAAGGGCAAATCTTTGCCATAAGAGATCTCGCCTGACCCGGCGTGATGGTATTCGGTCAGCACCCGGTAAATACGGTCCTTTTTGGTTTGGAAATTATCGTAGCTGGTTTGAAACTGGATAATGATAAAGATCACCATGCAAACGGAGATGCCGACCGCCAGGCCGGTGATGTTGATAGCGGCGTAGGCCTTATTGCGAGCCAGGTTGCGGCGCGCTATTTTGAAATAATTTTTGAACATATAATTGCGGTTTGACTTTTCACGAGACCACTTTGACGTGGTTTCATGATCCGAAATTATAGCCGCAGGCATATCCTGACTGCCCAAATTATAAGTTGACTGTTCTTTTTTATACTCAACGGGGCTTTTGCCGGTTATTTGTTTAAAAATACGGTTGAAACTCGTTTGAGAATTGAAGCCCGATTCATAAGCTATGCCCAACAGGGTGATGTGGTCAAAAGCTGGGTCCTGCATTTTGCGGGCGGCGTCCTGCACGCGATATTCGTTGATGAAATCGTTGAAGCTTTTTTTAAGGACGGTGTTGAGGACGCGGGATAATTCGTGGGTAGTCAGGCCAAGCTTTTCGGCAAGTGAGGCAAGGCTCAATTCCGGGTCCTGGTAATAGCGGTTTTCCTTGACGATCTTTTTGAGCCAGGTTCCTTTTTGCTTCAGGTCGGTGGGGAGCAGTGGTTTTAGTATGGGGGTGGATTCGGCCTGCGTATTAGCTTCGGGTCTCAGGAAAGCACGGGCTGCTATCCAGATAAGCATCAGCATCAGCAAGAGATATAACGGATAAGAGGTCTCAGCGCCAAGTTGAAAAGAATAGCCTACGGCGATACATGGTATCCACAACAACCACAAAATGCCAAAAACTATGAGCAGGCGATTGAGCCAATGCAACTCGTGCCTATAGCGGTCGCCGCCGGTGAATTTTTGTTGCTTGTAAAAGTTTTCGATGAGGACGCGGCAGCGGTATAGGTAGAAGGCGACTGAAGCGAACGCTAATATTTGTATGAAAGGCAATAATTGCTTTGCGAAAACCTGGATGGTCAATTCCAATATTAAAGGGCTGAAATGCAGTAAGTCTTTTGGGCGGAATTGATATTCCGGCCGCGTTATTTTCAGCACATAAAAATAGATCAGGGGGCCGAGCGCCAGGGAGTATTGTAGCGGGATCCGGCTCCAGGATGGGGCATAAGCGGATAGATTGATATCAATAGCCAATATCCTTGTTATCCACAAAACAGCAACGCCCAATGCCAAAGCCAAAAACCGGTTTGCCGACCGGTTAGCTTTTTTATCGAACCACAAAAGCAGGATAAAAGTGAAGCCGATGAACAGCGTTCCGAAGAAAGCGGCGTCGTAGAGGGTGATATGGAATGTGTAGGGCTTCAAGTAAATTAAACAATCCAACTGCTAAGATATTATTCATTTCCTAAACTTTCTTCGGGAGCCACAACTCATTCTGAGCGCAAACTTTTCACCGGGTTCACAATAGCTGCTTTAATTGTCTGAAAACTCGAAGTTATAAACGCCACCAGCAGCATACCTGCCCCACTTGCGACGAATATCCACCAGCTGACGCTTGTTTTATCCGCATAGTTTTCCATCCATTTGTCCATAGCCCACCAGGCCAGCGGCGTAACGATGACGAATGCCAGCAGGATGAGTAATATCAACTCGGTGGATAGCAAGCGCACGATCTGCGTTACCGATGCACCCAGCACTTTACGAACGCCGATTTCCTTGGTACGCAAGCCGGTGGTATAAATAGCAAGCCCTAATAATCCAAGACAACTGATCAATATAGAAAGCCCTGTTGCCCAGGCCAATAAGGTCGATGTATGTTCTTCCTGGTCGTAAAATTGTTCTATGGATTTGTCGTAAAACTTATAGTTGGAATCATCATCCGGATAAAACTCTTTCCATATTTTAATCATGGACGCCATTGTTTTTTGCCAGTCACCGCCTCCGGCAGTTTCAGGTTTTAAAGCAATGTGAATATTCCCGTTTTGCCATGGGTCGTTGGCACCTGCTGCCAGTATCAGCAATGGGCCAATGGGTGATTGGAGCGAGTGCGTATAAAAATCACCAACAACGCCAACGATGCGCAAACTTGGTGATCCGTTCTTTTTTTCGAACACTTTGCCTATAGCATCATGTGGATTTTTAAAACCAAGTATCTTCGCGTATTTTTCGTTAATAATAACCCCGTGTCCAGTATCGCTGGCCATAATATCACGCCCAGCCAATAGTTTAATATGGTATAGCTTGATATAATTTTCATCGCCGAATTTGAGTTCTACCGGGGTGGTAATTTCCTTTTTCCCATCCTTATAAAATGAGTTTGTGATATTGGTGGAATTGGATGACGGCGGCGGGAAACCTACGCTAACCATTGCCACACCGGGCAAGGCACGCAGCTTATCGGCCATTACGCGGTTAGTTGCAGCTTTGCGGGTTTTATAAGGCGTTTCGGCGTAAACTATAGCGTCTTTTTTGAAGCCCAGGTCCTTATGCAGGGCGTAATAGATCTGTTTACTAACCAACAGGGTAGCCATAATGAAAAACTGCGCTATTATGAACTGTGATACAGTAAGTGTTTTGCGCAGCCACGCGTTCCGGGTTTTGCTGCTGCCACTTTGCGCCTGGTTTTTGAGCACTAACACGGGCTTATAGCCTGATAGCAAAAGTGCCGGGTAAAAACCGGATAAAATGCCGACCACGATAGCCAAAATAAACAGGAACAGGAAAATACCGGGCTGAAAAATAAGATTGGCTTTTACGCCCGGCGCTATAAAATCTGAAAATTCTTTTAAGATCAAAGGTGCCAGGCACACTGAAATAATTACAGCAAAAAGGGTGATCAGGAACGTTTCGCTTAAAAACTGCATAATCAATTGGGTTCGGCTGCTACCCATTGTTTTGCGGATACCGATCTCTTTTGCACGCTGTGTGGCCTGAGCCGTAGTTAGATTAATAAAATTGATGCAGCCAAGCAACAACAGGAAGCCTGCAATTGCCAGCAGCATGTACGACCTGTTTGCATTGGCCGGACCGCTGAAATCAAAGGTGCCGTAGGTTTGATCAAAATGGATATCGCTCAATGGTTGAACGGTGTAGGTTTGTTCACTCGCATTTTTTAGATCATCAGCACTTTGCGGGTTATTTTTTTTATAAACGACATTTACTTGTTTTTGCACATTCGCCGCTGAAACATGAGGAGACAATTTGATAAATACTTCAGATGCAGAGTTCGTATTTCCCCACTGATTTAACCCCACATCATTACCGAGCTTGGTTTTTGGCTTGGCCGAACTCATCGATATAAAGTCGTGGCAGGAAAAATCCGTGTTTTCTGTTATGGTTTTAACAATGCCTGATACGGTTACTTTCAACGTATCGTAGGTTACCGTTTTACCCAGCATTTGCTCATAACTAAGCGATGGAAAATAGACTTTTGCTTGTTCGGATGTCAAAACCACACGATACGGATCATTCAGCGCAGTTGCCGCCGAACCCGCAAGCCACGTATAGTTGATGAGCTTGAAATAATTTTGGTCAGCCAGGGTGATATGATCCTGCCCCTTGAACTTTACAGGCCGGTTTTGTTTGCCTAACACCATTACATCCGGGTTTAGTGTATACAGCGGTACCACCATCTCAACGCCGGTAACATTATTTTTTATCCCCGCGCCCATGGGGAAGGTGACACCATAGCTATGGCTCACATTACCCTGGAATTTAAAATTGCTTACTACGCGATAAATGCGGTTACTGTCCTTATGAAATTTATCGAACGTAAAATCGTAATGCACGATGAGGTAGATAACAAGCGATGCGCTGATGCCTATCGACAGTCCTACAATATTGATAAAGGTGAATAGCTTGTGCTTCCAAAAGCTTCGAAAAGCGATCTTTAAATAATTGCGAAACATATAATTGCGGTTTAATTTTTCTTCAGACCACAACTGCGCGGCTTGATGATTCGAAATTATTGCAGCAAATTGGGGGTTACGCCCCAAGTTATAAGATGGTCGCTCTTTTTTGAGCTCGTTTTTATATTCAGCCGGGCTTTTCCCAATTAACTCTCTAAAAGCACGGTTAAAAGTGGTTTTGGAATTGAATCCCGAGCCAAAGGCGATACCTAGCAGGGTAATATGGTCATAAGCAGGGTCGTGTATTTTGGATACCACATCCCGCACCCTGTATTCATTAATGAAATCATTAAAGCTTTTTTTGAGCACGGTGTTAATGACCCGTGATAATTCATGGGTCGTCAGCTCAAGTTTATCAGCAAGCGAGCTTAGGCTTAATTCCGGGTCCTGGTAATAGCGGGTAGCTTCCATAGCCTTTTTGAGCCAGGCACCTTTTTCCCGCAGTTCACCTGCGGGCGCCGGCTTAGGGGCAGCAGGGGCTTGGATCATTCTTCCGGCTTGCGGCCTTAAAAAGGCTGCCGCTGCTGTCCATATAAGCATCACTGCAAAAAAGATATAAAAGGGATAGTAAACGTGTATGCCCAATTGATTACGGTAACCAAAATAATCAAGGGCGGCATAAGCTATCCATAACAACCAAAGCAAAGCGGTAGCCGCCAGCAACCGGCGCAGCCAGCGGAATTCAAGAAGGGAGCGGTCCATCAGCACGGGCTGCAATCGCCGGTAAAAGTTTTCAATCAGCTTATGGGACCGGTACAGGTAGATTATGATGGAAACAAATATGAGCAGCTGTAATACCGGGCTAAGCAGCTGATGGACTGATGTTGCAATACCCGTCTGCATACTTTCGCGGGTCTCAAATGCAAAGGCAACCTGTTCAAGCAAAACAGGACTGAAATGCAGCAAATCCTTCCAGCGGAATTTATATTGCGGCCTTGTTATCTTTAGCACATAAAAATAGATGAGGGGGCCCAACGCCAACAAGAAGTCCGTCGGCAGGCGGTTCCAACCGGGCAGGTGGGTTTCCAGGCGAATGTCGATAGCCAGTATCCGCATCATCCATAAGATCATCACGAGCAATGCCAGGGCAAGAAATCGATTGGCGTCGCGATTTACACTTTTGACGAATGCTAACAAGAGGGCAAAGTTTAGCCCGACGAATATCATTCCGACGAAAAACAGGTCATAAGGGGTGGTATGGAATGTATAGGGACTCACGCAGATCAATTAGCTCAATCACTGTTCCAAAGCTATAAAACGTTAATTGATAAAGCATTAACTGGGAATAGAAATAAATAGTGTATTGAAAGCGGACGACGGGGTGTGCGGTTTTGAAATGATAGTGGTATTATAAACCGCAAAAAAGCGATCTCGAAATATGTTAATATCAAAGAAGTATTGACATCAAAGTACCCAGCTTAACGCGCAGTATTTTCAGCGAGTTGTTGATGTGTTTTCTGACCGTGAAAACACTGATATCCAGCTTTTCAGCAATTTCTTTGTGCGATAATTGCTCCTGCCGACTCATCTTAAAAATATGGCCCATTTTGGCGGGGAGAGCTTCAATTTCGTGCTCAAGCAGGCGAACAAGTTCTTTGGTGCGCACGCGTTCATCGGTTTGCATATCAGGGTCCTGCGCAAAGCATTGCAGCGAGTGCAGGTACACATCCTTTATTTTATGGTGGCGGTAAATGTTGATGATGCGGTTGCGCACGCAGGTGTACAGGTAGGCGTTGATGCCCGTTTCAAAGATTAGCGTGAGCCGGTTATTCCAGAGGTAGGTAAAAACCTCCTGCAAAATATCCTTCACTTCTTCGCGCTCGGGTAAGCGGCGGTAGGCATGGCTGTATAAAACAGGATAATAGCGCCTGTGAATTTCTTCAAAGGCATTGACATCCCCTTCGCGCAGGAGTTTTATCAATTCGGTATCTATTGTTTTACAATAAGGATGCATGATGCGATTAAAAATTATGCATATGATGCCGTTTTTGTTTTCTTATTATCCTTTTGATTTATCTCGCTCGAAAAATTCTCCAATACCAATATGGCGCTCCCGATGATCTCGGCCCGGGCATCAATCGCCGATACCTCGATCTCGGTTTGCTCGGCCAGGTGCGGAATGCAATGCTCATTGAGCGCACTGTTGATAACCGGCAACCATACCTTTTTCACCACCGATCCGAGGCCGCTCAGTATGATCTTGCCGGGGTTGAGTATATGGATGAGTATAGCAATACCACGCCCCAGGTTATATCCCATTTCGGAAAAAAGTTCGATGATGAGCTTATCGCCTTTATTTACGGCTTCAACCAAACTTTCCACCTGGCTATGCGGGTCGCTATTGAAATTGTCCAGGCTCAACGCAGATACTTTACCGCTTTTCAGCCTGGCTATTGCTTCCTGTATAATAAACGATAGCGATACCTCTGTTTCGAGGCAACCTGTTTTACCGCAACTGCATAGTTTATTATTTTGGAAAAGTGGTATATGGCTGAATTCGCCGGCAAGGCCGCTGGTGCCCGAAAATATTTTACCGTCCAGTATCAGCCCAAGCCCTGTACCCCAGCCTATATTGATGACCAGGGCGTTAGCCTCATTTTTTGAGGCGCCAAAATGCATTTCGGCCAAAGCCACCATCCGCGAGTCGTTATCAATATAAGCAGGAATGCCTATCCGATCGCTGATATACCTGGTGATGGATGGCGATTCCGCATTTTGATAAGTGTGGTTAATGCCCGTTTTTTTATTCACAAAGCCAGGCATACCGATGCCGATGCCCAGTATCTTTTCTTTACCTGTACCGCTTTGCTCAATAAAGCTGCGGATGTGTGTCGTAAGCGGGGTTAAAAAATCTTCATTTCCAGGCAACTCGAGAATGAATTTATCTTTAAGTACCTGCTCTTTGGTTTGGATATCGATCAGTGCAATATTGGTGCAATGCTGGTCCATGGCTACTGAAACCACATACATTAAGCCGGTCTTTAGGGTGTACATCTGCGGTTTACGGCCGCCGGTTGATTCAGTGTTATCATCCTCAACCACTACACCTTCTAAAATAAGTTCGCCCAAAAGCTGCTTGGTAGCCGGGAAACTTTTATTGATCTTTTTACTCAGCGTAACGCACGACAGCGACTGGTTTAAGCTGATCTCTTTAATAACAGTATTCTTGAGTAAGGATCTTTTCGATAGCATTTATTGGAAATAAGTATTGTAAAACTAAAATAAATTTTCCGTTAAAATAAAATAGTTTTTAAATTTATTAAAAAGTATTTTATTTTTCGAAGAATGTTTAATAAGTTTACATTCTCTGATTTTCTATATTAACTGATCTTATATTGAAAGAGCTTGCTATGCAAGAAAAATTCGGGATGTGTGTTTGCCGGATTTAGTTGAGTTATCGAATTGATGGCGTGCGTTCCGGGTTGAGATCCGGAACGCTTTTTTTTATAACCAAATTTGCAGTCACATTTTGCTCATTGGCTTTTTGGGGATTATTGCATATCCATTTTTCGCCATTATTTATTAATTGTCGTTATATTTAGGCCTGCATATCTGCATAGCCTTCGCTCAACGGGTTATAATTAAAGGTAGTACTGCCTCTATTTTCAATAAAGGAGTGGGATGAAGTTTATTTCAGGTTTTTTTTTGTTTGATTTTCAGTTCTATTATTGGTTGCAAAAAACCGTACTATCCCCCTGTCATCAGGGCGCAAGGCACCTACCTGGTTGTGGATGGATCTATTAACACCGGTTTTGGCCCCACCACTATCAGGTTGAGTAAAACGGTCGATCTTTCCAGCGCGACTACCAAAAACCCCGTGTTAAATGCCGTGGTGACCATTGAAAGCAGTAAAGGCAACAACTATCCAGTAACCGAAACGGATAGTGGCATATATGTTTCGGCCACCTTAAGTCTTGATAATACTTTAAATTACCGTTTGCGAATAAAAACAGCGGATAACAGGGAATATGTGTCGGATTACGTGCCAGTAGTAAATTCCCCGCCCATCGACAGCATTAATTTGGCCGTAAAAAGCAACGGCATCCAGTTGTATGCAAGTACGCATGATCCGCGAAACAACACCCGTTTTTATCGCTATGAATATGAAGAGACCTGGGTGCTGCACTCGGAATATTTTTCATCTTACAAATCAAATGGTGACACGGTTAAAGAAAGAGACATTGTAAACGACCAGATATACCAATGCTGGCATAGCGATACCTCGACTGCCATTGTATTAGCAACGTCAACAGGCTTATCGCATGATATTATCAGCAATGCCCCTATAACGTTTGTTGAGTCGACCTCAAGGAAACTTGATGGAAAGCAAAGCTCGATATTTGAGCAGCGGCAACCCGAAGTAAATGCCTACAGCATCTTAGTAAAGCAGTATGCCTTAACCCGGGAGGGCTACGATTATTGGGCAAATATTAAAAAGAATACCCAGGAGATAGGGAAGCTGTTTGATCCTGAACCTTCTGAGATACGCGGCAACATCCATTCGGTTACCGATCCGCTTGAACCTGTATTGGGCTATATCAGCGCCGGTGGCATGACCACCAGGCGATTCTTTGTTTCAAACGGGCAAATACCCGGACAATGGACCTTAAATACGCCGTATGATGCCTGCCGGATGGATTCATTATATATAGATACGCTGCTGAGGGGGAACATTATACGCACAAATGAGGAAAACGCATCCTTCAACATCAATAAAGGTACGCCAACCAATGAGCTGCAAATACCGGTTTATGCTATTTATGATATACAAACCGGCGTCATCATTGGCCATACAGGCTCGTCGCCCTTCTGCGTGGATTGCACCTTGCAGGGCACGAATAAGACACCGGGTTTTTGGAAGTTTATAGGACAGGCACCGCCTTTTAACTAAGGTATGAAATCAATAGTGCGGGCCGGTATCCGCTCTTAATTCACAAATACCTCATCGGCAAAAACCCAGGATGGTTTTCCTTTGGCGGGGTGCCAGCCGGGCAGTTTATAGATCGGTTTAGCGATAACTTTAATACAGGTTATTGGGCTATTGAGTGTTAGTTTACAATCAAGGCCCTTTACGATGTTTGGGTCGGCTTTTTTCTGTTGACCGGTTTTTATTTCGCCAATAATTCTCAAGTGCCGCAGATCAGCACCGCCCCATACCTGTACAGTGGTTGGCAAAAATATCTGGCTGCCTATCACTTTCAGGCAATTAAGCGTTAATACCTGCGGCTTAATGGCGGTTTTGAAAAAGAGCATAAATTGCATATCCTGCTGTGTACCCAGCCACTTGTTGTTGCCGAAATTCATGCCGCCCAATTCGCCGTCGATGAGGGTTTTTGCACCATCAGCCTGGTATTTTTCGTTAACTCCGGTTACCAGCATGATGCTATCTGGCTTATAGGTATTTTTATAAAAAGAGTAATTGACGATGTCGCTGCCAAACCAGCCAACCTTATAGGCTTTGGCCTTAACGGTGGTATTGGCGTTGATGATAATACCGGGCTTATATAATAACGATTTGATACTATCAGGGTCGGTGCCGTCAGTGGTATAGCGGATGTCGGTGCCTTTGATAGGGTCCGACATTAATAGCTCAACGGGTTTGGTAAATACAAACTGTGTGTTTTTCATTTCCGGTGGCACCAGCTTCATAGGCTTGCCGTCGTCCTTAAAACCTTCCAGGAAAGTGATGGATTTATTGGCGGCTTTCAAGTTCTGCATTTCGGCATCAGTTATACCAGTGTTCCAGATAGCCAATTCTTTTAAGTTTTTGAAGGAATGCAGTTGGTTGAGGGCTTGCAGGTTAAGCTTTATGCCTGCAAGGGATAGCGATCGCAGATATTTTAGCGATGTAAGGTCTTTTAAAGTACTGCCGGTAATATCGGTAAAGTTGAGGTTTAAGATGCGCAGATTTTCAAAGCCCGCAATGGTTTTTAACTCGGCATCCTTTACCGGCATTTTATGCAGATCAAGCGATACGACTTGTTTTTTGATAGCGCTTAACCCTTCCAATACTTTTGGCGTGTAAAGGCTTTTGTTATAAATATCGACCGATAGTGCCGGAGAACCTTCGGCCAGCGGGTAAATGCCGCAATAGTTGTTGTTGAGTTTTTGGATGGTTTTTTCATCGGCGGCAGAAAAATCGTAAACCTCTGCAGGGGTTTCCGAAGGAGCTAAAAATTTCGAAGCTACAATTCTTAGTGAGTCGCCTGCTGGCAGATCGGTTACTTTCTTTTTGAAGTCGGAATTCTCTTTTATCCATTGATAAAGCGCTGCCATTTCAGTCGGCGTCAATTGTGTTTTCCCGGATGGCGGCATGTGTTTCTTTTCGTCATCGGGCAGGTGAATGCGCTGTAGCAATAGGCTGATTGCCGGTTGTCCGGGTACGAAGAGTTTACCCGATTTTCCGCCTTTTAAAACAGAGGCCTCATCAATAAGCTGCAACCCGCCTTTTAGCTTGTCCGGGTTATGGCAGCCTATGCATTTGTTCTCAAAAATGGGTTGTATCACATCACGAAAAACAAGGGCCTGGTCGATAGGTACAAGTGGTTTTTTGCCATCCAAAACGGGTGCCAGCAGGAAGTTATCGCCGTGGGTCACGCTCGCACCAAAATGGCCGCCAACCAGCAGGCAAAATATCAAAACAACCGAGCCTGACCGGGCAGCGGTTACGTTATACCAGGTTTTATCACGAAACCAATAAATGGCAGAAGACACAAAAACTATACTCACGCCAAACCATTTATGCCATTGGATATCACTGCCGTCGTAGCCGGGTTCTGTTGCCAAAAACAGGCCCATGATAGCTGTTATGGCTGAAAAAAGCACACCGGAAAGCAGTAAGGCGCTGGTAAAATCCTGGTAAAATTTTTCTTTGGCGAATGCAGATTTGAACCGGAAAAACTCCATCAGCATAGCCAGTAAAAGGATCACGATCGGGAAATGCAGTATCAGCGGGTGAAGCCGGCCAACGGGTTGCAGCCAGCGCGGTATCGCCAGGTGACTGCCAGCCAACAAAAGCACAACAATAAAGATGTTGAGCGCAAACAATACATTACCCGCAATAACCTTATAGTTGCTTTTGATCATCTAGTTAATTAAACGCGGGTAAATTTATACGGGTACACCTTACCCGATGCCCATTGCGCTACGTAAAGGTTTTCGTCGTTATCTACGCACACATCGTGGGGATTTAAGAATATCTTTTCGGCCTGGGCCATGGGTTGCAGTACACCGTCCTTGTACACAGGTTCGGTGCCGCCCAGGTTGGATACCACCTTATTGTTCTTATCCAAAATAGTAGTAAAGCCTGAATCTTTTACACCCAGGTCAGGCGAGCGCAGTACAGCGGCATACAAATAGTCACCTTTAATAACCGGCCGACATACACATGCGCCGGGCAGTTTAATTACCTCTTGTAACTTGCCATCCATGCTGAAACGCTTAAAGCAATTTCGGGTACGGTCGGTAATCAGCAAAGTTGGTGTATCGTATCGGCGGTCGATCAGGATGCCGTGCGCATTATCTAAATGCTCGTCGCCATCACCGCGGCCGCCGAAAAAGTTCTTTAGCTTGCCATCCTTGTCGTAGTGCGTGATATACTGCGCGCCGTAACCATCGGCTATGTAGATGTCGCCGTTAGTATCTATCGTGGTCTCCGTCGGAACAAATTCTTCGGCCTTTTTGTAAACGCCGGTTTCCAGCGGCACATCAATGGTCATCAGTACTTTGCCATCAATGGTGGTTTTATATACCTGGTGTTTTACGGTATCAGTGATGAATAACACCTCGGTGCCGTTCTCGTCGAAGCGGGTGAAACCATGTGCGCCCGGGAAATCGTGCCCCCAGGTATCCAGCAGCTTGCCCGATTTATCAAAGATGAGCACGTTATTTTTGGTTTCATTGGTCAACAGCATAATGCGCCCCTTTTTATCCTGCACAAACTCGTGACAATCGTTCACGGGGTTGATGTTCGGATCGGCTTTGCTCCATTTATTATCCATGCGGTAACGCATGTTGCCATGACCGTAAATGGGGCCTTTGTCTTTTGCTAACATATCTTTCGCGATAAAAAAGCTGGCAGAAACCAGTGCTGTTTGCTTAATGAAATTTCTTCTTTCCATGTCTATTGAAATTAGGAAATAATGTCCCGTACTACGTTACCCGCTACATCTGTGAGCCGGTAACGGCGGCCAAGGCTTTTGAAAGTGAGCTTAGTATGATCGATGCCCAATTGATTCAAAACCGTAGCATGGAAGTCATGCACGTGTACAGGATTGCTGACGATATTGTAGCCAAAGTCGTCAGTTTCGCCATAAACCATGCCGGGTTTAATGCCGCCGCCGGCCATCCAGATGCTAAAGCAGCGCGGGTGATGATCTCGGCCGTAATTTGCTTTTTCCAATTTACCCTGGCTGTAATTGGTACGGCCAAATTCACCGCCCCATATTACAAGTGTTTCATCCAGCAGGCCGCGTTGTTTCAAATCTTTTACCAATGCTGCTGATGCCTGGTCGACGTCTTTAGCCTGCCCGGCCATTTCCATCGGCAGGTTTTGGTGCTGGTCCCAGCCCTGGTGGTAGAGCTGTACAAACCGCACCCCGTTTTCCGATAGCTTTCGCGCCAGTAAACAGTTGGCTGCATACGTGCCGGGTACCAAACATTCAGGGCCGTACATTTTTACGATATCGTCAGGCTCTTTTGAAATGTCCATGATTTCGGGCACCGCCGTCTGCATCCGGTAGGCCATCTCGTATTGCTGTATCTTGGTGTTGATCTCCGGATCATGGAACTCCTTGCTCGAAATATCATTTAGCTCCGCCAGTTTATCCAGCATTTTGCGGCGTTCACTTCGATCTAGCCCATCTTGATTATTCAGATAAAGCACCGGATTTTCGCCACTGCTGAATTGTACGCCCTGGTGTATGGAATCGAGGAAGCCATTGCTCCATAACTTGGAATACACACCCTGGCCGTTTCCCTTTCCTTTTGACAACAAAACTGTAAAGGCGGGCAGGTTTTTATTTTCGCTACCCAAACCATAGCTCACCCACGAGCCCATGCTAGGCCTGTTACCCTGCTGCGCACCAGTTTGAAAAAAGGTAAGCGCCGGGTCGTGGTTGATGGCTTCGGTATATATGGTTTTAACGATGCAGATGTCATCCGCTATACTGCCGATATGCGGAAAAAGATCGCTTACCCAGGCTTTCGATTGACCATATTGCTTAAAATCATAAAAAGAACCCACCAACGGGAACGACTTCTGCTGGGCGGTCATCCCGGTTAATATCTGGCTGCCGCGAACAGACGCCGGCAGCTCCTGGCCCATCATCTCGCGCAGCTTTGGTTTATAATCGAATGATTCTAATTGTGATGGCGCACCATCCTGGAAAAGGTAAATGATCCGTTTAGCTTTTGGTGCGAAGTTGGGTATGCCGGGAATAAAATCGGCGCCGCTATCACCTTTGAGCCCTGATAGCAGGTCAGGGATAAGCAACGAACCCAGGGCAACACTACCTAATCCCAAACTTAACCGGGACAGGAACCTGCGCCTGCTTTGGTTCATACCATGTTCAAAAACTTCCTTCTCCATCGTCATCAGGTTTTTGTTATCGCTTCTTCTAAGTTATAAATAGTATCTACCACTTTCATCATGGCTGCCAGCGTAATTTTATCCATCCCGGCAGGAATAGGATATTCCCCAACGTTCAACAGCTTAGCCGCGTTTTTGCTATTCATACTTTTCAGCTGATCGGCGTAATAACTGGTTAATATAGATAGCTCCTGCTCCGTCGGTTTCCGGCAAATGATCAGCCTGAAAGCCTTATATATTTTATCTTTTGATTGGCTATTATCTTGCAATAGTTTTGCCGCCAATACCCGCGCCGCTTCCAGCATAGTGGGATCATTTTCCATTTCAAGTGCCTGCAAAGGTGTATTGGTGCGCAGCCGCTGCACTTCGCACTGGTCACGGTTACTGGCGTCAAATATGGCCATTTCAACCGGTGGAACAGTGCGTTTGATGAGCGTGTACATGCCACGGCGGTAAAGATTTGGCCCGTGTACTTGCCGGTAACTTGCCAACTGGCCGCGCCCTGACGTTGCATTTTCCCATAAACCCGGCGGTTGGTATGGGTTAACGCTTGGGCCACCGATGGTTTTATTAAGTAAACCGCTGCTGGCCAATACCATGTCCCGCACAAATTCGGCGGGTACACGGTAGCGGGGGCCGCGAGAAAGCAAAATATTATCCGGATCGTTTTTAAATTTTTCAGGTGTAATAACTGCAGATTGCCTGTAGGTTGCTGACATTACAATTTGCTTAACTAATCGTTTGACATTCCAGCCATGGGTACGGAAATCAACGGCCAGCCAATCCAATAACTGGGGGTTAGATGGTAAGTCGCCCTGCATACCAAAATCGCCCAGGGTTTTTACAATACCGCGCCCAAAAAACTCCTCCCATACCTGGTTCACATATACCCTGGCAGTAAGGGGGTTTTGATCGTTAAACAACCATTCAGCAAGTCCCAGCCTGTTTTGCGGGTAGCTGCTGTTGAAAGGTAAAATAGCCGCCGGTGTTCCAGGGAATACCTCATCGCCATGGTTATCATAAGCCCCGCGTTTTAAAATGTACGTTTTGCGATAAACTTCGCTATCGCCCATTACCGACACAATGAGTTTGCCCGTATCGGTTTTGTTTACAAACTTGAGTATGTTTTTAACATCATCATTGCTGATCTGCATCATCGGCCTTTTGGCATAGGTTTCGGGACCCCCAACTGTCGACTGTAAACCCGGTTCTTTCACACTATTAAAAAAAGAAAATACCTGGTAATAGGCCTTTTGCGAAAAGGGGTCGAATTTATGATCGTGACAGTGCGCACACTCGAGTGTAACACCCAAAAGGGCTTTGCCGAAAGTATTGGTACGGTCGGTTACATAAGCAACACGATATTCCTCCTGGATCACACCACCCTCTTCCGTAATTTTATGATTACGGTTAAAGCCTGTTGCCAGCAATTGTTCTTTGGTATGATTCGGGATCAGGTCGCCGGCCAATTGCCATGTTATAAAATCTTTGTAAGGCAGATTCTCGTTATAAGCGTGTATCACCCAATCGCGCCATGGCCATTGGGTACGATAATTATCATCCTGATAGCCATGCGAATCGGCATAGCGGGCAATATCCATCCAATGTAAGGCCATTTTTTCACCATACTGCGGGCGGGCCATTAACTCATCCACCATTTTTTCATAGGCGTTTGGGCTTTTATCGGCTAAAAAACGATCCATGGTTGCGAGGTCGGGTGGCAGGCCATTCAGGTCGAGTGATATTCGTTTCAGGAGGCGTTCCTTGTCAGCTTCCGGATTTGGCGTAAAGCCTTTTTGTTCCTGTTTATGGAGTACAAAATAGTCGATGGTATTTTTGGGCCAGGATTTATCTTTTACATCTGGGATAGGAGAAGATTTCGGCGGCACAAAAGCCCAGTGCTTTTCATACTTGGCACCTTGTTTTATCCATTTTTTGATCAGGTCGATCTCAAATGAATTTAACCGTTTCAGGTTTGACTTAACCGGCGGCATCATATCGTTTGAATCGCTGGTGGTGATGCGGCGGTAAACTTCGGACAAACCCGGCTCACCCGGAACCAGGGCATGTGCCTGCGGGTTATCTTTCAAAGCTTTGTAAGCGCTTTCGGGTAGATCAAGCCTGAGATTGGCCTGGCGCTTATTGGCATCGGGGCCATGGCATTTAAAGCACTTATCCGAAAGTATAGGCCTGATATTAAAGTTGTAGCTGATGGTGTCCGGTATGTCTTCGGAAGCAACCGACGTCTGCGAATTATGGCATGCACTAACGCCAATGATCAATCCCACAGCACAAAACAGCCCGCAAAAAATGGCGTAACGCATATTAGTTTAAATCCGGTTTACAATTGAGAATAACTAATGTATAAAATTATTAATTGATTATAAAAATTGTAACGGAATTTGTTACCAAATATTAACCACCTTGCTTATATCACCCTGCCCATAACCGGGTCGGTATAGCTTGGTTTGCCTGTCTCCACACGCCCGGCATATCTTCTTTCGAATTGCTTATGCCCTGCCACCCTTATCACAAAATCATACCAGTTATGACTGTCTGTGAGATTTAAAAGCATAGTGCCTTCCGCAGATGGCGACAGTGTTAGTTGCTGATCACCTTTTTGAGCAATGTGGTTAGTAATTACAATAGTTAAAGCACTTTTGGCTGTGTTAGTTAATATGAGTTCAATATTACCGGTAAGGATACTTTTACCCGAAATGTCTTGCATATAACTAACAGCTACCTGTAAACCCGGGTCATCTGAATTGCCCTTGAAATCGCGGAAAAATCCGTTCGGGCCGTAAACGCGCAGATGATAATTTTTATCTTCAAATTCATTAATCGGCCAGTTATCTACTATATTATCTCCCGCAGCGAGTCCATAAGCCCATGTACGCACATTTCCGAAACCGCTTTTATCTATTTTGAGATAACTCCCCGGGGCATATACGTTAAAGGGTGCGCCGACCGCTTTGTCTCCAAAAACTTTATTGGACGCAGTAAACTGGAGTTCGAACGCGCTTTTGTCGGCGCTCAATTTGCCATCAACATATAATTCGTACGGCAGGGCACATGACGGCCTGATACCTTTTTCCTGCTGCGGCATATAAGGCGAGGTATGCGGCGCTTTGTTAATATGTGCAATTTCTTCCGGCGTCAATAACTTATAATCAGATGGCAATTTTTTGAATTGCGCCTTATGAATACTTTCAACGAAGGGATCTTTTTCGACGAAAGTCGGGTTAGCAATTTTATCACCATTATATGGCCGGAATACCGATGTAAGGTTACCGCAAACGGTGCGCCGCCAATCACTTACGTTAGGTTCTTTTACTTTTTTACCGGTTTTTTTGGACAGGAATTCCTCCAAAAATTGCAGCGTGGAGGTATGGTCAAACACTTCGGAGTTTACCCACCCGCCTTTGCTCCATGGTGAGGCGATAACTAAAGGAACGCGATAACCTAATCCGATAGAACACTCACGGTCGAATGGCTCTGGGAAACCTTTACGTTCTTTTTCCTGGTCAAGGGTCACAAAGTCAACACGGGTATCCAAGCCTTTTGATACTTTGCCGGTCTCGGGCCTATCAGAATGCGGGGCGGTAAACGGCGGCACATGGTCAAAATAACCGTCATTCTCATCATAAGCCAAAATAAAGATGGTCCTTTTCCATACTTCCGGATTTTGAGTTAAAATATCCAATGCTTCTGATACATACCAGGCACCATACCAGGCAGCACTGGGATGGTCGCTAAAATTTTCAGGAGCCGTGAGCCAGGATACCGTTGGCAGTTTCCCACTCGCAACATCCGACCTGAACTGGTGTAAAACGTCGCCCTTTGGCACCTGCATTTCGCGCTCTGTTCCATCATCATTATATTTCAGGGCATAAAGTTTACGATGATCAGGGTCGTTAACATTGGTATCAAAAGCTTTACTATGCAGGCTTTTTTCATGGTCGGACAAGGCATCAAACTGGCCGGGCTTATAGGTGCCCTTTTCTTTTATAATAGCGTCCAGGTTGTCCTGCAGTTCCTTCAATTGTTTTTTCAGGTGATCGACATGGGCGTCACCAGCCGGCAGACCATCTATCTTTTTTTGTAATGCAGCTATCTTCTCCGGCAACTGTGTGCTTCTTTTTTCCAGCGCTTCGATATGTTTCGGATGCAGGTGGATATTATATTGAGCAAAAAACTCCATTGGGTTATCCTGGAAATTGGATAACCAGGGATCTTCCTCGCCATCAAAGCCGGTATCAATAGCAACTTCATTCTGGTAGCACTTCCACGAGATGCCCAACTCCTCCAAACGTTCGGGGAACGTGCCCCATTTTAAAGTGCCATAATCCATGTCATCGTTCCATACATGGGCCCGCGAGTTTTCGTGTTGCTCTTCGCGGATGGTCCCCGTCCAGAAAAAAAGCCTGTTTGGATTAGTGCCGGTTAATGACGAGCAAAAATTTTGGTCGCATACCGTAAAAGCATCCGCTAAAGCGTAGTAAAATGGAATATCTGCACGGTTATAATGACCCATGGTGAGGGGCATATTACTGTATTCCTTAATACCGTTCCGTTTTTCATTGAGCCACTCATCAAATTTACCGTCATTACGCGCATTTACCTGGTTGGCCCAGGAGTGCGGCAGCGAACTCATCCATGTTGCTTTGGTATTTTTGATATCGAGATGGAAAGGTGCGTAAGTTTCGCCTGCTGCGTTGGATTGCAGCCATACCTTATTTTTGTTTGGCAGATCAATAGCTCGCGGGTCATTATAGCCGCGTACCCCTTGCAATGTGCCATAGGTATGATCGAAGGAGCGGTTTTCCTGCATCAGGATAACGATATGTTCGGCATCCAGGTAGGTGCTTCCTTCCGGCGCATTAATAGCCATCGCCTTTTGTATCGAAAGCGGTATAATGTTGGCAAACCCGGCTGCACCTGCCAATAAAGCTGCTTTTTTTAGGAAATCTCTTCTCGAATCGCTCATACTATTGGTTATAAGTCAACCAGCGATAGTAGGAGGGACAATCTATGGCAGGCTGACATTGGTTCAAAATCAGTACTGCAAGAATAAGATATATATTGATTTTAAGCAAGCTTTGAGTGGAGGGTTAAACTTTTCCTCAACCCTTTTTTGCCGGGAGTTTAGTCCTGCCCTTAACCGGCTCTGCCTTTTTTTCGGGCTTTGCCGGTACCGCTTTAGCGGCAACTTTTTTGACTGCGGCATCTGCTTTCTTAATATCGGTAGCCGGCTTTGGTTTTGCTACAGTCTTAACCACTTTTTCCTTAGGTGCCGCCTTATCTACAGGCGCTGTTATTTTTAATTCCCCGGCTATTTTCTTCGCTAATTTTTTAGCGCCTTTTTCAATCTCGTGGATCAGCTCTTCAGAGCCCTGGCCAAATTCTTTTGAGATCAGTTTAAGTTCAGTCACTATCCGTAACTGGATAGCCATGCGCACAGTTTTCCTGGCCGATTTTATTAAGGGTTTTGAGTCTTTATCTTTCATTGGGATATTATTTCGCCAAAAATATATCATTTATACATGAACTTAATATTATCTTTATGTTAACAGATTGGCTTAATGTTACTTATGTTAACTAACTAATTAAAGTTCAATAGCGCTGCCGACCCCCCGGGAGCTGCGACTTTCTATAGCTACATCAACTATAAAATTTCTGTTGACATTCAGAACATATTGCGGCTTTAATTGTAAGTGTATTAGGTTATCTATTCCGTCTATTATTCCAATCACACAGTCAGCCATGAAAAAAGACAGTAAATTTTATAAGTTCGTAAATAATGAAACGAGTAATGTTATTTATCTGCTTACTATTGCAAAGGATGAAGCAAATATTAAAACAACACTGGAAAATACGAAGCGCAAACTGGCCATTGAAAACGGAATTTACATCGACAGTATCTATTATATAGAAGTAACGGAAGATGCCCTGCCTAAATAACCTATGCTGCCAATTCAAATACCCATTGCAAATAATAAAAACCAAAACTCTTTTTGATTTATAAAGTTTTAAAATAGACCCATAACTATTAGAGAACGATCAAACCTAAAACATGAGGATACCCGTAGAACGCCAGCCAATCAAAGTTTATCCAGATTCCAAACGTGTAATTGCCAGGTTCTTTTTTAATGGCGAGCCAAGGGCCAAAGAAGTTATTGAGCGTGTGATGAATTTAAGCGAAGACGAGGTTTTTGCAATAGTATCTCCGCTACTGCAGGAATTTTCGCAACGCCACCGTAACATTACCAAAATACTTTACCGCCACTGTAATAAAATAAAACTCATTATTGAAACTCTCGGTATCAATTTTGATGAGCTGTCAACATGGCAAAGGTTGCTTTTAGGCTCCTATTTTACGCATGAATATTCCATCGAGTCGGCCGCCTTTTTCAACCCCTCTATCATAGAAGATCCGGATCAGTCCGAGTTAGAAATGGGACAAAAGCGGCTCATTATAAGCTTTAGGGCAGTGGGTGAGGGGCATATCTCTTCTATCTCTTTCAGGCGGGCCATTATTGATAAAGACAATACTATCCGGGTATTACCCGTGGGAAATTATGTGGATGAGGCGGAAGTGATCCGTAATACCATCTATGAAAAAAAGCTTTTTTTTGAAAAGGTTGTTACCGCGCGGATAGACCAGGGCGTAATTCAGGAAGTTAAAGACAAAACCGCCGACAAATTCGATTATATCACCCTTAGGGAAACCATACTGGAGTTGCAGCGCAACCAGGACGATGACCGTAAAAGAAGCGAGTATGAAAAGGTGCTGTGGCTGTCTGACTCATACAGCAACATCAGTTTTTCGCTGGACACTGATATTTCTGACAGGGTTATATTCCCTATGTCGGAGCTGGAACGTAAGGGCATTGAGGATGCACGTTTTGTGAAGTTTATTGATAATGATGGCACCATCATCTATTATGCAACCTATACCGCATTTGATGGGGCCTTGATAATGCCCAAACTGCTTCAAACAACCGATTTCTATAATTTCAAAATACGCCCGTTGCATGGGGCCGGGGCAAAAAACAAAAACCTGGCTTTATTTCCGCGTAAGATCAACGGAAATTATGTTATGCTGGCCAGGATTGACGGCTGCAATAACTATATCATGCACTCAAATAACATCAACCTATGGGAAAACCCTGAAATATTGCAGCAACCTGCATATCCGTGGGAGTTTATCCAGATCGGTAATTGCGGGTCGCCGCTGGAAACAGAACACGGCTGGCTGGTGATAACCCATGGTGTTGGGCCAATGAGGCGGTACAGTTTAGGTGCCACGTTATTAAAATTGGATGACCCATCAGTAGAAGTTGGAAGATTGAAAGAGCCACTGCTTGTTGCCAACCAGGACGAACGCGAAGGTTATGTGCCCAACGTAGTTTATTCGTGCGGCGGAATTGTCAACAACGGCCGGCTTATATTACCTTATGGCCTTTCAGATTATTCGTCGTCATTTGCTACGATCGATCTTGAGGCGCTGCTTGATAAAATACTTTCAGATTCTAAGGCTTAGCCAATATCAAATTATACAATCGGATATATTCTTTTACCATTCTCTCCTGTGAGAAATTGGCAAGGCTCCATTGATAGCAATCCTGCCTGTTTATTTTGCGGATATCAGGAATCACATCAACAGCCTGGTCAACCGTATTTACCAGGAATCCGGTCTTTCCGTCAACGATCAATTCGGGCATCGAGCCCCGGTTAAAAGCAATTACAGGCGTGCCGCATAACATGGCTTCGGCTACGCTTAAACCAAACGGCTCATCAAAACTGATGGGGTGCAGCAGTGCTAAGGCATTACCCAACAGTTTATTACGTTTTTCGGGGCCTGCATCGCCGATAAAAACTATTTCATCGTTTAAAAGGGGGTTTATTTTTTCATTAAAATAAGCTTTGTCCTGTATAATGCCGGCAATTAGTAAACGCTTTTTACTTTTAAGCGCAATTTCAATAGCCTCGGCCGTTCCTTTGTCAGGATGTATCCTTCCAAAATATAACAGGTAATCATCCGGCGCATCGTTAAACGTAAAATCGCTTACTTTAATACCGTTATAAACCGTTGCTAAATAATTAAGCTCAGGGGACCTGTCTGCGTTACTTATGGATACATAACTTGAACTGCCATTATATTTTTTATAAACAGGAATGATCTTTTCCGAAGAAAACCCATGGATAGTAGTTATAACGGGCGTTTTGATCAGGCCTGAATAGGTAAGCGGAAGGAAATCATAATTATTATGAATAATGTCGAACTCAGCGGCCTTTTCCACCAGGTTGCTGATGTGAAGACATTCAACTACCTTGGCATCCTGCGAACGATCTTCCTCGTAACCACGGGTAATAACCGCCTCTAACCTGCCATTGGTAATTGAATCCGAGGTGGCAAAAAGTGTAATATCTATCCCTGCGGCATGAAGCCCTTCTGCAATATTTGATGAAATTTGTTCCCACGGACCATAATGGCGGGGAGGTGTCCGCCACGCAACCGATGACAGTACAGCTACCCTCATTTCACAAGGAGCTCTCCATTACCGGCGGGTTATGAACAAAATTCAAATTTGTTTTGAATGTGTCTAAAACCGTTAAGTGCGATATGAGATAAGCTAAAGTACTTTCGGCACCCTGGTTGTGGTTGATGCCGTTAACCTGTAAACCGTCTGAACATCCTTTAGTTTCATCATCATATAAAGGGATACAAAGTGAATTTTCACCGAGGAACCACATATAGATCGAGAAAACCTTTTTCAGATATTTAGGGTCCCTGGTAACTTTATAGGCCTGACCATACATCAGTACCATGCCCATAGTTTCAATTGCCTGCTGGTCGTGCAGCGGCATTTTCCCGTCCCGGAAATACCAGCCGTCATTGCCTACGGGGTTCCAGTACCTTTCATTTACGGTTAAATGTTCCAGGAAACTGATGGACTCAAAAGCTATCTCTAAAACTTTTTTATCGCCGGTGATCTCTGCCGAATGCAATAGCGCCAGGGGCAAAATTGCATTGTCGTATGTAAGATAGTTTTCAAACCAATGCCAGTTTTCGCCTGCCGATACCTTATAGGCATCTGTAATTTTGCCCGTTAATAAACTAAGCAAATTATGCATGTCCGCGTCTGACGGGTATGCTTTTAAAAACCAGGCCAGGCCAATGATGGTATTGCTGATACCGCGCAGGTACTCTAAACTGGCGAAGTGTGGCACCGCCTTATGAAATAATTCTTCCCCAAATTTACCATAGGTATTATTGGGGGCATTTTTAACTAAATAACCTAATGCCCATACGGCACGCCCGAAAGCATCCTCGGAGCCTGTTTTATCTAAATACTTGCCATCATAACTCAAAAAATTCCTGAAATTACCGCCGTCATTTTGCATGAAATGCAGGAAACTCATATAGGTTGGCATTAAGGCTGCCGCATCCTTATAGCCGAGCTGGTGGGCCATTAGAGCCATGATCAGCGCGCGCGCATTGTCATCAACGCAATACCCTTCTTTGCGGTTCGGGATACCGTATTTGGCATGTTGAACGATGCCTGTACCATCGGTAAGCAGCCTGGCGTAATCAAGGCTAAACTCGGGTATAATTTCCGAATCGATCAATTGTCTGAATACTCTTTCGCTCAGGTCGGGGTTTTCAACTACTTTTTTGATCATCCTGATATAATTTCTCCCAATAGCAGGCCAGCGCAGTTTAGTTCCATATTCATAGGCATTATCTTTTATGGTCCGTAATTTTTCGGGGCTCGCTAATAATTCATTCACAATTGCGGCCAGGCCGTTCTCATCTTTAAAATTAAAAAGCCTGCCTTTGCCATCGTTTAACAATTCTTTGGCATGCCAGTAAGGGGTTGAAACTACTGCCGCACCTGCGCCGATAGCATAGGAAAGTGTGCCGCTTGTGATCTGTGCTTCATTCAAATATGGCGTAATATAAATATCCGATGCAGTAAGGTAATTGATCAACTCTTCCTCCGGAACAAAACGGTTTACAAACGCAAGGTTGTTTGACACGTTAAGCTGTTCAGCCATTTCCCTTAGATGCTCACGGTATTCCTCGCCCGAGTTTTTAAGGATCCCCGGGTGCGTTGTTCCAAGGATAACGTATAAAGCATCCGGATGCTTTGCCACAATTTCCGGCAAAGCCCTTATTACGGTTTCCAAACCTTTATTCCTGCTGAGCAAGCCAAAGGTTAGTAATATTTTGCGGCCCTTGAACAATGGATCGGCTTTAACGGGGTTTATTTCCGGTGCTTCCAGGTCAGGGGCGCCGTGTTCAATGTAAGCTATTTTCTCGATGGGGATATTATAAATTTTTGTCAGGAAGTTAATGGCGATCCTTCCCATTACGACAACCTTTTCCGATCGCTTGGCAATATTCTGGATGATTATTTTTTGCTGCTGGGATGGTTTTTCCAATATGGTATGCAAAATAGAGATCAACGGTTTCTCCAGCTGATTGATAAATGAAAGCACATATAAACCGCTATCGCCGCCAAAGATCCCAAATTCATGCTGCAATATGCAGGCATCAGTATCACCCAAATTGATGAAATTTGCCGCCTCACGGTAATCTTCCTGTCGTTGCTGCCTGATCACAAACTTAACCTCTTCGGGGTAATTGTACTGTTCAGCATGCTCTTCATTTATGGCTATAACATTACATGTTGCACAATATTTTCCTCCGTCAAAATTGACAGAAATGGCATTGATGAGACTTTTATTAAATGATGCTAATCCGCATTCGCGTGGGGGGTAGGTTGATATATAGGTTAACTTCATTCCTTTTTAAGTGTTGATCTAACTTATTAACACTTAAAAGAAAATTAGGTTTTGTAACAAAAGCTTTTAAATCTTTCGGCACAGGTAAATAGGAATTGTAAAGCAAATGAGCGGGAAGAATTTTATATCCCAAAAATAACCCTTGAGTTTTCAGTAGTGATCTTAGCCACGGTTTCCAGGTCGGTTTGGTGTAAGTCCGCCACTTTTTGGGCGACATACAATAAATAGGAGCTTTCATTGGGTTTACCCCTAAACGGGACAGGGGTAAGGTAGGGTGAGTCTGTTTCGAGAACGATATGTTCCAGGTCAATTTGTTCCACAACTTTATCGAGCCCTGAGTTTTTATAGGTAACCACACCACCAATGCCCAGGTAAAAACCCATACCGATCAGTTGGCGGGCCTGCTCAATCGTCCCGGTAAAGCAATGCAATATGCCGCGCAGGTTCTCATCCTGTTCCTGCTGTAAAACTTCAAATACCTCATCAAACGAATTGCGGCAATGTATTACGATGGGTAATTTGAGCTTCTTTGCCCAGGCAATTTGTATTTTAAAAGCCTCTATTTGTATATCCAGGGTGCTCTTATCCCAGTACAGGTCGATACCGATCTCGCCGATGGCATATATTTTATGCTTCGGGATTGCGGCATGTATAAACTCCAGCTCTTCGCGCCAGTTTGCCTTCACATCGCAGGGATGCAGGCCAAGCATCGGAAAACAATACTCGGGGAAAGCAGCAACCTGGCTAAACACCAATTCCATAGATGCCGAATCCACATTAGGTAAAAACAAACGCCCGATACCATTATCCAGGCAGCGCTGCATCAGTTCCTGCCGCTTTTGGGGATCACTTTGATAATATTGGTGGGTATGGGTATCGGTAAGCAACATTTTACAAAAATAGAAAAGCCCCAGTTTCGCGGGGGCCTTTATTAGCTTTTCTTTTTTGCTATGGTATGCTTTTTAACAATACCTTTTTTTGCAGCGGGCTTGGCTGCGACAGCGTGTTTTATTGGTTTCACTTTCACAAGTTCCACATCAAACACCAATGTTGCAAAAGGGCCTATATCGCCGCTTCCTTCTGAGCCATAGGCCAGGTTGGATGGTATAATAAATTCGGCCTTTGAGCCTTCATTCAAAAGTAACAGGCCTTCAACCCAGCCTTTAATTACCGGGTCTACACCCAAGGCAAATTTATAGGGCTCATATTTTCTTCCCGGTTGGTTTAACCCGGCTTTGGTCGCATCTGCCTCAATACTTGAGTCGAAAACTTTACCGTCAAGGGTATGGCCGGTATAATTAACATACACCGTGTCGCCAATAAGGGGTTTGCGTTTGATAGATGGCTTAGTGATAAAATATTTTAAACCGGATGGGGTAGTTTTGGCTATCAATTTATGATCTGCAATATATTTACCCTCGGTTACCGTTTCAACGGTACGCATGCTGTCCATACCTTTATTCTTTTCGGCAATAGCATCATTTAAGGATTGTATGCGGTGTATCTTCACCAGGTAGATCAGGTAGCTTCCCTTTGGCAAAAATGGAGGGCGCTGATCCTCGTGACCATTAAAAAGTGAATCTGTTGGCACTTTTACATATGCGCTATCCTGTGCAGCCAGCAATGGAAATACATCCATCATATCCGAAGCGTTTTGCGACGGCTGAATTTGTATTTTCACCGGGTGGCCCATCATATAGGTACTGCCAAGCAGCGAATCCTTCTCAGTTTTTTGGATGATGTCAAAAGTCACCACATCATTCACCTTTATTTTATCACCAGGAGCGTTGGTGATCTTTTTACAAAGATCGCCTTTTGGTGTACGGGTAAACCCGTCCTGTGCGCTTACCTGCAACGTAACAGCAGCAGATAATACCAGTAACCATGCAAATTTCTTCATCTCTTTTCCATAAAAAAGTCCCCCGGCTTACCCGGGGGACCGTAAATCAATATTTATTTAGCTTTTGGAGCAGTGTGCTGTTGCTGTAATTGCTGTAACGACATCGGAGCCGGTGCCACCGGTTTTGGTGCATTAGGATCGGGGTGAATAATATTCACCATCTCCACTTCAAATACAAGCGGTGTAAACGGAGGTATGATAGCGTAGCCCTGTTCGCCATAAGCAAGTTTTGAAGGGATCACAAAAGTTGCCTTTGCGCCTTTGTTTAATAATAGCAGGCCTTCATCCCATCCGGCTATTACTTTTTTAATGCCTACAGGCACATGTATAGCTTTATATGGCAAGCCGGGGTTATAAGTTTTATTCTTTTGGGCAGTGGCCTTTACATTGGTTTCAAAAACCTTACCGTTAGTAAATTTAGCAGTATAAAATACTTCGGCAGTATCGCCAACAACAGGCTTATCACCAACGCCAGGCGTGGTAATGTCATAAAATAAGCCAGAAGGGGTGGTAGCGCCTACCAGTTTATTATCATCAATATATTTCTTCAGTTTCCCAACTTCAGCTTTTTTCATGATCGCACTTTGGCCATCCATGTATTTCTTGATCTGTGCATTCCAGCTGGTATCGTTAGGTTTGGTGCTCTTAGGGATCACTTTTTCGATCTTCACCTGGTAAACAATATATTTTCCTTTTATAGGCGGCCTGCGGGTACCTTTTTTGAAAAGCGAATCGATATTGGTTTTTATAGTGGCGCTGTCACCTTCGGCAAGGTATTGAAATGCGTTCATCACATCGCCGGGCTGGCCCTTATGCAATACCTGGTACGATGGTGCACCCTGCTCGTAACTGCTGAACAATACCGAGTCGCCATCAGTTTTGGCCACAACGTCTACAGCTACAAAGTCGCCTTCTTTTATTTTGGCACCGCCTTTATCAACATTGATATTATATAATAATCCGCCCGGAGCTTTTTTAAATCCGCCGTTACAGCTTGCTAGTCCAATGGTAGCAAGCGCTAAAAACATTAAGTTTCTCTTCATCATTTACTGTATTAATAGTTTTTTATATTCTGGTAAAATTAATTTAAATTGTTTAATAACATCTTCCAGGCTATCTGTAGAGGTTCCGCCTGCCGCATTGCGGTGGCCGCCACCGTTAAAATACTTTTTACAGATCTCGTTGGCTGGGAATTCATCCTTTGACCGTAACGAAAGCTTCACCTTATCCGGGCGCTCGACTATAAAAGCCGCCAGTTTAACCCCTTCTATCGATAGCCCGTAATTTACAATCCCTTCGGTGTCGCCGGTCTCTACATCAAACTGTTTTAGCTCCTCGCCGGTTACCGTAATTATAGCTGTATGATATTCATAAAGAACTTCCAGCTTATTGCTGATACAATGCCCGAGGAAACGTAACCGATTTTCGGACAAATTATTGTAAACCAGTTCATTTATTCTCCAGTTAACCGCACCCAGATCGATCAGTTCGGCAGCTATACGGTGAACATCTGATGTTGTATTCGGCAGTTTGAACGATGCCGAATCCGTCAGGATGCCGGTATACAAGCAAGTGGCAACATCTTTATTGATGTATGCTTTATCATGCAGCATATTGGCAATAAAGTCATACACCAATTGTGCCGAAGCACAGGCGTTGATACTCCAATGGCGGAAATCATCAAAATCCTCCGGCTCCAGGTGGTGGTCTATCATCACTTTTACCGCTTTGCTTGCGCGAACCAGCTCGCCGAGTTCGTTTATCCTGCTCAGGGTGTTAAAGTCAAGGCAGAATATCAGTTCGGCCTCAGCTACTAATTTGGCCGAGGCCTCAACATTTTCAGTATAAATAGTTACCTCGCCATTACCGGGCATCCAGGCTAAAAAGTCGGGGTAATCCGTGGGCGTAATTACTTTAGCATGATGGCCAAGCTGTATCAGGTAATTATACAAACCCAGTGATGAGCCCATAGCATCCCCATCAGGTTTGTGATGGGTGGTTATGACTATTTTGCGGGGTTGCGCTAAAAGTTCCTTAAGCGAGGCTAAATCCAACATTATTTAAAAATAGCTGCAAAGCTAAATAAATTAATGAAATACGGGGTATGGAAATGGAATGTAGTAATTGTTGTTTTGACGGACTATTGTTATAGGGGTCATGGGACTTTGTTCAACACCATGCGTTCCTATGGAACGCTTAATACTACTTATAAATTATTCTACCAACGAGTTGTTCCGCTGGAACAAAGCCTTAATAGCACAATTTACCTGCACGGTGGGCTTAATACAATTATCTTTATTTCTACGAACGAGTTGTTCCACTGGAACAAGATTTCGATGAAAATACTTTTGTTCCGTAGGAACATTTGGTTGGTAGAAAAATGTTGCCGTTTGTTTTCGTTCCATAGGAACGTTTGGTGGGCGCTATTCAAGTTCTTTAAAGATGTATTGTTCGTCCCAATCTATTTCAAATAGCGTTAAAAATTTCTTGTATTCTTCCAGGAAGGTTATCTTTTTATGATGAGCTTCCTGATTTATGATGTATTTAACAACGTCAGGAACCTGACTTTTAGAATATGAAAAAGCCCCGTACCCTTCCTGCCATGCAAAAGGTTGCGGACAGAAACCTTGTGCTTTAACCCATTTACTGCTTTCTGTTTTAACATTTTGTATCAGCGAGGAAATGGATTGATCCGGGCGTATTCCGGCAAGAATGTGAATATGGTCGGGCATACTGTTTATCTGGAGCATTTTGTGCTTGTTTTCCTGAAAAATACCCGTGATATATTGATGCAATCTTTCTTTCCAGTCATTACCAATCAAAGCCGCCCTGTATTTCACCGCAAAAACGAATTGGATATGAATTTGGGTATAGCTGTTTGCCATGCTCATTTAATTTAATTGCAAGGTAGTCAAATCACCATGCGTTCCGATGGAATGCTAAACCGTATTTATATATTTCTACCAACCAGATGTTCCTCTGGAACAAGCTTCAACAGGGGCAAAGCGGTTCTGTTCCGTAGGAACATCTGGTTGGTAGAAAAGTGGCATTCTATATTTTCGTTCCGTAGGAACGATTGGTGATTCGGCCATTTGGTATAAGTTGTGGATCGATTGAATTAATCACTTGCGCATTATCCATAGCTAAATAAATTAATGATATACAGGTATGGAATTGAAAAGGGTAATGTCTTGGTTTAAATTTATTTAAATAACAGAATTAGATGCCTTTTTTAGGTCGCTTAAACCAAAGCTGTATAAAATCATTGATCACGAAGAATAAAGCAATCGTTATAAAAATCACCATTAATAATGCCCACCAAAGAGAAACTTTCTGCAATGGGAAAAGCTTAAACAGTGATCCAAGAAAATCCAAGGAGAACAGAATATACATGGCTTTGAACTTTATCGGTTTATTTTTAAAATCCATAATTGCGTTGATTGTCATATATATTGTAACGTTTGTTACGAAAATCATGATCAACACCGCGCCTGTTTTCTCGCCGCCATTCATCACTGAGAAAGTTTCGAATACTTTCATTTTTTTAAAAGTATTATAATTTGAAGCCAACGTCAATGCTGTAAAAATAAGTCTTGAAATGCCCGAGGCTATTCTTTGCATGCTGAAGAGGTTTATGATAAAAGCTACCTAATTGATGACTTGAAAGTACGAATAAGTTTGTTAATCAACTTACCCGCCCTATTCCATTCTCTATCCCCGCTCTTATCATACTCCCATAACCATCATCACCCAGGAAAGCAGTATAAGACAAGGCATTTTGATAGTTTTCTTTTGCATTGGGAAAATCGTTCAAATCCTCATAACATTTTGCAATGTTGAGATAAAGCGAGGGTAAAGTTTCTTTAATTGGTTCATCATTGATATTCAGCGCAAATTGAAGCGCGGTCTGATCCCATTTCAATTTATCGGCTACGCTATTTTGATGCCGGGCCATGTAATGGGCCGACGTAAATTTTTCAATGTCAGTGGCGGCCAGCTCCCAGGCCTGCTGAAATGCTGCGGCAGCTTCTGCGGATTTTCCTTCGCCTTCTAATTGCATGCCGTCGGCGCATAATTTTATGACAGGGTTGTTGTGGTCGAATTGCATGGGTCTATATTGATCCGGTTAAGTTAAGAATTAGCTCTTATTAGCCACTCATAACTATGTCATTTCGAACGATAGAGAGAAATCTTAAACGATAGGTATCCGGACATGCAGGGCGTATAAGGTTTCTCCTCTCCGCTAGCCAGCGGATCGTTCGAAATGACATATTTATATGACTGTGCAGCCCAAATAATCTACTTAGTGTCCATCGTACAAAAAGTAATCGAAAACGTTTAATTTATTAACAACAAAACGCTACTTTTGCGCCAATTTAAAACCATACGATGGAAACCAATAAAACATTCACTATGATCAAACCCGATGCTGTTGCTAACGGCCACATCGGTGCAATCATAGACCATATTATTAAAGGCGGCTTTAAAATTACCGCTATGAAATACCTTTGGCTTACGCCTGAGAAGGCTGGCCAGTTTTACGCTGTACACGCTGCACGTCCTTTCTACAAAGACTTGGTGGACTTTATGTCATCCGGCCCTATAGTAGCTGCCATTTTGGAAAAAGACAACGCCGTGGAAGATTTCCGCAAGCTTATCGGCGCTACTGATCCAACCAAAGCAGAAGCCGGAACTATCCGTAACCTGTTTGCTAAATCAATAGATGCTAACGCGGTGCATGGTTCTGATTCTGATGAGAATGCACAAATAGAAGGCAGCTTTTACTTCTCGGCTTTCGAGAAATTCTAAGACATACCTAAGCTCTGTATCCTCTGTGGCAAATTAACCACAGAGGGCGCAGAGTTTTTCACAAAGAGGCACAGAGTTGCTTCGAAGGCTGGCCTCCCGGCCTTTGTTCCCATTCATTTCCAGGTATTTGCGCATTAAGACTTGTGGCTGATTGGTAAAAAAATCCCAATTCATGGGAATAAATTCCCCAACCGTTTGCATCTCTGCGTTTTAGTTAATAACTTTACAATAGTGTTAATGTGCACTTTACCTATGCTATTTAAACCATGGCAAGGTTTTTGCATCTGATAACATATATTAAAACACTATTTTATGAAATTATTAATCAGGTGTCTCGTTTATTCTTTGATCATTGTAGCAGTGATCTTTGTTAACGCCTTGTTTTTTCTTCATCGTCCGCCCGAAGTACAGTTGGTGTTTATAACCCCAGGCTTTATCATATTGGGCTATTCTGTGATCAGCGATGATTTCCGGAAGAAAGCTACAGCCAAAGTTCGCTGGTCTAGAGGAAGATAATCTCTTCAACTAACAATGCCTTCGCGTCGCTGTTTATCTTTTCGATTATCTGCGTGCGCATCATCAGCAATTCATTTTTTATTACCGACGATTCTATACGCAAAAACAGTTTTTTGTCGTGGATGAATATTTCCTTCGTCCGGTTAGCAACTGACTTTCCAACCATATCGGGCCAGGCGTTTATAATACCCGTTTCGTCAAAGCGCTTTTTGATCTTGTAAACCTGCAACATCTGCTCGATGGCTTCTTTCAGGGTCTTATCGTTGGCTTTACGTATCAATTTCGCCTCCCTTTACATTAAACAGTTTAATATCCACACCGATCTGCTTAAAAATGCTTTCGATCTTCACAGCGTTAGTGTCCGTTATAAAAACCTGCCCAAAATCATGATTGGATACCATCTGCATCAATTTGGTTACACGCTTGTCGTCTAATTTATCAAAAATATCATCCAGCAGCAATAAAGGTTTAAAGCCTTTTTGCTGGTAAAGGAAACTGTACTGCGCCAATTTTAATGCGATCAGAAACGACTTCTGCTGCCCCTGAGAGCCAAATTTTTTCATCGGCATGCCGTGTATAGCAAATTGCAGCTCATCGCGATGGATGCCGGTGGTTGTGCGCTCCAGTATCCTGTCCTTCTCTGTGCTTTTCTTTAATAGTTGGGCAAAATCTTCCTGCAGCAACTGTGATTCATAAACCAAATCCACGCGCTCGGCATCCCCACTCAAAAATTGATAATGCTTGTTAAATATTTCAGTAAAGCTTTCCATAAAAGCCTTACGCTTTTGAAAAATACGGTTACCCGAACTGACCAGTTGTTCATCAAAAACAGCCAGTAACTCCGGGTCATATCGGCCGGTGTCAGCGATTCGTTTTAATAAAGCGTTGCGGTTAAGTAATACCTTATTATAAGTTATCAGTTCGTCAAGGTATTGGTTATCCGTTTGCGATATCACATTATCAATAAACTTACGCCGTTCCTCGCTGCCCTCAATAATAATGCTGATGTCGTATGGAGAAACCATCACCAGCGGGAACAAGCCAATATGATCGGCCAGGCGCTGGTAATCCTTTTTATTCCGTTTGAACTGTTTTTTCTGGTTACGCTTTACACCACAGGCGATGGCCTCCTGATTATCATTTTTGCTAAAGCTGCCGTTGATGATGAAAAAATCTGTGCCGTGCTTTATTTGCTGGCTATCGATGGGATTAAAATAGCTTTTACACAACGATAGGTAATGTATGGCATCCAGCAGGTTGGTTTTGCCCGCGCCGTTATCGCCGGTAAAGGCGTTTACGCCTTCGCTCAGGTCAAGCTCAGCTTCGGCATAATTTTTAAAATTGATAACGGATAAATGCTGCAGGTACATTGCTTTCAAAGGTAGTGATTAGAGATTAGTTGATTAGAGATTAGTTGAAATCTCCTCATCCTTTAACGATAATAACTCTAATCTCCGGTCTCTAATCTCTAATCACCAATTATTTACATCCAGCTATTGCTAACAAAGTTGAAAAACGTATTTTTGCAAACTTTAATTTTAGAATAGCAATGTCAAAAACGCAGACGAATAGTAAGGCACCGGTAGCAAATGGTGATTTTGGGCAAACAGGCAGATTTGTGCGTGAGAATCAAAAGAGTTTGGTTTTTATAAGTGGGGCCATCGTCATCATGATACTCCTTTATCTTGGTTACCAGAAGTTATACCTTGCCCCGCGCGAGGAAACTGCATCGTCCCAAATGTTTGTGGCACAGGATTTCTGGGCCAAAAAAGAGTGGGATAAGGCCATCAAGGGTGACGCCGGCTACCCAGGATTCGAAAAGATCATTTCGGAATATAGCAACACCAAATCGGCTAACCTCGCTTACTTTTACCTGGGTATAGCTTATTTGAATAAAGGCGAATACAAAAAAGCCATTGACAACCTGACCAACTATCGCGGTAACGATGCGATTATAGCTGCCGAAGCGCTTGGTGGTACCGGTGATGCTTATACCGAGTTAAAAGATTACGATAAGGCAGAAACCTATCTTAAAAAAGCTGCCGACAAAGCTGGTAATAAGTTTTTATCGCCGTTTTACCTGAAGAAATTAGGTTTGGTATATGAAGTGCAAAACGACGCCAAGAACGCGTCTGATACCTACAAAAAAATAAAAACCGACTACCCTGAAAGTCCGGAAGCACAAAGCATTGATGCGTACATCGCACGTGCTGATGCGAAATTATAAGAGATTACCAGCAATTGTTGAAACGGCTTCGTTAGATATTAATGAAGCCGTTTCTTTTTTTATTAATTTCGGGGCGGAAATTTCTTCTTAACAAACATGGCTACGCAATTAAAAAATTTGTCTGATTTTAGTGGTACCGATATCCCGTCCGCGCTTCCTTACCGTTTCGGGATCGTAGTGGCTGAATGGAACGCCGAAATAACAAACGCCTTGTACCAGGGCGCTTACCAAAGCCTGGTCAATCATGGTGCATTACCCGATAATATTTTTAATTATCCGGTGCCGGGTAGTTTTGAGTTGACGTCGGGGGCGGACCTCTTGTTAACTAACAATCGTCATTTAGATGCGGTTATTTGCCTCGGCTGCGTAATACAGGGCGAAACACGGCACTTTGATTTTATCTGCAACGCTGTGGCCAATGGGATAAGCAATGTTGCCATAAAACATTCAAGACCTGTTATATTTGGTGTATTGACTACTGATAACCAGCAGCAGGCGATAGACCGGGCAGGCGGCAAACATGGAAATAAAGGTGATGAAGCGGCTATGACAGCCATAAAAATGGCTAACTTAGCTGAAACTTTGAAAAGCTGATCTACGTTTAACAAGTTCAATTGTAACAATGAAAAAGATAATTTACATAGCCCTGTTTGCTTTAATAGCATTGAGCGTGGCATCATGCTCCAACAAACTTTGCCCTGCCTACGGATCGTACCCAAAAAACAGCCGATAGTCATTTTTATTCGCCCTGAAACTAATTTGCTCTCTACGCATTACTTTTGTGGATTAGTTTATTTTGAATTTTTATGAATTGGATACCGTTGGAGTCTGCTGAGCAGGTGAAAGAGATTAAGCAACAGCAGGGATACAGTATTATTTTTAAGCACAGCATACGCTGTTCGATCAGCCTGATGGCTAAGAGAAGGCTGGAAATGGACAAAGACCATCTGCCTGAAGAATTACCCCTCTACTTTTTGGACCTTATCAGGAACCGTGAAATATCCAATCAAATTGCCGAACAATTTCAGGTACACCACGAATCGCCCCAGCTTTTAGTGATAAAAGACGGCGAGTGCATACTCGACCAGTCGCATGGCGGCATATCGCTTGAAGAAGCGCTAACAATGTTAAGCTAATACTTCCCAGCCAAAATCAACCGTTTTCACCATATCAGGGTGCAGGCTCAGGTATACCGGGCAGGTTAAACACAGCTCTTCAATTAACTTTTGCTGCTGCTCTGAATATTGCTGCGGAAATTTTATTTTGATTTGCAGTTCAGCTACTTTGCGTGGCGGAGCTGATGACATGATCTTGGTTACAGAGCATTTAGCACCGTCGATATTAATACCATCATTTCGCGTTTTGATCGCAATAGTGGTTAGCATGCAGGTACCAAGTGCTACAGCGAGCAGGTCGGTGGGTGAAAAAGCTTCGCCTTGTCCCTGGTTATCGGTTGGTGCGTCGGTCAATATTTTGGTGCCCGATTGTACGTGAAGGTTTTCGGTCCTTAAACCGCCTACGTATGTGGTTTCTACAGTTGCCATTTTTCCCCCGAACCCCTAAAGGGGGGATCAGTATTGCAAAATTATAATCTTTACGATATTTTCATGTATCAATTGATTGTAAATATTCCTATTAGATATAAGAATTAAATTCCCCCTTTAGGGGGTTAGGGGGTTTTTGACTAACTTTGTACCATGATCGAATTACCGGTAGTACCAGTAAATCAAACCCAACGCAAACCTGACTGGCTTCGTGTGCGGCTTCCGGTTGGGAAAGAATATGCGCATGTACGCGGTTTGGTGGATACGCATAAGCTGCATACCATCTGCGAAAGCGGCAATTGCCCCAACATGGGCGAATGCTGGGGCGCAGGTACCGCTACGTTTATGATTTTGGGTAATATCTGCACACGTTCCTGTTCCTTTTGTGCTGTGGCAACCGGCCGGCCGTTGGCTGTTGATATGGACGAGCCTAACCGCGTAGCCGAATCGGTAAAGCTGATGCAGGTAAAGCACTGTGTGATCACTTCGGTTGACCGTGACGATCTGAAAGATGGCGGTTCTACCATCTGGGCCGAAACGATCAATGCCATCCGCCGGGAAAGCCCCGAAACCACACTGGAAACTTTGATACCGGATTTCAGAGGAGTGTGGGAGAATTTAGAAAGAGTGTTGGCTGTTCGTCCCGAAGTTGTTTCACACAATTTAGAAACCGTACGCCGCTTAACCAAAGAAGTACGGATACAGGCTAAATACGACCGTAGCCTCGAATGTTTAAGGCATATTGCAGCAGCCGGCCTTCGCACAAAATCAGGCGTAATGCTTGGTCTTGGCGAAAATGAAGAAGATGTGCTGGAGGCAATGAACGACCTGCTTGAAGCCGGGGTACAAATTTTAACATTGGGTCAATACCTGCAGCCAACTAAGGGCCATCACCCGGTAATTGACTGGATACATCCTGATCAATTTGCTAAATACAAACAAATTGGCCTGGATATGGGTTTCAGGTATGTGGAAAGCGGACCGCTGGTTCGTTCATCCTATCATGCAGAAAAACATCTGTTTGAAATGTAACCAATCATTCATATCTTCATCGCAAATTGACCAAAAAACACAAGATATCGTTATCGGAAGATGAACTTGTACTCGCTCTGCGCAATCGGGAGAAGATTGCAATAGAAGCGTTGTATGATATGTACTCCTCCTCGTTGTACGGTGTAATTTCCCGCATCGTAATTGATACCGCAACAGCCGAAGATGTTTTGCAGGATACTTTTGTCAAGATCTGGAATTCGTTCACAAGTTACAGTGCCGATAAGGGCCGCCTGTTTACCTGGATGGTAAATATTGCCCGAAACCTATCTATTGATAAAATCAGATCAAAGGATTTTAAGAACCAGAATAAAAACCAGGAACTCGAAAATAACGTAACTTTCATAGACGAGCAAAGGAATACCGTTTATAAACCTGAACTTTTGGGCATCAAAGATTTGGTAGAAAAACTTAAACCTGAGCAAAAATCAATACTCGACCTGGTATACTTTAAAGGTTATACCCATGTGGAAGCCGCCGACGAACTCGGCGTGCCGTTGGGTACTATAAAAACACGGTTAAGGATGGCAATAGTGCAGTTGAGAAAACATTTTAATTGAAGTGGAAGATATAAAAGCATATATAGAATCAGGAATACTTGAACTTTACGTTCTGGGGGATGTTTCGCAAGCCGAAAGGCTCGAAGTTGAAGCCATGGCTGCAAAGCATCCTGCTATAAAAGCTGAGCTGGAGGAGATAGAGAAGTCGCTTGAATTATATGCAAAAGATAATGCTATTGAACCGGCAGAAGGTTTAAGGGATAAAGTATTGAACAGCCTGGTTACCAATTTGGGCGACGATAGGATATTTTCAGCCAAAACTATTGCCGAAAAACAAGTTGGGGATAATGTTGTGGCTTTCAGAAAGCCAGAATCTGTGACCGTTTATAAATATGCTTTGGCGGCCTGTTTTGTATTACTCATTGTAAGTGTGGCGGCGTTAATGAACGCTTATCAGCAGATTAGGCAGTCTAATACGCTCATCGCTTCATTACAAACCCAAAATCAGCAATTTTCAAAGACGGTAAGTTTCAAGGACGAAGAGATCGGTATATTACACGATGCATCATTTAAACTGATGCGCCTTGCCGGTATGAAGAAGTCGCCAACCTCGGCACTTACCGTAGCCTGGAGCCCCGCTAAAAAACAAGTATGGATAGATATGGCTACGGCCAATATGCCGGCCAATGATAAAGATCATCAGTACCAGCTTTGGGCCATTGTAGGCAAAACACCGGTTAGCCTGGGTGTTTTTGATGCTGACACTACTTCAAAAGATATGAAGGAGATGGAATCCATTGCTTCAGCCGACGCATTTGCCGTTACGCTCGAAAAACGCGGCGGCAGTCCAACACCACACCTGGATGACCTGATGGTGATGGGCAAATAGCCAACAAGATACCCAGTTCGTATAACGCTCCGCTTACGCAAGTTTCCGGGGTTTTTGTCGTAAAAGTGACTTTGGCATACATTATGTGGCAGAACTGTTAATTTATGTTAAAAAACAAAGTTATAGCATCCACTGTTGTAACAAAAAAACAATAACAGCGTCTTGTAACTAAACACACAACATTGAGTATTTCGTTCTTTATAAGATCAGTTAATATATTAATTAAGGAAGCGGTGGATAATACTAAACCGCTTTTTTTATGCCATCAATTTTGCCAGGGTAACCGGCAATTGAGTTACAAGCCGACCAGGCAATACTACATACATACGGTTAGGTAAAGCCAACTCGTCTCCCGCTTTTCCATGAATGTAATTACTGATGATGCAGGCATCTTCCGGAGAATATTTTTGAGCCAATAATGCTGCTATAACGCCTGTTAAAACATCGCCCATACCGCCGCTTGCCATAGCCGCATTACTTGTTGAGTTGAAAAATAGTTTTCCGTCCGGTGTAATGGTGATGGTATAATCATTCTTCAGTACAATGTAAATGCCATGTTCTTTGGCTTTCTCCCGGCCTGTTTCCAATCGTTGCCACCAGTTTTTATGTTCGCCAAATAAGCGGTCAAATTCCTTAACATGCGGGGTTATGATACTGGCCTTGGGGACATGTTCCCATAAGCCCGGATTAGCTGAAAGCAGGTTCAACGCATCCGCATCGATCACCATTGGTTTATCATAATTCTTAAGTAAATCCGTAAATAAGTTCAGAGCATCTGTATCTTTTCCTAGCCCCGGGCCTATTGCTATTGTAGTAAATTTAGTCCAATCAATTGTCGGTGGCTCATTTTCCATACGCACAATAGCCATGATCTCGGGCTGATAACTGTTTAAAGCAATTAAACCATTTTGCGGAACACAAGCCGTAGTTAGCCCGGCCCCGGCATGTGCACAGGCCGATGAGCACATTAGCGCCGCACCCATTGTTTCCGGCTGGCCTGCTATGATCAAAGCGTGACCATAAGTACCTTTGTTACTGAAGCGATGACGATGTTTAAGTTTGCTCCTTATATCTTTTTCTTCGATCAGTTGATAAGGAGAATTTAATGAACGAATAAACTTTTCGCTGATGCCGATATTAACCGCTTCCCAGCAATCGATATAAGGACCGGATTCAGGCAATAGGAAGTTTATTTTGGGTTGCTGAAAGGTGATTACTAAATCAGACTTTAAGACGGTCGCACCAAGCACAATTTCCCCATCCGAAAAAAATCCGGTGGGTACATCAACGGCAACCACGGTTTTTTCAAGGCTATTAAGGTATTCAACCAATTGTTTATAATCACCTTCGAGTGGTTTGTTTAAGCCCGTTCCCAATAAAGCATCGATAATTATACTACTATCTTCCCCAGGCAGCTTTTCGCCTTTTTTGATCTCTGTTACCGGGACATCCAATGAGTTTAAACGCTCAAGGTTGGTATTAAAATCATCCGATGCTTTGGCCGAGAACCCGGCAATTTTAACATCCACCTTTTCATAGTCGTGATGGTTCAGCATCCTCGCAATCGCTAATCCATCGCCACCATTATTACCTGTACCGCAATAAACCGATATGCTTTTCTTTTTTTCGGGAAAATGGTTTACAAACCAACCCACAAAAGCTTTGGCCGCACGCTCCATCAAGGCGATGGACGTAATGGGTTCATGCGCTATAGTATAGGCATCAGCGTCGCGGATCTGGGCAGAGGTGAGGAGTGGGAGCATAATTCCTAAAGTTAGGAATTATGGGATTTGTTTTGGAAGGATGTTAATTATAAATTCTTAAATTTGACTATGACGATATTGGTAAATACACATAACGAACTGGAAGAAAAGGTGCTTATTGCCTTCCTTGATAGCCTGCGTTATGATTATAAATCTAAAATCCATAAGGAGGCTGAAGCCTTTCTTGATGAATACAACAAAGAGATTGATGAAGCTGAAGCCGAAATTGAATCAGGAGATTATGCTGATCATGACTTTGTAGAAAAATTATTTGCTGATAGAAGAAAGAGCCTTAATGAGGATCAAATGGAATAAAAGGGCCATTCAGCAATTGTTGGATGCTATACGATTTATAGAAGAAAACGACTTTTACTCTTACGCAGCAGAATTGGAAAAAGAAATTCTTTCCAGGATTCGAAATATCCCCCAAAATCCAACAATTTATCCTTTAGATAAGTACAGAAGAAATAATGATGGAAGTTATCATGCTTTTGAAGTTGATCAGTACAGAATCTCATATAGGAATATAAAAGATGAGATCAGAATCGTCCGTATAAGACATACCAGTAGAAGAACCCGAAAATATTAATTTTATTTTATCCCCATCTCCTTCTTCAAAAACTGCCCCGTAAAGCTTTCCTTCACTTTACACAAACCTTCCGGTGTGCCGCTAAACAGTATTTTACCGCCGCCTGAGCCGCCTTCGGGACCAAGGTCGATAACATGGTCAACTACTTTGATCACATCTAGGTTATGTTCAATAACCAAAACGGTGTTGCCCTTATCAACCAATTGCTGTAGTACGCCTAATAGCACATTAATGTCCTCGAAATGGAGACCGGTTGTAGGCTCATCCAGGATGTAAAAGGTATTGCCGGTGTCTTTTTTGGAAAGCTCTGTTGCCAGTTTAACGCGCTGTGCTTCACCGCCAGACAACGTGGTGGACGCCTGTCCGAGTCGGATATAGCCCAGGCCCACATCAAACAGGGTTTGTATTTTGCGGTGAATGGATGGCATGTGCTCAAAGAAATCACAAGCGGTTTCAATGCTCATATCCAGCACATCGCTGATGGATTTACCACGGTAACGCACCTCAAGTGTTTCGCGGTTGTAACGCCTGCCGCCGCATTCTTCGCAGGGCACGTCCACATCCGGTAAGAAGTTCATTTCTATTACCTTCATACCTGCGCCCTGGCAGGTTTCGCAGCGACCGCCTTTTACGTTGAACGAAAAACGGCCAGGTTTATATCCCCTGATCTTTGATTCGGGCAATTGGACGAACAAATTCCTGATATCCGAGAATACCCCAGTATAAGTAGCCGGGTTTGAGCGCGGCGTACGCCCGATAGGCGCCTGGTCGATCTCGATAACTTTGTCGACATTATCTATGCCTTCTATCTTATCGTAAGGTAGCGGTACCTTCTTCGCCCTGAAAAAATGATGATTCAGGATAGGATATAAAGTTTCGGTTATCAAACTTGATTTCCCGCTGCCTGATACGCCTGTAATACCAATCAGCTTACCCAAAGGGAAATCAACAGATACTTTTTTAAGGTTATGTCCGGTAGCTTTTTTTAAGGATAATAATTTACCGTTACCCTCGCGCCGCTTCTTCGGTACAGCAATGCTCTTTTCGCCATTCAGGTAGGATGTAGTAAGCGTATGGGCGCTCATTAACTCTGCCGGAGTGCCCTGTGCCACGATCTCGCCTCCATGCACGCCAGCCGCCGGGCCCATATCGATCACATGATCGGCTTCCAGGATCATTTCTTTATCGTGCTCAACCACCAACACAGTATTACCTAAATCGCGCAGATTTTTGAGTGCGGTTATTAATCGTGCATTATCCCGTTGATGCAGGCCAATGCTTGGCTCATCCAGGATGTACATTACGTTCATCAGTTGCGAGCCTATCTGGGTAGCCAGGCGGATACGCTGGGCTTCGCCACCGGATAAGGTGCGCGCTGTGCGATCTAAGGTTAAATAACCCAGGCCTACATCTAACAAAAACACGATGCGTGCGCGGATCTCTTTTAATATCTCTTTGCCTATCAGGTTCTGGCGGTCATTTAGTCTGTCTTCCAAACCATTGAACCATTGCTGCAGGGTATTAATGTCCATGCAGGCCAGTTCGAAGATGTTTTTATGGTCGATCTTAAAGTGCAGCGATTCTTTTTTGAGACGGGCACCTTCACATACCGGGCAGGTTTTGAGCACACGGTAGTTTTCCATATCGTCCATGCTTTCTTCACTGCGGCGTTCCTGTTGCTCTTCCAGCATGCGGATGATGCCGTCAAAACTGATCTGGTAGCTTTGTACGTTCCATTTATTATATTCCACAGCTACGGTTATCATCTCCGGGGAACCATTCAGTATAATATCTAAAACTTCCCGTGGCAGTTTCTCGATGGGTGTCGATAAAGCAAACTCGTACTTCTTAGCCAATGCCTTCAACACCTGGAATATCCAGGTCTCACGGTATTCGCCTAAAGGGGCCAAACCACCGTTCAATATGCTCAGCTTCGGGTTCGGGATAACCGAATTTTCGTCTACTTCAAAAATATAGCCCAGGCCAACGCATTTTTCGCAGGCGCCATACGGTGAGTTGAACGAAAAAGTATTCGGCTGTGGTTCGTCGTATGATATCCCCGAAACCGGGTCCATCAGGTATTTGCTGTAATAGAATACGTTATTGTCCTTGTCGGCAATGCGGATAATACCTTTTGCTATCTTCAATGCAGCCTGTATAGAAGTATGCAGGCGTTTGGCATCCTTCTCTGTCACAACCAGCCTGTCAACAACTGTGTCGATATCATGGATCTTGTAACGGTCGACCTGCATTTTTGGCGTCACATCTACTATCTCGCCATCTACCCAAACCTTCAAATAACCCTGTTTGCGTATCTGCTCAAACAGTTCACGGTAATGGCCCTTACGCCCTTTTACTACAGGTGCTAAGATATTCACCGGCTGCCCGTCAAACTTTTCAAAAATGGTTTTCAGTATCTGGTCTTCAGACATGCGCTCCATTTTCTCGCCGGTGACGTAGGAGTATGCCTCTCCGCCGCGGGCGAAAAGCAAACGCATAAAATCGTATATCTCGGTAATAGTACCGACTGTCGAGCGCGGGTTTTTACTGGTGGTTTTTTGCTCGATGGCGATCACCGGGCTTAAACCCGAAACTTTGTCGACGTCCGGTCGCTCCATCCCGCCCATAAACTGGCGGGAGTAAGCTGAGAATGTCTCCATATACCGGCGCTGGCCCTCGGCATAAATGGTATCAAAAGCCAGCGAGGACTTCCCGCTGCCGCTAAGGCCGGTAACTACTACCAGCTTGTTGCGCGGGAATGAAACATCAATATTTTTAAGATTATGTACCCGGGCACCGTACACTTCCACTTCGCTTTGTTCGCCCAGGTCAACAGGTTTTTCGATCATTTATAATTATTGATTTACTGAATCATTGAATTACTTGTTGGTTCAATTCAATAACCCTATTTGCCGTCTTTAAATTGCTAAATTAGTTAGTATTTATTAATACTTCACCTCAATTTTTAAATAACCCGGAATAATTATAAAAGTTTATTTACAGGCAATCATTCCTGTATGCACCCCCGTTATTTAAGGCTGCAAAGATACACAAAAAAGGCCGTTTTGTACCTTGACAAAACGGCCTTCCAATGCTCCGTGAAATTATGGCTTTTAGTTGACAGCGATGAGGTTATCAGGCAGTATAGCACTGCTGAAACGCCTCCTGTAGCCATATTTCTGTGGTTGTTCTATAACCTGTTTCATGGCGATAATTTTGTAAACGTAGCTTCCTGTTTCCTTATTCAAATGCATCCGGAAATAGTTGTCTTCGCTTTGTTGCCTTATCGCCCTTGCCAATTGTATCTCGCCGTTATTGTAAGCGGCGGCGGCTAAAGTCCAGCTATTGAACTGGCCGTATAATTCCTTAATGTATTTACAAGCGGCAATGGTTGATTTGCGTACATTATAACGCTCGTCCCTGCCATGCCCCACCTTTAAACCGTAAGTGCGCGCGGTCCCGGGCATAAACTGCCACCATCCGGCTGCGCCGCGTTTGGATACGCCCGACTTTAAGCCGGCTTCAACCAAAGGCATGTATTTAAAATCATCCGGTATGCCATACGCTTTCAGGATGGGTTCGATAACCGGGAAAAGTTTTACAGATTCGTCCTGTAAGATATTGGATTGTACAGTACTATAGCTGGTTTTAATAAGTGATTTCCGCAATTTGCGGCTGATCGATTTATCATTAACGGGCATAGCTTCGTCGGCGAAGCTAAAGTCATTTGAAAGATCATTTTTGGCATAAATAAACTTGTATTCGGCAGTGTGCCTGGCCACCTTTTTGGTGTCGGTTTTGCCGCAAATAAAAAGCCCCGAAATGAATGCAAGCACACACATCACGGAGCACGTAAGCAAGTGTTTTTTAATCATTTCTTTTCTGTTCATTAAGTGTCCATTCAATGTTAAATGGACTGCAAATGTAGGTTATATAAAGCAGACTATCAAATACTTATCCGTTTTTAGTTTTCCACACAAGCCCGAAAATGGTCTGAAAAACTGCTTTAAAATACTTTAAACGCAGTTTTTGAACCGATTGAAAAAATTGTATTTTCCATCAAAATTGCCTACCTTTGGCCCTCTCTTAGAGACAGCGAAAAGCAAAAAAATATGGTATTTAAAAGACCAGCGAACAGTCGTGATGACAGGTCCGCCAGAGCACCGAAAAGAACCCCAAAAGGTGACGATAAGGCGAAGAAAACTACTACCCCAAGATACGATAAATCGGCATCTTCCGGAACAGAACAATCCGGTAGTAAACTCAAACGAAATCATTACGGTGATGAAGCAGCCGGTGGCCGCAGAAGATCATCCACTCCCCCGGGCAAATCCTATAGCGGCAGGGCCGGTTCTGACGACAAGCCGAAAAGAAGCTACGGTGGTGAATCATCAGGCGAGAAGAAAAATTATTCATCCAAAAGAGAAAGCGGTTATTCGGACAGATCAAATTCTGACGACAGAAATAAAAACAGTTTCAGCGGCGGTGAAAAGAAAAGCTTCAAACCGAGGAGCACACCGTATTCAGGACGCCCGACCTATGATGATAAACCGAAGAGGAGTTTCGGCGGCGAATCATCCGGCGAAAAACGGCCATATACTAAGAAGTCCCCCTATTCGGGCAGGCCAGGTTCAGATGACCGCCCTAAAAGCCCCGATCGCTATCGGGGTGACGGAGAGTCATCCGGCGAAAAAAGAGATTTCAAACCAAGAAGTACGCCATACTCGGGCCGTTCAGGCGCTGAAGATAAGCCCAAAAGCCCCGATAGCTATCGGGGTGACGGTGAATCATCAGGCGAAAAAAGAGAATTTAAGCCAGGAAGATCACCATATTCAAGCAGGTCAACATCCGATGACAGGCCCAGAAGGAATTCTGACAGTGAGTCACCCGGCGAGAAAAGAGATTTCAAACCAAGAAGCGCACCATATTCCGGTCGTTCAGGTTCTGATGATAAACCCAAAAGCCCCGATAGCTATCGGGGTGGCGGTGATAAAAAATTCGGCGGTGCCTCTTCGGATCGCGGCGGATTCAAAAAACGCGCCGACGATACGCCTTTCCGCAAATCCGAAAATTCATCCTACAATAAACCAAAACCTGAACGCGGCCCTGAAGAACGGGTAATGCGCGGCAGGAAGAAGGCGGAAACTGAAGACAAAGGCCTCATCAGGCTTAACCGTTATATTTCCAATGCAGGCATCTGTTCCCGCCGTAAGGCTGATGAGCTGATCGCAGCAGGTGTGGTATCGGTAAATGGTGAAGTGATATCTGAGTTAGGCCATAAGGTTGATCCTTTTAAAGACGCGGTACGCTACAACGGCGAATTGCTGAAAAGGGAAAAAATGGTTTACGTGCTGTTGAACAAACCAAAGGACTATATTACCACAACTGACGATCCGCAGGAACGCCGTACGGTAATGCACCTGGTTGAGAAAGCAACCCGCGAACGTATTTATCCTATCGGTCGCCTCGACCGCAATACGACAGGTTTGTTACTGATGACCAATGACGGGGACCTGGCTGATAAATTATCGCACCCAAAAAATAATATAACCAAGCTTTACCAGGTTGAACTGGATAAAAGCTTAACCCAGGGCGACCTGAATAAAATAGCCTTTGGCCTTGAGCTGGAAGACGGATTGATAAAACCGGATACAATATCTTACGTAGCCGGTGGCAGCAAAAGAGAAGTAGGCATACAGATACACAGTGGTAAAAACCGCATTGTACGCCGTATTTTCGAGCATTTAGGTTATGACGTGGTTAAGCTTGATCGTTCGGTTTATGCTAACCTCACCAAAAAGGACCTTCCACGCGGTCGCTGGAGGTATTTAGACGAACAGGAAGTGATACAATTGAAACATTTGATTTAGTCCCGAAGTCCGCATAAGTCCGGAAGTCCGCAAGAAAAAGGCGAAGATCGAAAGATTTTCGCCTTTTTTTGTTTTCTAAGCAACTCCTGCCAGCGTAATGCACGAAACGTTCTGAAGGAACGTAAACTCTTGTTCGACATCATTTCTACCAACCAGGCGTCCCGATGGGACGCAAACCATCGTTATAGATATTTTTCTACCAGGTGTCCGAGAGGGGCGTATCCTTGATGAAATATGTTTTGAGACAGGTGCATCCAACACACGCAAAACAGATGTTATCCATATTTTTTACTACCTGACGTCCCGGAGGGACGTTTCGTCGGTAGAAATATATTTTTTAGTCGTGGGCGTTCCATCGGAACGCATGGTGCCGCCGCCGATATTCAAATCGCAAACCAGCATTTCTCATTCAACTTCAAATTATTAACTTGCGCGTATTAACCAATTCTAAAAATGAAAAGATTACTGTTTATCCTCGCGCTGGTGTTGCCTGTGCTTACATTCGCACAAAAAAAGGCCCCTTCAACTTATGATCTTGTGGTTGGCACTTATACCAAAGGCACCAGCAAGGGCATTATCGTGTACCGCTTTTATGTTGAAACAGGTAAGCTGTCGTACCTAAGTGAGATAGACGATGTGAGCAACCCTTCCTATTTGTGTTTATCAAAGGATAATAAATTTATCTACGCCGTAAACGAAGATGGCAAAAACGGGGGTGTTAGCGCTTTTACCTTCGAGCCCAACGTAGGTACGATGAAGTTCCTGAACAGGCAATCATCCGCAGGGGCCGACCCATGCTATATAGCCATAGATGAAGACAGGAAGAATGCCTTTGTAGCCAATTATTCAAGCGGCAGTCTTGCGGTATTGCCTATCAATGCCGATGGTTCGCTTAAGGCGCCATCACAGGTGATACAGGATAAAGGCAAAGGCCCCGATGCCGCACGCCAGGAAGGCCCGCACGTGCACATGGCCTATTTTTCGCCTGATGAAAAGTATTTGATCTATAACGACCTGGGTACCGATAAAATGAATATCATGCGCTATCGTCCCTCAAAACCGGAGCCGCTTACGCCGGAGAGTGTAGTGAGTGTGAAGCCCGGCAATGGTCCGCGCCATGTGGTGTTCTCCAACAATCACAAAAACCTTTACCTGCTGCAGGAAATGGGAAGCGCCATTAATGTTTATGACTGGAATGGCGGTAAAGTAAAAGAAATACAAACAATTGGCTTGCGTCCTGAAGGCTTTAAAGGGACAAACGGCGCCGCGGCTTTACACATTTCTCCCGACGGTCAATACTTGTACGCTACCGACAGGCTGGATGCCAGCGGCATCGTGATCTACTGGATCGATCCATCCAATGGCAAACTGGCTTTGGTGGGGCGTCAATCTACTTTCGGCAAAAACCCGCGTGATTTTGCGATAGACCCAAGCGGCCGCTATTTGGTAGTTGCCAACCAGGACAGTGATAATATTTTGGTTTTCCGCATCAACGCCAAAACAGGTATGCTAAGTGCTACGACCAATACTATAAAAGTAGGCAACCCGGTTTGTTTGAAGTTTGCTCCGGCGGAGTAGGGGTTGAGGTGAAAGGATAAAGGTTAAGGGCGAAGGGTTTGGTTTTGCCGTTGTTGGAGTTGTATCCAACAACAGTCGGTGGTTTGTAGAGGCCCCTTTTTTTTAAAGCGGCTTTTAATTACATTCACTTAAGATTTTTCAAAATGAAAAAACTGATACTGGTATTCGTCGTGTTGATAACCCCATTTTGTATAAAGGCGCAGGGAAGTGATGATCAAAATCAAGGCTATATGATAAAGCCTGGATATTTTAAAAAAGACATTAGAAAAAGTTGTGCAAACGAGCCTCAAAATTTCAGACTAATAGCCAATACCGATACCTGCGATTCATATACCTACCAAAACTATTTTCGAATAAATTGTCATTATAAAAATGACACATGCAATAGATTAGAATTAATTTATCCTTTTGATCACAATCAAATAAAGAACGGAATGGACGCACCTTATAAGAAAATAGGGAACAATTTGTGGGTATTATATGATGGTGAAAGTGGATTGGAAACAAAAATAAGTTATGATACTATTAAAGATTTAATGATAGTAAATATGGCTTATGTAAAATAAAAACTAAATAACCCAACGCTGCCGCAAGCGTCTTCGCTTGTGGCCCGCTGACAGGTAGCCAATAAATAGGTAACCCACAGCAAATCCGATCCTTTTAATATATTTTGTACTTTTAAAGGATGAGCCGTAACTACAAATTCCATAATCCCGAGGGGTTGTATTTTATAAGTTTTGCCACAGTTTTTTGGGTTGATGTATTTGTTAGGCGGTTGTATTTTGATTGCATTGTCGAAAGCCTGAAGGTTAAGGTTATTGTTGATTGAATGGTAATGCTTGCCTTTCTATCGTTTATATAAATAGTTCGCTACTTAGCGCGTTGACCACAAGCGAGGACGCTTGCGGTAGCTACGCTAACTCTTAAACGAGTTGGTGTATTTAAATTACACCAAATGGTAAAAGTTCCTACACAATTAATATACACTAACCTCCATTCCAGCGCCTCCCAACAAGAAAAATTGCCAAAAAATGCGCAAAAGTGTAAAAAAGTGACGATTTGCCTGTTTTTAGTGCTTTTTGCTGCTAAAAATGTGCACAAGCCAGGAGGATTTAATTCGCTGAATATGAGTTTATAAGCCAAATCTTGTTCACGAAAAGGGGGAAGTTGCTGTAATTTTAGCCCATAGTGTATAGGCTAAAACAGGTGATAAACAGGTAATTAATTGCCAATTCATGTCCGAAGATGTGTGAACGTGAACAATAGTGTACTGGTTTAGCTTACAAAACCTGCGCTTTGCTCTTTTCTATCACTTCTACGTAGTAATTCTCGTACATCGGCAGTATGATAGACAGGTCGAATTCCTTGGCGCGGGCCAGGGCGTTCTCTTTGAAGGTTGTGAGGCGATCGCAATCTTCCAGGATATAGATCGCGCTTTCGGCCATGCCGTCGATATCGCCTATCTCTTTCAGGAAGCCGGTTACGCCGTCTACATTCAGTTCGGGCAAACCACCTGCGTTGGAACTTACAACAGGCACTTTGCAGGCCATAGCTTCCAGTGCAGCCAACCCAAAGCTTTCGGATTGTGACGGCATTAGGAACAGGTCGGATACGGAGAGGATCTCTTCAATGGCATCCTGCTTGCCCAAAAAGCGCACGCTGTCATTTACGCCGAGGTCGCGGGCCAGTTGCTCGCATTCGGAGCGTTCGCCGCCATCGCCTACCATCAATAATTTGGACGGTATCTTCTCGATCACTTTGGCAAATATCCTGATCACGTCCTCGGTGCGTTTCACCTTGCGGAAGTTGGACGTGTGGATCAATATTTTTTCACCCGCCGGGGCAATGGCCTTTTTAAAATGATCCTTTGCTTTCAGGCTAAAACGGGTGAGATCAATAAAATTGGGTATTACCCTGATCTCGTTCTCTATTTCAAAAAACTCGTAAGTGTCTTTGCGCAAATGCTCGGAAACTGCGGTTACGCCATCGGATTTATTGATGGAAAAGGTAACTACCGGACTGTAAGTCCTGTCCTTACCTACCAGCGTAATATCGGTACCATGCAGGGTAGTAACTACCGGTATATAAATGCCGTAGGTCATTAATATCTGTTTCGCCATAAAGGCTGCCGAGGCATGTGGTATAGCATAATGAACATGCAGGATGTCCAGCTTCTCAAAACGCACTACATCCACTAAACGACTGGCTAAAGCCAGCTCATACGGCGGATATTCAAACAAAGGGTATTTTGATACGGCAACCTCGTGGTAAAAAAGGTTCTCCGAGAAAAAGTCCAGACGCGCCGGCTGGTTGTAGGTCACAAAATGTACCTGGTGGCCGTTGTCGGCAAGGGCCTTACCAAGTTCGGTAGCTACAACACCACTGCCGCCAAAGGTAGGATAACAAACTATTCCTATTTTCATTTATGTGATCTCAATTCAAGATGGTAATGAAACTACCACACTGGCCCATATAAAGATACAGGTTGCCTGTGATAGTTTCACTGCTGCAAGTTTAACAGCAATTTGAGACATTAGTGTTAAAGCTATGTAAAGATATTACGGAAGTCGGATGTCGGATTTCCGATGTCGGATTTGGCAATTGCCTGTTCTCATAATTCCGAAATCGCAATTCCGCATTCCGCAATCTCTACAGCCCCTTATCAATCGCCTGGTAAATAGCATCCTGTATCCTTGGCCTGATATTCAGGTTCGACAGCTTATCCGATACTTTCGGATTTACCCGGTTGGATAGAAAGATGTAAACCAGGTTATATTTAGGGTCCACCCATACGCAGGTTCCGGTATAGCCGGTGTGCCCGTAAGTTTGATCGGACGCCAGTTTTGAAGGATAGTGACGTTCGGGAATTGAATCCCGCCTGTCGAAACCTAAACCCCGGCGACTAACTGCCGATTGTTTGGACGTAAACAGGTCAATGGTTTCGGGTTTAAAATATTGGACACCGCCGTAGGAGCCGCGGTTCAGCATGGTTTGGTATAATATCGCCAGGTCATTAGCGCTGGCAAACAGGCCCGCATTACCCGATACACCTCCCAACAGCGCGGCAGTGGGATCATGCACGTAGCCTATCAGCAGGGTGTGGCGAAAAGCCTCATCATCCTCGGTAGGGATTATCCGCTCGCGGGGAAAACGGTTCAAAGGCAGAAAACCGGCCGTCTGCATGCCCATCGGGGAATAAAAATTTTGCTGCACATAGGTGTTAAGCGGTGTTGCGGTAATGGTTTCCAATATCTGCTGCATCATAACCATACTCAGGTCGCTGTACACATATTGCCCACGGGTTTTCAGCGGCGAATTCAATATGTCGGTCAGCATTACATCTTTAAAATAATCCTTCCGCAAAAAATAATGGTCTACGATCTTGTGTGGATAGGCAGCGGAAGAGTCCGAGCTGATATCTGCCGGTTTCAGCTTTTCATAAGTTGGTATGTCGGGTATCAGCCCCGATTGGTGCAGCAAAAGCTCGCGTATGCGGATGTCATTTTTGTTGCTGTGCCGCGCCATTGGTATATAGCTGCCGATGGTTGAATCGAGGTTGAGACGGCCTTCCTCGTAAACCCGCATGGTTTCCATGGTAGTGGCTGAAACTTTGGTAACTGATGCCAGGTCGAAAATATCGTTTAGCTTGTCAGGTAATACCTTGTCGTAGGTGTGATAACCATACGCCTTATTAAATATCACCTTACCATCCCTGGCTACCAGCACCACGCAGCCCGGTGTTGCCTGTGCGCGGATGGCCTCGTTGGCTATGTTATCGATCTCGTTAAGATTGGCCGAATTGATGCCAACTTCTTCCGGAACGGTATATTGAAGCCGGATTTTGGATGTGGTAAAACCTGTATTGGAGCGATATTTAGACGAATAGTTAGCAGTCAGTTTTTGCGTTATCGCCATCCCGCCAAATATGGCCTGCGCACTATAATATGCGGCAACGGGCGTTTGGCGGCTGCTCCAAATAATGGGCGCGGTAATATTATCCAGTTTTGCGAGGCTTTTACCATTACCAAAAAAAGCCACTATTACATTTTTTATGCGCTTATTGTAATTTATAAAGTCTATGATCTGGGGATTGTTCACGTCTATATCAGCCAATTGCACGATGATAGTATTATAGGCTTTGGTATCGAAATCAAGGTCGCCAATGGTTTTTGCTGCAATGTAATCCGGCCCGTTAAAGGTTTGTACGGCGGTATATTTATTGAGGAGACTATCGAAACCGGCGGCGTATTGATAGGTGAAATGGACGCTGGCTACTTTTAACTCACCCACATCCATAAGAGGGACTAACTGCTGTTCGTTATTTAATAAGACTATGGTTTTTTCAACCTGCTTTTCCTCGTTAACATAAGCCTGGCCGGAGAATGGTGGATTTTGCGCGCATGCGGACTGAACCAATATAAATCCCGCTAATACAAGCGTGTAAAACTGCCATCTATTTTTTCTCATATACTTTTTCTCCGTTTACATAGGTCTCCAGCACTTTAACATGCGGCAGGTCGGACCCGTTTATTTTCATAATGTCTTTATCCAGTATCACAAAATCGGCGTACTTGCCAACTTCTATACTTCCCTTTTCTTTTTCTTCAAAATTAGCCTTTGCTGCCCATATAGTTATGCCTTGCAGCGCCTGCTTGCGGCTTAGTGCATTTTCGGGCTGAAAACCGCCCGGAGGGTTACCATTCAGGTCCTTACGTTCAACTGCTGCATAAAAGGTGTAAGCCGGGTTAATGTTCTCAACCGGGAAATCAGTACCGAGGGGAAGCCAGCCATTTTGTTCCAGCAATTGTTTGTTTGCATAGGATGTTTTCAGGCGTTTTTCGCCCAGGCGGGTAACTGCCCAGCGCATATCTGACGTAGCATGCGTTGGCTGTACAGAGGGGATGATGCTGTAATCGCCAAAGTAATGGATATCGTCTGGCGATAAAACCTGGGCATGTTCAATGCGCCAGCGGCGGTCGTTTTTGCCCTTTAACACACTGGCGTATATCTTTAACATAACACGATTAGCCGAGTCACCAATAGCATGCGTATTTAATTGGAAACCCTTATCATATACTTTTTTGGCCACTTCTTCAAAATGTTTTTGACTGCTTAATAAAAACCCGTGCCAATTCGGCTGATCGGTGTAAGGCTGCAATAAACATGCCCCTCTTGAGCCCAGGGCGCCATCAGCATACATCTTGAACGAGCGCACATCCAGGCCGGGGGTTTTAAATACACCGCGTTTAAACAAGTAATCAAAATTCTCCTGCCTGTCTGATAGCATTACATACAGCCGCATTTTTAGCAGGCCTTTATGCTGCAGTTCGGCAATGGTGCTTATCATGGTATAAGGCAGGCCGCAGTCGGCAACAGTGGTGAGGCCATCCGCAAAGCAATTGTGCTGTGCATCCAGCAAAGCCGAATCGGTTACCGCTTCGGTCGGCTCGGGTATTTTACGGGTTACAATACCTACTGCATTATCAACTAAAATACCGGTAAGCTTACCGTTTATAGTTTCTATTTCGCCGCCCGCAACAGTTTGACCCGGTTTAACCCCCGCCAAATTCAGAGCGGCCTGGTTAGCAATTGCCGCGTGCCCGTCAATACGGGTAAGCAACACCGGCCTTACCGGGAACAGCGCGTCTAATTTTTCTTTACTCGGAAACTGCTTTACCGTCCAGCTATTTTGGTCCCACCCGCGCCCAATTATCCAGCCATCGGGATTATGCCGCGCGAACGTATTTACCGAATCAACGATTTCTTCCCAGCTTTTGGTTCTCGACAGGTCTACCTCCTGCAGGCTCAAACCATATTCGTAAAAATGCGAGTGCGCATCGATAAAACCCGGGTAAACCGCTTTCCCTTCTGCGTCTACTACGGAATGGGCCTTGTATATTTTTTCTAAGGAATCGTCTTTGCCAACCGCTATAATTTTACCGGCCTTCACCACAAAAGCATCCGCTGTTGAAAAATTGCCGTCAACGGTGTACACAACACCATTTTTAACAAGCAGGTCGGCATTGTAATCCTGCTGCTTGCAGGCAACGGCAAATAGCAGTAAAACAGGTAAAAGCTTTTTCATAGACGGCGGGAGGTTAATGTTTTACAATTATCCAAATATTAAATTGTTGAAGCAACCTTTTATTGAATTTGATAACTAACAAAGAACATGGTAAAATGATTTAAGAGATTTGAACGTATATATAGCAGCGTGCCAGCGGTGATTTATGCAATCAAATAAGTAATTTAGCAGCCAAATCGATTAGACGATCTCTCAGTGCACTTTGTGTAAAAGCTTTGTGCTCTCTCTGTGGTAAAAATAACCACAAAGGGCACGGAGAAAAGTCACAGAGTTCACAGAGAAACTCCAAAGAAGGGAATTACTTTACATGCCAGATATCATCCAGCTTTTACCTGATTCCGTTGCCAACCAAATTGCTGCGGGAGAAGTGGTGCAACGGCCCGCTTCGGCCGTAAAGGAGCTGATTGAGAACTCCATTGATGCGGGTGCCGATAAAATTCAATTAATATTGAAGGATGCCGGCAAATCGCTAATACAGGTAATTGATAACGGTGCAGGCATGAGTGTTACCGATGCGCGCATGTGTTTTGAACGGCACGCGACCTCTAAGATCCGAAAAGCGGAAGACCTGTTCGCTATCCGCACGATGGGTTTCCGGGGCGAGGCAATGGCCTCAATAGCGGCAATTGCACACGTCGAATTAAAAACACGCCGCCACGAGGATGAGCTGGGGACCTGCATCCTTATTGAAGGATCGGAAGTTATCAGTCAGCTGCCCTGCTCGGTACCAACCGGAACGTCAACATGTATTAAAAATTTATTCTATAACACCCCCGCCCGCCGCAACTTTTTGAAAAGCAACCCGGTGGAAATGCGGCATATCGTAGATGAGTTTCAGCGTGTGGCCTTAGCTAATCCGAATATATTTTTCACTATGCATCACGACGGGCAGGAAGTTTACCACTTACCTGCCGCTATGCTGAAGCAGCGTATCGTACACCTGCTCGGCAATAATTACAACCAGCGTTTGGTGCCGGTGGAGGAAGATACTTCCATTATCAAATTACGGGGTTACGTAGGCAAACCCGAATTCGCACGTAAAACGCGTGGCGAGCAGTTCTTTTTTGTGAACAACCGCTATATCCGCGATGCTTATCTCAATCACGCGGTTTTGACTGCCTTTGAGGAACTGCTGCCGGATGAAAGCTTTCCACTCTATGTGCTTTTTATTGAGATCGACCCGTCAAAAATTGACATCAACGTTCATCCCACCAAAACGGAGATCAAATACCAGGATGAAAAATCGATATATGCCATTATCCGTTCGGCGGTAAAACGTTCGCTGGGTAAGTACAATATTACCCCTACATTAGACTTTGACCAGGAGAACAGTATCGGGCATTTAGTGACCGCCAAGCCGATGGAGCAAATTGTGCAGCCAACTATTTCTTTTAATCCCGACTTCAACCCCTTCGCTCCCGAAAAGAAACATAGCGAGCGCGAGATACCTTTCCTGCGCGATACAGGCGACTATCGCAAAGCAGCCATTCCGTTAAATTGGGACACGCTGTATGAGATCAGTAAAAAGGATACGGAGACGCAGCACGGCTTGCATACTGAAAAAACCATTGCGGTTGAGGAGCAGGAAGTAAGCAAACCCAGCGAACGGCAATTATTCCAGGTGCACGGGCGGTATATCCTGTCGCAGATCAAATCGGGTTTTATACTCATTAGTCAGCAGGCGGCGCACGAGCGTATTTTATACGAACGCTTTTTACAGCAACTGGAAAATCATTCCGGCGTAAGTCAGCAAAGTCTTTTCCCGCAAACGGTTACACTAAACGGCGGCGATTTTGAGTTATTAAGAGAACTTTTGCCGGATATCAGGGCATTAGGATTTGACATACGCGAGTTTGGCAAAAACACCGTAGTGGTTGAAGGTATCCCGGCCGACCTCGGCAATGTATCCGAAGATGCTTTACTGGAACACCTGCTGGAAGGTGTTAAAAATAACCTGTCTATTTTAAGATTAGACAAGCGCGATAACCTGGCAAAATCACTTGCGCGTAACGCGGCCATCAAATTTGGCGTCAAGTTATCATCAGAGGAAATGAATTTGCTGATAGACCAGCTTTTTGCCTGCCAGATGCCTAATATTGCACTAAACGGAAAGCCAATAATCAGTACTTTTACCATGGCTGAATTAGCCGAACGATTTGAAAGATAATTACAGCACTATATTAAACTATGAGTCAATACAGGCAATCTCCCTTCGCTAACTTAACACCGGTTGTAAAAAACCTGCTCATCATCAATATCATATTCTTTGTAGCTACGTATGTATTACGCAATACTTTTGATATGGACAGGTGGCTCGCTGTTTACTATTTCGATTCTGAAAATTTCAGGATTTGGCAGCCTGTAAGTTATATGTTTATGCACGCTGGTTTTGAGCATATATTTTTCAATATGTTCGCCCTGTTTATGTTTGGGCCGATATTGGAATATAGCCTGGGATCGAAAAGGTTTTTTAATTTTTATTTTGTTTGCGGCATAGGCGCCATCGGACTGCAAATGCTGGTACAGGCTATAGAGGTGCATGGTATAACCGGGAGCTTCACGATGGCGCACCCTATAACAGATCAAACTTATTTTCAATACTCGGGCGGAGTTCAGCAAGTAGCTCAGAAATTATATGATGTATATAATTCCCCCTTGGTTGGTGCATCAGGAGCCATTTTCGGAGTATTGGTAGCATTCGGTGTACTATACCCAAATATGGAACTGATGATCATATTTATACCCATCCCAATCAAAGCAAAATATCTTGTTTCGGTGTATGTGGTGTATGAAATATATTCTGCCGTCGCTCAAAACAGCGGTGATAATGTAGCTCACCTGGCGCACCTTGGCGGGGCCTTATTTGGGTTTCTGCTGATAAAATTATGGGGCATAAAAGGCTCAAACAACTTTTTGTAATTATACTGCGTTATTTGGATATAGAATAATTTATGAGTACGCTCTGGCGCGAAATAAAATTGAAAGTGATGCATTCGGGCAGCAAGGTAAACCTGCTGATCGGCATTAATGTATTTATTTTCCTAATTGAATATATTCCCGCGACGATAGAAAAAGTAGCCTTCAGAAGCGACAATATCGAAAAGTTTGCGAACGATTATCTTGGCTTACCCTCTTATCTGCCCGAACTGCTTCGCCATTTTTGGACACCCATCACCTACATGTTCTTACATGCAAGCTTCTTTCACATCCTGTTCAACATGCTGTGGTTGTACTGGATAGGGCAAATATTTGAAGAGTACCTGGGCAACAAACGGACTATTGGGGTATATCTTTTGGGGGGATTAACGGGGGGTTTCTTATATGTTTTCTTTTATAATACATTGCCTTTGTTCACCCAAACGCCGGGGTTAGTTGAGGCCAGTACTACAGTTGGCGCATCTGCGGCCATTATGGCCATAATTATAGCCACGGCAACACTGTTACCCGATTACACTATTTCTTTAATGTTTATCGGTCCGGTAAGGTTAAAGTGGATAGCCTTATTTATTGTGATACTTGATTTCCTGGGTATATCAGGGTTAAACGCAGGCGGCGAGATTTCACACCTCGGGGGCGCTTTATTTGGCTTTGTTTATGTGAAACAACTACAGCGGGGACATGACTGGGTTGGCTTTTTTACCAATCTCTTTAAGAAAAGGTCGAAACTTAAAGTAGTTGCCAGCAATGGCGCTAAAAAAGCAGGGAGTACTCCCCGGCAGGAAGAAATAGACCGCATTCTTGATAAAATTTCGCAGTCGGGTTATGACAGCCTGAACAAGCAGGAAAAAGAAATACTATTCAGGGCCAGCAAGGATAATGAAAGCTAAAAAAAAGCTCGGCTTTATTGATAAATTGTTCCTTTGGATCAATTTTTTCCTTTGTGCCTGCCTGCTTATCAGTTATCTTGCCCCAATCATTAACCCCACGAAGTTCTGGCCGGTTGCTTTCTTCGGGCTTGCATATCCTTTCCTGTTACTGGCTAATGTGATATTCATTGTGTACTGGCTTTTCCGTAAAAGCGCATGGGTGTTTCTATCCATTATCGGTATTGGTATTGGCTGGCATGTATTGAATAAAAATATAGGGCTGCGTTTGCCGGATTCGGTTAGTTATGCGCCAAACCCTAACAGGGTGCGCCTGATGACTTATAACGTGCATAATTTTAAACGTTACGGCTCAAAAAATGATATCTCGACCAAGCAGGAGATACTTCAGATCATTAAAGACCAGCAACCAGATATCATCGGTCTCCAGGAGTTTTATACACGTAACAAAGGGCAGTATGATATGCTGGATTCGATCCAAAGGATACTGACCAGTAATAATTTCTATTTCATGTCGGTCGTATCCAACCGTGATGAAGCCATCGGTATGGCGCTTTTCTCTAAATTCCCCATCCTGGCGCACGGCGTTATCCAACTGTCATCAACCAGGGCAAGTGAGAACCAATGCATTTACGCCGACATCAAAAAGGGCGACAAAACCTTTCGCGTTTACAGCGTACACCTGCAGTCGATCCGTTTCGACCCGGAAGATTATCGCTACCTGAATAATGTATCGCCGCAGGATGGCAAGGGGCAGGTAGGCTCTGCCAGTCGGCTGGGAAGCAAGTTAAAATCTGCCTTCCTCAAAAGGAGCGAGCAGGTGTTTAAAATTAAAGAGCATGCGGCAACCTCTACTTATCCCTACATCATTTCGGGCGATTTTAATGATACGCCCACATCATTCGCAGTAAACCAAATGAGTGCCGGTTTGAAGAATGCCTTTGTGGAAAAGGGCTCGGGTTTGGGGCGCACCTACAATGGCAGCTTTCCAAATTACCAGATCGATTACATTATGGCGAGTCCGCAATTTGATGTGGCGGATTATGTTGTGATCGAGAAAAAGCTGTCGGATCATTATCCGGTGAGGAGTGATTTGTTGCTGAAATAAGCAAATCCTTGCACACCGTTAATGTCGCCCGGCTATTTACTCATCCGGTCGTTGCTTCGCCCGACCACCTTCTCTTCGCTGCGCGCAAAGAAGGATTTCTTAATTGAGGTAAATCCTTGCACAGAAATGATAAAAAAATCGCCCCTTCATAGTGGAGATTTACAGGCGGCTGTAAAAAAATCGTAAGTTTGGCGGCATGGAGCAAAATCTGTTTGTTTACAATACTTTAACCCGTAAAAAGGAAAAGTTTACAGCTTTGAACCCGCCCCATGTGGGCATGTATGTTTGCGGCCCTACGGTTTACAGCGATGTGCACCTGGGCAATTGCCGCACCTTTATTTCATTCGATCTTATATTCAGATACCTTACCCATTTGGGTTATAAAGTGCGTTATGTGCGCAACGTAACCGATGCCGGCCACTTGGAAGGAGATGGCGGCGATGAAGGCGAGGATAAAATAGAGAAAAAAGCAAAACTGGCGCAGGTTGAACCAATGGAGATCGTACAGAAATATACGGTTGAGTTCCATAACGTGATGCAGATATTTAATACGCTGCCACCGAGCATCGAGCCTACGGCTACCGGCCATATTATTGAACAGATAGAACTGGTAAAGCTTATCCTGCAAAATGGCTATGCCTACGAAGTAAATGGTTCGGTATACTTTGATGTCGAAAAATATAACAAAACGTTGGATTACGGCATACTGAACGGCCGCAACCTGGACGACATGATCAACAATACCCGCGATTTAGGCGGACAGGACGAAAAACGCGGCAAGCTCGATTTTGCGCTTTGGATAAAAGCCAAACCCGAACACCTGATGAAATGGCCATCGCCATGGAGTGTGGGTTTCCCGGGATGGCACCTCGAATGCTCGGCCATGAGCAATAAATATTTGGGCAAGCAATTTGACATCCATGGTGGCGGTATCGACCTGATGCCAACACATCATACCAACGAGATTGCCCAAAGTGAAGCTGCTTGCGGCACCATGCCTGCAAAATACTGGATACACACCAATATGCTGACGGTGAATGGGCAAAAGATGTCCAAATCGTTAGGCAATAGTTTTTTGCCGAACCAGCTTTTTACCGGCAGCCATTCGCTGCTCAACAAAGGCTACAGCCCTATGACGGTGAAGTTTTTTATGCTGCAGGCGCATTACCGCAGCACGCTAGATTTCAGTAACGAGGCTATGGAGGCTTCTGAAAAAGGTTTTAAACGGTTGATGAATGCATTCGCTTTATTGGATAGCCTGCAGGCGTCCGCCAGTACTGAAGTTGAGATCGCGCCCTTGTTACAGCGCTGTTATGATGCCATGAATGACGATTTTAACAGCCCTGTACTGATAGCCGAATTGTTTGAAGCATCGCGTATCATTAACTCGGTTAAAGACGGTAAACTACAAATAGATGCGGCGAACCTGTCACTATTAAAACAATTGATGCGTCAATTTACTTTGGATGTATTAGGTTTGAAAGATGAGCAAGCAGCTAACGATGATCTGCCCAATGTGTTGAATATGATCGTGAGCCTGCGCAGCGAAGCCAAAACGAATAGCGATTATGCTACTTCAGATAAGATAAGGGTGGGGCTGCAAAATATCGGTTTTCAGCTAAAGGATAGTAAAGACGGTACTACCTGGAGCAAAATATAAATTGAGCACAAAAAATTGATATTTGTACTTTATGCGCAATAATACCGTTATTAACTTCAACCCAAGTCCAAACAACCAAACTGCATCAATGTGCAGGTACTTTATATTGCCGCGAAACCTGAAAATAACAATGAAACGACCCATATTAATTGCTGCAATAGTTATCAGTTGCCAGGTATCGGCCTTTGCCCAAAAAAGTACTGTAACGGTGAACGAAGTAGTAAGCGCCGAACAGAGTTTTAACAGGCTGGTTGAACGCAAAGGCATAAAAGATGCTTTTTTAACAGTAGCCGACCCGGAAGGCATTGTTTTCAGGCCGCAGGTTATTAAGATCACCGATTTCTATAATTCAATTAACAAACAGCCGGGCTCACTGGTATGGCAGCCTAAATTGGCACGCATATCGGCGAATGGCGACCTTGCATTTACTGCGGGTCCTTATGTGTATCAAAATGGCAAGGATGATTCGGACAAAGTATTTGGCGATTATGTATCGGTATGGCATGCAGACCCGGATGGTAAATTAAAGCTGCTGATAGACCTGGGTATCCAGCACCCCGAGCCGGAGAAAGAAGAACTGACCGACTTTAAAGAACCGGACACAGCCAAGCACACCGCGCCAAGTAAGGATCCTTTCAGCGGCAAAGGTGTGATCCTTGCTACGGATAAAACATTCAACCATGAATTAGGCGTTTCGACCCTCGCATCTTATAAAGAATTTCTCAGCCCCGAAGGACGTTATTATTTCCCTGGTTTTGAACCGATCACCGGCCCGGATAAGATCATGAAATTCATTGATAATGAAGGAATCAGCATCACGGCAAGCACCATTAACGTGGGGCGTTCAACCAGTAACGACCTTGCCTACAGTTACGGTACCGCAAGGATAAAAAAGGGAAATATTGTGAGCGATTATAACTACGTGCGCATCTGGGAAATTGATGCAAGCCATAAGTGGAATATTTTGCTGGAGATATTCTCGTCGGTGGAGCAATAGTTTAGTCCGAAAGTCCGCTTAAGTCCGAAAGTCAGGAAGAAAGGCCTTTATTCCCTTACAACAACTTATCAATAATATCATCCGCTGACAATCCTTCTGCTTCCGCGTGATAACTGCGGATAATGCGGTGCCTTAATACGGGCTTAGCGATGGCTTGCACATCTTCAATGTCTGGAGAATATTTACCGTTGATAACGGCATGGCATTTAGCGCCCAATATCAGGAATTGCGAGGCACGTGGCCCGGCGCCCCAGTTCAGTAAACGTTTTACCTCAGCGGATGCCAATTCGCTTTTCGGGCGGGTTTTGGATACCAGTTTAACGGCGTATTCCAGTACATTATCGGTAACCGGGATATTGCGTACCAATTGCTGAAAATAGATGATCTGATCGGCGTTCAATATCTTATTCACCTGTTGTACTGCCGTGCTTGTGGTATTCCTCACAATTTGGAGCTCTTCTTGTAATGTCGGGTAATCAAGCGATACGTTGAACATAAAACGATCCAGTTGCGCTTCTGGCAACGGATAAGTACCTTCCTGTTCAATAGGGTTCTGCGTAGCAAGCACAAAAAATGGTTGTGCCAGCTTATGGGTTTCACCGGCTACGGTAACTGCCTTTTCCTGCATAGCCTCCAATAGGGCCGCCTGCGTTTTTGGCGGGGTACGGTTTATTTCATCGGCCAGGATAATGTTTGAAAAAACGGGGCCTGGTATAAATTTAAAACTTCTGTCCTCGCCTAATATTTCCGAACCTATAATGTCTGACGGCATTAGGTCGGGCGTGAATTGGATCCGGCTGAAATTCAGGTCGAGTACCTGCGAAACAGTTTGAACCAATAGCGTTTTAGCAAGCCCGGGTACACCAACCAGCAGGCAGTGGCCATTACTGAAGATGGAAATAAGCACTGACTTAACCACCTCATCCTGCCCGACAATTACCTTTCCAATTTCAGAAACAATGTGCTTATAGGCTTCTTTCAGCGCATCAGCAGCTTCCACTTCCGTGCGGTGTTGCATTTATTTTAGGGTTTAGTTTGTGCCGAAAGCGGTGTATTTGTCCAATTTTTCAATTGCGGGCATTGCAGGTATTCCGGGTCAATTTTTATAAAAGTTTCTTTCCTTCTTTTTTCGAACCACTCACTTATCGTTTTGTTGATCTTATAATCCAGCGCATCTGTTTTTATTTTAGGGAAATCCTGTGCCAGGTTTGCCTTATGGGCATCAGTTGCCGATTTTAGATAAAGAATTTTATAGTCTTTTTTACCGGTCGGCTCAGTAAATAGCGTTGGTTTGGATATACCACCAACTTTCATAGTATCTATCACTAAGGCTATCTGCGGATCAAGTTTGTCGGTTGGAATAAAGGTTGTGCGTGTCTCCACATTATCTGCATTCAGCATCATACCGCCGTTATATTTGGTTTCTTTATCATCAGAGTAAACAGAAGCAACACTTGCGAAAAGAAGGTCCTTACGCTTTGTCATCAGCAAATAAACACTATCAGCCTTTGATTTTGCCCTGTCGAGGCTCGCCTGTGTAGTAACAGGCGTGATCAGTATATGGCGAACGTGCACTTGCTCACCACGCCTTTCCAGCACCTGCAAAAAATGGAAACCAAAATCCGTTTCAAACACAGGTGATATCTCCCCTGCCTTCAGTCTAAACGCCCACGAAGTAAATTCCTTTACAAAGGAATTACGGTCGGCAAAACCGAGGTCGCCGCCATCCGGCGCCGTGCTGCCATCATTAGAATAGAGGCGTGCCAGCGTTCCGAAATCTTCGCCCTTTTTTACACGGGCCAATAACTCTTCGGCTTTTTGCCTGTATACTTCCTTCTCTTCTTTAGTCAGTTTGGGTTCAAACATCACTACACCCACCTCAACTTCTTTGTTAAATGTAGGCAGGCTGTCCTTAGGTATTTTTTTAAAATAATTTTCAACGTCAAGAGGCGTAACGCTTACCTTTTGGGTTATCTGGTTACGCATCCTTTGCGCCACCATATTTTCCTTAATATCATCACGTATTTCGTCTTTGTACTGAATAACAGAACGCCCTAAAAATCCTTCGAGTTTTTCCTGCCCGCCTGCCCTGGTTATCATGCTGCGCATACGGCGGTCAACTTCATTATCCACTTCATCATCCTTTACCGTAACGCTATCGATAACGGCCTGCTGTGCCAGCAATTTTTGGGTGATAAAACTTTGGGTTATCTCACATTTAATAGCATCATTCGGCTGGCCGCCGGATGCCAGGTAATTGGCATAACGCAATTCAATATCCGATTTCAGCACAATGCTGCTCCCAATTACAGCGGCTATTTTATCCAGGGTGCGCGGCTGGGCGCCGGCAATTGATATGGTAAAAATTATACTTAAAAAAATAGCTATCCCGATCTTTCTCATTTACTTTATGTATGATGCAAACATGCAAATGTGCGAATTTATCGCCATAAGCTTATTAATATTTGTGCGAATATGCTGATAATGGCTCTAACAATTAACTATTTTTGGTTAAAATTTGTTAAAAGTGAAAGTTGAAGATACTAATGCCCTCCGTTTTATTCTGCAGGACGAACTTTACCTGCTGAATGAAGACAAAAGTTTGTACTCGGGCACCCCAAAATCCGAGCCTGAAATACAAACGCCGCAACCTGTTTTTAATTACCTCGGGGCCAACAAAAAAAACTTCCTCATCCTGGTAAGTTATGGTGAACAGGAGTATATCAAAGAAGAGCACCTTACCGCGCTTGAAGCGGTGCTGGGCCGCATAGGGCATAACCGCGAGGATGTAGCTATAGTCAATGTGATAAAACAGGATTCAAACCTGGAACAACTATCAGCCTATTTTGAACCCAAGATCATGCTTATTTTAGGTGAGGCCGCTATACCTGCGGGTATGGCACAACCAAAATTCAACAGCATCGACAAAAGTTCAGGTAAGCAAGTTTTGTATACCTACAGCTTTGATGAGATGATGACTACTGTCGAAAATAAAAAGGCATTTTGGGAACAAATCAAAAACCTGTAATATGCCTTTAAAATTAGTTTTTGCTACTAATAACCAGCATAAACTGGAAGAAGTTGCTGATAAACTCAAAGACAGAATAGAATTACTAACCCTCGACGACATCGGGTGTAATGACGAAATTGAGGAAACAGGGTCGACCTTCGAAGAAAATGCCTCGATAAAGAGCCGGTATATTTTTGAAAAATACTGCCTCAATTGCTTTGGGGACGATAGCGGACTCGAAGTGGAAGCATTAAACGGCGAGCCTGGCGTTTACTCGGCGCGTTACGCGGGCGAATATGGCAACCATAGCGCCAATATCGATAAGTTGCTGCACAACCTGAGAGGCGTTGAAAACAGGAGGGCCCGGTTTATAACCGTCATATCATTGCTATGGAACGGTGCGGAGCACTTTTTTGAAGGAACCGTTGAAGGCATCATCCGGCACGAGCGTACAGGCAACGGCGGGTTTGGGTATGACCCCGTTTTTCAGCCTGATGGGTTTAACATCACCTTTGCCGAAATGAGCCTCGAAGAAAAAAACAAATTGAGTCACCGGGCTAAGGCGGTGGAGAAGTTGGTAGAGTTTTTAACCAAAAATATTACTGAACAGGCTTAACGACCGGCTTCTTAACCGCCGTAGTATCCTTAACTTTTTTAGTAGTATCTGTTGCCTTTCCTGGCAACTGCTTTGATGTACTGTCCTTCGTAGTCTTTATAACGGGTAACTGCTTTGATGTGCTGTCCTTCGAAGTTTTAATAGCGGGCAAGTTCAAACTCCCGGGCTTTATGGCGCTGGTATCTTTCGCTGCTTTGATATCCTTTGACTTATCAGCAGGCACTTTAGATTTAGCAGGCGGTTTACCCTTATCATTTTTAACCGGCGCATTTTTGTTGAGCGACGGGATGATAGCCTCTTTGGAAACTGGTCGCTCTTTAGGTTTCCAGATAAAGCCCTTGAGTACCTTGTCGTCCTCCGAAAATTTCTCCAGAGGGCCATAACGGTGTTCCGGTTTCGCCATAAACACCAGGGTGGTTACTTTACTATCCTTAAAAGTAATATGGATACGGCTGCTCAGAGACCGCTGCATCTCGGTTACTTTTTTACCTGTGCTATCCCGCGCAAAATAGATCGTCTCGGCATTGCCGTCAACAAACATGGTTTCCAGTTTATCATTATGGAAAAAACCACGCATCTTTTTCCCGGCCACCTGGTTAAAATGCACCGAGTCGTTTTTTTAGAAAATAACAAAAAAAGGATTAGGGAAAACCAGCGGGCTCTTTTAAAAAAAAGACCCAGCCCACGACAA
>JBIOHG010000009.1:0-88707 GCA_044448765.1 Sphingobacteriales bacterium | reverse complement strand
GATGATCTTTCATACTCTTTCCGGCCACCACCTTATCGGCATCATACCAGCGGAAGGCTAAGGGGTTATCACTTTGAGGGCCTTCGTATTTAACCTGGCCTATGTTTTTAAAAAATTCTTTGTCGCCTGTGAGTATCATAATTGTTTTTTAGATTACACCGATTTTATGGTTTTGGATTACACCGATTTGTCGTTGATGATTACACCGAGTTTATTGTTTATAAAACTGAAGTAATTTCCGCAACGAAATTAATTTAATTTTCCAAATTGCAATCGATTGCATTAAAATTTTTACATTTTTGTTTATTATGAGAACCAAAAAGCGAACTACTATCTATGATATAGCTAAAAAGTTGAATATAGCAGCTTCTTCGGTGTCGCGGGCATTGAACAATAGCGGCAATATCAACGAAGCAACGCGGAAGCTTATCCTTAAAACGGCCGATGAACTGAACTACAAACGCAATATCATTGCCTCAAACTTGCGGAAAGGAGAATCAAAGACAATTGGCGTGGTAGTACCCTATATCAATCAAAATTATTTTGCCAATGTAATTGCCGGAATTGAGGGTGTTTCTTATCAAAAAGGTTATAACCTGATCATTTGCCAGTCGAACGAGTCGCAGGATAAGGAAATACAATGTATCAATACCTTAATCAATCAGCATGTGGATTGCATTGTGATATCTATTTCGGTTGATACGTACGATCACAAACACCTGCAAAACGTGATAGATAATAATATTGAGCTGATACAATTTGACCGTGTAGCCGACGAACTGGAGACCTTAAAAGTGATCAATGATAACGAACTTGCCTCTTTTGAAGCAGTGTCGCACATGATAGAGCAGGGCTACAAACGGATAGCTTTATTAGAAGGCCCGCAGAACCTGGATATCTTCAGGCAAAGGAAAACAGGCTACCTGAATGCCCTGAAGGAGCATAAAATGCCCATATTGGACGAACTCATTATTGAAAATGCCTGGACAAAAGAGCTTGGCGCCGATGCTACGCGTAAGTTATTGAATTTACCAAAACCGCCGGATGCCATATTTGCATCCACCTCCGATTTCTCGGCGCTTGGCGTATTGGAGGTGGCTTCTGTAATGGGTATTAAAGTACCATCAGAACTGGGTATCTGCGGTTATTCAAACGAAGCTTTTACCGAGATCACAAGTCCATCCATTACCACTATAGACCAGTTTAGTGTTTATATGGGTAAAACGGTTGCTAACCTGTACTTCCAGGAAATGGAAAATAAGGATGATACGGATGTTGTTCCTAAAATAATCAGTATTAAGCCCAAATTGCTCATGCGGTCATCTACAAAGAGAAAGGGATTTAAAGATCGAACAAAATAGATACTGGTTGTCCCTTTTCCTATTTGCAATACTTGCTGAGCACATCATCAGCCATCGTGCTTCCTAAGGATTTTATTTTATTCCAGTTCACACACGCAGCTGCTGTATTCCCTAACAACATTTCGCATATGCCACGCCTGTATAGCACGTTTAAGTTATCAGGTTTTATTACTAATAACTTATCATAGTCATATATAGCCGCATCATAATCCTTATTGTTATACAACGTATTAGCTTCCCGTTCTAATTCAAAGTTCGATATATCATTTTCTGTATAACCCGAGTATTTAAGCATTACTCTCATCTGTACGGCCACATTCTTACCATTCAAGATCGCCGGCTTCCAATCATTCCGAGCGCGGTTAAAGACTTTTACAAATGTCTTATCAAATTTATCATTAACATGTTCTAAAATTTTTAAACTATCTGCCACACCTGTTTTAGAAACAATGAAACTTGCTAATAAGTAAGCGCCTTTCCCATCTAAATTAATACTTTCCATACCATCATATATGTGCCTCTGGAAATCTTCACCGTTGTAATCGGCATATATTTTAGGACATTCATTGTAGATAGTGTCGATTCCGTTAATAGAACGAATATTTTCAGTCTTAAGCAGGAGCGAATTTTGATATTTTCTTTCCGGTACCAAGTAAAACTTCAAACCGGACGGGTCGCTTATGCCATTAGGGCCGCTTTGTGTTAAAATTAGTGTGTCTCTATGGAAGCCTTCTAAAACAACAGCGTTGAGGACATTACCTTCCTGGGATTCAAATTCAAGTATATTACCATTGATCTCAAATTTTTGCTCTTTGCCAAGAATGTCAAACGTTCCGGAATAATTAAATTTATCCGGTGAAGCAAAATGATACTTCATATAAGTATATTTAAGCATGTTTGCATCGGGTAATTCAGAGCCATCTAGGTAAGTAATTTTGCATTTGACCCAGCTGCCATAAATATTTTTGGGCGCCATTTGGCCAAAAGCATTTAACATTAGAATACTACAAAGGATGATAAATAAATATTTCATTGTAACGAGGCCTTCGGTCTAAGGTAAGAAGATTATACAAAAATAAAAGCCTTTCAACTTACATTGAAAGGCTTTTGTGACCCCGGCGATGCAAACCTCGAACTATTTTTATGAAGATTTGAAGCGTTTGGCGTTAATTCGATGGTAGAAAATAGCAGGTTTCAACGCCGCAAACTATGTTTATTTTCACCCGTGATCGCATCATTAGTTTTGTGTTTTGCCTTGCTGATCAGAACATCTAAATCGCTTTTGAAAAATATAGTCTTTTGCCTGGCATGTTGAATGGAACCAGGCGGCGGCTGGTCATGGAGTAGAGCGCAACAGATATTATATTCAAATATTTGCGGCTTCGCTGAGTGTAAATGGATTGTCTGTTTCGACCGGCTGATGCTGCATCTGTTCAAGCACTGATTCGACGTCCGGGAGTTTGTCAAACCCAAATGGCTCCATATTCTATTTTTCGGCTCAAATCGGCTTGTGAAACGATTTGAAGTGGTAGATTAGAAATATTATTTGAGAGTTTCTCAAGTATCATTACCGGGTCGCCTTTTTCGGAGTATGACGAAGAAAGTGACGAAACGGCGCGCGACCGCGCAAAATCAGGCTTCAGGATCAACTAAGCTATTTTCAGGGGCTGGGATATGAGCGTGCGCAAATTAAGAAACATCCCACGGTTAAATATCATTCCGTCCCGAAACAACTGCCATAAGAGCGATGAACCTAAATTTGCTAAAGATGAGTTGATAAATAAATCTTGCTTGGTCAGCGCCTCTGCCAAGGAGCAGCTTGGCGTATCGTCATCTATGTCTGCCCGTTCCAATTGTTCCCTGAACATATCTGTAATGTAAGGCAATTCGTCGAAAGTATTGAACTTATCGGATTCCGGTTGTTTTATTCGTCCCACAGTAGACAGTACAATCTGTCCTGTATCCCGGCTATTGCCTAAATCCATCCAATATAACGGACGTTCCCTGTCATATCCGCTGTTGATACTAAGGTCGTTGAGCATTTTGCTGACTTCAAATCTTGATTTGGCGGTATCGACGCAGGTGACGTAAACATTTCCTTTATAAGTGTCCTCGTTGTATAATGGATCAGCGAAACGATGTGTTATTGCTTTCCAGTTTGTACCAAAGAAACGATTTATACGGTTGACCAGTACTACAGATTTAAAAAACCCAATTTCACTGGCAGAAAACAATTGCCTGCCGAGATTGGCTTCAGCGATGCGGTCGTCGTCGTAAACATTAACTATAAGACCGGGATGGTCAAGCGACAGCAGTGCGTGGTTGATACGTGCCAGCGCAGTCAGCATGTGACTTCCTGTGCCACCTGCTCCGATAAGTACAACCCGAAGCGGGTTAGGCGGGTTAATCAAATAATTATCGGCGATGTGAACATTGGTTTTCATTGGATGAGTTTATTGATAGAAATATTGTTAGGAATTAAAATTTCGAAAGGGAATGGTTCATTTTTATCGACTAATTTTTGCCATAATTGGACGATATTTCCATTAACGGGTAGATGTTGGCCAAATAGGTGACTGAAATAGCTATTGAAAAAATATTCCTGCCATAAACTCATGAAATCCTCGAGGCAACAATCATTTGGTATTTGGACAAGAACATTGCCCATACAAACCTTTCCGTCCGCATAGACATTAAAAAAAGGAGCGTGAAAAAGTTCTGACTTCTGATGGACACATTCGTCGGTAATAGCGAATATTGACAGGCTGCTTTTACTCGCTTTCCATAATAAAGCCGGAACTTGCGCTCTCCCCGATGGTATATCCAAGCTATCGGTGAAAAGCAGTTTTACGTTTTGAGGAGGAGTGCGCCAAATAGCAAAGCCATCATTTCCTGTTTTTAAAAAAATCAGGTCGGGCGACAAGACCCCTTTGGGATTTAAGAAATTACGTTGTTTCTTTTCAGTAACGGTCAACGCTTTCGCTAATTGATTAGCTTCTTTGTTCGTTAATGGATGGGCATTTATGGGGTATCCGTTTCTATCAAGGTCGTAACTTTCGACATAAGGGGTATTTTCATAATTGCTCTCCTTTTTTTCGTAAACTATAAAGGCTTTTACGGGATGGTAAAGATTGCCGAACTCATTTGTTAAATTATTCATGACAATTGAGGTATTAAGTCGCACATTTTTTCTATTATATCTATCGCTCGTTCTTCATAAACCAGCACGTCCATTTGTTTAATTGGGGTCGTATTAAATACAATCCTATGTTCAAAATCTTGCAAGCCTGAACGCTCATTGAAATCCTCATTTAACATGGTCATCATACTTTCATAGACACAACTGGATGTCTCACCAATGAATGATATATATTCTGTAACACGAATTTTCCCCTGTCCATAATAGTCATCATCATCATTGGGTTCGCATTCATTGATATGCTGATAAAGGTTGGCGGTCGGAAACTTTGTCCACAACAATATGGTGTCTTTAGCAATCATTACACATGCTTTTTCAAACGCTGTTTCGGCCTCGAATTGTTGGATGTGATATTGCAATTGCGTCAAATGATTTTCGTCCACCAATAAGTTTTCCATCAGATCACCTACCGCTAAAATCTCATCCATTATAGTTCTTTGTTGCAGATAATCAGCTTCGTCCATATCTCCGCGATCATCTTCAATCCAGTTGTTCATGATGTCATAGAGATAACAGACATAACTCTCATCGTCTTTGTAATGACAAACACCAGCCTTCCGGTACAGGTAAACACATACGCCCAAAAGTAACTTGGCGCATGTGTTACCATCGATTTGAAGTGCCTTATATAACGGCAGTAGCGGAATATAATAGAGCGTGCTACCGGTGTTTAGTGTTTCCGTAACGGTCACCTCAATTTTTAATTCTTCGTTTTCCTCTATGCGAAGTTCCCGGTAACGGCCTTTAATCCGGACTTTACCCCAAATGTCTCTGTTACCTAACAGGATATTGTGCGGATAGGAAACTTGCCTTAATTCCATCAAATCTATTTGATAATAAGCCGAAATGTTTTTAACCGCTTTGAGATAAACAGCTTCAACCTTATCCCGTTCAGGTATGTATGCACCTGGCTCGTACAAAGGCAAAAAGCAATGCCTCAAAAAACCATCGGCAAGAATTCCCGGGGTGCGGGTGATGGTTTGTTCGACCTGGCTTCCCTTGCATCGGGTAAGCGGTCGAGGTCTTTGGCGAAGTTTAAGATTTGCTGAAATAGTTTGCATTGCTGTGGGCTTACTGATTGTACTTTACCTGTTGTCTTTTTTGCGTTCATGTTAACCTTTCGTCCCTATGGTCGATACAAACTGGTATTCGATAACATCTTTTTTTATTTCCGGCCCGACAATCTTGGCGGTCGTCAGGATAGCATATAGTCCCGCATAGAAATTGCAAACCTCTTCGGGGCTTAATTTAGTATCGGGGTCAGTCAAACGGACTTCCTGCCCATTCTCTTTGTGTACAAATACACGTGGTAATACTTCGGCTAATAACATGGCAATTAATCTTGGTTAAATAATTGGAGTGCTTGTGCATATTGTTGCTGTTTACGTTCGAGGTCAGCTTTCTTCTTATCCAGTTCAGCTTGTTTTTCGGGATAGTCATCTTTTGAAGGCAAAACGGCTAACGCTTCTTCGTACTTACAGACATCGTTCAATTCAGTCACCTTTTTCATGGCATCGTCATAGGCTTTGCGCTTTTCTTCTTTATTTATTTTAGGTTCGGTTACAACTTCAATACCCTCACCAGCGTCATTTGTCTTGGTTGACGCTTTGAGTTTGATTTCCTGTGCCTTTCTGTCCTGTTCCATTTTTGACTGCTTTTTGGCTTCTTCAAGACCTTTGATATAGGTATCCATGTTATGGAATAAGCCTGCTGTTTCCTGCACAGGTTTTTCGATAGTATCAAAAAATCCTTCGTCAAGTTCCTGTGCCGTCCCTTTCAGCAACATTGGGGGCACAACATTATATGCGGTATCGCACTTTTCATCTGTGTGAAATAAAGCCGATACGGTAAATTGACCTTTCGCATCCGCATGGATCGCAATCTTCCAGTTTCCCGGAACGTTGAGGTCTGCGATATTTTGGAAAAAATTTGTGTTCATTTTTTTTGATTTAAATTTCTATGAAATAGAGGGGTGAAAACCCCTCCATTAACTGATTTAGAATGGTAGATCGTCTTCGTCGGTTTTGGTTGTTTTTACGGTTGACTTGGTATCTTGTCTCTCCAATTTGGAATTAGAGCCATTTCCCAATAATTTGATTGCGTCTACATTACAAGCCAAATTGGCTTGTGCCTCGCCGTCACGATTAACCCATGCCCTTGCTTCCATGCGTCCGAAGACTTCGACAATCGTACCTTTGCGCAGGTACTCCGCCAGTCCTGGATTAATCCAGTAAGCACATTCGACATAGGTGGTAATTTCCCTTTTTTCGCCGTCCTTAGTTTTAAAACGGTAATTGATCGCAACTGTGAATCCAGTTACTTTTTTGTCGCCTTTGACATTTCTGACTTCGGCGTCCGAAGTCAATCTTCCTGAGAATAACATAATTGAAAATTTAATTAATGAATAAATCTGTTAATAAAGCCTAATTCGGCAAAAAGCTTCTTTTGGCCTTTGTAAAGGCAAAACATTTGTGCGTGGGGATGGCCGGCAAGGCTGACGCGAAAAATACTACCCGCAGGGCTGGAGATTTTTCGGCGGCACTGTGCATGGCCTTGCCGGCCGATGGGGTATAAATTTGCCTGCAGCAAAGGTCAAATGATGGATATTAAACTCCACTGTTATAAAAGGAGTTGTATGATCTTGATCACAATTTCCCGATAGGCGGGTGAGCCGGAACCTTCCCGGTTGCTGTTACCGGGCGCGGCGAACGGCTCACCAGCCGTCGTGTTTTCCGTTAGGGATTGCAGCGGTATCCTGCGCAGCAGATTTAGCGGAAAGCCCGGCCCGTCGCTAACAAGCGGACGGGAAACGGCCAAAATGAATCTTAACCGATCACCAGCAAACCCCGCATTTTGATCTTAAGCATGCTTGCTGCTGCATCCAATTCGATCACAAAAGCATTTTCCTGATTTTGGAGCCGTTCCGGCAGGTTTAAAGCGTTTCGGCATAATATCATTTCGCAGGCACCTGCTTCCAAAGTAAGCTTTATAATAGCTTTCAGGTCCGGCAATTTATCAGTTTCAGTATCGATTTCGTTTGTTGCCATTAGCTCGTTTCTATTGTTGATCAGCACTAAATAATATTGCGCTTTATCATCATTTTTAAGATAGGGCTTGATAAGCTTTTCGACCGCTTGATCAGTTTTCAAATTCAATGGCGCTGCTTGTTGGATACTCCGCTTTCCCAACTCAATGGCTGCTAAAAGGGTGATTGCTTTGAATTCGCCGATACCTTTGATCTTTGCGAGTTGTTCGGTGGTCATTGTGCTCAGTTCTGAGATATTGTCTCTGATGGTTTCAATGACTGTTTTGCAGATCATGACCAGCGGTATTGACTGCGTGCCGGAGCGGAGGATGATCGCGATGAGTTCAGCATTGCTTAGTCCGGATGGTCCGAGCTGTATGAACTTTTCTCTTGGGCGGTCAGCTACTGACAGCTCCTTGATGTTTTTTAGACGGGTTTTCATAGGTTAACAGCTAACGCCGAGGTTTCCTGTTGCGTGACGGCTTAGTAGCATGGTTACCGCTTCGACAAAAAAGGCGAGGTCGTCCTCGAAAAGGATGATGTGGGTGCGCCTGTAGGTTTCATCAGCATCGGGTTTGCGATTGGTTATCTGGAGGAAGTGTTTTTGGTTCTTCGCTTTTTTGATGTCGAAGTAATACTGTCCTTTGTCGTCACCGAACATTTCCGAGTCGAGGATGTTCGTGAATTTTGGTTGTTGCTTTGCCATTGTTTTTTGCTTTTATTCGACAAAGTTGGGTTCAGTTAAAGGTATTATAGGGGTTAAAAACGGGTATAAACGTTTCTAATCGTTTAGTTATCTACCACCACGGGCTATTTTCTGATTTATATTGGCGCTGAGGATAAAATCATGGATTCAGAAACGTTAATAGTCATTGATCGTTATTGTAAGGATTGTGGGGTAAAGCTCGGACCTGGCAGGGAAGACCGGCAATACTGCGACAGTGCTTGCAAAACCAATTTTAATAATCGGAGGCGTAGAGAAAGTCAAATACTTGCTGACGAACAACAAGAGTTGGAGCAGTTAAGTATTCCGGATTACATTACGCATATCCAGGAGGTCCAGTTGAATAATCGCCTGATCTTAGAGGGCTTGTGCAGCGAAGAAAAAGCCGGGCGTATCCGGATGCGTGACCTGGTCGGCAAGGGGTTTAATCCGAAGTTTATGACGAGTTCGGCTGAGCCGACAGAGTCGGGGAGGGTTTATTATTTTTGTTTCGAGTATGGTTATTACCTGGTAGAAAATGGGTTTGCCTTGATCGTATGTCGTAAGCGGGAAGTGGTTTAAGCGCCAAAATATTCGCCGTCAAAGCAACGGTATGCGATGGCTTCGGAAAGGTGGACCAAAGTAATAGCCTTAACACTATTTAGATCGGCGATCGTGCGGGCAATTTTCAGTATGCGTTCATAAGAACGGGCGGATAGTCTTTGCTTTTCCATCGCTTGCATGAGTAAATCCTGTTCAAGTATTCCCAATGGACAATGTTTTTTCATTTGCTCAAAGGTCATTTGAGCGTTTATGGGTCCGCCTGTCCGTGCGATTTGGGTTTGCCTGGCACGGATGACACGGTTTCGGACATCCGCGCTTGAACTTTCGATGCTGGTTGAGGTCAGCTCAGCATATTTCACCGGGGCTACGTTAACGTGCAGGTCGATCCGATCGAGGAGGGGGCCGGAAAGGCGGCGCGCATATTTCCGGATCATTGATTTCGTGCAGGTGCACTTCCGAAATGGATTTTTATAAAATCCACAGGGACAGGGATTCATAGCCGCGACAAACAGGAAGCCGGCCGGATAAGTATTATTGAAGCTGGCGCGTGATATGGTGATCAGCCGCTCTTCCAGCGGCTGCCGCAATACTTCTAATACTTTTCGCTCAAATTCCGGTAACTCATCTAAAAATAAAACGCCGTTGTGCGCTAACGATATCTCTCCGGGTTGCGCGTTGCTTCCACCACCTACCAATGCAATACTACTGGCGGTATGATGGGGGGCACGGAAGGGACGTGTAACGGTTAAACCGTTCGATTCGAGTTTGCCGGAAATAGAATAAATCCGGGTGATCTCCAGGGATTCCTGTAAGGTCAAAGGCGGAAGTATGGTCGGCATGCGTCTTGCGATCATGGTTTTGCCTGAACCCGGCGCACCGATCATCAATAAATTGTGCCCTCCGGCTGCGGCGATCTCCATCGCACGTTTCATAGCCGGTTGTCCTTTGATATCGGAAAAATCTACGGAGGCCGGGTCCTGATCAAATCCTGATGAAAATTGAATGCCGCCTTTTTCCGGTAAGCAGGGTTTTTGACCGGATAGAAAGTCGACTACTGACCGCAAATCGTGCATGCCAAATACCTCGATGCCTTCAACCAAAGCAGCTTCAGCAGCATTTTCCATCGGCACGATCATTCGTTTGAGTCCTTGTACTTGAGCTTGGAGCGCCATCGATAAAACACCCTTGACAGGCCGTAGCAAGCCATTGAGGGATAATTCGCCGACCGAAACCATGCCGTCCAATGATACGGGATCGATTTGTTCGGATTCCGCTAAAATGCTCAATGCAATGGGCAGGTCAAACAAAGCCCCCTGCTTGCGGATGCCCGCAGGGGCCATGCTGATCACAATTTTTTGTCGCGGCATATGCAAGCCGGAACAAGACACTGCACTTTCAATACGGATCAAACTTTCTTTAACAGACTCATCAGGTAGCCCTACAATGAAATGCTGGATACCGGGGGTGATGCGTGTTTCAATTTGAATGATCAGCGCGTCGATGCCATTAAGCGCAGCGCCGTTTATGCATACCGCCATTTAGTTTTGATTGCGGGGGAAGTCGATCTCGTTCACAATGATTTCGGTCGCGTAGCGCTTGATGCCATCTTTGTCGGTGTAATACCGGTTAGACAGCCTGCCTTCAATAGATACTTTACTGCCTTTATCAAGGTATTTTTCAGCTAGCTCTGCTTGCCTCTCCCATAGAATGATCTGGTGCCAGGTGGTTTCGGTAATACGCTCGCCGTCGCTATTTTTGCGGTAGCCGTTCGTAGCCAGGCTTAGTTTGGCAAACCTCTTTTGATTCTCGGTTACTTTGATCTCGGGCGCGCCTCCCAGGAATCCTGTCAGGCGAACGCTGTTGTTTAGTGTATTCATTTTCACAATGTATGGGCCGGGGAATTCCGGTGGGACAAAGGTGGGAAGGGAGGGTTTGATAAAACGCAGATTAAACGGGTATAGACGTTTATAAACGATTAGGTTGTTTTTTTGGAGTTATCTACCACCCGGTAAGATATTCGTTCGTAGCTTTATGGCTATGCCAGGAAAAAGAAATCCGGATGAACGGAAATTAAAATTGATCGGGTCGGTTGGGGAGACGCTGAAGGAAGAGGGTTATGAGCGTTTGGGCTTGAATAAGATCGCGGCAAAGGCGGGTGTCAGCAAACCGATGGTTTATGAATATTACGGCAGCTTGAATGGTTTGCTGAAGGCTTATATTGCGGGTAAAGATTCCTGGGTGCCCTACCTGGAATCGCTGGAATTACCAAAGCATCCAACTACGGAAGAACTAAAAAACCTCTTTATCAAAATGCTCCAGGACCAGTTCCGCTTTTTCCACGGGGAAAAGGAGATGCAGCGTTTGGTGCATTGGCAAGTAAAGGGATACAATCCGTTGATGCGGGCGACTTGCGAGGCGAGGGAGCGGGAGGGTGCGCGCTTATTGAGATTAACAGATGATCATTTCCGGAAAAGCGGGATCAGTTTGAAGGCCGTGATGGCGTTGCTGGTAGGCGGTATTTATTACAATGTTTTACATGACAGCGCGGGGTTGGGGACAATGGCGGGTATAGACCTGAAAAATGAAAAAGATTTTGAGGTGATGTTGAGGACGATGGCGCAGATCGTGGAGTGGGCTTTCGCTGCGGCAAATAATTAATTACATTTTTTTGAGTTATCTACCACCAAGGAAAATAACCATCATTATATTTGACTTACTAGCGGCTGTTCTGGCCGCGATGTGATAAGGTTTAGGTTAAAAGTCCCCCGGCGCGAGGTCAGGGGACTTTTTATTGAAAGAAAATATTTATATTGCAGTCATTGATGACAAACACGTTTAAAAATACCATGATGACTATCCAGCCGGTAATAAGCCTGCTGAACGTCATTGTCGTGGTTGTCATTATTATTCCGCTTTTGCCGGGAGTGTCCTGATGTAATCACCTTAAAAACAATGATACACGAGCCTCCCGGATAACCGGGGGGCCTTTTTTATTTAAACCTATTATGAAAAAAGCAACCAACCAAAACAGTCAATTTATCTTTTCGATCTATGCGGAAGACAAGAAGGGCCTTATCGGCCAGATCCTGATCTATTTTAACCGGAGTAGTTATGATGTGCAAAGTATGAATGTGTCGCGGACGGATATCAGCGACCTGGTGTTAGTGACGCTGGAGGCGGTAGTGCCGGAGGCTAGGTTATTGCCTTTTGCCGAAAAGATAAAGAAGATCGTGGAAGTATACGCGGTGACAGTTTACCCTGCGGGCGAGGGTCTAAAGAAAACGGGGTTCTATCGCTTATCTGTTGAGGCATTAAACCAATATCTTTGGTCATTGATTGCAAAGTATGGTGCAGCATTAAGCAGTATGGGAGAGAAAAGTTTGGTGATCAGCAAGACGGGAAGTGACAGGGATTTAGCAGAGCTTTATAGTTTGCTGGAGGGGCCGCATTTATTGGGGTTTTGTAAGAGCGGCTTGATCGTGGAGGAAAGTTTAGTGCCGTTTGAGGAGTTGATGCCTGGGTTTTAAAAACATGAATTTATACCCATTAAAATACCGTGAAAACACCTGTTGTGGTGTTGCTTGTATTATGATTAGCTTTAGTGGTACTTAAAACTTTTCACGATGAACTACAAAATAATACCCCTGGCATTTTTTTTATTATTTCCGGTTTCACTATTGGCGCAGCAGGAGCTGCAGATACATCATATCAATATTGAGAATGGTGATGCAGAGATGATCGCTATATATGACAATTCAACGCATCAGTACATTTCCAAGGTGTTGATCGATGGGGGCCAGACGGCTTCCGGCGCCATGCTATTGCCTTATTTAAAAAAGGTCGCGGACAATTTGCATTTCAATTATGTAATGCTGACGCATTACCACAATGACCACTATACGGGTTTGCTGGCGCTCGGCACAGGACAGATCACTGCCGATAGCCTGGTTGATCCGGGGGGATATGATTTTCGCCAGTATTTCCCGGGCCAGCCAAACCTGGCTTCGGAACCAAAACCTGCTAGTATGGTTGTTGCCGGCCAATGGACGTCAATGATCCAGTCGGCTATGGCACATCATTACCTGGGGGGGAGGAGCGAGGTGCTTGAATCGTTTGGAACAAATAGCAAACAAAGCAGCCTTGGGCACAAACTGGTGATCGGTAAAGTGAATGGTTTGCCTGTGACAATGGAATGCGTTGCGGGCTGGGGAAATACCCTGAGTAACGGCGCGATGGTGGCTAATCCATTGCCTGCAAAGGGTAACGCGAATAATTTTTCGATGGCGTTCATTTTGCAATGCGGTGAGTTCCGTTATTTTATCGGAGGTGACCTGGGTGGCTCTGATAAGAGCCTTTACATCGACCAGGAAGACCCATTGATAAACTACCTGTCTATTGATCTGCCGCCAGTTCATACGACCAGCGGCGCGGTTGCTGCAGCGGGACATATTTGCGGCTTTAAAGCAGATCATCATGGCAGCAGTTACGCCAATACCGTGGCGTTCATGAACGCCACGCATGCAGCGATCATCATTACCTCTGCAGGTAATAATTCAGGTTGGCATTTACCACAGGTCCCATTCATTGACAATTTGGCAAGTGTGCACCCACTGTCGGGAAATCATGGGTTTTATTTTACGAATTTATATGATTGGGGGACGAATAAGAACTCGCTGACGGAGGCGACTACTTTATTTGCCAATAAACCGGGGATCGGTTTTGATTATGGTAATCCTGCGGGGCATAAATATAGTTACGTCGTTCGTGTTAAATCCGATCACCTGGCGGAAGAAAGTGATTTCGAAGTGGACCGGGTAGATATATCAGGAGCAACGCTTTACACACCGCTTGGCACTTTTTTATGTCATAAAAAATAATATAGCTTTATCTGCCGTAGCCGTGAGTGTTATTACGGCTGTTTTTCAGTCTGAATGCACCTGCCATTAATTCTTGCTCATGGCGCGGAATACTAAGGTCATTTGCAATTTCACGCCAATTACTAATTCCTTCCGTTATCTCTGAAGTGATTTGGTCCATTTCACGGTTATTCAATTGAAAATATTCGCCAACGCTTTTTGCCAGGTCGATATCGAGCGCATTGTTATACAGGTCAATGTTGAGGCCTAAACCAGATTTATCTACTGATGGGTTAAGATCATAAGCGGGGGATAACGTCCAGCCGCTATCTGTTAAGAGAAAACCATGATTACGGAGATGGTCATCGGTATTTGATATCGCTATATTGTATACGATTCTTCTCCATAACTCCTGAAGATCGGCTTTATTTTGAGAACCGGAATTTTGCAAAAATTCTGCGATCTCTAAATAACTCGCTGTATGGTCACGAATCAATTCTTCATTATTGCCCGTCATGGTCATTGCGGATGAAAAGTGTATCCGGTCGTTTCCGTCCCGATCAAATCGTTTGGTGAAAAAGGTACGATAATCACCATGGATATGTTCTAACTTGCATTCGCTCATCGTAATACCACATTGCTGCGCCAGGCGATGCGCAAGGTACTCCCAGGCTGCCTTGTCGGTTATATCATTTTTTGCAGGAAACTTGGCGATCCAAAGATTACCCAGTTCATCAGTTATATTCGCTTTTGGACGGGCACCTCCCAAGGACGACCCTGGCGCGAGTAGTACCTCAAGTGCGTGTTTATCTTCTCCTTTAGTATCTTGTTCGAAGACTTTTGCGCTATGTTGCAACTCCCGGATAGACGCCCACGGAGGAACAGGCATTTTATTGTCACTGTCAAGAAACGGGCCGTCAATGTCAGCTTTAAATCTAAGTGCCCCCATTCGTGTAAAATCGTGAACCCCCAAAAGGTAATCCAGATCTTGCAGGGACCGTAGCGGCTTTTTTTCTTCTTTCGCTATTTGCGAGGCTCTTCGCTGCAAGAGTTTTCTCCCCCATGTATCCGGCATTGAATCCGTAAACACGCCGAAGTTTTCTTTATTGTTAGGGAACTGAGGTCCGGAATACCAGTTGATATCCGGGTCAAGCAGAAAACGGTCAGCCGAATTAAACCAGTTGCTATCATATTTGAAATTGAACAATGTTCGACCTTTTGACTGGCTGGCAGACAGCAGCCCCATATTCCGGGGATGTTCCATCCCTTTCCAATGCGCATATACCCAAATATCAGTTTTGTGTTCGTTTGCCATTTTAGCTTAATGTTTCTAGATCTTGTAACTTCCTTCCATAGACATCGTCTTTCGCAACTTTCAGGATGTCTTCCTGCAAATTATAAACCCGCAAAACGTTGATGTAGGCGCCCAGCGAAACACTGGGATCACCTCGCTCGATTTTTCGCAAGGTGCCGCGGTCTATGGAGGCGCGTTCGGAAGCTTGTATGACCGTTAGCTTTCTCCGCTTTCGGGCAAGTTTCAAGTTCTCACCAAAAGTCTCCAGTAATTGCAGTTGCTTCGGGAATACGATATGTTTTTTGAATTTTGACACGATGCATATTTTCACCAAATATAATAAGAATGATTACAATATGCATCATTTCTATGAATTTCTACGAATCTAATGCTAAAATGGTTTCTTACGTTTACGGCGGCGCCGGACAGAGAAGCGCCAGATGAAAAGTACCCAAACTGCGGCCATGACGGCGAAATTTGGCCAGGGATTTTGCGAGTTGGTGGCGCTGAGGAGTGCGCCTGTGGATATGAGGCAGGTGAGGATGAAGTGGAGAAATGTTTTCATATTAGCGACTGATGTTGTAGCATTGATTTAAACCGAGTTCTTCGGCGAGCGAGGTCATGGTATATTCGAAAACGTCAGGGTCTTTGGCAGAAAGTTCTATAGCTCCGATCCGCTCTTGCTCATGCGGCGAGTTCGCCAGAATGGCTACTTCCATGATGTCGCCATAGTTCCAGGAGGGTAGCAATTCATAGTCATTATTAGCCGACTTTTCGATTTCCTCCGGGTTGCGCAAGACGAATAATTCGTGCACTGAAAATGAAATGGGGAAATCACCATTAAGATTGACCACTACGGTATTATCTTCAATCAGTTCGGAACAAATAGAACCTATTTTATTCTGTAGTTCTGGTATATCATTAGGACGTAGCAGAACCAGTGTGCCAAGTAATTCGTTTTGAATGATCATATCAGTTGATTTCGTAGATGTGGTTGTATTGGCGGCTTTCGAGGACGCGTTCGCGGATAGTGTCGATGATGCCGGATTGGGGGATACCCCGGAGCCAGAGGATAGGGTTTTCGGGGTCGGTAGTTTTGAGCATTAAATCCATTAGCTTAAATATTTGCAAAATGAAGGGCTCAGTGACCGTATAATCCTTTACCCGAAAGAGTTCGACCGTGTCGATGCGTTTGAAAAAAATGCCCCGGGTTATACGGATATATTGCTCAGTAACTATATAGCTGCATCGCCGTATATATATAAAGCGATAAAGCGCAAAGAGCATTACGATCAAACTGAGCCATATCAGTTCGGCCCACAGGCGATTGGCCATATAGAGCAAGACCATCGATAGCAAGAGGAGGGGTAGTGTCTTCAGGAAAGCAAAGATTGCGGAGGGTTTAAGTGTGATGTCCATATTTCAGTTGTTCAAAAAAGGTGTTGTGAATCTTGGGTTTGTGGGTGCTGACGCCGAAACGATATTTGCTTTTTCTTTCGAAATAGTTTAGGGTAAATATTTTTTCGTCAATGAGGTATTCGCGGCAGCGAAAATTAATCTTCAACTTTCCACCAGCGAAGTACTCGATCCAGATGCGGTAATTGCAAAGCCAGCAGGCGAACTTCAGATCACCGACATGACCCAAAAGGTCATTCGCAAAGAGCAGGTGGTAACGGGCCCCGTAGAGACTTTTCGGTTTCTTGTTTGAGGGTGTTCCTTTAAATGACATGAATAAAAGCTGTTCGGGCCGGTTGAACAGGTGATAGTTCAAATGCAAGTAGCAAATCGCATCCATCGCGGAGCCACAGATGAAAATTTCAGTAGCGAGCGTTGGCTCACCGGCGGTCCAAAGTTCGGAATCGGATGGGTTACTAAACTGCAAATTTTGATGAGAGGGTTCGAAAAAGGCCTGGGCTTCCTCCCGGATACCCAGCCTGTCCAGATAGGGATGCATTAGCGGGATTGGACATATTTGCCTTGCATCCGGTCCTTGATCTGGTTGTTCTGCGAATCCTGCAAAGCTTCGTGATAGCCTTTGCTGTATTCTTTTGATTTCAGATCATGTTTTTCACCAGCCATGGCGTGAAGGCCTTTGTATAGTAAGTAGCTGATGCCGCCGTCGGTGATGAGGGATGCGATCAGCGCCAGTTTGTTCGAGCGCAAGCCTTGCGGCGCGGTTGCCGTATATTGCACTTTCGTGTCTTCTTGCAGTTCAACTTCTTTGCCTTTTTTGAATTTGAGTTTTTGCTCTGGGGTGAGTTCTTCGTTATTGATGAGGTCCGGCACCTGGATCAGGTCTGTATCAGTGATCAGGAACTCTTGTGTTTCCGGGTCAAATTCAACCAATACTTCACGCCTGGTTCCATGTAGATTTACTTCCATTTCAAGGTTGACGATCTCGCCGCTGGCCAGTTTTTCTGCATCATCTATGGTTAAAAAGTCCGGCAATTCCATCCGGCTGTAGACCGGGTGAATCAACAGTTCGCCGTTTAGATCCAAAGAGAGTTTGGCGTTTATGGCTTTGATTTTTACGTCGCCTTCTTCCAAATCTTTGAGTTGGAGTAGTTCGGTTCGATTACCGGTCAGCAAGGCCTGTTTATTGTCTTCGGATAGTTCGATACCAAGCTTTTCTAACAGGTCTTTGGGTATATCTTGTTCGTTAAAGATTTGTGTTTCCATGATTATCGTGCCATTGCGAGTTCTTCCTTATGTTCTTTTTCCATTTTTTGTGATGGGTTGTTCCTGGCTTCTATTAAGGATTTATACAATCCATCGGCAGGTCCAACTTTCCATTTTTTGCCTTCCTCGTTGCGGACTTGTGCGGTACCGCCTTTGAGGATGGCAAGGACCTGGATGGAGTCGCCTTTGTAGGGGATGACGTCGCCTTTATCCAGGGTTTTGCTGAGTTCTCTTTTTTTTTCAAAGCCCAAAACGTGATCAGCAATCTTCTGCGCGTCGTTAGCAGCTTTGAACAGCTCGGCAGGTTCATCCTTCAATATAGTGCCCCAAATTTCCGGTAGGCCCGGTTCGGTCAGTTTGAATTCCAGCCCAAGTTCAGCGGCGATAAAGAGTGATGCGATCTGTTTTCGAAGCGATGTTTTGTCTTCGTTAACTTCTGGCAGTTTCAATTTACTTTCTTCGTTGGCTAATTCGACCAAATCATCGATCGCATAATCTGTTTTAACTTCGACTTGAGTGTAATTTAAAATGGTTTCAAGGCGGAGTATTGGTGACTGTTCGTGTCGTGGTTCCAGTTCAGGGAACTCTTTGAGTTGGGTGGCGTTGAACATGAAGGCGGTTTCCAGTTTGGCTTCGTCCAGTTTGACCGGTGCAAATTTTTGTTTACCGTTTTCTTTGAGTTCGGGTGTGCCATCCGTTTTCAGGACCGGCTTCATTTCATTGGTTTTGTAAAAGCTGATCAGCGTTCCGTGCTCGCCTTTTAAAACTGGAGTTTTGTTAAAGGAGGCATTTTTCAGGCTTAGCCAGCGGGGGTCGGGGCGCTGTTCCATTAATAAAATCAGTGCGGCGGCACCGCGATAGCTTTTACCGGAAACCGGGTTAAAGGGCATGGCCAGGGGTTTGTCCTGCTGAAACACAGAGGTGTTTTTTAGCAATTGTTCGCGCAGGCGTTCGGCTACCTGGTCGGTTAGTGGTTTGAAGTTAGTGCTCATTGTCTTTGGATTTAATTAGTGTATAGAGAAATTGTAGTGGATCGATAGGATATCCATGATACTTGATCGAAAGATGAAGATGTTCGCCGGTTACACGGCCTGTCGCTCCGGTGATACCTATGGGAGCGCCCTCAGTGATATAATTTGAATTTAGTATTTGTGAGAGGTGTCCATAGGTGATGGTTAGATCAGCATCACTCACTTTAATAAAGTAACCGAGTAGTTGATCATAACCATATTTGGCAATACCACTGCTAATTGAATAAACGGTGTCGCTATGTGCTCGCAGGTCGATGCCGGAGTGAAAGGTGTAGTGTTTAGTTATGGGGTGAATCCGGTAACCATAACCGGAGGTTAGGGTCAGGTGTTTGAGGGGCAGGCAGAACAGTAAAACGTAAAGACTTTTCATCGTTCGACCATTTGTTCGCGCTTCAGTCCCAGGGCATCTTCCACACTAACCATACTCATATTTCGGACGGTATCACTTCTGAGTGCAAGGCCGATGGCATTTTTTACGTTTGTGCTGGATTGCTGGTATTCGAGCATCAGCGCGATCTGGAATAGGGCCTTGTAATCGTTTGTATTGAGTGTCGCTTTTTGTTCTTCCAGTTGTTTATAAATGGCAGCGGGCGGTTTCATGATGAGTAAAGCGTCGCTGCCGTAGGCGCCTTGTCCGTTACGGCCAAAGCCGACGTAGATATTGTCGTTTCGGAGGTCGGCGCCGGTGACAACGCCGATCTCGCCCCATTTGCGGCCGGGGTCATTCTTCAGGTCGGGGTGCACCAGTACGAGCGTTCCCGTTAATTCTTCGGTTGTGTTCATGGTTGATTTTTAAAGCGGGTTAATATTGAACGCCCTCGTTAGAAAATTTTATAAAATTTCTTTGAGGATTTTCTATTTAAAATCACTTTTAGGGTTGATTTTTAAAGGTTGCTTTGACTGGGGGTGGTTTCTTAAAACTGCTGATAAGCTCTTCGATCTCGCGATTGATCTTCAAAAAATTCTCTTTTAGGATGTTATCCTTGTGAGCGCCGAACTCATAAAAGTTTGGCAATTCTTTATAGCCGCGCTCCTCGGAGTTGATGGAGTTCTGATCGAGGTTGATCTTACAATGTATCGCAGAAGTCTCGAATTTTCCTGTGTAGTTTTCCTGCACATCCGCCGCGATAAGACCGACCATTTCGCCGGTATTGAGCGAGGCCATTTTACCTGCAGGGATGAGGGCTTCGAGCTTTTCATTTAAGGAGGTGGAAGTCTTATTGCGGTCGATGGATAAGCCTTCGCCGATCTGTTTGGATTTGCCAAACAAGCGCTCGAGCCAGTCCAGTGTTTCTTTGTTGCGGACGGAACCCGCCAGCACATTGCCGACAACCGCAGTGATGGTTGCTGCGGTATCTTTGCCGTACTGCTGCTGGAACTGCGGGATCTCCTGGAGACCCATTAACACCGCCACTTTATTGCTGCGGGCGGTGGCAATCAAATTTTCAACTTTATGGACAAACAGTGTGGGCACCTCGTCAATGATCAGGGCGGACGGTAAGTTACCTTTGCTATTAATTAATTTAGTTAATCTATTGAGGACGATCGAATAACAAGCACTATTGATGTTTTGGGTATTGGGATCATTGGCTAAGACAACTATCCCTGGTTCATTTGGGTCTGAAATTTTCAAGTTAAAATCATCACCGGAGAATACCCAAAAGGTTTCTTTGGTAGCCAAGCGACTTATAAATATTTTAAGCGTACCGACTTGTCCCTCCAATTGCTGGAACGCTTTTTCCGTCCAGGCGCTGCGAAATGGGGACAACAACGAAATGAGTTCCGGTTCGGAAAACAGCGTGTCAAATATCTCCTGGTAAGTCCTGTTTAAAAATGACAGCACATGCGGCAAACTGGAATATTTACCGTCCTCATGCTTACTAAAGAAAAAAATGCAGGCTGCTAAAAAGTTAATGGCGGACTGCGTAAAAAACTGGTCACTGCCACCACTTTTGTCACCTTTCTTCAAAGCTTCGACCAAAGCCTCGGCACTTTCGGAGGCATCGGCCAGCGTCTTCAGGTAATCGCTGCGCCAGGGATTGGTACGGCAACTTTTCTCGACGTCATTCAGGTTGATGACATAGAAACCATGGGCCTTGCACTTGTTATTTTGCTTCGCTAACAAGTAATGGTAATAGGCGATCTTACCAAGATCAGGGTATTTAAAATCATAAACACAGCAACAAAACTCCTTGGCGATCAGTTGCCGGATAAAGGGATTGACGATGCCAAAAGACTTCCCCGAGCCCGGCGTTCCAATTAAAATCGTCCCCCGGAACGGATTAACCAAATTCAGCCATCCATCCCACACTTTCCCTTTAAAGTAAAACTGCATCGGGATATTGACCGAATAAGGCGTGACCACGGGCTTTACCTGCTGCATAAAGCTTTCACCTTCTATATTCCACTTGTCCTTGCCCAGACCGGAACGGATCATCTTGGAAATATTATCCATCGACAAACTCGTCAAAATGGCCCCCACTAATGAGCAGGTCATATAAACCCAATCAAGCTTGCCGATCCAATAGATACTGCCAAAAAAAAGCAGCAAACCCACCGTCAACGGATAAATGATTTGCTGCTTCGGCTTGAGGTCGACCTTCTTTTTGGACAACGTACCAATACTGACCAGACAAATTAGCAAAAAGGTCGATAACTTACTATAAACGATATTGTGATAGATCGGCAGCCTCGAAAGCTTAATTAGAGGGGTATGAAAGAAGCCCCAGAAGGGGGAGTTCTTGTAAATAAAAATGCAGGCTTCGAGCGCGACGGTGACGTAGATGCCGCATTGCAGGAAACCGTGCAGCTTCTGCTGTTCTCTTGTTTCCTCCATAAAATTAAGTTTAAATTATCTGCCTAAAACTTCACCGGTATAGTTAATCCCCATCAGGGATTGATTTCGAAGCGGCCACAGATTTTCGGAATGGTCCAGCGTCATAGGTACTGCTTCAACTTTTTCCGGTTCGGGTTCCTGTTTCTTTTGGATACTGTCACTTATCTTCTTTTCCAGATCCTTCAATTCAGTCTTTAGATTTGCCAGCTCTGCCTCTTTTTCAAAGGTTCTTTGGGATAACTGTTTCAGGACTGGAACTTCAGCTTTTAAGTCTGAAACTTCTTTGGCATATTTTTCCCGCAGGGATATAACCCGGTCGATGGCGTTCAGGAAATAACGCGCGGCGAGCTTCGGGTTATCCGTGTTGGGGATGCCGTGGTTCCAGAGGTATTTGATACCGCTTGCAGATTCCGCGTATAGGTCGTTTTTACTTTCATACTGGATCATGCCATTCATTTCGTAGGGCACTTTTTGCTGGCGTACGAATAGGTCAAAACCATATTGCGTCCCCAGCAATTGCTCATTCGGGCCTTTGAAAGTCAGGTAAACTTTATTAATATATTTTCCGATATCTTCGGGATCGGCACTCGGAAAGTTGGTTAAAATAATCGCATTGAGTTTGGCTCCTTCTTTATCAAATTGAAGACGGTTTTTATACATTTTTTCGTCGAGCTCCAGCTTGGATAAGGTGGTGTGATTTTTCTCGATCTCTTTTTCCAAGTCCTGGAGGCGGTTCCTGCTGCGGGCGACTTCCTTGAAGTGAACGGATTTGGAACTTTCGAGTTGGGCAATTTTCTTTTCGATCTTGGTTTTTTCCAGTAACGAGGTATCGCCGGAAAGGATGGCGATGTATTCGGAGAAGTTCATGCCGCTTTTTTCATCCATGGCGCCTTCATCAATAGTTCGCAAGTGCAATTCATTGTTTTTCATCTGGCTAATGAATCGTTGCTTATTTTGTAATAGGCTGAATTTATAATTGTCCAGAGACTTGGATACGGCGTAGATATAGTTCCTGACCTTGTTATTAAAGAAGGTCTTCGCGATCCAATTGCCTTGCCTTGCGCCACGTCCGTCACGCTGTTCCAGTTCGGAGGGTTTCCAGGGAATGTCCATGTGGTGCATAGCCACAACGCGTTTTTGTACATTCAGGCCTGTTCCGGCTTTTTCCGTACTGCCGATCAGGATTCGGATGTCACCGTTGTTCATGCGGCGGAACAGTTCGGGCTTTTGTTTATCGGTCCAATCGTGGATGAAGGTAATTTCGTGTGATGGGATATGATGGTTCCTCACCAAAGTATCTTTTAAGGCATCATAGATATTGAATTCATCTTTTTTGGGTGTGCCGATGTCGCTGAAGATGATCTGTGTACCACGATCAGCATGACTTTCCAAATAGATCTCTGCTACTTTTCTTGCGCAAACATTGACCTTATTGCCGGGATGGTCGCCGTAGGCTTCGTTGATGAGCCGCATGTCAGCGGACATCTTTTTGGCATAGTTGGTAGCGATCAGCATCCTGGCTGTGTCTTCTTCCTTGGTTAAGGGTTTACGTCCGATCAGGGTGGCATCACCTGTTTTAGCAAAGGCCATCAGTTTTTTAATAAAATCCTGCTGGTCGGGTGTTGGCTCCAGGCTAACCAAAGTCTCATCCAATTCCGGTTTGTCCAGTTGGATGTGTTTCGCGGTTTTGAAATCGGTGATATCGTTGTAAAAAAGCGCCAGTTCGGGCACCTTGATGAAATAGCGGAAGCGTTCTTTGGCGATGATCTCATTGGTGACCGAGAACTCGAAGTCAATGGTTTTTCGTGCGAACACGGCGGCCCAACCATCAAAGTTTTCAATCGACTGCCTGGCCATTTCTTTTGGGCGCAGATACTTAAAGATGAGGTACATTTCGGTTAGACTGTTGGAGATCGGTGTTCCGGATAGAAATGTAACACACAGGTCGCTGTCGAACTTTTTTTGTAGTGTCCTTACTGCGAAAAGCATGTTTAATGCTTTTTGGCTGCCTTCCTGGTTACCTAAACCCGCGACCCGGTTATGCCGGGTGGTAAAGGTCAGGTTCTTGAACTTGTGCGACTCATCAATGAACAGGTGGTCGACATTCATTTCTTCAAAATTGATGCCGGTGTCTTTGTGATGCCCGATGGCATAAAGCAAGCCATCTAATTTCGTTTGCAGGTTGTTTTTACGGATTTGCAGTCCTTTCAGCATTTTCCGGCTGATCTCGCCTCCCGCATCCTCCAGCGTCTCCAGGTCCAGTTCGATATTATCGAGTTCGGCTTGAATGATCTCTTTTTGGATTTCGGGCGATTGCGGGATCTTACCGAACTGGTCATGCGTCAGGATGATGCAATCCCAGTTATTGTTCTTAATTTGATGAAATAAGGCTTGCCGCTTGTCCGGCCCGAAGTCATTCTCACCCGGCGCCAGCACCCGGCTTTTTGGATAAGCCGTTTTAAATGTTTCACCGATCTGTGCGACATTCGCTTTCAGCGCCAGGATCATCGGTTTGTGGACGATACCCAAACGTTTCATTTCCATGGCGGCAATGACCATCACCAGGGTCTTACCCAGCCCAACCTCATGGTCGATCAGCGCACCCCGGTTCTGCATGATGCGCCAGCAGGCATTGACCTGTGACTCATACAAATCCTCGATATCCAACGCTTTACGGTCAAGACTGGGAAACTTCAGGTGAGTACCATCGTATTCCCTTAATACATAGCAATTGAAAAGCGCATTGTAGACATTTTCAATTTCTTGCTTTTCCGAATCTGAAAGGTCACTGAGCCAGTTTAGGTATTTGACACGGATCTTTTCAATTTTTTCGTGTGCGGTTTGAATAGCCTCGTTGTCATTATATCTGACCTCGTTGATCGTATAGGTAAAATGAGGTGAAGTGTTCTCCAGTGCATGTTCCAGCAAACTGTGGCCCTTCATCTTGATCCCGGATTTCGGCACGACCGCGAACTCCTCATCGGTGATCGCATTCCCGGAAGCATAGCTGACTTTAAAGGTGTCGGCAGAACCAAAATATTCGACGCGGCTTTCTAACCCGAAGAGGGCAGTGGCAAAGCGTTGGTAATAGGAGACCGGGAGCCATCGTTCTCCTAAATTGAAGTCCAATAATTCAAAAGGTATTTTTTCAGGCTGAACGCGGGTAATGGCGGCAAGGCTTCTGGCTATTTGCAGATTATCGGGATCGTCCTTGAAAACCTGTTCAGAAACTTTTAATTTTTCGACAACATTGCCTGACAAATAAGCATCCGTGGTCACCCAATTATTGGTTCCTGGATCAAGCAGGATGTGTTTTTCAAGTTGAGCAACAAGCTCAAAATGAGTGAGATTGGTGATGCTTCCAATATATGCCAGATCAACACAGCCCTTATCATTTAGGCAACGAGCCAACGCTTCCGCCGGATCATCCGTCTGTAAAAGCTCTTGTTTGGCAAATACAGGGCCATTAAAAATGTCGGACTTGACCCAAACATCGTTCTCCTTGCGTTCCAGCGAAGAAATGACCACAAAACCAAAGGCTGGATCGTTTAAAATTTTGGAGCGATTCGATATTTTGTTGACGTCGCCGTATCGCTCTTTGAATTCATCATAATCCTCATTCAGCGTAAAACGCTCCAGGTGCTGCGCAACCAGCGTTTCAGCTTCCCTAATGGATAAATCCAAGTAGCTGTTCCTTAAACTGATGTAAAGCCTGAAAAAATCAAGGTCGGTTAATTCTTCATTGGGTTGGAAAGCAGCCTTGTTTTCGGAGGGGGAATTGATAAGGCCAACCTTGCCGTCATGCAAGACAAGGGTATCCTTTATGTAGAACGGCTTGAGATCGGTAAAAAGGTTGGGTTTGTTTTGATCAAAGCCAAAGGCAGCCTCTAAACTCTTATCGCCTTCATATTGATACTCATGATCGAAATTCTTCAAGCGATTATTCAGCGCTTTTAATTCAAAAGTCAGTGCATTGCCACCCAGCCATTTATTCGAACACCGTACCTCAGCCACATTGCTAAATAGCTTATAGACATACCGCGCGCTGCCTTTCGCCTTCGCCGCCAACATCACGATACTCTCATGATCCAGATAATCCAAAGTCCTGATCGTACTGATCAACCGCGCCGTCGTACTATCAATCGCCGATTGATCCAGGTCACTCAAATAAGCGGAAGCCCGGCCATTGTTCTCAGCAGGTGCCATATCGAATAAACCCAATTGAGCAAACGAACCACGAACTTTAGTTTCAGGTACATCAAGAAACGTAAAGTATCTGCCCGTCTTTTGCTGAAAACTGGCTTGCAGCGCATCCCAGCGCTCCCGGTTAAAATTGTCCGTAAAGCCCTCGGAAATCCCCTGACGGATAGGATCATACAACTCGTCCATATCCTCGTTGAACCACAAAGTTTCGGTCGGCTTGCCATACTGATTGGTGCCCGGCCTGATCTCGTCTGCTAGCAGCACTGTCGGATGCTGTTCGATATAAGCGTTGACCTGGTATTTGCCCGCTTCATTTTCTGCTTCAACGGTCTGCATCAGCAAACTTTCGGCCTCGGAAAATCCCCGCTTATGATCGTTCTTTTGTACGACCAGCAAATGCGAAGGCGCCTCGACGTTGGCATTCTCCTTCATTAGGTTGTCGGGAAGCGCCAACAATGAAATAAAATCCGCCTTGCCGAACAAATACTTGCGCGCCGTTTCATTACCCGGACTGTTCAGGAACGCGTCCGTGGTTAGGTAGGCCATCAAACCGCCGTCACCCAACTTTTCCAGACCCTTGGCGAAAAAGTAATTGTGTATGCGCGAACTTATCCCGCTATTTTGGAAGGCCGGATCAAAGACCGAAAAATTGCCAAAAGGAATATTGCTGGCCACCAGGTCAAACTGCCCTTTCTCTGAAGCTGGTGTTTGCTCCAGGCCCATGATCTGAACCTTGGCCTCCGGGTGCAAAGCCTGCAGCACTTTGCCCGTCACCCAGTCCTTTTCAACCGCAGTAACCGCGATCTCTTTAAACTCAGCCTGTGCCCTGTCAATAAAAATTCCGGCCCCCGCGCTTGGTTCGTATAAACGTGTAGGGGTGATCCAGTTTGCCTTAAGCGCATTGTAAATACCTCCGGGCACCACCCAGGGCGTATAAAACGCGGTTAGGGTGCTTTGCTCTAAGGAACTGATCGCGTGTTCATATTCTTTTGCTCCAAGCTGACGCTTCAACGTTTCATGCAGCTCCATGACCAGCGGATAGAGCCGCAGGTCAGCTTCCGAGGCATTCATCTTTTGCCATTCGGCAATTTCTCCGCGCGGAAAGAGAATTGCTTTTAGACCTCCAAAGCCGCTAAAAGACTTTAGGATATCGAGCTCAGACTGAGTGTAAGCACGGGGTCCCTCTAACGCTAATTGTATTGCGTCAATATTGATCCTCAGTTGTTTAGCGAGGTTAAAGGCCATAAGCAAAGAGGTCGAAAGCAGAGGAGGAGGTCTAATCGATTAGGTATTCGGCGATCACGGCAATGACCGCATAGCGCAAAAGGCGGCTGTCTTCACTAGCCGGAAAATCCATTTCTTCCATCACCGGCGTACACACGGAAACCAGGTTTAATAACTCGTAATGCAGGATGCCCGAGTCCTTAAAACGATAGTACTCATCTTCGAATTCCTCCTCAAACACCAATTCGAGGTAATCGAACTTCGAAGCCAGCAGCTCGCGCCCGACATATTCCGGTTGTAACAGGTTATCGGCGATATATTCGGTCAGCCTCTGCTCATCCTGCAAACGGGCGAAGAGGGCCGGGTCCAGGCGGCGGAGCGCCCCGGCAAGTCTGTATAAGGTATCCATGAAGGGAGGGGAATAAAAAAGGCCGCCCGGGGGGCAGCCTGTTAATTAAATAGAAAGGTTAAGTTATAATGCCATGGTGTTTCCGCTCAATTCTTGTGCCCGGATCAGCGGCATGATCTCCTGTTGTATCCAATTCGGTGCCTGTCCCTGGCATTCGATGTAACCTTCGTTTTTGACGTAGCCTGCCATGACGGTCGGTTTTTGATCGCGGCTAACATCCACTAGCATGAGGTCATCGATGTGTTGAAAATATTCCTTTAAGAGTGGGATAGTATTTCTATACATGATCTCCAGCACGTCCGGATTGACCTCGTGTTTACCATTTTTAAATCTTGCTGCGGCTCTTTCCTGACACATGGCCAGATCGTCCGTGAAGAACAGAATGACATTGAGTTTATTTCCCTCACGTGCGTGTTTCGCATCCAAAGCAAATTCATAATGATGTTGTTTACCCAAATTCACCTCAAATGCAAAATCGATATTGTTCTCCAAATTGTATTTGATCGTATTCAAAAATTTACTGATCGCCAATTCTCGATGAAGCTTATAGTGAAAAGCTTTATTCATCTCAGCAATTTCATCCATTTTGATGATTTCCAGATTTTCCGGCACGAACAGCTCACCATAAGTGCTTTTTCCAATTCCGGGAGGGCCGGCAACGATATAGATTGAGCACATTAGCGAATTGGTTCAATACTGCCGTCGGCATATTCGGCGATCATTTGTCCATCCTTTAAATAAACCAGTGGTTGACCAATAGAGAATAAATATTCTCTTGCCTCCTGCTGCATGTTTCTCTCCCAGGCCCTAATTTCGTCGATAGACATATCATCAAAATTTGCAGGAAGCTTTCCATTCTTTACGGGTAGTTCTTTAGGTGGCTTTTGCTCCATAATAGTGCAAAAATACAAGTCTTGACCACGGCTGGTGGTAGATAACTACATAATTATATTATCTTGTATAACCAGGTCCAGGCTTGTGTCTTCCAACGATCTCGATAAGATCCTGTTTTATGAAGGCCCATTCCTTTCCGCGTAAACATTTTGGGTCTTCATCTTCCTCATCGGCATTATAAAAATTCGTGAGTTGTGTGAGTACGTGCTGATCATTGTCTTCCCATGGAAAACGCTGTCGATGACACTCGAGCATTTGGTTGATGGAGTATGAATCAAGCAGCTCGTGGAGATCCCAAAAGTCTTTTCGTCTGCCGCCATTTTTGACAATTCCTAACTTCATCCCGATAATTTCTTCAACCGTGGCCATCCGCACGCCTTCTACTACCAACTCAGGCTGGAAAAAGTCGTCAGATGAATAGTATACATCTACTTTGACACGATCATCTTCTGACATTCCTACAAAATACGTTCGTCCGTGAATTACTTTGCCTCCTACCGCGCCCTTTACGTGAGGATAATGTTCCAAGAAATGGGTTTCGATTTTACCAAATTCTAGTTGATCGTATTTAGTATTACATGCAAATAAATCAATATCATCTGACATGCGATGTCCCAATTGCAAACTCAACGATGTTCCTCCAACAAGACGGCAGTCATTGAACTCATCCGCGCCCATAAAATCCATGAGCAACTCCTTTAGCCTATTGTTAACGGTATTCCAATATAACATACTCTATCTTTGAAGGCTGGGCATAAAAGGTAAGTTTCCAGTTTTGGTTAATGGGCGTCCGGCTATGACTTCGTTTATTTTATCGATACCGTAATAACGATTAATTATATCTTGCTCGTCCTTGTCACCGCGTTCGTAAATTCTTTTGATGACGAACTTATAACTCTTTTGCCAGTCAATTTTGGATAAATCGACATCCCAGAAAAGACTTTTGGGTAAGTCTGGACCTGCTGCTTGTGTCCGCAGCCGTTCCTGTTTAATTTCATAATGAACCTGTAAAGTCATTAGCGAACCTTCTTCCAGTCCAAGCCCACGTTCGATCTTTAACGATAAAGGGGTATTTAAACTTCGTTTACCTTTTAGGATGGCGTTAAAAGTTTGCCTATGTTCGGGCAAGGAAAGCGCAAATTGGCGTTGGTTAATGCCATGTTTATTTAGTAAACGCTCTATAACTTTACCAGGATGAATACCTTTGTATGATTCAAATTCTTCTGTCATATCCAAATGTAAGCAAATTTGTTTACATTTCAAAATGTTGTTGGATTCCGTGTCCATCATATGGTGGTAGATAACTCAAAAAGGGATTTTGCCGGGTTAGAAAATTATCTAATATGCTCTACCCGGCCGTCACTGTGCTCGGCTATCAGCTCACCATCTTTTACATGTACGAAAGGTTGGCCGATTGCAAACAGGTTATTTCGTGCATTGATTTGGTTTTGTAATTGCCATGCGAAATACTCGGACTTTGACATTTCAAAGGGCGATTTTGTCATTGCACCCTTTTTTGCCATTTGTTCCAATTGGATTTCCTGTTCCGTTTAAATATACCTTATTGGTTTAATGCGGGCGAAGTTAAATGCTAATTAACTTGCTGCTGGTAGATAACTCAAAAAGGTATGGTGTCGGCTTGAAGGACGTCTTTGTAGGGGATCGTGAGGTTGATGATGCGGCCTGAGATCTGTTTTTCGGATAGGCTGATGGTGAGGACTTTGCTGCCCGGGTAACTCATTTTTTTCAGGACGAAGATGTTCCGGTAAAATTTGTCGAACTGGGGCACCTCAAAGAGCGTAAGTTCGGGTTTAATGACCACGGATTGAACGTTGGTGGCTTTGGTGACTTTCTTATCGTCCAGGGTGAAGCGGAAGTCGTTAATGTCATAGCTGAGATTGGTCTTATTCTTATAGGACACGTCCAGGAACAGGTAATCACCTGCCGTGTATATGTGGTTGAGGCTGGCTTTGATGCCAAAGGCTTTGACTGTTTCTTTTGCGCTATTCGTGTTGCAAAACAGGTTATACGCCATTTTTCGGAGCTGGGGATGTGAAAACCCGATACCGGAAATGTCGAGCGGATGCGTGTCGTTTGGTGTTATCGCGATCATTTCGTTATCGGTCGATGTAACGGGCAGCAAATGATACTGGGCAATGAACTTTTCTCCTGCGATGGTTACGACCGCATCTGACCATAGCGAATCTTTTTTAAAACGGAGGCGGAGCAGGTTAGGGAGGCCCAAATTCCCTTCGATATTTCTATTCGAGATATCGACGTATTGAATGGGTTCAGGTGAAAGGATGTGCAGGTCGCCGTCGGTTGGTAAATGGATCTCGGGCAGTTGAGCGTGAGCAGCAATTGCAAATAGTGAGATGATAAACAAGAGTATGGTTTTCATTGTGTTTGGATTAAGTAGACGTAAGTATTGTATTTGATCTTTGCTTTGTTCTTCCGGATGGCTGATGCTACGGCGGAGGAGGCGGATTCGAATAATTTGCCGGCAGTGCTCATCAGGATGCCTGAGGCGGAGCCGTTATCGAGGCTGACGCCCTGGATGGAACTACCTCCAAGATCCCTGGTAAAATCGCGGAACTGGGAATTGGGAACATAGAGTCCGAGGAGCCCATCCTGGTCGTAGACATCCATTTTGACCGGTAGCAGTTGTCCATTGTAGAGGATCGACCTGATCTGGAGCGTGACGCGCTGGCCGGAAAACCCATTAATAAGTGCATACAGCTCCGTTCCTTTCGGTACGGTTTGTTGACCGGCCTTGACATCCGTATTTAGTTTGAGGGCGATCCTTGAACCCGCATAACCAGTGACGTTCTCGTCTATGGTTGCGGTGATAAAATCTTCTTTCTCTTTTGGTATTATGGTGTTGAAGTCAGCAGCCTCAGGCGGGATTTTTATGACTTGGAGGATCTTTTCATTAGACTGTTGAAGCTTTGCTTTGGCTTCTTGTTTTTGCTTCTCGGCCATGTAAGTAGGGTCGCTGGCTTTGCGGATGCTGTCCATGTAGGCCATTTGCTGTTTGAACAGGTCCATGGGGTCACGGGCTTTTGGCGGAGCAGGTTCTGGCGGTGTTTGAAAGTGCTTTAAAGCGGCTCTCATAACTTGTTCCCGGGATCTGACCGGGGGATTACTAAAGCGTTTCTGCATGACCCGGTTGATGGAATCGAGGGTCTGCTGCTGGTTGACCTGCGGTGCGGGCACCTCCTCGCTGGGGATCACCGAGACGGCCGTTTTCCCATCAGACTCTTTGTATTTGTTGCGGAAGGCGTCGAGTTTATCACTCAACTCTTTCTTTTTGATGCCCGGAGAAACGTCACCAACGTTGCTGTTTATCCCTGCCAGGTGCTGTACGGTTTTTTTGTCTTTCGCGCTGCTGTGGTAGACGTAAAAGAAGAGGCAAAGGAAGGGGAGGGCGATGAGGGGCAGGATGTATTTGGGTTGTTTGAGATCTATTGTCATGGTTTGAGTTTTTGGAATTGGTCTAAGGCGCTGTCGAGCAGGAGACTGTCTTTCGCGGACAAACATCTCTGTTGCGTTAAACTGTCAATGGTATGTTTCAGGTTTATGGTCTTTTTGAGTTTTGCTGACGCCTCCAATATCCGGTCAAAACCACCCGGAGCCGCTACAGCAACGGGTTTGGTTTTTGGTGGATGACGCCGGAACACTGTAGTTACTAAAATGACGGATAGGATGATATTGATGACCATCATAGCAAAAAGGAATTTTGGATAGTTTTGCGCTATTTTTTTTAGCTGCGTCCGGAGAGATTGATGATAGGGCGCGAATTCTTTTTTGAGTTCGGACGCGAGGGTACTCCGCGGGTCGCGGTTAGAAGTTATTTTTCTGAACATTTTCCAGGTCTTTATTTTCGATGGTCTTCCAGTTCGTGATCAGGACCCCATGCGGATTGTTATCGCTTCGGGGTATATCTTTCAGGTTGCCTTCGGTAATGAGTGAGCGGATGACGGTTGAGCTGCGGCGGTCGATCTTGAGTTTGCCAAAGTATTTAAAGTACTTGCGCTGCATATCGATCTGTATGGAGTCGGTACGGAGGGTAAGCACCGAACTGCTGGATAGGATCGAGTTAAAGTAACCGTTCTCCTTCAAGTCATTATATTGCTGAACGCCAGACTCATCTACCAGGTACATCGCCTTCTTCAACTGGTATTCGATGTACTTATCATCGGGTGTCAGCGAGAAGAACAGCGAATGAAAGAGATCCACGTCCGCGCGGTATTCAGCGGGCCGGTTCATTTGCATATCCGCCTGGTTTGCCATGATGGGAATATTTCCCGCCAGGATGTAAATGCTTTTACGGGAAGCGTTGACTTGCCTTCCGGCGAAATAAAGGGCGGTGATGCTGATAATAATGGCAGTGGCAAAACTGCCCGCAGACAGCCAGGTCGCCAGCCGGACCTTGGCTTCGATATTTTTAATGATCATAGATGAGCGTCCTTGTAATGGAATGAAAAATCAAATAAATAGGTCCCCAAAAGACTTTATGATCCTTTTTGAGGTTGCTTAGACTAAAAGCTGTGGAAGGCTGCTTGATTTTTGCGTTTTGCATTGAGCAGCCTCGAAGATTTTTTTTAGAATTTTAAATCTTTTTAAAAGAATGAACCCGAGGCAGTTCGCGCTACTGTAGCGACGGTTCCTGCGCCCCGTCCGAAGCTGGAGGCTGCTGAACTGATGCCGGAGGTGGAAATGATCCAGGTCGAAATACTGGGCACGGTGAACATACAGATCGCACCGATCAGGAAGACCACGATCACGGTACCGAAGGAAAGAATGCCGTTACTGGCAAACCAGGCCAGTTTCTGCAGGTCAGCTGCGGTGCCGTTCTGACCCACCAGCACCTGGTACTTGCTGATCTCGGACTGTAAAGCGTATTCCTGCATCAGTGCGCACAGGTACATGATCAGATAAGCAATGCCGGAGTACAAATTGACGGAAACGAAGCGTGCGATCCAGGTCGAAAAGCTATCCCGGAAGGCGGGAAGGATACTGACCGCAATGGAGAACGGACCCAGAATAATAAGGATGGAAGAATAGATGATCTGTATCATAAAAATGATATAGACCGCGATACGCAACACCCAAATGCCGATCAGTTCCAGTAATTGCGTGAATAATAACTGCATGCCTACCGTGAGCCTGTTTTTCAACTCGATCAGCGGCGAAATGACATCAGAAATGCCCTGCTTAACGGTGCTGGTCACCGAATCCCAGGCCTGCCCGTACCAGGTATCACTTTCCTTTTCCGCAACCTCCGTTTGCGCCTGGAAGGTGATCAATGAATTGGCAACTGCGAGTATAAGATTGGCCCGCTGAAACCGTAAACCGTCGACGGTGCTTTGCTCGCTGTTGAACATCTGTTCCGTCTGGTTTGCGACCAGGTCGGTTGGGAAGGCTACGACTTTGACAAAGGCCCCCCACCAGACAATGATCATGACCAAACCAAAGGGGCGGAGTAGCGGCATGATCTCCATTTGCTTATCACCGACCATCATCTCATAAGAACGGATGGCGAAGAAGATGATCATAAAAATGGCGGCAAGGGCTTGCGCATCGACGATAAAAAGATCAAAATGCGCCCAGATGGATTCTTTCAAACCACCCAGGAATGCCATCATCCCGGTCTCGTAAACGCCATCGCCTTGTAAATACTGCAGCGACTGCTTGCTGATCACTGTATCGACTGTGGCCGTTTGTGCCAAGCTACTGAGGCTGCCCAGAAGTAATACCAAAAAAATTAAAAGCTTTTTTCTCATACATTAAAATTTGGCGTGTTGTAAAACCTGGTTAGCGATCTGAACGTCGGTTTGGGGTGTCCAGTTGCCCGGATTGACACTGCCGCTTTTCAGCGTCTGTTGCTGTGCGGTCATTTTCAGATCTTTTTGGGCCGTAGAAATTCTTATCGCCCAAACCCCGGATAGTCTTTGATATTCCCTGAGCATGCGATAATAGGCCATGATCCTTGAACCCCGGTCCATATCGGTTTGGCGGGCGCCCTGTAATCTATCTTTTAGCGAACTCAATTCATTAACATACCAGCCATAGGTTCCTTCAGATAACAGTTTTGAGCTGACGTTTGGCGGCAGTGTCCCCAAAAGCGTTAACGGTGAATAATTTAATAGCGGCAGGAATTGCTGGTGATAGTACAGTAACCAAAGCGGGTCGGCATCCGAAAGTAAACCCGACTGATTAGCGATCTCGGAAAGCGCCGCATTCCTGAGCGTATCGGAATGCAATTTATATTGGTTATCCGTCGTGCTCATGCCAGCCACTAAAGCCAGGCGCTGGGTTTCCGGGCCGGTCGCACTCAAAGGGCGGAGGTCCGTTTTATGATAATTGGGGTCAAACAGGCCCCAGACCAACCAGTAATAGGGATTAGTATCAAGGAAGCCTTTGCCGGGTTTGAACTTGTTCTGATCCCATTGCTGGAAAACCATTCGCTGAGATTGGTAACGGACGGCTTCGTCATTGACTTCGGATTGGGCGAATACTCGCGCAGCGCAAAGCAGGCATAAAAATAAAATGCTGATTTTTTTCATAATAAATGGGGTTAATAAAAAAGGCGACCTGAAGGGTCGCCTTTACACAACATTGAGCGCTTTTATTCAGTAAGTAAACCCACCGTTGATATTTCGGTCATTAGACTGTTGAGAAGTCTGCAAATTTCTGGGCGTAGTGGAGTTTGTTTTTATGATAATTTACAATCTCGCCTTTTCTGAAACTCATGATCAATTTATTCTCATCTACAATACCGGTATAGATAAAATCACTCCGATCAAAGTAAAAATAATAGTTGGCGACATTTTTAAAACTTTCATTAAAGTTCCATTTGATATTGTCCCCACTGATATACAATCCATTTTGTTCAAGAACCCGGCTAGCCACACGGTCTATTGATTGTTGTGGATTATCAAGGAACAGAACTATCAAAGACGTAAAATATCCCTCATTTCGTGCTAGGTCGATCAAATCCTTAAAATGTACTTGGTTAAATGGTGTTTCCAAGATAACATTTCTGCCTTTAGACAACGCTTGCTCACACACCTCCTTAGACCTGTTTTTATAAACGTCGGTCATAATGATATCGAAGTCAGAAAGTTTATTTAGACGCGTTCTAATAAAACTGGATTTTCCTGCGGCGTTGCAACCTGCCACAAAGATAAATCTCGGCTGTTCCATTAGCGGCTAATTTGCTTTACTATAGTGTCTTTTATTTCGGCGGGCATATCGTTCTCATCCATAACGACTTTGATCTTAACCAAATATTGCTAACCGGTGGGCATTTCTTTACGATAGTAATCGCCGTCATCTTTATACTTTGCGTAAAAAGGGTTACCCAACTCAAACGCCCTCTGGCGACCCAATTCGTGGAGGTTATCAATATTTTCAAGAAGTTGATCGATGAAGTCGGAATTGCTCATAGTGTAAAAATAAGAAATTTGAAGCAAAAATACTTGTTATCGATGAAGATATTTCGCATTTTGAATAATTTGATTGACAAAGTTTTTGTCCCTGTTTATATAAGCCGCCCAGGGATTGAGCGATGCGATGATCCCGCGTTCTTTGGCCCAGTACATGGCCCGCCAGGCACCATAAGCTAAACTGTCGAGGATCTGGAGTTCCTGCGTGACCTTGCGTAACAATTGGTCACGGCTGTTGTAATCCGCAAGTACATTGCTGCCCGATTTGAGCACATACCCGGAAACATCAGTGACCAAAGCGAGCGCCCGTAACTGTATTTCATGCTCGATACCAGTCGCAAACAACAATAAATAGGGGTCCGATCTGGCCAGTTCAATACAATCCTGGAGGTGAGCGATCATGTCCGTGATCGTAACGGCCATGTTTTTTACAGCGATGCCATTTTTTAAGGCGGAGTTGACATTGGCCAGGCCATTATAGATCATGGTCTGTGTCAGCACCACCGAACCCACATTGATATTAATGCCGGTCAGGTTTTTATTGATCCTGACGAGGTAATTATTGTGTGTGTCTTCCGCAGTTGCACGTACGGTGCCGTTGGCTATAACAGAGGCAGTATATTGCGGGTCGGTGACGTATTCTTGTGCGTTAGCAATGGTGACCCGAAAGAAAATACTCAAAATTAAGATCAGCTTTTTCATTTCAGATATTTTGCGTTTTGAATGATGTGTTCGACCATGTTCTTGTCCTGGCTGATATAACTCTCGAAAGGGTTGAGTGCCTTAAAAACGGAGGCCAGGTTGGAATACTGCAGCAGTCTGAGCATGTTGCCGGAAAGCTCTTGTATCTTGCTTAATTGCTGGATGACGTAATCAAAAAGGATTTTCCGGTCAGAGGCTTTCATCTGGTTCACGTCGCCCAGGCTCAGGGTCAGGCCGGTAATATAACCAATTAAGGCTTCGGCTTTCTCCGCAAACTCGATCTCGGTTTGATAACCCAAAGCGATAATGGCGGGGTTCTTTTCGGTTAGGGCTACGATCTGTGCCTGGTTCCTGACGATCTGCGTCACCATGGGTTTGGCCGAAATTCCGATCTCGGCGATATCGATGGCCGTACCCAAAGCATTGTAACGCTGCTGCAACGTACGGTAGGTGTTTTTTAATTTTGCTAAAAGGGTCATGTTGGAAGCTTCGGTCGTAGTGTTCGCAGCCTGCTGGTTCCGGGCCTTGACCTGCGCGGTATGCTCGTCCTTTGATTCACTGATGAGCTGCCTCATCCCCACAACATCAATAACCTCCTGTTGAGCGAAGCTGTAAAATGGCAACACCAAAAAGAAAAGACTCAGGATTTTCATTTCTTTAAGTATTTAGCATTGTTCAGCACATCATTCGCGATCCTCACATCCATGTTCTTCCAGGTTTCCCAGGGATTTAAGGATTGAAAGATGCCGCGCATTTTCGCCCAGTACATGGCCCGCTGCATCCCGTAAGCAATACCGCGCAGGATACGCATCTGACCATTGATATGGTTCAGCAATTTGCCGCGTTCACCCGAATCCATCAGGTTGTTGCCACCGCCTTTCAGCACAAAGGCGCTGACATCGGCAGCCAGCGTGATGGCCTTTGTTTCAAAATCACGGGCGCCTTGTTCGGCAAACAAAAGCAGTACCGGGTCGGATTTGGCCAGCGTGACCGCTTTTTCTACATCGCTGACGATATCCGTCCCGCAGTCAGCGATGTCTTTTATACTGGCAACATTGCTGATGATCGAGGCGACCTGGCTCAAACCTTTGTAGATCTTGTTTTGCAAATCATTAACAATGACCAGTTGGCTCGTTACGGCCAGTTGCCCTTTGGAAATAAGGCTCAGGTTCTTGTTGGTCTTATTCATTTGGCTATTGATCGTGGTGGCATTGATTGCAATAGCTGCGGAGGTGACGGGGTCGACTACGAGTTCCTGAGCTTGTGTTATTTGGTGGAGCAGCAGGCTCAAAAAAAATATCAGTAATAGGATGAAGTATTTCATAGCTTGTTTTGGTTTACGTGTTTGATAAATGCAGGCAGGGTGAGCCCGCTTTGTTTGAGGTCCTGAACAAAGGCGTCGAGCCCTGTGGCATAAGAACCAAAGCGATCGGTGTAAGATTCCACGGCTGATTTTTCCGGTTTTTCGGTGGTGTAGGTCAGGTATTGTTCCAGCGACACTTCGACGCCGTAAACCTCACCAATTGCACCCCGGCGGATATAGACTTCCTTGAATCGGCCCCGATTTTCCTGGTTATCCAGCTGGTTGATCGTGAATATCTTCTTGCGCTCCACTTCGTTAATCGATAGCAGGGCTGCGATCTCATTATAGTTGTCTTTGAACTTGGTTTGATCCAGCAAGCAAATCGTGTCGGAATTATTGATGATACTGTCCTTGACGACTGCGTTGCCGATGATATCGCCCAACTCCTGTGTCACCACGATCGCTTCGCCCCAAAACTTTCGCACCGTTTTGTACAAGTAAAGTAGATAACTTGCCATTAGCGGACTGGCGATGGCCTTCCAGGCTTCTTCTACAATCAGCGTTTTTCGCCGGTCCTGCCGGTAGCGCATCTTTTGGATGAACACGTCCATGATGATGAGGGTCACGATAGGGAAGAGGATCTTGTGCTCCTTGATCGAATCGATCTCGAAGACAATGAACGGCTCACTAAAAAGTGACTCTTCAATCTTTTCATTGAGGATACTCTCAAACTCACCACCCTTATAAAATTTCTTTAGGACGTAACGGAACTCATCGTCGTCGAAGGCAATTTTTTCTTCGGATTTTATTTGTGGTATTTTTTGGAGCGCGAACTCATAGAAGGAGTTGAAATTACGTTTAGTTTGATCTGTTAGGTAGTAGCCACTTATCGTATGCGAGATGACGTCGCGTTCGACTGGAGTGACCGTTCCTTCGGCGCCTTTCCATAACAGGCAAATGAGCGTACACAGGAAATCCTTTTTCTCGATATTGTATTCCGTTGCCTTAATGGCGAAGGGATTCATGGTGATAGGTTTCTGATCCGTGTAGGTAATGTATTTGCCCTTGTAGTAGGAGCAAAGCCCCGAATAAGAATTCCCGGTGTCTACGATCACCATATCCATGTTATAGAGCATGTATTGCTCATTCAAAGCGTTCATGAAAAAGCTCTTGCCCGAACCACTGGGACCCAAAACAAATTTGTTCCGGTTATTGATCCGGCCGGTACGCATGGGTAAATCCGCCGGGTCAATGCCGATGGGAATACCCTGCCGGTCGGTAAAGCGAACCAGGAAATCCGACGGTTCATCCTGCGGCAGACTTTCCTTAAAGAAGAAGCAAAGCGCCGCGTCACAAGTGGTCAGGAACAAATCATACTTTTTGAGTTCAACCGCATTGCCGGGCAAGGCACTTCTGAACAATTCTAACTGGTTATACGCATTTTTGCTTACGACAATACCTAAACCAAAAAGCGAATTTTCGATGTAGTTCGCTGCTTTTTGGATATTGGGTTGCGACGCCGAGACGACGATATTAAAATGGCAGTTGACTAACAACTGGTTATCCCGTGCAACATCCGTCAGCAGCTGGTCAATGTCTTCCACGCAGATCATATTGGCCGGGTCGGGTATTCCCGAGTGCCGCTTCTTTTTCAGCTCCAGCTTCTTCAGCGTCATGGACTGGCTTGGAATTTCGATCACCTGGTTATACAAAATGTCGCCGACACCCGGCACGCGTAACAGAAACGAAAGGAAATCAACCGGGAAACCCTTGAGCGTATCTTTCTCATTCCATTCCATGTGTGTCCCGACCTCGGTTGGCAGATCAATATTGTCGGTGTTGATCAAACTTATATTCCGCACAACCCGGTCGCCCATACCCAATTCGGTATCATTTGGCGCGATATTTTGCAAACTGATGACCTCATCGCTGAAATTCATAGCCAAAGTCTGCATGATGACCTTGTTTATTGCTGCCTCCTGAAGAATTTTTGGACTTGTCTTTGAGGCTGCTAACACATCCATCACTTTCCCGATGGCCTGCTTGAAGTCCCGCAATGCTTTTGGGTCGTAGACATAAAAAGTGCCCCGTTTAACCTGTTTTGTAATGATCAGGAAAGTCGATATTTTCACGAATGCCCGTCCTTCAAAATGAGCGTTGTACTTATCCTGTAAATACTCGCCCGCCTTTTTTGCCCGGTATTTTGCTTTGCTGAAGACATCCTGTTTTTGCAGGATATAGCCATCCCCCAACAGTTTGACCAGGCTGATCAGCAGGTTGTGATAATCATCATATGCTGTCGAAGCAGCGCCATACTGGCTTACGGGATTCCGCATTTCGATGACGACTGAAAAGTCTCCGTTCAAATTATATAAGATATCCAGGTTTTCCTCTTTAGCGATGCCGGCGTAGGGTATTTTAAACTCTTGTTTTCCGCGCATAATGATTCAATTTTCTGAAATTGGCTGCATGAATGAATATTCCACTTGCTTGTGTTTTGGAGCTCAGCCCCTTTTTCTGTTTCGAGGCTATGTACAGTAGCCCGCCAACCATACTGCCTGCCAGCACGATCGCGCCGAGCCATATATTGATGAGCGACATGGTCAAAGCGCCCAAAACCAGCCCAGCCAATATCGAGCCTAAACCCCAATAGATAAATTTGCCTTTGAATCCCCGGAATACAAGGGGTTTCTGAAGCCCCTTGTAAACAGCAAATCGCTTCGCCATCAGGTCAATCCGAAAAAGGCTTTGATAACGAGGGCGGAGACTACGAGGAACACGCAGGAACCGCCCCAGCCCATCAGTTCTTTATTAATATCTTGATCACCGGAATTCCATTTGGAATAGACACGGATGGCGCCGACAATACCAACGATACCGCCGATAACCAGGGCAATATTGGATACCGGGTCAACATAGGTTTGCAGGGTCGAGGTTGCTGTATTAATACCGGTAACACCGCTTTGGGCAAACGCCCGTGGTACGGAAAGGGCAAGCATAATTACTGCTGCCCAAAGTTTTTTGAGTTTGTACATGAATTAAAATAAAAAGGTAAAAAAGATCAGATACCGAACACGGCGCGGAGAAAGGCCCCGGCCAGTACCATAAATAAGGCGGCAAAGAACCAGGCGGAAACTTCTTCGGTAATTCCCTGCCGGCCCAGTTGCCAGTTGTGGTAGATGCGTAAGGCACCGACAATGCCGAAGATACCCGCCAGCACCAGCGCGCAATCCATCGCGGAGAAGAAGTTGTTGCCCAGGCTTTGCCTGGCCTGCTGCATTTCGTCAATGCCAGGTTGAAAAGCTAAAACCATGGTCAGAAGCTGACGGCTTTGGTATAGATGATGGCTTCTTCGCGGCATAGGTTAAATAAATTTTTTAAAGAAACCCCACCAGAGACGATAATTGGAGGAACGGCCCTCGATGTTATTTGTGAGGTTTTGTCGGGGATGTGTTCGATTTTTTGGGGAGAGACAGTTTCAGAAAAGCTCAGTTCGTTGGAGAATGTTTTGACCTCACCTTTCCGGGAGTTGTCAAAAAGGATCATCGCGGGATAGTATAAAAGATATATCCCCCCGATCCAGCATAAAAAGTGTAACCAGTTCATAGTTCTAGGTCTTGGATAAATTGTTTAATGATCGTTTTGAGTTCAGGGTGTAGTTGGAAAAACTCAGCAACTGCAAAGGCAACCAGTTTGGTCATATCCACCCCGGTCGCCATTTTAAAATGATTCATCGTCTGCATGGTGGTGACATCAAAGCGGATATGCGCCAGGCTTCGGTGATTTCGGTTATCATAATCCCGCAATGCCTGCAGGATAGGGGGAATGTCAGGAGGCTTTTTTTTTGGAACGGTAGCCTGCATGGTTGGTGCTATTTTGTTGCGCAACTGGTCAGCCAAGGATTTGATCTCACTCATAGGTTAAAGTGTTTTTCATAGAAGGATTCAAAAGCATTCACTGCCACCGGGTAGATCGCAAGCGGCGTCTGGAAAGTACTGACCCGCTGAAAATCGACCCGGTCAGGCAGGGCAGGAGTCACCAAACCTAAAAGGGCCAACTGCTCATCCACTTCGACTTTGGTTTCATAGCGTACGTTGGCTTTGACCCGGTTGGGGACATAGACCAAAGGCACCTGCGCGTTGATCTTGCGCAGCACAACCGAAAACAGGATGGTCGATTCAAAGCTGAACTCGTCGTAAGAGAAGGGACAGATGACCAGGTCAGCCGATTCAAAAACTGCGATCAAGCCATCATCGTCCAGCTTCCCCGGCAGATCTATCAAAACGATCTGCTCTTTATGATTACACAGCATGTGCCGGATGTCCGGGAAGCTTTCCAGGCTGGCGGCTACGACCTGGTAGGGTTCTGCATTCTCCAGCAATTTGGCCCGCTCAAATTTCTGTGCTACCGATTGCTGGTAATCCATGTCCACTACCGTAACGTCCAGACCTTTTTCTTGCACGAGATAGTTGGCCAGCAAAAGCGTAAGCGTGCTTTTACCTGCACCGCCTTTTTGGTTGCCTGTCAGTATGATCATAAAATTTGGGGTTAACGCAAGTTGTTCCTTGCTTTCTTGTTTCGACGCCGGCGGTGAACAGCCTCGTCATCAACGTCATTGGAGATGTTCACTGTTATATGCTCAGCATCTCTTTCCGTGTTTTCATTCTGCAGCTCCGGCTCAGAATAGCTGGGTAATTTAGTTTGGTCGTTTTGCAGTTCATTCAGACGCATAATTTCGCTGCCTTTAAACACATTTTTCTGCGCGTTATCGATCACTGTGTAGCCGTAAGCTGGCTTGCCGTTCTTTGAATGAAAAACCAATTCGACACCGAACTTTGCTTTTAATATTTGTTCGAGGTCAGGTCCATTATACTTGTGCAAGATCGCCCGTAACTGCAAAATCCGTCTCTTATCCGGTTCTGAAAACTTCAATTCCGACTCCTTGAATTCCGCTACTCTTTTTCCTGAACGGATGATCCAGTTATCCTTAAAAATGAATCCTTGTCGTTCTAACAATAGTTTGAACTGTGGCACAGTTGAGAAGCGGTAAGCTTTAGCCTTTTCAATCATCTGTTTCTCGTCCACGCCCATGATCTTGTTCAAAGCCTGAACCGCCCGGACTTTGTCAAAGCTGTCATTGATCTTTTTGCCGTTCCCATCTACCCTGGAACTCACGATATGGAGATGATTATTGTTCGTATCCTTATGAAATACCAATAGATACGGCTGGGCGCCATAACCCATCGCCTGCAACCATTTTTCGGCAAGGACAACCAATTCCTGTCTATCCGTAGTTTTTCCCCCATCTGAAAGAACAGCATGGAGCTGTGAGTTTTTGACTCGCTTGCTGACTGATGCGAGCATCAGCAGGTAGTTCCGGTAATCTTCCTTTCTTAACTTGGTCAGACCCTGAAGTACTCCTAAATTAGCAACCTTCAGGAGTTCTGCTTTGTCTTTATCAACCTTGTTTGTGTTGTAGCCGACTCCCTCAAATGTAGTGGATGACTTCAGAATCCTTATAATCATAATGTTCTGTATCTTTATAATTATATAGCTTGGTGGTAGATATCAATGTATCAGCTTCCTGATCACCTGGCGTAAAACAACCTCCAGCTTCTCCTGGTTTTTCAAATGCCGGGCTAATAACAAATTGAAATTTTCCACTATCACCGGCTCAAGAAGCCCCTGTAGCTTTAAGGTATTTGCATGGCGTGCTAATTGATTGATGTTATTGCCGTGGCGATTCATCTCCGCACCAACAATGGCCAGTTCGGCAATAAGAGTCTTCGAATTAACAACAAGGCCCTTGCTATTTTCCAATACTCTCGCCCTGATTAGTTCAGACTTGTTGAGGCCCAATGTCTTTTCCATCTCCTCAACTTGTTTAAATTCATCTTCGTTAAATCGCACTACGATCTTCCGGGTGCGGTTTTTCCTCTCTGGCATATAATAAAACGAGTCGCGATGTTTTTAGGTAATCCCAGAGGGCAAGATGTCCTTTGTCATACAAAGACACATCTTGCTCCGTAAAAAAACAAAATGTAGCGGTGTAGCTGTCGTGGTGTTTTTTAGCTTAAAGTTCCCGGATGAAGGTTTCTTTGCCGGTGGCGGCGTCGATCTCTATAAGCACTCTGCGTCCGTTGGGGTACTCGAGGATGTATTGTCCGTCGGTGCCGGTTGGATAGGTGATATATTCTTGCTGGATGGTTTCCATGGTGTCCCAAATTTAAGCTTTTTAACGGGTCGTAAAAGGGTTGTTGAAAAATGTCATGGGTCTCTATAAAACAAAAGGGAGCCTTTGGGGCTCCCTTGAATATCTTGGTTCGGGAATACTCGCGTCATATCCTACGATATGGGCATTTCAGCCTGCCCCGGCGCTTTCGGGTGTTGCGGTTTTACGCTCACTTTCGCCGGATTCTCTGGGTTTAGCAGAGTAATGTTTCTTCCCTGGATGTCAAACAACTTACTGTGGCCGGGCTTACGAAATGGTTGCCGGCGACAGGACAAAGTTGCCTGGATCGGGGAGGGGCTTTGGGTAGCAATGAGGTTGGAGACCTGATTTTTTTTATATAAAATGGTAAACAGCTATAAATTAAAGATTTAAAAAATATTGCGGGCGATAGTATCCATCAGATGTGTACCTCGTGAAAATAGGTATGCTGGTGTAGTACGTCGAGGTATGAGGTGTTTCATGTTATATAACTATATATCGAGTTCATAAAATTTGGTTTGATGTTGCAGGACGTCGGTGTAGGTGACGGATTTATCGCTGCAGGTAATGGTGTGTATGTCCTCAACCCGGGTATGGCCGACGATCTGGTGAAATTCATTGAGCATGTCGACGGAGGTTTCTTTATAATCGGCCCAAAGCGGGCCGCCATAACCATAACCTCCCCGTTCGATCCCTGCATCGTACAGCGTTCCGCGAAAGGCCGTCCGTTCGAGCTGGTTGAGCTGGCCGGCGAGGTCTTTTTCCTTTTCAAAAATTGCTGTTATGACCGGTGAACGCAGGACCTCGTTGTACCAACTGTTGGTGAGGCCGGCGTGTGTGAAAAGATGGTTACCCTTTTGATAAGCGATCTGGAAGCATTCAGCGTTTTTCCGGAATAGCGTGGTCAGGTCGGTTTTCATGGCAGGACGGAAACCGGAGCATTTAAAACGAGGATAATGGAGGTAGTGCGCATCATGGTTGCCGAGCAATAACACGACTTTTTCGGGATGGCGGTTTTTCAGGCTGATAATTTTTTTTAGATTTTCCAAAATGGCGAAGTCCGATAAATCATAGCTATCGGCATAATCGCCGATGAATACGACTTTTTCATATTTCCGGATATTGAGTTCCCGCCAATTAGCCCGGCCATGGATGTCGCCGATCGCGATATGTTTCATGTTACAAAGTTATGTAGCAATATAGCTGGTGGTGGTAGATAATCAGTAATATTTGTTGTGGTGACGGAGATAAGTGCGGATGCACTGTTCTTCCAGGCGTCTGCACCCTGGCAGGGTAATGAGGTAAAAATGAACCAAAGGACCATGATGGCGCCAAAGTTAGGCCATGGGTTGTTTACCGGCGCTCCGAGCAGGCAGCCTACGGTAACGAAAAGGGAGATAAAAAATAGTACGAATCTCATGTGCTTGCACTGATAAAGCATTAACTGTCAAATCTTGGGCGGAGATTATAGGCTTTTTCTCTAAAATACCAGGCGAATGTTACTTCCCGGTCACATACCCCGTCTCCCGCTTCGCCTCCGACATCACAAAAAAACTTTCCATTTTTTTGATATCCGGCAGCTTGGACAGCTTATTCATCAGCAGCGTATTGTATTCATCCATATCCCGGATCGCGATCCTTAGCAGGAAATCGAAGGCCCCCGTCATATGGCAGCACTCCATCACCTCGGTCAGCTTTACCACTTCCGTCTGGAAATCAAACAGGCTCGAATGGGAATGCTGCGTGATCTGTACCTGCGTATAAGCGATCAGTCCGCGGCCCACCTTCTTCGGATCAACAATCACTGTGTAGTGTTTGATATAACCCTCATCCTGTAAACGTTTAATGCGGACATGGATCGGGGTAATGGATTTATTCAGCCGGTGGGCGACTTCCTTATGGGTAATGCGGGAATCTTTTTCTAACAAAGCAAGGATGCCCAGATCGGTAGCATCCAATTCATTTTTAATCATGGAGCAGCAAATTTTAATAAGTAAAACGGGTTCGCGTCCGCAGGGAACGCAAGCGGCTCCTGGAGGACTTAGTGTAAGCTATACATGAAAATTTCAGTCAAATCGGCCAGCAATGTAAACAGAAATCCACGATTTTGAAAGGGCAAAGTGTATCCAAACCAAAAATAAAAAACGCAGGCGACCAAAAATCCCCGTGCAAATGGCCGTAAAAAGTTCTAACCCTTTTAAAAACTACCCCTTCGTAGTCATTTTTTCTAAAGAATGGGCCTCCTATGGTTTCTGAAACCAAAACCACCAACCTTTACCCAAAAGCAGGCGATCCAAAAGCCCGTTACCAACCAATTTTAAACGAAAATGACCGCACAACAAAAACACAATTTTGGGGCCGGCCCCTGCATATTGCCCCAGGTCGTACTGATGCGGGCCGCTGAAGCCGTCCAGCACTGGGGCGTTTCCGGCTTGTCAATTTTGGAGGTATCCCACCGCTCGGCAGAGTTCGAGGGGGTTATGCAGGAAACCGAGCGCCTGGTCCGCGAACTATTGAACGTACCGGCCACGCACAGCGTCCTTTTCCTGCAAGGCGGGGCGAGTATGCAGTTTTGCATGGTGCCTCTCAACTTCCTGCAAAAAAGCAAGAAGGAAGCGGCATACCTGGATGCAGGTTACTTCGGTCAAAAGGCCATTAAAGAAGCGCAATTATTCGGTAAGGTCAATATCATTGCATCCTCCAAAGACCGGGACTATGCCGATATCCCGCAAGATTACCAGGTACCGGCTGATGCCGCCTACTTTCATTGCACCAGCAACAACACGATCGAGGGGACGGAAATGTTCCGGTTTCCGGAAACTAGTGTGCCCCTGATCTCCGATATGTCCTCAGATATTTTCAGCCGGGAGGTCGATGTCAGCAAATTCGACCTGATCTATGCCGGCGCGCAGAAGAATACCGGTCCTGCGGGCATGACGCTGGTTATTGCCAGGAATAGTTTCCTGGACAGTGTCAGGCATCCTGTTCCCTCGATGCTGGACTACCGCGTTTACCGGGATCACGGCTCGATGTACAATACGCCGCCGGTATTTGCCATTTATACAGCAATGCTCAACCTGCACTGGCTGAAAAGCAGGGGCGGGGTCCGCATGATCCGGCAGGAAAACCTGGCCAAAGCGCAATTACTGTATGACGAGATCGACCGCAACCCCTTATTTTATGGCCCGGCGGTCAAATGGAACCGCTCCTTGATGAATGTCACGTTCAGCCTGCACGACCAGGCTAAGGAAGCGGACTTCCTGGCCCACGCGTCCAAATACGGGATGATCGGCATTAAAGGCTACCGGACCATCGGCGGTTTCCGCGCCTCGCTGTATAATGCCCTGCCTTATGAAAGCGTGAAGGCCTTGGTGCATTGTATGAAGGCTTACGAGGAAAAGCAGGCGCCTCACTTAAATTTTCAACCCGCATATTGACGATGGCAACTATCCGACCCTTCCGGGCGATCCGCCCGAACCCGCTTTTTGCCCAGCAACTGATCGGTACAGCGAAAGACAGTTTGATCTGCTCCGGTACGCTGCAACCCCTGAAAACCCAATTGGAAACCATAGCCCGGCAAAGGCCCGAAACCGAAGCAGGGCAGCAAGTAGCCTACGACAAGATCAAAAAAAGGCTGCAAACCTTAATCACCGAAGAACGCTTATGGCGGGAAGAAAAGCCGGGTATCTATGTGTACGAATCGGTGAAGGGCAACCTGAGGCAGACCGGGATATGGGCGCAAACCCTCCTGTCCGACTTTACGGAAGGCCGAATCAAAACGCACGAGCGCACGCTGCATGATAATGTCCGGCGGCAAAAAAATTACCGGGAACATACCGGCCTGGAAGGAAACCCGGTGGTACTGGCCTACCCGCCGGACGTGCTGATCAACCGGATCATCGCCGATACCAAGGCCGGATGCAGCAGGTCTTCGGTGGGGAACCGTTTTGGTTTTCACCGCTTATGGAAGATCGAACAGGAGGAGACGCTGGAATTACTGGTAGCCGCCTTCGGGCGCGTCCCCATGGTTTACCTTGCTGATGGTCACCACCGGCTGGAGTCTGCCAGTGTCCTGGCTACCGAACAGGAAAGTTCCGGCCGCAAGGTGTTCGGTACGATTTCTTCTTTATACCTCTCCACCGACCAATTAAAGATCAGGGAGTTTGACCGGGTGGTTTTGCCCGACCCGCCTATTAAAAAAGAGTCCTTATTTGACCAGTTGCGCTGCCACTTTCATTTGCGGGAAGCCACCGGCAACCGCCCCGTCAGGCCGGAAGGACAACATAACCTGGGTATGTATGCCCAGGGGACCTGGTATCACTTGCTGGCCAAAGAGCCTGAAGGCTATTGCCCGCATGATTGCAACTGTATTGGGGCAGTCATTTTGCAGGAAAAGGTTTTGGGCCCGGTACAAATTTATCAGGGAATTGGGTGCTAAATACTCAAAAGAGCGATTTTGCAAAAGTGCCTTTATTTGTTATTTTCAATAGGACAACGATAGAACAAAAAAAGGATTCTATTTATTTAAGCAGCGGAAATGTCGATCAAAACGGACACCCAACTCCCGTTGCCCAGGTGAAATACTCATTAGACGGAAAGCTAACAGAAAGGGTTTTCAAGGATACCCTAAACTTGGTTAGTTCGTTCAAATGGTCTGATGACCATAAAACACTGATCAAAAATCAAACCTATTCACCAATTAACAAATTACAGGAACCGATAAAAAAGGTACAGGAAACCTGGCGCTTATCAGATGATGGAAAGGAATTGATCATTGAGCGCAAGTTTGAATCGCTCAATCAAACGGAAGTATCCTATGCTATCAAAGCGGTTTACGATAAGCAATAAAGCGCTGCTACAATTTGAAATGAACCACAAACATCAAACTTATGAAGAAGATAATCACTACAATCATATCCCTGATTAGTGTCATCATATTAGCGCAAGCACAAATACTGCACCCGGTTAAATGGAGCTACGCGGCAAAAGTAACCGGCCCGAATGAGGCGGTCATTTTTATCAGGGCAACGATCGACCAGGGCTGGCATATTTACAGCACTGCACAGCAGGAAGGCGGGCCAATAAAGACTTCGTTTTCATTTAAAACGTCAAAAAACTATATGCTCGACGGCAGTATCGCTGAACCGGGATCGGTAACCAAATATGAAAAAGCATTTGAGATGAATGTAAGCTATTTTGAAAATGTGGTCACTTTCCAGCAGAAGGTGAGCCTTAAGGCATCGACGCCGGATAAATATATCGTAAACGGGACGCTCCGGTATATGGTCTGCAATGACCACCAATGCCTGCCGCCCGAGGATGTGAGTTTCAGCATAGCGGTAAAATAAGCAGGAAAAGGCTAAGTAATGTAAATGGATCTGAGTAGATCCCGCGCTATGCCTTTCTCTGTTTATTCGTTATCAAAAGATTGAAATCAATATGGATACAGCTTTTTTTGTCACGATATCGGTCATGTCTGTTGGTGCTTTGGTGGTCATTGTAATCATGGTCAGGAACCGTATCAAAGGAAAAGATGAGGTCGATGGATTGTTTGTATTCAGGAAGAAGGAGGAGGAAGAATGAATGCGAATGTATTCGGCTACATATTGATCCTGGTTTTTATTATCTGTGTTTCGATTATCATATCGAAAGGCCGCCAAAATGATGAATAAAATACTCGCTTGTTCTTTTAGTTTTTTCATTTCATGAAATGAATTTCAGTTAATTATGTGGAGCGTCCTCCCGGGAGCGGGAGGCGCTTTTTAACCATGATGATGTTGAAAGGGCTTAGAATTTTTAACTTGTAAAAAACGAATGATCAAAGCATTCCTGGCGGCAGTACTCGTTATAGCCGCATTCGGCGCCTTATCCCTGAAGCAAAGAAAATAGGTATCCTGAGTACCCCTAAGCCGTCAAAACCTTCCAGCTTATAGGCCGGAACGAAGGTCGGATTTCCTTTGCCCCTTTCGAATTGTTTAACGGTTCTAAACCCGACGCAGATAGTTCCGCCAGCGTTTCTTGTATGACCAGGAGGGACTCCCGCCGATCCTTGATCAAACTGATCAGCACTTTAAAGTGCACTATGTTGCTCGATTTGATATAAATAGAATAGCGATAATTCACAAATACAAGTAAAAGTGCAATAAAGTGCACTTCTGCTATTGAATTGTAGATTTTTAAACAAAATAAACTAAATAGTGCATTTTATTGCACTATTTTTTGGAATTTCACGGCGCTGAATTTCCTGATCGGTTTCGGAAACAACCGGCCGACGAAGTAGAAGCGACCTTATAGTAAGATTTTTACGAAAGCCCCGTATTGAGGGGCTTTCGTGTTATCAGTAGATCGTTACAATTTTGGTATATTGATAATCATTTTCGAATCCATTTATTCCATAGTGCTCCTTAAAACTGTTCATACTTCAGTGAAAATAGTCAGTACCTTCAAAAAAGGGTGAAAACACGGTATAAAAAAGGGTGTAAACACGGTATGAAAAATTGAATATTCCCTCTAAATTTAAACGTCATTTAAATTTTATCAACCTTATCGTATATGCGCTACATCCAAACATTATTTGCCATAACCGATAATCCATAGCCAGAAGATGCCCCGCACAAGGGCTTTTAAGTTCAATTAATACGCAATCTTTAAATAGGGAATCCGGACTAATAAACTTATCTGACTGGCATGAATTATAGCTATCTGTTGATCGTTTTTATTGGAGCATTGCTTTGTGCTGTATTCCTTCCATTGAATGGCAGGGGACAGGTTACAATCAATTGGACCGGGGGGGTTAGTACAAACTGGGGTACAGCAGGAAATTGGAGTACGGGCAGTGTACCGGCTATCACTGACAGTGTTCAGATCGGAGCCATAGCGTACAGCCGGCGACCCGTAATTAGTGCCAACGCAAATATTGCTTTCCTTTTGTTCAGTGGTACAGCAGACACACTAACAGTAAACAGCGGCGACACCCTTCGGGTTGGTGGTACAATTATCCAGGCTCATTTAGGTTATAATATAGCACCCAATACCATTATGCAGGGTGCGGGCGCGGCCTATTGCGCGTCATTTATAGTCGGGAACGGGACCTTACCCAAGGTAGTGGTTATCAAAGCGTCTTTGTTCGAATCAAAAATAGCCAGTTTGAACATCACCGGCGATTTGGTCATTCGTTCTTATACCACCGACTTGCTTTCAGGTGCCGTGGCTCATAATAACGGCATATTCTCGCTAGAAGCAGGTCAGCTGAATCTGGCCGGGCGGCTTTACCTGGACAACGTCTTTCCGGCCTATATGACATCAGTGCCCGGTCTAAAGCCGCTTTCCAAATTCCAGGTCAACATTAACTCCGGTAACAATGCTGTCTTAAAGTTAACCGATTCCGCAGCGGTGACGATAACCCACCCGGGTTGTGATAGCGTTGACTTTTACCGGCACTCTTCCGGTAGCGGTCTCAGCATCGTCAATTATGCAGGCGGTAACCAGTTAATTTACACTAATAATATGCCAGGCATCGATACCTTGCTTGGAACTTACCAGAATTTATATGTCACAGGTAGTGGCATCAAAATCGCCGGCGACAGTGTGCCCGGGAATAAATTGACAACGGCCGGCGATATGATCGTCGGTACAGGAACGCTGGACCTGCAGACTTTTTCCGCGGCAACGGTTGTCAACGGTAATTTCTCAAATCGGGCTACGATCGACATTGGTTCACCCGGCATCATATTTAAAGGCGCTTCGTTTGTCAACGCCGGTACTTTCAATTACAACGACGGCATGGTAACCTTTTCGGGCGGAACGCAAAGCCTGACCGACAGTACAACGGCACATTTGACCAATTTTAAGCAGGTCACTTTTGCTGACACCGGTACCAAGAGTGTCGTGCATGGCACGTTTGCCATGATACCATCGGGCAGGGTTTATTTGAACAGTAATGTCACGGTGATGGTTGATACGACCGGAACATTCATTTTGCGGTCAGATAGTACCGGTACTGCAGCCATAACAGCAATACCTTCGGGGAGTGTGATCAAAGGAATTATAAACGCTGAATGTTTCGTTAAAGGAAGTCCGACCAGCACTGCGATGCGCACCTACCGGCTATTATCCTCACCCGTTAATACAACCGCCAAAACTGACGGGACCGGGGTGTACAATACGCATTGGCTCCAGGGTACGACAAATTATAATGGAGCCATTGTCACCGGCCTTTTGGGCTCTACGAATGGCTTTGATACCACTGCCAATCCTACAATGTACCTTTACCGCGAAGACGTTAACTACAATAGCGGTGGCTTTACGACAGGCCCCAACAGAGGTATCAATAAGATCAAATTCACAGACATTGACAGCATAGGCACGCAAAAACGTTTTACAATAACTGAGCTTGCAGATACGCTGATCAAACTGCCCATCGCCAACGGTATCCTATTTTTCTTCCGTGGAAACAAAATATATCACAACGGTACCACTACCGGATCAAAAATTTCCACACCCTTCAACTATCCCGAAAGTGTAACTTTCACCAATAAAGGGACCGCCAACCAGGGACAGGTACAAGTTCATATCTATTTCAAAAACAACAATTATTTATCTTATACCGACTCTTCCTATATCAGCAACGCGACAAACCGGGGATTTAACTCGGTAGGTAACCCTTATCCTTCCTCCATCAACTGGGATAATTTCAGCGCGACCGATAGTACCGCCAGCATCTATGGGCCCGGCCTGAAGCGCACAATTACAATTTTTGACCCAACAATCCAAAATTACACCACTTATGCAGCAGACTCTACGCATGATAGAAACAAACAATATTTTAGCACCGGCGGGGGTAACGGCTCTAACGTCATATACAGCGGACAAGGTTTTTTCGTCCAGGTTGACCCAGCATCTCCAAACAAATTGAACGCAAGTTTGAGATTTCGGGAACCGGCTAAATTTAACCCGCCGGACACTACCAGCGGTTTGCTTATGATGGCAAGACGCATATCGGCATTAAAAACTGCACCCAAATCTGCAAAAGCACCGTCGGTGCGATCAAGTGTTACTCCAGGTATTATAACTCCTGTTAACCAGGCTCAATTCGTACACCTTAGTCTGACGAAAGACAAAAGTACGGCTGCCGATATTATCATCTCTTTTCAGAAACAACAAAAGAACATTCCGATACTGCCCGATGCGCCGCCCGATCCGGACGTGAACAACAAATCGTCACTTTCGCTTTCCACCAACCCGATCAGTCAAAATGGGGGATCGGCCAGGATATACACACTTCCTCCTAAGTCGCTCGAAATTCCTTTGTATGTAAAAATAACACAAGGAGGTGATTATACATTGAAAGTGGAGGAAATGCAAAACCTGGCATCCAAATACGCAATAAAGTTGCAGGACAATCTGACCGGCAGACTGATCGACCTGGTCAAGTCTCCAAGATATGCTTTCAAGGCCACTATAACGGATAAAAAGAGCTATAGCGGCCGGTTTGTCTTACGCCTGCTTAAAAAGAATTAACGATGATAAATTCAAGAGTAAGTATAATAATGTTAGCAGGGTTAATGATCATAGGTCTGAGCTCCTGCAAGTCACCCATGCAACGCTGGCTGGACAGTATGACCGACTTTGCCGAGGTCAAAGGCAACGCCTACAAGATACAAGCAGCCAGGATCACGACAGGTATCGAGGATACCACGACGCTCAATTATAAGGTGCGCATCTATTTGGGTAAAGCCGTTACAAGTAAAGGATATGATGAATCCGTTAACTTTTATTACCACATGGATAGCTGCTTTCTTGTCCGGACCATGGGAGGAAATGAATTGCCGGTACTTGTGCAACCGGTCAATAATGGAATATCAGGCTGTTATGAATACCTGGTGTCAATGGATATCAGCAAAGCCATGAGACTTAAGAAGCTCGAACTGATCTATCAAGACAAATTTATAGATGGCAAGCGATATATTTTGAACCTGAACTAAGGCAGATATGAGTATTTATTATAAGCACCGGAAAAAAATAGCCTTAGGGCTAATGGCACTGTGGTTCAGCAATACCATGCTGCCAGGAATTTGTTATGCGCTGACTTCAGGCCCTACCCAACCCGAGACACAGGCATTCCAGCCCGCCGGGGTTTCTGATATGGTCGACCTGTTCACGGGTGACTTTAAATACAACGTCCCTTTGCTGGATATAGATGGCTACCCGATCAACCTGAACTACGAATCCGGCAGCGGCATGGACGATGAAGCGAGCTGGGTAGGCCTGGGCTGGAACGTCAATGTCGGTGCGATCAACCGTCAGGTTAGGGGACTACCCGATGATATGTCAGGAGATACGGTAGAAACAGACCATTATACCAAGCCGAAAGTAACGGTCGGCGGCAAGTTGTCCGTGAAATTTGAGTTGAAAGGCAGCGGGATCTCAGGTACGGCCGACCTGGGTATTTTTAACGATAATTATACCGGTATAGGAGCTGAAGTGGGTGCCAATGCAGGTATATCTTTTTCCTTTGCGAATGGTAGCCCTTTTACATCCAGCCTGGGGCTTGGAGTAACGTCAAGCACCGCTGACGGGGTTGAACTAAGCCCTTATGTTAGCCTGGGCATAAAGGAAAAAATTGACGCAAACACATTTGCCTCTGCCGGTTTAAGCTCTTCTTTAGGCTATAACAGCCGATCAGGGTTGAAAAGCCTGACGTTAGGATCGAGCTTCGACGTAAAAGAAATAAAGGCTCATGTAAATATGGGTGGTGTGGCGGGCGGTGTTCCAGATATTGAGGTTGGCGTGTCAAACGCCGGAGTTGGCGGAGGCGCGTCAGGTTCCTTTATTACTTATAACACTGAACCGATCAGTCCCGATATTTCGGTGCCTTACCGTTCGGCCTATGGCTCCTTCAGCGTCGATTTGGGGCCGGTGGTTGAAATAGCGTTCCCTGGTGGTGGTATCACCGGTTATAAAACTGTACGCGAGGTTGCCAGCGAACACATTGTCAATCCTGCTTATGGTTTTCTATACGCTGAAAGAGGTAAAAATCAGCCGGATGCAGTTATGGACTTTACGCGGGAAAAGGACAACGTCGTGATACCAGAACTGCCCAACCTGGCCATCCCGGTACATACCCCTGATCTTTTTACTTATACCAGCCAGTTAGGTTCAGGGCAATTCAGGCTATATCGTGGCGGATCAGGCGCTTTTTTCGATCATGCAGGAAAGGACGATAACAGTGTTACCTCCGCCGGTGGTGATATTGGGGTTGGCTACCTGGTACATGGCGGGGTTACGCTATATAAACAAACCACGGTCAACGCCAGCCGGAAATGGGTCAACAATAACAAATATCTGCCTAAAGCCGATTTCCAGGACGTTTCTTACACCCAGCCTGGCATGCAGAATGCCTATTTTAAAGTAGTGGGCGAAAAAACTTTGGAGGATTCGGCTATGATCGCAAAACTTCATGGTACACAAACATTGGCAGTAAGTATCAGCGGTCAGACCGCCAACGCTAAATTTACGAACGCCGGGCTGGAAACATTGGTCAAGACGACGCGTCAAGTAAACCAAACCCAGATTTCCTATTTGACCGGTAACGAAGCTATAAAGGGCGCACTGGATACCAATATCCGCGTCTATCCGCTTTACGATACTTCAGCCGTGAGGACAGGATTCCCAAGCAAGCCGGTTGCGATCGATAGCATCCGGCGCGTCAACAACTGGTACCGCAAACCCCACCATATTTCGGAAATGACCGTAACCGACAGGTCGGGAAAGCGCATGGTTTATGGCTTACCGGTTTACAATATCAGCCAGTCGGATTATACGTTTGCCATTGGTGTCGCAAAAAAGGACTACCATATACTCCAGGGGACGAATAACCTGGATTCCCTTTTGGTCAACAATCCAGGCACATCCGGTGCAACCATTAACCATACTAAAGGCATCGATAACTACTATCATCGGCAGACGCAGCCCGCTTACGCTTCCAGTTTTTTGCTGACCGCCATCCTGTCGCCGGATTACGTAGACAAAACAGGGAACGGCATTAGTGATGATGACTTAGGTACCGCCATCAAATTTAACTATGCCAAATTGCCGAAACCCTACAAATGGCGCACCCCTTTTAAAGGTGCCACGATCAATAAGGCGCTCCTGGCCGATGAGGACGACGATAAAGGAAGCATCGTTTACGGTGAAAAGGAGGTATGGTACTTAAGTTCTATCGAGTCAAAGACCAAGGTGGCTTATTTCATCACGCTACCCAGGCACGACGCTTTGGGTACCAGCGACTTTACCGGTCAACATGCCGACACAACGAACACGCTCCGGTATCTGGCCGAGATCAGGCTGTATTCTAAAGCTGATATGACCAGGCCGATCAAAGTGGTAAAGTTTAATTATAACTATGAGCTGTGCCGCGGCCTGCCCAATAATGCTGACAATATCCCGCATATATCCACGGTAGATACCCTGGGAGGTAAACTTACCTTAAAAAGCGTTCATTTTGAATACCAGAACAGCACTAAAGGTGCAAACTTTCCTTATAAGTTTACTTATAACCGGACCGTGAACGGTTCCGAAATCAATTATGGCGATATGGAGACTGATCGCTGGGGCGTATTTAAAAAGTCAAACGAAAACAGACTTCCCTTGGACAATTACGAGTTTCCCTATACCAACCAGGACATCGCCGGATCGGATACGGTGAAACAGCGGCTCGATCAGAACTCCGCATTATGGCATTTGAGTTCGGTCGGCCTTCCTACCGGAGGCACTATTAATGTCACTTATGAATCGGATGACTACGCTTATGTCCAGGATAAACGGGCTATGACCATGTCTGGCATCGACGCCCTTATCGACGCCCATGGTAATGGTATAGATACCAGTTCGGTATCGATGCTCAAAAGCACAGCTGGTATGCGGGTAAAAATTCCTAACACGGCCGTTTCGGGTGATACAACGGCCTGGTTCAAGAATACCTATCTCAACGGGTCGGATTATATCTATACCAAATTCATGATCGATATATCTACACCTTATTATATCAATCCGCCTTACCAGCAAAAATACGAGATGGTCTCCTGTTATTCACAGGTCAGATCGGTCAGCGTTTCCGGCTCAGGCGGTTATGCAAAAATATTCTTTGAGCTGCGCAACGAAGGGGGGATAACCAATAACCCGGTGATCTTTTCGGCGTGGCAGTGCATGAAAAATGAATACCCGCGCTATGCCTATCCCGGTTTCCAGACAAGGGCAAATGAACTTGATGCCGGCGGCGCAGTGATCACCGCAGTTCAGGCCGTGGTGACAGCCATCTCAAACCTAAGTGAACTAACCGAGAACTTCTACCAAAAGGCTTATCGCAAGAATTTCGCCTGTCACGTCAGTGTGCCTCGAAGCTTCGTGCGGCTGGTCAAACAGGACGGTTATAAACTGGGCGGCGGATCCCGGGTGAAAAAGATCCGGATCATGGATAACTGGCATACCATGGCAGGTAACAGGGACCGGGATTCCGTTGGATACGGGCAAGCCTATACCTATACAACCGTTGCTAATGGTGTGACCGTAAGCAGCGGCGTTGCTTCTTACGAGCCAACCGTTGGCTGTGACGAAAATCCATTTCGCCAGCCCGTACCCTATATGCAGCATATCAAGGGCGCACTCGACAATTTCTTTGATCTCGAACAACCTTTTGGCGAATCCTTTTTCCCTGCCCCGACGGTCGGTTACAGCAAGGTTACCGTAACCGACCTGGATAAAAGCGGTGTTCCTGATCCTACACTGCGTACCGGTTATAGTGTCAGCGAATTTTATACGGCAAAGGATTTTCCGGTGCAGGCAGCGGCAACACCTATACAGCCTGTGATCAACAATCCGCCTAATACCCTTTCATTTGTCGGAGGAACCAGCATCAATGAAATGACGCTCAGTCAAGGCTATAGCGTTACGGTAAATGACATGCACGGAAAGCAAAAAGCCAGCCGGACCTTTAATCAATCTGGCTCTGAGATCGCGTCTACGGTTTATTATTATAAGGCGGACTCGTTAGGCGCGAGCAGTATGAAGCTGAACAACGCGGTGAATATTGTGAATCCGAACGGGACGATTTCAAACAATAAGGTCATAGGGCGGGATGTCGACTTTTTTACGGATTTCAGGGAATATGAAACAAAAAACAGTGGCATTTCTGACAACATCGGTTTCGATATGATCGTGGCCTGGTTTATTATTTTTCCATTGCCGCATTTTCCTGAACCGGCGAATAACGAATATAAGCTGTTCCGGTCGGCATGCGCGATCAAGGTAAACAGCTATTACGGTATTGTCGACCATGTCGTCAAATCCGAGAACGGCTCGGTCATTACAACGCAAAACCTGGCGTTTGATGGCCTGACCGGTGACCCGGTCGTCACGCAGACGCAAAATGAATTCAATAACACGATCTATTCGGTCAATATGCCAGCCTATTGGGCCTACGCAGGTATGGGCGGCGCTTACCAGAATTCAGGCATCCTGCTGCAGGATTTTACGACCGACACAAAAGGGCAATTTCCCAGCCAATATAACAGTTACCTGCAGCCGGGTGACGAGATCGTCGATATCACCAGCGGCGGGCGGTACTGGGTGGTGCGGGACAAAGCCATAACCGCCGATTCAGTTACCAAAAAAATGGTGGACCGGACCGGCATGCTGGTGGCTGGTTTCAATGCGCATAACACGGAAACCATTAAACTTGTCCGATCCGGTTTCCGGAACATGCTCAGTTCTAATACGCAAAGCATCGTATCCTTAAATAACCCGATCCAAAGCAACCAATTAGTGCTGCGACAGAACAGCGACCAAACAAATCTTCAAGTCATCAATGCATCCGCTACCGCTTTCAACGAAAGCTGGTCGATGGACCAACATGGTCAATTAGCCGATAGTACCGCGTATATTACAGGTATCGGGCACCGATATGAATATGCGGATACTTCTTATTTAAGAGGTAGTGGTGGCGGACTATTTATGCCAGGCGGATTTACAACGTCAAGCAGCCTTTTTTGGCAACAAGCGTTGAACCGGTCTGGTATCTGGGCTAACCCTCATACGAACAAGCGTTGGGGTGACACAGTTATGGTGGACACAATTGTTACACTTTCGCAGGACGCCCAATATGTTGGTTACTCCGGTGACGGTAGTTGTAAATTCAAGGTCAATGGATCTTCACTTAGTCCCAGGACAAACGCCGTTTGGTGTTTACAGCCAGTAAGCTATGCCGCCCACACCAGTGTGCACATTCAGATCGAGGCAGTTAACGCCAGCCCTTACAAAGGTGGGGTTGGAATGGAATTTTATAACAATGACAGTACTCAGCTATATCATGCGAGCTCGGGAGGTGCCGGTATTAACATTGCGTTTACAACTTACAGCATGGCCTACCAGCCGGACACGGTCAACTGGGCCTGGCGCAAACATATTAACCCTTATGTGCGTGGCTTTTTGGGTAACTGGCGTGAACACGGCAGCCTGGTGTTCCAGCAAAGCAGGCATTACAACCCGGCCGGCTCGGTGCGCGGTTTAGGTATCAAAAATGCCGGTTACATCAATAATTTTTCGCCTTACTGGTATTATGGGGTTTCTGGTTGGACAACTGATAGCCTTGGTAATCGCTCACGCTGGGTAACCGCTAATACCATTACGGGCTATGACGATTTTGGCCAGCAGATCGAAAATAAGGACGCGCTGGGCCGCTACAGCGCGGCGAAATTCGACTTCAACGGTGAATTGCCGGCAGCTGTCGCTTCGAACGCAATGAACAGGGAGATATATGCCGCATCATTCGAGGATGGTTTCTTTAGCCCCGGCACCGTCAAAGGTTATATGCCGGATGTCGATTTTTTGAAAACAGGCACCGATACACTCATCAAGCATTACGCGATCGATACGTTATCACACTCAGGTAATTATAGCGTGCCGCTTCCTGCGGTAGGCTATACGCTGCGTACACTGGTACATGATAACGCATTGCAAACGACGAACTTGTTGGTAATAGATACCCTGGGCGAATACAACCTGAAATCGGATACCGGCCTTTACCCTGTTGGGTTCCAGCCAATAGGCGGGAAGAAGTATATATTCGACGTTTGGGTGAACGACCATGTCTATAATGATCTGACTACGCGAATACAATTAACCCAGAACGGCACGACCGTACCGCTAACCTGTAAGGCACTGGTCGAGAATTGGAAATTGATAGAAGGAACGATAGAGGTGGGCTCAGCAGATACCTTAAAGCTGGTACTGACACCCACGACTTCCAACGTCTTTGTCGATGACTTGCGCATACACCCGTTTGATTCGCAGATGAAGACCTACGTTTATGACTCCGGCACCATGCGGCTGATGGCCGAGATCGATGAGAACGGCTTTGCCACGTTTTATGAATATGATGATGAGGGCCTGCTGATACGCGTCAAGAAAGAGACCGAACGCGGAATTATGACCATTAAAGAAAGCAGGTCATCCTATAAAAAAGGAGGGGCATCGCTATGAAAAAATGGAATAAATCAATCAGGATTGCGGCCGTAACCGTTCTGTTGGCGGGATGCGTGGTACTGGTGACACTGGCAGTTGGACGATTGCCTAAAAGGAGTCCGGCTGAAAGGAAACCAGCAATTGCCAAATCAGTGGAACGCCCGGCTGTTTATGACTCTGTTTTATTGACACGGTTTACCCAAACCATTCGTTCCCTGGATTTCAACCGCCGCGAATGTACTTACCGGGGCATAATAAGCATGCATGACCCCGGCGACAGTCTGAATAACGTCCGGGGCCTGGAGTTCCTTTTCGCGCGGTCAGGTGATGACTATTACTATAAGGTTGGTAATGCTGAGATCATTCACCGCACTCATACGAATTTATTTATTCAAAACGATCAGCAGCGTGTTGTGCTGTCAGATCAGGGCATTGAGCTTAAAGCGCCTATGGGTGACCTGATCGCGCTTGAAAAGGCGCTGCAATCTGAACATTACCAGTTAACAAATGCTTTTAAAGGCCATGAAGAAACGATGTCCCTGTCCAATGAACATCATATTTCTTGCAAAGAACTGTCGGTTACGCTTGATACCGGCTCACATAAATTACAACGGATATATATACGGCTGACCACGCTTTCCGATCCCCTCAATAATACGAAGGACCGCACCGTCGAGGTACATATCAGCGAGCTCGGCACCAAAGCAAATTTGCAGCAATATCCCGCTGTTGATGATGTGATCGATAAAGCAGGAAGGCCGTGGCAGCTTACAGGAAAATACAAAGATTACAAACTGATCATGCTTTAAGAAAAACCAATGAAAAAGGTTAACCGGCTAATGGCGTTAATATCCTTGCTAGTCCTCGCGGCTTGCTTGCAAGGCTTTGCCGGTACCAAACCATTTACCCGGGCACTACATGGCAGTCTGAAGGTGGGGGACACTATTTCAGTTCGCAGTACAGGAGTAACGGGCACGGACAAAATAAAAGATTTGATCTCGTTTCGCCTTGCGGACCAAAAGCTCGTTTCTAAAGATTTTAGCTGTGCCTTGACCTTGAGGCTCGAATATTGGAAAACTTTCGCACAAGCGTCGCCGGATACTGCGGCTATTCAACTCAAGATAAATTACAATACAAAAGCGGGCGCAACCTATAAGCTTAAGGATATTTACCAGTTTACAGGAGCCGTGAAGTTAAAGGTTACTATAAAAAAGATCGATTGCCCTGAGCTTGGCGAACAATTGCCGGCAGCTTTTGAGCTTTCAGCGGGTATTAACGTCGACCATAAATATGTTTTCAGCCAAAAAAAAGTGTCTGCATTTCATGCAAGAGTTTTAGTACACCGATCTGTCGTCATTGCTCCAAAAAAGAAATTGTTCCTCGGACTGTTTTCGCTTTTTGGCAGCGGGGTTCGTAATTCCAGCGGGCTGATCGATACGGGTAAGCAGTTACAACTTTTTTGGGGAAACGATACTACTGCCAATGAGTATGATGTGGAATGGACAACGACTGACGACGGGAATAAATACAAAGATACGATCGCAAGGATGTGGACTGACACGCCCTATGTTGCAAGTGCATCCGTCCTCAATAATATTTTCCTGCATAACGCCACGCGGATCACCACTGCCGATACCAGCTACCTGTTGTCGCTTTGTTATAATGATGATTACATTCTCGTCCGTATCCGTTCAATACAGTATACATCGGCTGGTATTCGCCTGCTTGGCCCATGGGGTTATACTTTAGCCAGCGGGCGTTGTGCGCTGTGGAAGCTTAACTGGTATGAAAGTAATTTAAATTGGCAATATTCAGCGGCTTTTGCCGAGGAAGGTAAAAAGAAAGAGGTAGCCAGTTACTTTGACGGTACCTTACGCGGCAGGCAGACTGTAACCATCAACAACTCGGATAATGTCGCTGTGGTGCAGGAGAACGTCTACGATGCATTTGGCCGCGCCACGGCAAGCATTCTGCCCGCACCGCAACATAACCCCGTGGATTCGTTGCCTTCATTACATTACTTTCAAAATCAGAACCAGAACAGCCTGAATTCGGTTTATAGCGCGAGTAACGTTACGGGTCTCGGGCCTGATTCCTGCGAATTCCGCCCGGATACACTCAACTCCATTTCAGGCGCGGCGATGTATTATTCCCATCGCAACCTGTTCCTGTATGACACCGGTTCTCCAAATTTCAAACGCTATAATTTCTATATCCCGGACGCTGGAGGTTACCCGCTTTCTGTTACACAATATACGGGAGACAACACTGGCCGGATCAAATACCAGGGCGGCGTCGGCAAAGTCTTTCAGCCCGGCAACGACACCACACAAAATAAGATCACTAAATATTACTATGGTAAACCGGAGCAATGGGAACTCGATCAACTATTCGGCAATGACGTAGGTTATGCCAGCCACTATTTAAAAAATATGGTCGTTGATCCCAATGGCCAGGTAAGCATCAGCTATATCAATGCCAGCGGGAAAACTATCGCCACGGCTTTAACGGGCGCGCCGCCTGCATCCATGGATTCGCTGAAGACCATCGTTCCGGATACTACTGTCACTGTTAGTTTGCTGGACTCAAGCAAATTTGTGTATAATAACACAGGCATGGTACTCTCGGCTACCACCACCTATCTCTCACCCCTGGCAAACGACTCGGCTGTAATGAGGTACAGCATCCGGAAGCTGATCAGCAGATTTCCGGCCGACTCGCTCAATATCTGTAGTAATTGTTATTACAATTTAACAGTCAAGGTATCCAATGATTGCGGCGATATAGTTTATGCTAATACGTCACCCATAAAGATAGGATCGGACACTGCTAATTGCGGGACTACGGGAACCGTGATGGATTCCATAAAAATGCGGCTGGTAAACATTGGCGAATATTACATCACCTTCTCGTTTGCTTTTGATAAAACGGTGATGGACCGTTATGCCGACTCCGTAGTAAGCAAAGGACAGGTGAAAGGCGCCATCAAAAATGAAATCGACTTTATTCTGCCATACCTGGATAGCCTGGACTTCAAAACTTGCCTGAGCGATTGTACCACCTGCCTGCAGACGTTGGGCTCTCAAGCGAATTTCATCAATATGGTGAGGACAAAACTGGTGGCGCTTGATGTTGATACAGTTGGTTCGTCCGGGGCCATCAACACCTGGGCAACGAATGAATATACGGTATTGAAGGCTTATTGCGATTCACTGCATGCGCACTGCGACAGCTCGGTGTATGCTTCTCCCTGCCAGCGTTATATGCAACCCATGCTGGACGACGTTTCGCCAGGCGGGCAATATGCCTTGTTCGATACGCAAAATAACGCTTTGGATACTACAGAAAACGTGATCTATCAAAACTGGCGTAGCGTTTTTCCGATAAAATCATCGACTGACAGTACCTACCAGGCTAACCTGATCACCCTGCCGGATGGAAGTATTACCTCTCCTTATGACGCCAATTTCAATTATCACCTCGTGGTGCAATACTGGCAAACGGGCTGGGCGCAACTGTTCCTGCCATATCATCCCGAATACTGTAAGCTATTGTTTTGCCAGCAGAACGAAAATTATGAATTATGGGATCAAACCGTACAGGATAGCATCATACTGGCGAGCCAGATACCTCATATTCCAAATGCACCTTCCGGGTTTCATTACGATTATACAAATGGAGCCTGGCTTGTAGCTGCTGATCCGTTCTTTCAGTCGGGTGCTCCCGGTGCGGGCATGGCAACAGATTTTACCAATGACTTGCAAAACTATACGCTTAACGCGGCTAAGGTGACCGCGTTAAGCACTAAGGACCTGGTAAAGTTTGTGGATTTCCTGGTCTACTGTGCGGCGCCGGGTACGACTACGAATACGCTAAACAATACGCTGAACAATTGGGACAGCTGCTCGCCCGATCCAACCTGCCGCGTGCCCGACCGGGAATGGGCTTTGTACAAAGACTTTTACTTTGCATTGAAAGAGCAATATTACACCAGGCTCCGGTTAAAGACTACCTGCGCAAACAAGTGTACCGTGGGCACCCCGGAAAGCTTGCCCACCAATAGTGCGTGCCCGTCGGTGAGCGACTTTGCGCTGGCGGATTACTCCTCTGGTGATGGCGCGCCTGCGGATACTTGCGATTCGACCAAAAAACTGGTAACGCTGAATTATATGCCGGGCTATGTAGCAGCCAAAGTGACGGTAACGCTAAGCTATGCTACTGGCACCAACACAACCGGCCTGCCAACAACGGTAACGCTGGATAAAGGTGACCGCAACTACATGTTTTGTGTGCCGGCTACACTGCCTGCCGAAAGTATCACCGTTGTAAGCGCGGTGTGTGACAGCTGCCAGGTTAACCCGTTGGTATTCAATACCTGGGTGAACGACCATATTATACAGAATACTTATTCTGGCGGTACGGTGATCTCAACCAGGACGCTGCACGTCGATTCGCAGGTTTATTTCCCGGGTACGTTAAGTATTAAACCTGACAACACCTATGACGTGGTGACCTCATTCCATCCCTACTCCGGCGGGTGGGAGTTGAATGACAGCTGCCAGTTCGCCCTTTACAGCCAAGGTGTAAGATATCTGCTGAAAAACGCCACAACCGACAGCCTGGCGCTTACTTACCGCCAGGGTAATTTTGAAGAGACGTGGTATTATGCAAGTACCGGCCTGCACGTGACCTGTACCAGCCCGGATACGATCCATGTCACCGCGCTCCAGGGTACCAATACTTATTTTAAGGGAGTTTACCCGAAACGCCACCTCATCACGGTGATAGCCGGCACCTCGGGCACGCCGCCGCCATTTACCTGTGTCAATTCGTCCGGCAGCGATACCACGTCAACCTCGGCTTTTCATGGTTGCCTGAGCGTGTATACGCCATATAACACCATAAAATATCAGAGCGTATGGCTTTTCGATTGCGTATATGATAATGTACCTTCCACATGCCCGGCTGAGCTGCTCACGAAAGAGTCGCGGTTCCCGGATTCCTTCAATACGCCGGTGATCGGGGATTCAGCCACGGTAGTGTCACAGAACCGAACGGCAGTAACGCAACAGGTAGATGGCAATTGCGAGGCGAATGCCCATAACTGGATGACCGCGCTTGACTCAGGCCTGGTGGGCCACAGCGCCGATACGGCGGCGCTGAAAACAGCATTCATTGCCATCTGCGAGCAGGGCGGTGATATTTACCATCCATTCGGGGCGAGCAGCGTTGCGCCGGGACAAACCGGTCCGGGCGGCTATAATAATTTTGGCGACGCTATTAAAGGTGTACTGCATGTGAGCAGTTTCACGCTGGACCTAAACCCCTGGCTGATCAGCCAGCCCTACCCGTATACGCCCGAACTGCAGGGAAACTACCAGACCATAGCGAATACGAACCAGCCGATATGTGACCTGGTAACTAAATACCAGCACCAATGCGATTCGGTGAATACGGCGCACGGCACGCATCTTACGCTGTACCAGTATTTATCGCAAACCTTCGGCGATGCGATGATCATTACATCGGCGCAACTGGATTCGCTGAAAAAATCCTGCACGAGCTGCAACTTTGTGCTCGACCAGGCTGTAACGCTGCCGGTCTTCCTGGTTCCCGGGACATCGGGCTGTATCACCCCGCTCGAATATGCCGCAGCCGATTCGGCTTTCAACGCTACTTTCAGCAGCCCTGATACCACCAATATACACTACCAGTCCACTTATGCCAACTTCCGTAACCAGCGCTGGGGCTTTGCCTTAAGCTATGACCAGTATAAGGTTTACGAAGACTCGTTGCTGCATAACCCGGCTAAGATGCTTTGCAACAGCATCATTTCGACTGCGCCACCAGTCGATACGCTGGCCTGTATCGAAAGCCAGATCGCAGCAGGTGTGGCCAACGGCAAAACCGCCTTCAATACCTACATCGACTCGGTGAAACTGGCCTTTGAACAAAGTTATGTATATACTTGTACCAATGCCGGCGAAGCGGTAACGCTGACCACAAAACAGAAAATATACCACTACACACTTTATTATTACGACCAGGCCGATAATCTGATCAGAACAATTCCGCCTGAAGGCGTAGCGTTGCTGGATGCACAGCAGATCAGTCTGGCGGACCGGTCACGGAACAACAACCCGCTGGCGTGCACTTATACGGGTCCAGGTACTAATGCCAGTAAGACCACTGCCTTCAATGCCCTGTCGACAACCTTATCCAGGACATCGGCAGCCATCGAATTCTGGCTGTATGAGAATGGCACCACGCAGAACCATTTTGTGGAGATCACGCCCGATAAAAAATATCTTTTCCAGCTGAACATAGCCGCCAGTACCCTGGCAATAGATATCTATCCTGCTGATACATCGGGCACAAAAGGCATTACCTTCAAACCTGCCTCCATCCATTACAGGGCGGACATTACCCCGCAAATACCGCTGGATCCGTTTACCCATGTGGTTTTGCAGGGCGACAGTTTAGGCAAAGCCAATACCGCGCAGCTTTACCTGAACGGCGTGCATTTTACCGCCACCAAAGTAAACACGACCATAGGCCCCGGATTTACAGTAGGCTCAAACAGCGGCGGCATCATAGCGCCCGACAGCATCCAAACCCTCAAGCACCTTCGACTATACAGTCAACCTCTCGATACCACGGTCATTTGGGCCAATGCCAACAATACCTGCTTTATGCCGACAGACAGCAGCCACATGACCGGCTGGTACAGGTTTAACGTACCAGCACCCGGCGGCCCGACCACTATAAATGACAGCAGCACCGTGGAAACAAGGTTGCCCGCCGTATACCCAACACACCGGCTGGCCACCAATTACAATTACAACAGCACCAACCAGGTCAGCACGCAAAACAGCCCCGATGGCGGCACAAACCGTTTCTGGTACGACCTGTTGAGCCGGCTGGTATTCTCGCAGAACGACAAGCAATTACCCGCCAAAAATTACAGTTATACCGCATATGACCCAATAGGGCGCATTATGGAGGTAGGGCAGAAGCACACCACCGACACGCTAACCAAACCAGATTATTTGCAGGATACCACGATAGCGCATTTTTATACCCTGGGTGTAGACAGCCAGGTAACGCGTACCTATTACGATGAAAAAGCTTTCCCCGGCGGCGGTATACAAAGCCTGCCGCAGGACAATTTGAGAAAAAGGGTTGCCTTAACCACCTACCAGGCATCGGAACTGGATACGGTAAGCCAGGCAACGTATTATGACTATGATATCGATGGCAATGTCAAGAACCTATATCAACAGATAGCCGGATTAGGTACCAAGCGGCTCTATAATGAATACGACCTGATCAGCGGTAAAGTGAACTTCCTCGGCTACCAGAACGGCAAAAACGATCAGTTCTATTACCAGTATATCTACGATGCCGACAACCGCATCACCCAGGCCTGGGCCAGCGTAAAGGCAGACACCACCAGCTATGGTTTTGGCAGCAAGCTGGACCCGGCCACACAAAAACTCGATGCCAGCTACCAATATTACCTGCACGGCCCGCTTGCCCGGATGGAACTTGGTGACGTCGGTATCAAAGTACAAGGCGTAGACTACGCCTACACCCTGCAGGGCTGGATCAAAGGCGTGAACAGCCAGTACCTCCGGCCAGACCAGGATATGGGACAGGATAGCGCGACCGTCGCCAGAGATGCTTACGCCTACTCACTGGGCTACTATGCTAACGACTACAAACCAATAGGCGGGAGCACAACATATCCGGCATTCGTCAAACAATATACACAAAACATCGGCGACATCACCGGGCAAAGCTTGTTCAACGGCAATATCAGTACCTCCACGTTAGCCATTGACACGATCAATAGCAACCAGCCCGTAGGCTATACCTATCACTATGACCAACTGAACCGTTTGATCCATTTGAGGCAACATAATGGCATAACCAGCTGGAGCCATACCAATATCAACGCTACTTACAGCGAAGATTTCAGCTATGATGGCAACGGCAATATCCTGAGCCTGCTGCGAAGCGGAGCAACTGCAACCGTGAAAGATAGCCTGCTTTATCAATACAACCGGGACATAAATAGCCATCTGACCAACAACAAACTCAACTGGCTGAACGGCATCGGCAATGCCACCCATTTCGGAACACCACAAATTGCCAATAACTACAAATACGATCCGATAGGCAATATGACCTATGACCGCCAGGACAGCATTACCAATATCACCTGGAGTGTTTACGGAAAAATACAAACGATAACAGATACCGGAAAGACAATCGCCTACAGCTACAATACCGCACAGGAAAGAGTAGCAAAAACCGCCAATAGCCTAACCACCTACTACGTCCGCGATGCACAGGGAAATACCATTGCCTTATATGATAATGCCAGCGGTAACATCAACTGGCGCGAACAGCACCTGTACGGAAGCAGCAGACTCGGCATGTGGTTGCCCAACATCAATATTTCCAGCGGCGGCGGCTTAGCTAAATGGGACACCATCGGCCATAAAAGCTATGAACTAAACAACCATCTCCAAAACGTTCTGGCAACCATATCCGATGCCCGGACAAGCACATCCGGCTATTACAAACCAATCATCCAAACAGCCCAGGACTATTATAGCTTTGGCGCATTAATGCCAGGACGAAATATTAATACAGAAAATACAAGATATGGCTTTAATGGAAAAGAGAATGATAATGAGGTGAAGGGTATTGGAAATCAGCAGGATTACGGAATGAGAATATATGATCCACGAGTGGGGAGGTTTTTAAGTGTTGACCCGTTGCAAACAAAATATGCAATGTTAACTCCATATCAATTTGCGAGCAATGCACCCATTGCAGGTGTTGATAGGGACGGTAAAGAATTTATTTTATCAATTAAAGAATTCAAAATGAATTCTCCAATAACCCAAATGAGTAAAAAAGCTCTTCCTATTGTAAGAGCAATGGAAATAAGGGAAAGGGGAGTAAAAGATGGCGTTGTCGAATCTGTCTCAAATACTTATGCCTTTTTTACACGGGACGCATATAAATTAAAAACTTGGGAGAATTTTGGACATTTAGTTGACGAAATAGCATTGTCTTCATCAGGGCAAAGCTATATATATAACCCTAACACACCAATTTTAGATTCAAAAGTTAAACAACTACAAGATGTCGGAATAAACGGAACAACTTATGAGAGATATAAGTATTGGACTGGTATAGCTGCTGATTATGCCACTGCAGAAATTAGCAGTAAGGGATTGACGGGCCTTGCGAAAATATCTGTTTTGGGACTTAGAACGAAGCTTGCAGCTTCTTTCTATGAAAAAGCTGGCATTCCTTTAGAAAAAGCAACGCAAGCGATGGACGGAATAGATTTTTCCAAAAAGGTAAAAACTACTACTTATCGCAAAGGCACAGTTCTGGAACAGTGGCTAAAAGTAGATAAAACAACAAATTCTTTAATTCCAGGGAATTATTATACATTACCTGAAACTAATCCAAATACATTAGGTATTTCTTTAGTTGGTCGCGACAGAATTTTTATTGTTTTGCAAGAAGATACGAAGTTTTTGGAAAGCACAGCTAAGACAATTCAGGATACCTGGACAGTTCCTGGAAAATCTTTAACGGCTGAAGGCGGTGGCATACAACTTTTTCAAACTAATGTCAAGAAATAAATAAAAATGATTGAATCAACATTAACAGTAGACAAAATTGATTTATTGGCAAATTTTTTTTTGAAGAATCAAACAAGTATGAAAAACGTCATAAAATCTTTTGGAGAAATTGTGAGTGATAATGGTCATGGAACTTTTTTCTTAAAGCCCATTAATCCTTTGTTCAAAGCCTTTTGGGTTTTTATAGCGGCAGAGAAAATTCAAGCAGTTGGCATGGGAGGTTCCGGAATTGCACTTTCTTTAGAGGAAATATATTCAGAGTACCCCAAATATTTAGATGGATTTAATATTTATGATGACCAATATGAATATGTTTTTCACAAAAATGGTGAATACACATATACAATAAAAATTTCCCTCAAAGAAAAAGCCTTGCTTAATGGAATTGTCGTCAAAAATCTCAATGTTAATCAATTAGAGATTTGGTTACGATAGTCCTTGCTATCACATGCCTTCAAACTATCGACTGTAGTTTATCTCTGCTACCACAAGCGCCCCGCCTGTGGTTAAGCAGGCTAATACCTGAGCCGGGCCCGTTTTATTATGGTTTACACTTTAGGTGTTGTGTCTGTAAATTGGGCCAGTCAAATCGATAATAATGGTTATCCCCGATCCTGGCGCGAGTATTAAGGACATTATCAATATTTTTATGATGCCGATAACCACATCAACCGGGCCTGGCTACGGTAAAAGTCAATACCACCCGTTATGGCTTGGCAGTAAACTTAATTGGGCACCTCAAAAATTGAACATAGTTATAAAATTACCTGCACAGGCTGCTCGCCCAGATAGAACTTGATGACGTTGGTTTCAAATTATGAGGTATAGATCATAGATATACTTTCAGAGCTGGATCAAAGCCTTCAACAGCTATTGCAGATTTAACAAAATGAAAAATATGAGCATGTTGTGATTTAAAAAATACCGTGTTTTCACGGTGGTAATTTGAAAAATATTTTTTATACTTTTGTATAGATCACCAGAGAGTTAGTGGAATCCATCGATTGATTAGGTAGATATTGTTCCGGGCTTTATACGATCTAAACGTGGAAGACAATCCCCACTATGACGACTTATCGCCGTTATTTTCGGTCAATTAAAACAAAATGACAATGGATTATTGTTTGGCCCGCTAATTGAGCGTCGTACGTGGTTCGTACCTGAAATTATCGAACTGGCCCCGCGATTTGATTGAAGTGGAGGATAAAATATTAAAGATGATGAAAAAGTTAATTGTGCCAATACTTATGCTGCTTGTTTTTGCAGCCTGCACCAAAAAAGACGCGGTAACCCCTAAAAAGGTTGTGATTGTACCAGTATACGATACCATTCCTGACGGCGGTATATTTTCCTTTTATGCGGTAAGAGATAGCACTTACTACGACTGGACCGGTTTCAACTTCAATCATAAATATTCACTCAAAACGCTGGAAGGCGACTATATAGGGGATTCGGACATTGCTTATTTTATGGGCTACGATCCGGTCAAAATATGGACCATAACAGACGATGGCTACAATCTGGAAGAAGACCATGTGCCTTACATCCGTGGCATGTCATTTAAACTACATGTCGAAAACAATGAAAATACACCCATGTATATGAAACTTCATGCGTATGTTAAAATACCCCCTACAATTCACATCTGGTGTAAAGATAATTACCTCAAGGATAGTGTCGACATGATACCTGGTGTGCATATTAATTTCACGATCGACCACACGATTCCGGCCTCATACAGTGATGATCGTTTCCAGGTTGTTCTTTGGTCGGATAGGAAGAATTAACCGAAATCATTTTCAGCCCGTCTTTAAGGTCTCGATGGAAAATGACCTGTTTCCATGGTTTGACTTACCGTGAAAAATACCTGAAAATACCGTGAAAACACGGTATAAAATGACAAATTAATTTTTTAAATTTAGGCTTCTGATCCATTCGATCGTCCCTTTTGCAATCGAGCAAAGGGTCGTTTTTACAGTTTGAACCTTATTCAAATCAATAAAATATGAAAAGCCTTATTTTATTTTTATCGCTATGCTTTGTCACCCTTACCGGGTCTGCACAAACGCTTACCTTAGGCCGCGGTCTTACAGGTGGTAGTTATAATGGCGGGTCGAACGTCACCACAACTCTCGATACCTCCAAATTTTACACCTGGCTGAAAATGCAGGGCATCCAGATCAATTCCCTGGGGACGACCACGGCCGACGGATTCCTGCTACAGAATACGACAGCTGCAGCTAATAATGCACAGCAAATATCACCGTCCCTTCATTTTCAGTCTTTCGGCTGGGGCACAACGGCCGGTACTTCTCAATCGGTTGACTTCAGGATATACAGCCTGCCGGTGCAGGGAGGTGTTGCTGCTGGCAACCTATTCATCCAATCCTCTATAAATGGTGGAACCTGGGGTACAAATCTCCAGTTGGGCACTAACGGTTCATTAAGCGTAGACGTAGGCGGCGGCGCTATTGGGGCGGTCAATGCAGGTCAGTACATTGGTACCGTAAATGCCCTTACCACCACATCTACGGATGGTCTATTGAGCCAAAATAAGCAAGCTTCAACATCCGGAACGCCCGTGCAGTATTCTCCCCGCCTCCATTTATCAGGAACAGCCTGGACCGGATCAGCATCGCAAGTGGCTGATTGGATAACAGAAGTGAAGCCTGTTAATGGCACCAGCCCGATCACGTCCCGTCTTGCGTTTTCCAGCCAGATCAATGCGGGGGGTTATAATGAGCGTTTCGGTATGGCAGATAATGGGCTGTTTTTACTTAATGCGTCGGCATTAACCGCAAACCAATTGGTGGGTGCAAATTCTGGCGCTACGGGTATGGAAGCAAAGACTTTAAGTGGCAGTTCAGGGACTGGTCTTGCCATAACGAACGGTACCGGCACAATAACGTTCTCCAACGATACGACCAAACTGCAAACCATCGCCAATTTCTTTCCAAAAGGCGATACGCGCTACGCAAGCCTGACGGGTATACAAACGTTAACCAATAAGACCATTTCGGGAAGCAGTAATACGATAACGAACATCGGTAACAGCTCACTGACCAATTCCACTATCAGCGGTGTGGCTTTAGGAAGCAATCTAAGCAACCTTTCGCAGGGAACCGGCATCACCTCTTTTTCATACAACGGTTCCGCCACTGCAACTGTTGCAGTCGATCAGTCTTTCAGCCCTACCTGGACCGGTAAACATTCATTTAATAACGCTGTTACCGCATCCTCGGGAACAGCCCAGGGTATTTCTATAACACCTTCCTTAACTGCTGCCGCAAATAATGACGTGCTTACAGCCCTGGATATAACGCCATCTTATACGGATGGTTCCTTTACTGGTGTTCATAATACCTTAATAAGAGGTAATTATTCAGGTTTGGGACAGAGTACGACCGATGCCATTACTTTAAGGAACACATCAGCGGCAACCTCCGGAACGCAGCAATATTCACCCGGGCTTACCTTTATGGCTAATGCCTGGAACACCTCCTCGTCCGTATCGGAAGCATTAAATTACAGGCTATCCGTCGGGACTATTCCCGGTTCTTTTTTGTCCAACGGTGCATTTGATATTGCCGCATCGCAAAACGGGGGTGCTTATACGAATGTTTTACAAATTGATCCTTTCGCCAATCTGACAATTGGAGGAGGATACGCCACTTTCAACGGTCATTCAACTTCAACTGACGGATATTTCGCAGGCCCTAATGCGAACGCCACATCTGGTACCCCGGCCATTCTTTCAGGTAGGATCCGCCTCGACGGCAACGCCTGGAATACTTCGGCCACAGCTTCCCAGCCAACGGATTTTATAATTGAGAACCACCCCATTTCAGGTAGTAGCGTTACGTCCAAACTGGCGATCTCCAGCCAGATCAACAATGGCGGTTATACCGAACGGTTTGCCATAACCGACAACGGCCTCTTTTATTTAAATGGAACGGCATTGACCGGTAACCAGTTAGTCGGAGCGAATTCAGGGGCTACCGGGATGGAAGCTAAGACTTTGAGTGGCAGCTCTGGTACCGGCCTGACGGTGACAAACGGTACCGGCACCATCACTTTGTCCAACGATACCGCAAAGTTACAGACGATCACCAATTTCTTCCCTAAGGGCGATACCCGGTATTTAAAAACGACTACAGCAGCCTCAACCTATCAGCCGCTTTTGGGATATACCGCAGCCAACGACGCCAATGTCGTACACCTTACCGGTAATGAAAATATTGCCGGCATCAAAACCTTCGCCGGGGGCGTTGCTATCGGAACTACAAGTGTGCCCACAGGCTATCAGTTCGCAATAAACGGCAATACGATCGCTACTTCCGTTACCGTAAAAGCGGAAGCCAACTGGCCGGATTATGTATTCGGTGATACTTATCAATTAAGGCCATTGCAGGATGTGGCTAATTATTTAAAAACAAATCATCATCTCCCTGATATGCCTTCAGCTGCTGAAGTGGAAAAAAATGGACAGGATTTAGGGGACATGAACTCCAAATTGGTAAAAAAGGTCGAGGAACTGACACTTTACCTGATCGATAAAGACAAGCAGCTTGACGAGCAGAAAAAAACCATTGCCGATCAACAGGCAAGATTGGCGAGAATAGAAAAACTTTTAAAACTAGACGCTGGAAATTAATGCCGTACGAACATAAATATCTTTAGAATTCGATTAATTCTTGTATCGGCACATTTAAACCTTTTGCCAGTTCTATCATGGTCAGGAATGTCATGTTTATTTCGCCATTCTCATATCTTTTTATATCACTGTGCTCAATATTGCAGTTATGGGCAAGCTTTCTGAGGGAAAGCTTTTTCTTTGTGCGAAGTGCCTGTAAATGACGGCCAAATTGTACCAAGGTTTCTTTTTGAATTTCACTGATCATCGCAGGTGTTACTGCGGGAAAATTGGCTTTTTTAATAAATAATAATGTTGTGTTTTAACACACCATTTGTTATATTTGATCATACTTAGAAGACATATGGGATCAAACACAAATGAGCAGGCATTTTTGACAGCTGAGCTGAAAGATCTCCCGGTGAGCGAGAATTTTTATTTGAGAAGCAAGCTGATGGGGTTTTCTAACCTAGAACAAATAGTAGGTACGCAACCTGCTCTCATTACACAAAAGGAAGGATTTAGCTATAACTGGCTGGGTGAGCTTAGCCGGTTATTAATGAGCCATAATATGCTGCACAGATTGCAGCCAATACCGGGAAGTAATTCTTATTGATCCTCGCTACCATTTTCTGCAGCAGGTCCCTGATGACAGCCGCCGTTACCTGGCCGGTACTGTAATATTCTTTGCTCAGACTGCCTGCTGAAATATGCTGTTGCCGTTTTGAACGGTAATGTCGCGATGTGAATTTCATAATATCTGTAACACTAACGGTACCGAATGTGCCTTCTTCATAAAATAGCCGGATGATACAGGCGATCTGGGCAACGGAAAGGTTTAGCACTAATTTTTCATGGCCGGCAATTTTTACTGCCGGTGCCATTGTTTCCCGGTTAATTAACATGAGGATCTCTTCGTTCAGCCAGTTTTCCATCATCGTTTTGATGTCCGGCCATGCCGGATGATAACTCCATGATGGCTTAGTTTGAAGGCCCTTGATGAGCGCCAGGGACCTGCTTAAGATCCGCCGGTGCTGTTCGCCCGTAGCAGCATTGTCCAGCTCAATGCGGATGCTATCCTGGCAATAGACCAGGAACGCCAGGTGATTAAAATTAAGATAAATCAGCGTCATCGATAATTTAAGGTCCCATGCAATGGTCCCCTTCTGATGAAGCGCCTGGTCAAGTTCTGTAATAAAGCCCTTCAGGTAGATGAGACCTCTGAAATCCAGGTTAACCGGAAATTGGTCGTTATTGAAGGAGAGCAAGTAATCCGCCAAACATTCTTTTAATGCAACGGAGACCATCCTGCATTCAACCAACTCCAGTAGCCGGCTGATGGGTGCAGTCAATTCCGCCAGCGCCATCTGCCGGTAGGCGCCTGGTATCCTGGTGTCCAGATCGAAATATTTCGAAAAGAACTTTTCCATATAATTGAGGAGCGCAAACAACCGGGAAATAAAATATTCAAGCATTTCCCGCTGATCCTTAAGTTTTTCATCAGACAGGTAAAACATTTGATAACCCTGCAAGCGCTCTGCTAACCGGATGATCCCGGTTTGGTGATATTGTACATAGCGTTCGATAACATTATCCTTCGCCGAACTAAAGATCGCTTTGGTTAGAGCGTCAGAAACGCGCTCACACTCCGCCTTTATCCTGGCCTGGCAACGATCAGGAGAGGCCCTGTTACATTCAATCCCATCCGTTTGTTCCGGACTGAATTGATCACCGATTGTCTCGAGGGCTTTAAGTTCATGTTGTAGCAAGGCATAACTATTTTGGACCACCGCGAACGATGGTCCATTTTAATTTAAACAAATAATGCATCATTCACGGCTGTCTTGCTGGCAGCTCAAAAAATATGCGTGGAAGTCGTGACAGTAATCGTAGTGGTTGTCGGATCGGTCCCGGTAGTGGTGGTGGTTGTGTCCGAAAGCGCATCATTGTTTCCTGTGAATTCACAAACTGTACGGGTAGTTTTTTTGAGATTTTTTACTGATAAATTTTTCATTTCTTTGATTTTTAGTTAAATTATCAGTCATTGGAAAAAAGAATAACTCTATTACTCGAACAGCTAAATGCTGTAGACATATAACAAATTATGGCATTAGCATTACAGAACTATTCATGGCTTATCCGAAAGAAATCGAATCCCCTCCTTTTTCACATAATCGCATGGCTTATTTTTATATTTTACGAATTAGCATCAGTTTTTTTTGTAAACGGTACGTTGTCAGGCATCGGACGTGCTTTTGTCTATTATATATTATACATCAGCATCTTTTATTTCCACGCAAGGATTGCCCTGCCGTTTGCATTTGGCAGGTTAAAAAGGCCTCATGTGGCCTGTTTGGTTTTAATAGTACCTGAATTAGTAGCTTGTATTTTATTGAAATGCTTGGTTGACCGGTATATCGAATCTTACAAGCTTCAGTTGAATGATTTGCGATTCGTAAGTAAATACCTGTTCCTTAGTGCATGGAGATGCGTTTATTTTATCGGTTTAGGAACTGTGTACTGGCTGATCCGCCGGATGCTTAACTACCGCGCTGAGATAGCCAGCTCAGAGAAGGAACTCGCTGAGGTCAGGTATGCTTTTCTCCAACAGCAGATCAGTCCGCATTTCCTCTTTAACACCTTGAATTTTGTATACAATTCGGTTTACAAATTGTCACCGGTCGCCTCCGAATGCATCTTGCAGCTTTCCGACGTCATGCGTTATTCATTGGAGAGCAATGATGCCGCTGAGATCGACCTGTATCTCGAACTTGAACAAATTCAGAACCTGTTGAGTCTGAACCGTCTCCGGTATGATCATGAACTTTATTTGATCGAAGAAATAGACGGTGACCCGGAAGGCGTAAAAATAATACCGCTCGTTTTACTGACATTGGTTGAAAATGTTTTCAAGCACGGCAAGCTGACCGATGAGGCCAATCCGGCCCGTATCTCTATATCCGTAAATCCGCAACGTATCCTTACCTTTGAGACCCGGAATTTGAAAAAAAGGCAGCGTGACGGACAGAAAACGCCGGGAATTGGTTTACGAAATACCATTAAGAGACTTGACTTTGCGTATCCCGGCCGCTATAAGCTGGACATCACCGATCAGGAAACGTACTACCGGCTTGAATTAAGTATGCAATTATGAATCTTACCTGTTATATTGTTGATGATGAATTTCATGCCATTGAAGTCTTAAAGGCCTATATCGAAAAAACGCCGGGTCTCGTATTGCAGGGATATACGACTGATCCCCTGGTGGCATTAAAGGATATAGCAGGCCCGGACGCTCCCCAAGTTACCTTCGCGGACGTCGACATGCCTGAATTGTCGGGCATGGAATTTGCCGGGATGGTGTCATTATATACCAAAGTTGTTTTTACAACCTCTTTCCCGGAGTATGCGATAGAAGCTTTTGAAAAAGAAGCCTTTGATTATGTACTTAAACCGGTAAGCTATGAACGGTTTTTAAGAACTATCGTGAAATTAAAAAAGCATTTCCAGGCTATCGCGCCCGGGGCAGATACCCCGAAAGATTATTTTTATATCAAGAGCGACATTAAAGGAAAAATGATCAGGATTATCGTTGAAGATATTATCTATGTCGAAGCGGCGCAAAATTACATCCGTATACATCTGGTTTCAGGCAAACACATGGCTTACCTGACGATGGAAGAAATTGCTGAACGTCTTCCCGGAAGCCGGTTCACGCGTATACACCGGTCTTTTATCATCAATAACAACCGCATCAAAACTTTGGAAAACGGACAGGTGACGCTGGACGACCGGTCGGTCATCTCTTTAGGGCGGTTTTACCGCAACCCGTTCCTGGCCTCGATGAAGGAGTTACTGGTCCAGAGCAAGAGAACAACGGGCTGATCTGATGGATAGGGCTTGCCGGGAAAGTTTATATTTATGAAAACAATAATATAGCACCATTTCCTGCTGACGCTGGTTATCGCTGTAAAGCCGGTTGAGGTGCATATGAATGATATCCGCTAAAAGCGCGTTTTTTTTCGCTGCATCAAAACTGTTGCCGGTCATCACCGCCGCAAGGGCCCGGCTAAAGTTACACTGCTGCTTTTCAATTTTTAGACGTGCATAAATCCCGTCATCACAGATCGCGTCTGCGAACTCTTGTTTTTTGCCCCGGTATAAAACGTCCAGTCCGACTTTGAACTTTTTGTCCCCTTTGAATTCCTGATAAAACGACTGACTGACACTGGCAAGAAAATCAATTTGCCGGGTGACTGAGGCTTCAGCCGTTGCCAGGATCAGCTCAAAACAGGAAATAGCAAACTCATCTGTACTGCAAAACCCTTGATTATTGTTCTTTATAAAATGAGCGACCAGCTCGCTGCTTGCGTGAAATACTTGTTCGGCCGCATCGATCCGATCAGGGCCATACCGCTCGAGTTCGCGGCGGTAAGTATCTGCCTGGTATTCCCGGATAATATGGTCCTTCACTAAATCGGAAAACTGTTTTCTGAAGAGAGCGATCACCTCCCCGGTTCGTTCCGGTTTGATCTTTATACGCAAACGGATATGTGGCCCCGGGTCCGCATAACGTATGAAGAACCAGCAAGCAGGGCCCTGTTTCCTAAACTCGCCAATCAGTGGAAGGATCTTCCTGACCAGTATATCGTTGGCTGATGCAGTCGTGCAGTATATCTTTAAATAAAGCCATTGCGATCCCAACACAAATTCTCTTTGCATTTTCGCTGTTAATGGGGCCAAAAAAGGCACGTTGCGGTAAACTGTGTTTGGATTGACCAGGAATGCGATGAATTGACTGATAACCGGCTTACCGGCGGTTGTCATTACCGTTTGGGCCTCTTTATCCGGAAGAAAAAACTCTTGTAAAGTAAAAGCCGGTAACCCGGACACGCAATCGCAAAAAAAACGGCGGTCACTTTCATCGTCGAGATTAAAAACGATCTGCTGATCGGAACGTGTGAGTGCCACGCAGGCCGGCAGCCGGAGCTTTTCCCGGAACATTTCAATTCCATCAGGGCTCACCGGCTGAGACCTGATGTGCCATTTAGCAGGGGAAAGGATGACATTATCAAAAGTGACCCTGGGATAGTGAGACATTCCCGGGAAATAACTTTCGAGGTCCATGGTAAGGCCCGCATGAAATCCCTGGTATTGCAGATCGCAGAGAAAGCGGAACACTGCCAGGTTATTGTGACGGAAATTGTAGGCTGAACTCAGCCGCGGTATTACAACTTTTTTCAAACGCAGGCTTTCCAGGATAATGGTATCATTTTTTACGGATACCAGTAGTTCGTCAAGCCGGATCTGTTTGTCCATTGCTAGTAATGAAACGCTATTGAGCGGTATTTCGTAGTCGTATATGGATCGTCGCCGGTTGATGTTATCCGTATGCGTATCCGACAATTGCCCGATCTCTGCAAAAATCACCTCAGGGTTAACTTCCGATTCCATTCTTGTGATGGATGCTGCTAATTGGCAAACCTCTTCCGAAAATGGCGTGAAGCGACCGATAAGCGATGCTGCGGCCACACCGCCGGCATTTTCAATGAGCATACCCTCGTGTGTTAACCGGAATATAATAGCCAGGCTCGGCGGATAAACCTTTCCCGGAGCATCGAGCTCAGCCAAATCGTTCTCCTCTAATCGGATCACGTTTTCTCTTGTTCCGCTTTCTGTCCACTTTGTCATCAGCAGCCGGCGGGCAGCGGACCAATCGACCATTGGACTGCTCCTGGTTTGATCGGGCATTTGAAGTTGCTTAAGCAATGGCGCTGCGGAAGCTTTGTCGGCGAAATGGCCATAACCCACACCCGCATCAGGATCCAACGCTTGCATTAACGGTATTTTCATCCCGTCAAAGCGTTCCTTAAAGTCTTTGATGAACGATTCAAGCATCGGCGGCTTAATCACCTCTGTTAACCGGGCCAGGGCATGGGATGCGGCAATTAGGGTTTCCTGGTATTTGACAGGCAGGCTCCCTGCAACTACATGCCGTTCGGCATTCGCATAGAAGTATTTATCTGGCTGTGCCTTTCCGCGTGACTTAAATACGCGCTTCAGGTCTTCTTCCAGATCACGCAGTGCGGTAATACAGGCAGGCGCGGACGAAGACAGCCAACGGAATTTTTTGATCACTTGGGCTATATCTCTGAATCCAGGAGAATGCTGTTCCTCGTGATGAAGCAAATAATCGCTGCCGGTAATGTTCATGCCGCAGACCGGGCGGACGACTTGTGCCTCGGCCAGGAATTCCAGGTAGGCTGTCGCTTCTTGTTCGTCACAGCCCGTTTTCGTAACCAGGAAATGTATGATGTCCTTTCCGGTCTTGTTGCTGCACCGCAAAAAAAGACACAACCTGCTGGTTAGCGGGTTGACTTCAAAAGATTCAAGCGAGAACGAAAATGGCGTGCGGTCTGTGTGGACGGTAGTCTTGATAAAACGGTATTCACCGGCAAGCCGGTAAAGGGTAGGGTTGACCTGGTAAATAATTTCAAATAACCCGGGACTCAATATTTTTTCGGCCAGGGTTGCCACCTGCTGGTCTGGCAGCAGGTGCAGTTGCGTATGATCAGCTCCCGGTAAAATGATGTTACCCTCGTTGCCCCATTTTGCCACACTGAAGGAAGAAAACAAGCCGAACGGGGTAGGGCGGAAGCTCATGCGGTTAAAGTATTTCTGCAGGCTGGTCAGTTCTTTCGGGTTCAGCGCTGAAATAGCAAAGTTTTTACTTTCCAGGACCGCGTAAAAACCCGGGCTGGCTAAATACAGCGCCAGGCGAAAATGAGGGTTACTTGTTAGTTCTTCTGAGATAGCTGCCTGGTAGTCGGTATAACTTAAAAGGGGCGTCCTTAGAAATAGTTGGGATAGGATATGGTATTCAGGTAGCATAATCAGAAGGGCGCAAGTGTAAAAAAAAGATGGTTATCCGGCAGTACTTTTCGGGATTAATTTATTTTCATACCCCTTTCCCACTGATGTCATACTGTTCCAGCCTTTTACGAACGGCTTATTTTGCATCTATGGAGGATATGAGATCATTAAAAGATTTTGTTTCGGGACGCTACCGGCAATTTGCGGCGCCGCTGCTCATTCTTTTGTTTACCTATGCGGCACTGGTAAAACTCCTGGCATTTGCTACTTTTGAAGCCCAGTTGCTCGTCCAGCCATTTCCCCCGAAGATCGCCTATGTATTGTCTTACCTGATTCCCGCTGCGGAACTCTCCGCTGCTGTACTGCTCGTTTTTAAACGGACCAGGATAGCCGGGCTTTGGCTTTCGCTGGTACTGATGATACAGTTTACCGGCTATGCCGCCCTCGCCCTGCTGCGTTTCTGGGGGCGCGTGCCCTGTCCCTGCGGCGGTATACTCGGCCATCTTGCCTGGGGGCCGCACCTGGCCTTCAACATTATTTTCCTGCTGATCACCATCGTCGGTATATACCTCGAGGCTAAAGAAAGGAGGTTTGGTGATACCTGAATATTGTCCCAAACGCCGGCCCTGGTGGTTAGTTATCGCAGGGCCGGAAGGGGAGGCGCCCAAAACCCCTCGACAGAGTAGGCATAAGAAATTTAAATATTCATTAAAGTTTTTCTGAATGTTTTTTGATACAACAAAGCATTCATTTGTATGAAACGTTTTAAAATTAATATGACTATAGCAGCATTGCTGCTCGGCTGTGTCGCCGCTTTCGCTTTTAAGGCTCCCCAGCCAAAACCTTTTACTAACCCCTACTGGCAATACGTACCAGCAATGAGCGGCCCGACGGACCCGGCCAACTATACCAAACTTCCCGGCAGCCCGGTGTGCTCGGGCTCGACCGTGATCTGCGCCATACAGGCCCCTGCTCAGTCCGCTCCTCACACGAATGAGCCATCGATCAACAGCGGCCTGACCACCAGGATCAATGACCTGAATACCGGCAACGGGGATGTATTTTTGCAGGGTAACTGATCTGTCCATAATTAGTTTTTAAAGGGGGGCGCAAGCCCCCTTTTTTTGTTATCGTTCGTTTTGAGGTATTCCGGTAAGCTGGATGACGCTAACAGGGATCAGGTAAGCGTAGCGCTTGTCATTCGGCGGCAACGTATACAGCGTTCCATTTAAATTCCGCGTCAATGTCAGCGCGAAGCGTTCGTCCTGGTTCAGCCGCCGCAAATCGCCCCAGCGTATCTCGCTCCTGAAGGCCAGCTCCTTTCTCCTTTCGCTGAGGATCAGGCTTAATGCTGAATCCGGCGCCAGGGTGATCGGATATGCCGTATAGGTCCCCGTTGCATACCTGTTAACCAGTAGCATATTCAGGTCGCTGATCGCGGAAGCGACCTCGTTATTACGTGCATGGCATTCCGCCCGGACCAGGTACATTTCATCGGTCGCGATCCCTCCAAACAGGAGGGCCGTTCCAGAACCACCGTAATCTCCCTTAAAAACAGGCAGGTGAGCAGCATTCATCTTAAAAAATAGTACTTTCCTCAGATCGTTATCCGCATAACTTCTATAGAGGTTGCTGTCCACGATGGCCCGCGACGGGCTAACCACGGCCCCGCGCCCCGATGTTGTATTATGAAAGATCACCTCGGTATTAAATAAAGGGAAGGGCAGGCTCGCTAAAGGGTTAAGCGTATTGTAATCAATCAGCTTGTTTTGCAATTGCAGGCAGGAATCGGCATACAGACCCGCCTGTACATAATTCCCCATCGCTAAATAGGCCCGCGACAGTGCGCCGAAGGCCGCCGGCTTGCAGGGACGGGTTTTGACAAGCGGCTGGACAGGAAGCAAGGCCGCTGCTGTTTTCAAGTCGCTTATGATCTGGCCGTACGTTTGAGCGAGTGTTGCCCGGACCGTGGGCGTGGTGATACTGGCTTCCAGGTGCAGCGGCAGGCCCAGTTGCTTAACGGTGCTGTTCGTATTGCTGTAGGGCAGCGTGAAGACATTGGCCAACTGATAGTAGCAATAGCCCCTGACAAAATAAGCGCTGCCTTTGACCTCGTCGAGCGCAGCGGCATTGTTGCCCTTACCCGGCAGCTTCCCGGTTCCGTCGATCACGATATTGGCATCCAGGATAACTCCATACATATATTGCCAGTCCTGGTCATTGACCGCGTTGGGCGCCCAAACATACGTGTCGCGGTAGATAACTGATAGGAGCGCGTTCCAGCTGGTGTAGGTCAAATAATAATCATCAGAACCGATGTCCCCGGCGAACGGAAAATTAGCACTGATCGTCTTGAAATCAAGCATGGCCTGGTAATCCTGCAGCGTGGAGGGCTCCTCCAGGGACCGGTCCGGCTTGGCGTCCAAGTATTTTTTGCAGGAATAGCATACGGTTGACAGCAGCAGGATAACGGGGATAAATAATTTGTAAAGTTTCATAAATTCTAATTTAAAAGTCCAGTTTACAGCCTAATGAAAGTGTTTTTGGCGCGGGAATGGCCGAGCCATAATCCGGGTCGAGGTGCAGCTTATTGGCCCGCCATAGTATCCCCAGGTTGTCGGCATAGGCATACAGTTCTATCGCCCGGAAGGGAAGCCATCGCAGCTTGCTTTGGTCAGGCCGGTAACTTAGCCGCATATCCTGAAGCCGGATATTGTCGCCTCTCATCACCGTAACATTGGATTCACCGTACACCGCGTCGCGGTTGGGGTCTGCCGGGTAATCCATCGATGGCACCTGCGTGGACCGCTCATCGCCCGGCTTTTGCCAGCGCTGGTTAAAATCCCCGTAACCGACCCAGTAATTGAACAGGGATGAATAACTGATCGCGTTCCTGCGGAAATAATAATCGAAGCGGTAAACGAGATTAGCCGAAAGCGTAAAACGCCGGAAACTAACGTCGTTGCGCAGCGATCCGAAATATTGCGGCAGCGCCGAACCGCTGAAAACCAAATCCTGTTTCGATACGCTTGAAACGATCGCTGCATAATCTTCACTGACCTTGCCGTTCAGGTAGGCCCGCGGGTTGCCGTTCGCGGGATCGAGGCCCGCCCATTTAAAGCTGATGATACTATAAGCCGGCTGCCCGACTATGGGATCGATAACGCTGCCGCTGTTGATGTACTGGCTATAGCCTGAAGGACTGAACAAATACCTGGCAACAGTATTTTTACTCATCGAAAAAAGCAACGCTGTGTTCCATTTTACTGCCCCTATTGTATTTATACTGTTCAGTGTAATATCGAAACCCCGGTTGTGCAGGCTCGCGCTGTTATAGTTCAGCGTAGTTCCCGCGCCTGCCGTGATGTCCGCCTGTACCAGCCCTAAAAGGTCCATGGCATTTTTGTAGTAATATTCGATACTGCCCGAGATCCGGTTACCCTTTGAGGCGAAGTCCAGCCCGACATTCAGCTGCCCGATCTTTTCCCATCTCAGGTTGGGGTTGGGAAAGTTGTCGACAACCGCGAATGGCAGGTTGTTAATGCTATTGGCGAAATTAGGCGTCAGGTAGTCGATCGTGGTCACCGCCGGAATGCTGTTGTTGACGTTTCCGCTGTAGCCGTAAGTGGTCCTTAACTTGAGAAAAGGCACCGCGTCCCAATGATAAAATTTTTCATTTGATAACAGCCAGCTTCCTCCCGCCGACCATAACGGCACCCATTTCCGGTTCGTTGTCACGCCGAAAAGGTTCGAGGCGTCCTTCCTGGCGCTCAGGCTCAATGTGTACTTGTCGTGGTAAGTATAAGCCAGGTTGCCGTACAACGAGACGCTGCGGTTCAGCAGTGAACTGAAAGAATTCATATAAGGCACCCCAGCCTGCCCCTCCAGGCCGTCATAAGTATTATAGAGGTTTACCATATCCACGGGCTGGGAAGTATAGGAATTATCACTGAAGCCATAAGTCCGCTCCAGGGCCGAACTTGTGCTTTGCTGACTGACCTCCGCGCCGATGATCGCATTTAAGCGGTTGCCGCCCTTCCATACCGGATCAAAATTCAGTTGCCCGCGCAGGTCCTGCCCGTTGAGCAGGCTCTTGCCGTCATCCAGTATTCCGCCTAATGGGATGACCGGCGTATAATTCGTGCCATCGAATTGCGTGTAAGTGTTGATCAAACTACGCGCCAGGTAGGTACCCTCACTGTAATAGTCGGGGTTGTTGCTGACCTGGTCCTCATACTGGTATTTGACCTCGGCACTGAACGCCTTGGTTAACTGATAGTGTAAGCCCGCATTTAATAAGAGTTCATCAAGCCTCGTTGGGTTATTCGCCAGTTGAGTTTCCTGCAAAGGCTTATATTGCCAGCTGAGCAAATTGCCGTTTCCTGCCGTGTCCACGAATGCCCGCCCGTAATCCTTCGGCGCCGGCAGCGGGTTCCCGTTTGCGTCCGCCAATTGTGCGTAGGGGTATAGCGCCAGTTTGCCGCCGCCGGGTATCATACCGCCATAGGAGGCCTGGCTGTTTTGTACACTAAGGCTATGCGTAAACTGTATAGACGTTTGTACCGACAGGTTCTTCAGCGGACGGAATTCATTGGCGTCCCGGAAGGTAAAACGCTCATAACTGTTTCCCACCAAGGTTTGAAGGTTATGGTCGTAACCCGCTGATACCACATAGTCAGCCTTGTCGTTCCCCCCGGAAATATTGAGATCATATTGCTGGCTGACCGCGTTCCGGTAAGCATATTTGAGCAGGTCCCGCCGCAAGTCATGCTGACCCAATGCGCTGATCTGCTGGTTCGCATCCGCCGCGGAAAGCGTACCGTTCCGTTCCTGGCTGAGGATATCGACAACGGGAGAAATGACCGGGAACGTATAAATATTGGCCAGGTCGTCATCATAAAAACCCTGGCTGAACAAATACTTTTCTACATTGATGAAATCGGGCGAACTGATCGCCGGAAATGTATAAAGATCAGGCTTCTGTGAAACGGTCACATTGCTGTTCAAGCTGATCCGCATCGGCTGGTTATATTTTCCATGTTTGGTGGTGATCACGATAACGCCATTACCCGCCCGGGTACCCCAGATCGATGATGCCGCAGCGTCTTTCAGGATCGTGACACTTTCCACATCATTTGGATTGATATTAGTCACATCACCCAAATAAGGAAAATTGTCCACCACGACCAGGGGCTGGCTGATGGTCGCCGTCAGCGTACTCAGCCCCCGGACGCTGATGACATTTTCCGAGCCCGGCCGCTTATCAAACGATACGCTGCTTGCAATACCGTCCAGCCGGCTTAGCACATCCGTACTCACCTCGCGGTTCAATAGCGCATTACCGATATGTTCGAACGAGCCCGTGGCCCGTTCCTTTGGCAGCGTCTGATAACCCGTCGACACAATGACCTCATCGAGGTCATGCGTATTCGGTTCAAGAAAAATGGTAAAAGGCTGCGTTTGCGGAACAGGCACCTGCAGCAGCTTATAACCGACATAAAACACCTGGAGCGTGTCCTTCAGCCGGGCCACTTGCAAACTAAAGTACCCGTCTTTGTCAGCAATGATGAACGCTGATGTCCCTTTGACGCGCACTGTCGCGCCGGGCAATGGATCCCGGCTCCTGGCGTCGGCTACCCTGCCTTTGAACAGGTCCTGCGACTGCATGAGCAGCGGAAAAAGGAAAAGTAATAGAAATGGAACAGATCTTTTCATAAATTTTAAGGATTAGGATGCGTTAAAGGTTGAGTTAATACAGGTTTTTCAAGGACGAACATCGGCAGCATTCTTTTTTCAGTCCGCAGTTCGAGGCCCAAAGGCTTCAGCACCGCGTTCCAGGCTTCAGTACCCCGGGGCCATGCCGCCAGGTCAAGATCGAATGATCTTTGAATGCCACATTCATTGAATACCGGTGGCAGACCTGGCTCCCGGTCCAATACCCAGGCAAGATCCTTACACTGAACGGCGTGCAGGATATTATCCTTTAAGCGGATATCTTTTACCGCATAACTGGTTTTAAGGCTACTACTGTCTGCCGCCCGCAATACCAGGCAATCGGTAAGCTCCGCGCGAATACTGCCACGCCTCCCGGTCCACAGGTCAAGTTTAGTTTTAAGCTCTTCTAAAACCGCCGCTTCCGGTACATTTAATGGAACCGTTGCTTCATAACTAAAGCTATGAAACGCTTCCCAACTGTTGCGATAGCCGCTTTGAGCCGAATAGACATAGTCCGAAGTATCATCCACCTCCAGCACCCGCCGCTTAGCATTAAATGGCAGCGGGCTGCCCAACGCCAAAGCATATAAATGCAGCAGCGGATGGTTGATAAAATAATAACATGTGGTACTGTCATGCCTCACCACACCCGCCTTTAACGGCTGCCCCTTCAGATAACCCGTCAGGCATTCCGTGAAAACGGGAGCGTCACCAGCCGTCCGTTCAAGCAACGCAATAGAAAGAAACGGTTGCGCATCATCAATAGGCTTCCCGTCCTCCTTGACCATCCAGTCTGGCTTTTTGCCCTCCAGTACCAGGTTAATATTCCGCGCATTGACATATTGCCCCGTCGTGATCCCCAGCACCTCACCGCCCGGACCGATCCAAACCTCATGAGGCAAAAGCTTATGCGGGAACAGCCCGTTTAACACTTTATCTTCCACCGCCGTCGTGATCCTGAATCCCGCCAGGTAGCCATTGGTTTTCAGAAAATGCCGGACCAGCTCCTCCTTCTGATCCGTAACCGGCAGAATGAACAACTTGTCCCCGAACTCCTTTTGCAGCGAATCCACCCGCGGCAACATTCGCACACAACTGCTGCACCACGTATCCCAGAAATCCAGTATCAGCACCTTCCCGCAAAACCCTGAAATCTTTACACTCCTTTCCGGATAATTCAGCAGCTTACCCACAGTCACGTCCGGCACCATATTCCCAGGCTTAAGCGAACCCTGCCCATAGCTCAGCACACTGAAAAGTGTCATCGCCAGCGCAGCCAACACATTTTCCCTCTTCCCGACAGCCCATAGCTTTCCCGGGAAGCGAATTTTTAGCTTCATTTTAGATAGATT
>JBIOHG010000008.1:0-96705 GCA_044448765.1 Sphingobacteriales bacterium | reverse complement strand
CTGTAACATGGGGGATGCCATATTTCTTCCCTAAACTACGATAACTTAAGCCATGTACCGAATAGTCCTGGATAATTTGTGCTGCTGTTTTTTTGTCCATTTTCGTTTACTTAATGTGTAAACCTATTTCAGGACGAGACATTAGGACAGTTTTTGCACGGTGACATTCGCCGTTGTTGTGTCTTGTGACCAACAACCTACAGATTATCGTGTTAAGTATACCACTTTCGCAGTATTCCCACCGGGATTAACTAAATAAGGGAAGAAATTGATAGTAGCGCTGGTTGGGCTGAGCGCATCTATAAAACAGTTTTCGGCAATATCAGAAGATCCAACAATGCTGATGGTAATTTTATTGTCGGCCACCACTTTATAGGCAAAGGTATCCAGCGTAGCGCCTTCTTTGATGTATAGCTTATGGTTAGATCGGAAATCAAAATAATCGCCCGATTTACCAAGGTATATCTGCGCTGTTTGTACAGGGCCTATACCCGTCATCGTCGTATCAACCTTAATATTCCATTTACCCAGGATAGTGTTTGCAGGAGGATCTACAGCTGAATTTTTGCAGGAAAATAACCCTGCTGCAGTTATAAATACCGTGATAATGATGATGAACTTTTTCATCGGGTTATTGGTTTTATATCCTTACGCTTAGAATGACCGGAACGCTACAAGAACCCGTTTAAATATGCAGCCCCGTCCGTGCTGAAACCACGGACAGGGCTGAAACCACGGACAGGGCTGAAATTTCATAGATATTACTATTGCAGAGATGCATAATTATGCTATCTACTCCGACCGCAAACTCTTCACCGGGTTAGCCAGCGCCGCTTTTATCGCCTGGAAGCTGATGGTAACCAGTGTAATGACGATAGCCGCTATGCCTGATGCGACAAATACGCCCAATCCGATGCTGACGTGGTATTGGTACTTTTCGAGCCAATTTTTAAGGAAATAGAGTGCCGGCGGTGAGGCCACCATGCAACTGATAATAACCAGCACCACAAAGTCTTTCGACAGCAGCACCCAAACCTGCGCTATGGATGCGCCTAGCACTTTACGGATACCGATCTCTTTGGTGCGTTGTTCGGCCACATAGGCGGCTAAGCCAAACAGGCCCAGGCAGGATATAAATATGGCCAAACCAGCGAATATACCTGCCAGTTTACCTACAAGCTCTTCCAGGTTGAATTTGTGCGCATACTCGTCGCTCACAAACTTGTACTCGAAAGGGTACGAGGGGTTATACTTTTCAAAAACTTTGGCTATTTTTTCCATCGCGGTGTGCATATCAGCGTTCTTCGGCAGCCGGTAGGTGAGCACAAACCCGTTAGGGCTGTGCCCGAAAATGGCAGGCGCTACCGGGGTATAAGGCGATTCCATCAGCGCATCTTTCACCACGCCAATGATGCGTACCGGCTGGTTGCTGCCATTCCAGGCTATCATCTGGTTAATAGGGTGCTTCAGCCCGATGCGCCTTATGGCGGCCTCGTTCACTATCACGTTCAGCGTATCGCTTTTCCAGTCGTTGGAAAAATCGTGCCCGGCAGCCAGGCCCATCCCCAGTGCCTTGAAATAACCATTAGATACCCATATCGCGCCAATGTTCACTTCTTCCTCGCCGGCGCGTTTGCCCGGCCATTTCTCCAATGAAAAATGACTGTAAACCTGCGTCACCGGTGAGGTGGACGATACCACGCTTTCCACCAGACCGGATGATAAAAGATCGTTCCTTAACGCGTCATAATGCTGGGAAAGGTCGTTGTTCATATCCGTCATCACCAATCTATCGGCACTGTAGCCGGTCGGTCGGTTTTTTACAAATTGTATTTGCTGGTAAACGATCACGGTGCTGATGATGAGCGCAATAGAACAGGTAAATTGCACTACCACCAATAGTTTGCGGGGCAATGTTGCCGCTTTGCCTACCTGTAAGGTGCCTTTGAGCACCTTAACAGGGTTGAACGATGACAGGTAAAATGCAGGCCTGCTCCCTGCTGCCAGACCGGTAAGTAGCACAAAAGCGATCATGATGCCCCAAAAACCGATATTGCCAAAGGGAATATGGATATAAGAATTGGTTAAGGTATTGAATGAGGGCAATGCCAGTTGAACAAAGATGAGGCCCAGCAAAAACGATATAGAAGTAACCAGTACCGACTCGAGCAAAAACTGGTAAACCAGGTCCATACGTGCTGAACCAATAGCTTTACGAACACCGACTTCGCGGGCGCGCTTCTCAGACCGGGCGGTAGACAGGTTCATGAAATTGATACACGCTATCACCAGTACCAATATGCCAATGATGCTGAACAGGCGTACATATTCAATAAAACCACCGGCCACTTTGCCATTCTTGAAATCATTAAATAAATGCCAGTCCTTCAGGGGATGCATAATTATTTCAGGCTTTAACGACCTCATTTCCGGGCTTCTTTTAGCAACAATATCCCTGATCCTGGGTGCAATTTGCGCGTAGCTGGTACCCGGTTGGAGCGCCACATAGGCCGAAAATGAATTGTAGGTCCACTTGGTGCGGCCGTCTTTTATCCAGCCCTGGGTTGCTTCACTATAAGCGAACGGAACGAGGTAACTGAATTGCATTGTCGCGTTTTTAGGAATATCTTGAATAACACCCGTCACCTTCATGCTCTGCGCATTATCAAAACGAACCACTTTGCCCATTGCGTCGGCATCGCCAAATAAGGCTTTGGCGGTCGATTCGGTCAACACGATAGAATAAATGTCCTTCAAGGCCGATTTGGCATCGCCTTTGATAAACGGGTATTGGAATATCTTAAAGAAATCGCCACCAACGGCACCACCCCCCAGGTATAATTTTTTATTGCCCACCAACAGGCCGTGGTTCATTCCCCCGATATAGTCAGACTCGGCCACATATTGTACGCCGGGGATCTCTTCGCGCAAAACTTTAACCAGCGGCAACGCGATGGATGTTTGGGTACTTGTGCCATTATGTTGCGAGGTGAGGTTCATTTCAACCTGGTACAATTGCGTATAATTGGGCAGGAAACGATCATAAGAATATTGATCGGTTACCCATAAACCGATGAGCAGGGCCACGGCCATACCGGCAGCCAGGCCGGCGATATTTAACCCGCTATAAACTTTGTTATGGTACAAATTGCGCCAGGCGATCTTTAAATAATTACGAAACATACGATTGCGATTTAATTTCTGATAAGACCATCGCGGGATGGTTTTGTGACCCGAAATTATCGCTGCGGGGCCTGAAAGAAGTTCCAAATCATGATTTGGTCGTCCTTTTTTATATTCCGCCGGGCTTTTGCCCATTATTTGTTTAAAAGCGCGGTTAAAAGTGGTTTTGGAGTTGAAGCCGCAGTCGTATGCAATGCCTAAAAGCGTTATGCGGTCGTATGCCGGGTCCTTCATTTTACGGGCCACCTGCTGTATCCTGAATTCATTTACAAAATCGTTGAAGTTTTTACGAAGCCCGGTATTGATGATCCTCGATAATTCATGAATGGAGATACCCAACTCTTTGGCCAATGATTGTAAGGTTAGCTCTTCATCCAAATAAAACTGGCCTACCTTCATTTGATGCCGCAGCCAGTAACCCCGCTGTATCAGCTTATCTTTTGACAAAGGATTTGGCGCGATGCCTGTTATTCTGCTTTTCCGGATTCTCGACTTTAAAAATGCTTTGACCCGATTCCCGACGACCATCGCCATACAAAGCAAATACAAGAAATAAGTGATAGGAAAGCCCGCCCGGCTTTTATAATAATGATCTGCCACGAAACACGGCAGCCATACCAGCCACAACAGGCCAATTAGGAGTAAAAAACGTTGCAGCTTTTTTGATTCGCGACGATAACGGTCACCTGGTTGCGGATTGAAGTTTTGTACCAGCCTGTAAGCGCGATACAGCGTAAAGATCGTCGCCGCGCATAGCAGTGCGATAAAAACGAGGTCGTAACGGTTAAGGGTGAAAGTCAATGCGTTCAAATGTTATTTCTTCTTCTGATTCTGACGAATATCGTTCCAAATCAGTAAATGCTTAATGTGCAATGTTTTGCAATTTATGAGATGAAAACTTTTGTAATAAAAGCGGACATGAGGTGTCCGGTTTCTTCCTATAATAAGATGCGTAAAAAATAGGAAAGTTGCTTTCGCAGAAGAATAACGCTGTCCGTAGACTCTGTCTACGGACGACAATGCCTGTAGTTTCGACTACAGCTTTCACTGTCTTGCCACATATCCATACTTTATCGCACTGCCGTCGCTCACCGTCGCGCTGATGGGGTAGCCGTATGGATTATATTTATAGGTATAAGTTTTGGTAACTCCGCCAACACTGATAGTTAAGGGGTTATTTACTAATGTTTGCGGATAAGCATAAATGGCATAACTCAAGTGCTCATTTTCGATCTGCATCAACGAAAAGGGGTTATGCCGGGTATCGTAGGTGTAAGTTATTTTGGTTGACGGAGCCCCGGTATCATATAACACCAGGTTTTTGTTGCCATCATACCGTAAATGGGTAGTATCCGTGCCAAACGTCATATAGGCAACTGTGCTGTCAATGTCTTGTCTGTAAAAGGTGTACATTTTGATGACTGTATTATCAGCATCGGATACAAACGCATTTTTCTCTAAGGGAGGTATCCCGGGTTCCAGTTCCTGGTAGCCTGTATACTGGTAACTATCCAGCAGGTTATTGGTTGTAATATCGTATTCGTAGATCTTGTTAAGGGTCACCCGGAAATACAGATCCATAGCATAAGTGAACTTGATCAGCTTGCCTGCGATCTCTGAACGTACCTCAACAAGACTATTTTTGTCCGTCCCGGAAGTATAATAGGTAAAAGAATCTACATATGTTTTACCGCCCGTTGTTAATGTCATCTTTGACAGTAGCGGGTATTGGATAGCCTGCACCACAGTAGTGTCCGTTTTAGGCGGTCCTGGTTTTGGACCGATTGGCGTTTTATGGCAAGCACAAAACACAAGCAATGCCGCAAAGAATAAATATGTAAGTATACCGCGCATATAAACAGAACTGTTATACAAATCTACGGGTTTTGATTTTTAATTTTCCTGCAACGCTGTCCGTAGACTCTGTCTACGGACGACTATGCCGCTAGTCTCTGGCTACCCTCGCGGATACAACGCCAAAAGCGAATGAAACCCGGCTGGAAGCCGGAAAATGAGGTTTTTTTTGTATTTTACACAGATGAAGCAATTTCTACAAAACATTCACCCCATATTCTTTTTGATCGTTGCTACAGCTTTAGAAGTTACCGGCGATGCGATGATCAGGAAAACTATCTATGAACATACTGGCGTCGTACGGATCGGTTTCGGCGTATTGGGCGCGGTCTTGCTTTTCGGCTACGGCTTTTTTTTGAATTTAGCCCCGGTAGAATTTGGGAAGGTAGTAGGATTGTACATTGCCACGCTGTTTATTATGTGGCAGGTGATTAGCTATATAACCTTTAAGTCGGTTCCCACGCTTCCGGTAATTGTTGGCGGTACACTGGTTGTAGCAGGCGGTTTGATCATAACATTTTGGAAGGGTGTGGCCTAACTCCCTGTCGCAAACCTACCGCTATATTGTCGTTTTTACCTGTCACGGCATCCTTAAAATTGCAGTAAGTTTGTTTTGTAAATCATTCAAAAATGGAAACGACAGAAAATGCAGTGATCACAATTGAAGCAATTGTGAACGCACCGGCGGAAAAAGCATGGGAAGTTTACACCAACCCAAAGCACGTTACACACTGGAACCACGCCTCTGACGACTGGCATTCGCCTTCGGCTCAAAATGATCTTCGTCCCGGTGGTATATTCTCCTACCGCATGGAAGCAAAAGACGGAAGTTTCGGCTTTGATTTCGGCGGAACGTATGACGAAGTAAAACCCAACGAACTATTGTCTTACACCATCGGAGACGGCAGAACAGTTAAAAATGTGTTTACCGACCAAGGCGGTGCAACCAAAGTAACGGTAGCTTTTGAAGCGGAAAACCAAAACCCGGTTGAATTGCAGCGCGGCGGCTGGCAGGCTATTTTGGATAATTTCAAATTATACGCCGAGTCGCTTTAAGGTGAATAACCCGGGTTTACCTGGTTAAATTTACGGTGCGTTGGTAATAAGCCCCCCAAACAGCGTTAGCAGGCGTAAATTGAATGGTAGCGCTGCTGCCGCTTAAGGGTTTTATAACACCGTTTAAAGAACTGGCTATGCCATAAACGGCCGTTTCGGGCGAGCTGATATAAATATTATTGTCGGCGCTTAACTGGTAGCTAAAAGTGTCCAGCTTGGCGCCTTCTTTTATGTAAAGCTTATTGTCCGACCGGAAATCAAAATAGTCTGCAGATGTACCGGTATAATTTGTGCTATACAGCGACGATGGCGCTGATACTCCCTGGGCAACCTCGTCATTCATGAGCGACCATTTTCCCTGGATCGAGGGCGGAGTTACTGCAGCAGTTTTAGTGCACGAATAGATCGTTGCTGCGGTGAGCGGGACAAGAGCGATGGCGATAAGCTTTTTCATTTTTGGAGGTTTCATATCATTACGCCTAATATTTTAGTAATGCTACAATTCCTTTAATTTTTTTTTTGATCGCGAAAGTGTCGCTACTTGTCGGGCGTTTTTGAAAAAATATTCAATAACATCCTGTCCATAAATATATCTGCATGACTATTATTATCGCCAAAACGGCCCACTATCTTCCCGTCGGGATCTATGAGTATACGGGTCGGCACAAAATGAATAGCATACTTTTCGCCGATATCATTATCCGTGCCCGCACCGCAAAGCACATTGGGCCATAAGGTGAGACTGTCCTTCAGCATGGCTTTTTTCCAGGCTTCCTTAGTGTCATCATCCCAGGCAATGCCAATAATATTGAGGCCCTTTTTTTGATATTTTTTGTACAGCTCTACCAAGTGGGGATCGCCTTCACGGCAGGGGGGGCACCAGCTTGCCCAAAAATCGAGCAGCACGTATTTACCTTTATAATCGGCTAACGCGATCGGTTTACCGGCTGTATCGGCCGCAATAAAATCAACCGACATATTGCCGGGCAGCGCGGCTTCCATTTTTTTGAGTTCCTCAGCCACCTTAACGGCGTCATCACTCTGCTTTAATTCATCGTTGAAATTATCATAGATGCGTTTGGTGGAATCGAGGCCTTCTTTGGTCACATAATATGCCAGTTCGTGCGCCGTAACGTAGGAGTTAGGGTAGGTTAAAAAAAATTGGTAGCTGATGGCTTTTATCCGGTCTTCATAGGGTTCAAATTGTGTACTTATCGCAGCCGCCTTTTCCGGGTCCTTCTCTTTATTATATTTATCCGTCAGGGGGCGCATTTCCGCACGCACGCGAGCCGTACGGCTATTGAGTTCTTTCCATTCATCCTCGGTCTGTGATCCGGTGAGCTTCAGCGAGTCTAATTGAGTCGCATCACCGGTAAGGTACATCCGGCCCGGCTCCAAATAAATCTCCCTTGATTTGCTTTCAAACGCGCTGTCGGTGATCACCTCGCCAATATTTTTAAACAAGATGATGGCATAAGCAGGTTTGTTTAAGCTGTCGGTAATGATAAACCTGTCGTTAAAAATGGGCCTGGATTGGAAAATAGCCTGGCCGGTGTTGTTTTTATAATAGATCAGCACCGAGTCCATGTGTGTCCCCTTTAACTGGCCATGCAGCGTAAAAACGTTATCTGTTAAGGATGATGACTGCGCAAAACCCTGCTGCAGCAGCAATAGCATCAATAGGGTTAAGCCTGCTGTTCTCACTTTCATAAAAAATTGCGGTAGGGCAATTTATATAAAAAATCGGCTCGTTACCGCTAAAACTTTTCAAAGAAACTTAGGAATAGCGCGCTCCCTTTAGTTTTCATAAAAACGAAAATAATTGCATCCTTTTTATACCGAAAGCGTATAAGGCATATAGCACATATTAACAAGCATTTAGCTGACCAAAAACACAACAAGATATGACTAAGCCGGAAGACATTTACAAAGAATACAGGGAATTACTGTTAAAGAAAGCGGAAGAAAAAATTAACGGGCAAAAGTTCTCTTTCAGTTTTACCTCAGGGCATGAAGGCACCTTTGCAGTTACCAACGAAGATGGTATGGATATGATAGGTGGTACCTTTAAACTAAGCGTAAATAACGACGGGCTTAACATCCTGATGGATTACAAAGGCTTCTACATCACCCAGACCATAAAGTTAGACAAAACGGAAAAAGGCGCTGCCTTAACCCGCGAGCCTAACAGCGGCAAGGTTTTCCTGGCTGGACACAAACTAAACTCCTGATAAAAAACAGCATTTTGGGGCTGCCGTTCCACAGGTTTAAAATTAAGCCTGTGGAACGGATTACTCATTATTGCCGTAACTCTCCCTCAATTTAATATCAACAAACGAAATTTGTTAATTAATAATTAATTTATAAATCACTGTTTTTCAGTGATTTATAAAGAACAATTAATGTGCCCCGGCTGTTGTGGATTAAAAGTTGCATAATCCACTGCATGAAGCACTTAATTATCATCGCATTATTCTCAACATTGTCCTTTTCCGCTTTTGCGCAATTTCCGCTGGGAGCCAATAAGGAAAATATTACAACATATTTTGCCGTAAATGTACAGTATGCATCGGCGCAGGAATATAAAACCAAAACCGGTGAAGCATTATGCTTTACCAAAGTAAGGGTTGTAGGCGATTATACTTTTCAGTTCAATGATGAGCAGGTTTGTACTTCATATACCGAGACTTACGGTACCAAACAAATAAACGACGTGATCTGGCGTATGGACAGGAAGTTTTGCCGTATATCAGGCACAGAATGGACCGACGAGGATGGTAACTTTAAAATAACATTGGTGCTTCATCCAAAAAAAGGTGCAAATTTTATAAGTGTAGTGTACAAACCGGTTGAAAAACCAGAAATGGGCACCACGCTGGCAGCCAACTAACACACCCGAATTTTCAGAGTTATATAATCAATAAGTGCAGAGAGGTCCTTAGTTTTTACTAAGGGTCTTTTTTGTTTTTGAATAGATGTGTAGTTAATTGGCCCCGGATCAAAAAATTTCAGTAAATTAACTTTATAAAGTATCCGCACATCTGCTTATTTGCACACCTGCACATCAAACTCACTCATTCAACATATACTTCGCTACGCCAGCGGCGGGTTTCCAGTCACTTTTAGGCTCATAGTAATGCCACAATAAGGCCGACACTTTCCGTATCAGCTGACAGGCTTCATTATCAGGTGTCCAGCTCTGGTCCTTATTGTTATTGGTGATAACAGAAAATACATAGTCGCCGTGAGGCGCGTTTACCAAAACGGTCTCTGCGCGGTACTCATCCAACGAGCCGTCCTTGCTTGCCGCCTGTATATATGGCGGTATTTGCGACCGTGACCTGTCGTCCCAGTAAATACGGGCAAGGTTACGGTACATACGTTCGCTGGCAGCAGGGCTTACCGCCTCGCCGTTGCGTATCATCGTAAACAGCCGGCACATTTCGCGCGGCGTGGTCACACCCCAGCCGTATTTGGCTCGTATGGCCTCGCGGCCCTTTACTCGCGAGTTTACACGCATCACTTTAAACCCGTTTTGATCCAGCCAGTTGTTGATGTACTCGCCGGTCACTATTTTTTGCAGCCAGGTACTGGCGGTATTATCGCTCATCGTGATCATCAGCAGATCAACTTTGCTCAATTCGATAGTGTCCTTATCCTTAAACGAGCCTAAAATATCTTCGCCCTTATACAATAATGAGTCGCGGTAAACCAGTTTTTGGTTATAAGCCAGTTCGCCTTTTTCTATCTTGTCCATCACCCCGCATTGGATACTCACTTTGATCATACTGGCCGTGGGGAATAAAGTATCCGCATTAATTTCAACAGTTTTGCCCGTTTTCAAATTATGCACGTAGATGCCAACCTGGCCGTTAAAACCTTTTACAGCATCCTGGACTTTGGAAGTAAGGTTGTTATCCGTTTGAGCGAATGCGGCAGTGGCGATAATTAAAAACAATACGAATAAGTTGAATTTCATGGCTTTTGAGAATAGTGAGTATTAATAATAATCAGGTTTTGAGTAGAAAACTAAGTTAAATAAATTTTGTAAATTTGGTCATGCAAATTCAGGTAGATATCAGCTTTGATGAATTGATGGGGGTAGTAAAAAAACTACCCAGGGATCAGTTTTTGAGGCTAAAAACTGAATTGGAGAAACAGGATAAGAAAAATAACGATTCACCGGGCCTGGAATCCTTTTTACTGGAGGCGCCAACTTTTTCGGAGAAGCAACTTGAGGAAATAGCGCTGACCAGAAAAGCTATTAATAAATGGCGGACAAAGGGGTTAATAAATTAAATACATGGTAAATATTCAAGAAATAATTAAAACAGATAAGGAAGTTTTATCAGGTCAGCCTGTTTTTGCAGGCACGCGGGTGTCTGTTGAATCTCTTTTTGACCATCTTGAAGCAGGAGTGTCGCTCGATGAATTCCTGGACGACTTTCCGACTGTAACACGAGAACAAGCGGTTGCTCTGCTTGATATTGCCAATAAGATCATGACCTCCGGTAACGTTTCAAAACTTTATGAAGCTATTGCTTGATGAAAATCTGCCCAAAAAGCTTAAGATAAATTTTCCGGAACATGAAATTTATACTATTTGGGATAAAGGCTGGAATGGAATAAAAAATGGCAAATTGCTGCAACTTTTAATAAGTGAGCATTTTGATGCATTGCTTACTTTCGATAAAAACCTTCAATACCAACAAAACTTTAAGAAATATACGATTACGGTTTTTGTTCTGTCGGCAAGCATTAACACCTATTCTGAGTTGTCGAAACTCTCTCCTGAAATAATCCAATATTTGGAAGAGGGTAAACTAACTCCCGGGCCGATAATTATCAACGCTGATAGAAGCAAGTCTTAAAGTCATCAATCACATTTTCCTATCTTTACCGCTGATATGAAAACTCTCCGCTGGCTTTTATTACCGTTTTCAATTCTATATGGACTAGTTGTCATCTGCCGCAACTGGCTTTATGATGCAGGCATATTCAAAAGCAGGCATTTTACTTTTCCGGTTATTTGTGTCGGGAACCTGGAGATCGGCGGGGCCGGCAAATCGCCCATGACAGAATATTTGATACGCTTGTTTAAGGGTGAATATCAGCTGGCAACATTAAGTCGCGGCTACGGTAGGGAAACAAAAGGCTTCCTAACAGCTGCAGCGGCAACAACCCCGGAACAAATTGGTGATGAACCAGCACAATTCAAACGAAAATTCCCGGATATTACAGTAGCCGTTTGTGCCGATAGGGTGGAGGGAATAAGGGAACTAAGGCCGGCGCACAACCTCATCATATTGGATGACGGGTATCAGCACCGCGCCGTAAAACCGGGTATTAGCATTTTGTTGTTTGACTATAGTAAAATTAACATGCCCCACATCCTGCTGCCTGTGGGCGATATGCGCGAGCCCTTTAGCAGCAGGTGGCGCGCAGAAATACTGATCGTAACAAAATGCCCGCCGGGCTTGTCTGCTGCCGAACAAACCCGGATCGCTGAGCGGTTACAACCACTGCCCTTTCAGTCGGTTTTTTTTACAGAAATTAAGTACCTGCCTCTCCAAAACCTTGAGGGAAAAAATGCAGATGTGGTTTTGGATGCGGAAACCACCGTTTTCCTGCTTACTGGCATCGCCAACCCCTTGCCTTTAGAGCGCCACATCAGGGAATATACCCAAAATATTGTTCATCATAAATATGCCGACCACCACCGGTTTAGCTTAAAAAATATCGCTAAACTTGCCGATGAATTTGCAGCCTGCGATACACAAAAAAAAGTGATCATTACAACAGAAAAGGATGCACAGCGTTTATTGGAGCACGAGCTGCAACGGGCGGTAAAAGAGCTTCCGATACTGGTTATGCCTGTAGCTGTCGGCTTTTTGGATAATAGCGGGCCGCAGTTTGATAATTTAGTTAAAGAGCATGTTAGAGAATATTCGGCAAACCACGTTATACATTAAAAACCGCATCGGCGATTTTGAACCCGAAGTAGGTATTATTTTAGGAACCGGGCTTGGCGGCCTGGTTAGCGAAATTGAGGTGGAAAAGCAGTTAATGTATTCCAATATACCCGATTTCCCTATATCCACACTGGAGTTTCATTCGGGTAAACTGATATTCGGCACGCTGGCAGGTAAAAAAGTGGTAGCCATGCAGGGCCGTTTGCATTACTACGAAGGCTACAGTATGCAACAGATCACCTTCCCGGTAAGGGTAATGAAAATGCTGGGCATCAAAACGCTTTGCGTATCTAATGCCAGCGGCGCGCTTAATCCCAATTTCAGGAAAGGCGACCTGATGATCATCGACGACCACATTAATCTCCAGCATTTGAACCCATTGATTGGCAGGAACGAGGAGGAACTGGGGCCGCGTTTCCCGGATATGAGTGAACCCTATGCATCGTCACTTATAAAAAAGGCTTTAGATATTGCCAAAGCCAACAATATAACCTGCCATAAGGGAGTTTATGTTGCTGTAACCGGGCCGAACCTTGAAACCCGGGCCGAATACCGGTACTTGCGTATTATTGGTGGTGATGCGGTAGGCATGAGTACCGCGCCCGAAGTAATTGTTGCAAACCACATGGGCCTGCCGGTGTTTGCTATATCGGTATTAACTGATGAAGGTTTCCCGGATGAATTAAAACCGGTATCTATTGACGAAATACTGGCGATAGCACATGAGGCTGAACCCAAAATGACACTGATACTTAAAAAACTGATTGCCGGCCTTTAATGCGTAACCGAGTTAAATATATTTTATCAGGACTGTTTTGCCTTTCGGCAACGTTGGTTTTTGCGCAGTCGCCCACTAATCCTTATAACCCTAACAACCCTAACAACCGCAACCAGCCGGCCAATTTCAGCAGGGATACTTCTACCAGGGCAACTAAAACCCTTACCGGCGATCAGGAGATAGACGAGGAGCGAAAAAAAGAGGAAAAAAATCGCGATTCGGTAAAGTTTACCTCCAAGTTTATCAGGGTGACCAACGAGCAGTTGCTGACTGACAGCACACAAGTGCTCCCGCTGGATACCGGGCTTACTAATTTTGAAAACTATAGTCCGCTAAACCAGCCGCGCGATCCCAAAATAAGCCTTGGCAACACAGGCCTGCCCGAAAGGGATCTTTTGTTTACGCCCAACAAAACCATTGGCTTTGATGTAGGGCAGCATTTTTTGGATGCCTATCTTTTTCTGCCGGAAAACGTTCAATATTATAAGGCACGGGTGCCTTATACCAATCTAACACTTTTTTCGAGCGGGCCAAAAGAGCAGGTTTTCAGGGCGATGCATACCCAAAATATCAACCCGCAGCTTAACGTGGGTTTCAACCTTAATTTTATAGGCTCCCAAGGATTTTACCCGCGTCAGAATGTGGGTGATTTTAGTGGCGGTTTATTCAGTTGGTACGAATCGAAAAATAAGCGGTATAATTTGCTGGCTAATTATACTTTCAACACGCTGAAAACCCCCGAAAATGGTTCGATACGTGATGACTCTCTTTTTACATCACCTCCCACAAGTTCCTACACCACGGCAGCTAATCAGCCGGTACGTTTGCAAAACTCAAGCGATGTAATTAAAAACAACGGCCTATATCTTAAGCAGTTTTATTATATCGGGAAGGTAGATAGCACAAAAAAGAGCTCCAGTGTGCTGCCGACACAAAAGGTGGGGTACACGCTGTATTATAATGTGCAAAAATACCTGTTCCTGCAAAATGAACCGGATCAGTACACCGTCTTCCCCGATTATTATTATAGCTCCACTTATTCTCATGATTCGCTGCGCGTCCAGCATATTCAAAATGCATTTTCGTACAGTTTTTATCTCAGGCCAAAATCGGGCGGGGTTATTAAAAACGAAGTGAAGCTCGATTTGGGCCTGGTTCAGGACTATTATCATTACCAGCAATTTGTAACCGACACAGGTATTGTAAACCTTTACCAGCGCATCATCATCCAGGACAGGAAACAAAACGAATCTTTCCAGGACATTACGCTGAAAGGCAGAGCAGGTTACCGTCTTAGCGACCGTATATTGCTTGATGTGAATTTGCAGCAGGTTGCCGCAGGCCGCGATTTTGGGAATTTCCTGTATGATGCCAAATTGACTTTATCGGGCGGGCACAAAGCTGGACGGATAATTTTTGAAGGCTACTCGCAAAACAGTTCGCCGCCGCTGGTTTATACGGATTGGGTGACCAACCACTTTATTTTTCACAATAACTTCAGCAACCAGAAAACCAACAGCGTATCCTTCAACTATATTAATGATGCGTTGCAGCTTGATTTGAAAGCAGAATATTTCCTGGTATCCGATTACCTGTATTTCAGCGCACAGCCCAACGGTATTGACGCTACGCCGACACAACTGCATAACCCGATCAATCTGCTCAAATTAAGCCTGGGTAAAAACATTACCTTCCGCCACTGGCATTTTGATAACTATGTTGTTTACCAAAAAACTGATTACCAGAATACCCTGCGCACACCCGAAGTTTACACTTACAGCAGTCTCTATTACTCCAAATTGTTGTTCGATGTACTGCACAGCACTTTCGGCATGAACGTACGATACAACACGCCTTACGTAGCGCCATCATACGCGGTAGGATTGGGCCAGTTCTACAACAATAGCCCGAACCTTACATTCTCCTCGTACCCTATAGCATCCGTATTTATCAAAGCTACGCTTGTACGCACCAACCTGTTTTTGCAATATGATTATGTGAACCAGGGTGCTTTTAGCAACGGCTATTATATGGTAAACCGCTACCCCGGCCCCAACAGGATGCTGAAACTGGGTGTTTCGTGGTCGTTTTATAATTGAGTTACATAACAATCTCCAAAAGATACTAATAACCTGTTATGCCATCAGCAAAACCATAATTGTAAATGATTTTGCCATCGGCATTAAAAACAACGCATACTGATCTGTTATGCGGAAATGAGTCGCTATCAGATAGCTGTAATTTGTAAGTCAAAAGTTCTTCTTTGTCATTAATGATCGTATTGATCAGTATTAATGTATCATCAGGCAGTAACAACCACTTTGAAACGTTTTTTCGCCCTTTATAAACCGGGATAAACTGGCTTTGCTCATAATTATATTTGTTTATCCCTTCAAAATACTTATTTACATCCCGGAAAATATACTTGCCCGCATCTGTCATTACGTCTTGAGAAAGCTCCACGGTGTATCCGGGGTTTGCCTTTAAATAATCGAATAGGAAATTATTTTTCTTGAAAATTCTGCCGAGGGTGTCTTCGTATCGCTTAACTTTTATTATCGCAGAAGTGTCATCTTGCTTAAACCAAAAACGGAGATGAACATACTGGGGCAATAAAGACGAAGTGCATATACCAAACCATTTGTCGTGATCTGTGTAAAATGTTACAGGTGTAAAAGTATTTCCTAATATTGCAAATAGCGCCGGTTGGCCTGATCTAAAATTATCCCACGCAAATCTGGTCATGAAATATTTATAGTAAACTTCCCGCACCATCCGTTTGTAAAGATACTTCCTTTCATGTTCAAGATAATTATCAAACCCGGATATTGATTCAAAAATGGCTGTAATATTCGGATCATAACTTTTGGCATTATTTATATGCCACGGGAGATCGTATAGATCAGCAAAGCTTTCTGCATGGATGGTGAAGCGTGTATTTTGCTTAGTAATAATCGTGATGCCGAAATAAGTCCTATCATCCATTCGGCGTGGATGAAGGACAGTATTTAGTGTTGGATTTACAACGGTTTCTGAACCTAATGAATCAATGAACTCAGCTCTTTGGGCAGGTTTCAGTTCAGTTTTGAGTGAATCAATAAAAGTGATCAATTCTGATTTATTGATTTTGAATAGTTCTTTACGAATATTTGTGTCCTTTTTGGATATAATATCAAGCAGGCGCTCTAAAGTTTGGGAAGATATATCCCTCTTAAACCTTCTGATGGTGTCGTTTATCCTTCGGGCTTTAATATCGTGACCAATTAGCCTGGTTTGGTAGCATTTCCATCCGGTATCTACAGGCACTACTTCAATTACGTTTTGTTCATCACTTAAGCCACCTCCACGAGTGTTAAGCACTATTTTGCTGATATCAACAAGTTTTATAGCCTGTTGAGAATGGGCATGAAACCACGATAACATTACAATCAAGAATAAGGCTCTTTTCATTGGCTATAAAAATACTGCTATTGAAGATACTGGAAGCCCGTGTTTTCACGGTATTTTAATTATTCATAAGGTTGAGTAACTGCCAACTAAAAACTGCCAACTGCAATCAGGTCTTCTGCTTCTTCTTCTTAGCCGCTGGGAACAATACATTATTCAATATCAGGCGATATCCTGGTGAATTAGGATGTAATTTAAGATCGGTTGGAGGGTCGCCCACTACATGCTGATAATCTTCCGGGTCATGGCCGCCATAAAAGGTCCATTGGCCCTTGCCATATTCGCCGTGAATGTAGCGCGCTTCGCCGGCGGTTTTCATTTCGCCCATGATAGTTACCCCGGGCTTGATCAGCTTTTCGTTAAATGCAGTGGTCAAACCCATAAAGCCTTTGATCACCTTCTCGTGGTTTTGGGTAAGCATACTCGGCACTACATCCCATTTTGCGGAGAAATCAAACAGTGTAAAAAAATCCTTATCACGTTCAACCTGTCTTGTCGAGGTCACATCAATATTGCTGAACTGGTGCGACATAGGGTTCATATCTAAGTTGAAATTCTTAAAAGCAAAGGTTTGGCTAAAATCCAGCTTGCTTTGGGCATCCGGGTCAGCAGCATCGCCATCGAACATGCTTTCGCATATGTCGGTATTTTGTGCTGCTAAGGCAATATCAAATGTATCGGTACCAGAGCACATCGCGAACAAAAATCCTCCGCCAGAGCAAAAATCGCGTATCCTTTCGGCAACGGCCAGCTTCATTTGCGATACCTTTTTAAAGCCCAGCTTGTGGGCCGTGGCTTCCTGCAATTTTTGGTCGTCATTATACCACTGTGCATAACGGAACGAGCCGTAAAACTTGCTGTATTGGCCGGTAAAATCTTCGTGGTGCAGGTGCAGCCAGTCGTACTTGGGCAGATCGCCGTGGATCACTTCTTCGTCATATACCACATCGTAAGGTATTTCAGCGTACTTCAAAACAAGGGTAACGGCATCGTCCCAGGGCAATTTATTTTTTGGCGTATAAACAGCTATTTTGGGTGCTTTTTCCAGCTTTACGAGGTCCATATTAACCGATGGGTCACTTACCTGGGTAATGATCTCGTTCACTTTGGCATCCGGCAATACCTCGTAACTCACGCCGCGAATTTTGCATTCATTTTCAACTACCTGGTTATATTTCAGCATAAAGCTGCCGCCGCGATAATTTAGCAGCCAATCTACTTCCTCACCGTTTTTTAAGGTCCAAAAGGCAATGCCGTATGATTTCAGATGGTCTTTTTGCTCCTCATCCATTGGGATCAGGATAGAAGCGGCCCTGCCGAAGAAAGGTAAAAGGAGAAAGGCTAAGGGCAAAAGGTATTTGAAACGCTTCATATCCAAATGTAACGAATTATTACGTATGCTATTGCGGATATGGAGAATACCAAAGCTTTGGTCAGTGAAGCGGATTTAACTCCGTTAGCTCTTTAGAAGCGCGTTTGTCGGCCGGGATCTTTCTGAACTCCTTGTAACACGAATCCACATAAAATACAATGTTGAAGGATGGGCTGGTGTAAGTTGGTATGTCAGGCGTGTACATGATGATATAATTTTTCATTTCCTGCCCCTTTAGGTCCAGGTAATTTTTAAGACCTTCCGCGCTAAATACGTCGGCAATTTTTGATTTTATACCTTCATCCTTTTGTACCTGCGCCTCTTTCTTCCGTTTATTTTCTGCCGAGTGGGAGTCAGGCAATCTCATGGTAAGCCCCCCGATATAATTTCCCGCATTATCACGTGTATAAACCACCTTGTCGCTTTTGAACGGCGATAGGGTAGGTGTACCCTTCAGGCTGCCCAGCTTTGTTTCCTGCCCGGTAACTTTTACTTCATCCAGCATTTTGGAGTTAAGCGTCAATACTATATCGATATAGCCCAGCTTTTGCACATAAAGCGTATCAGAACGGTAGGAAAAACCTGAGAAAACAACTATATCGCCCACTTTGGCGGGGATAGAGAATGCGCCCGTAGCATCAGAAGCGACAACCTTATTGGTTTTTAAATTGCGCACGTTAATGCCGGGTACAGCTACATTGCTTTTATCCTCGTGGATACGGCCAACCAAATTGTCCTGGGCATGGGCCGAGGTGACGATGCAAAAAATAATCCCTAACAGGGCAATAAAACGAGTCATAAATGGCAAAGATATACTTAATGATTCTAAAACTAACGAATAATATCAGATGCTATTATTTCAATTAATCTATTTACATTTATTGTATATGAAACTTTATCACATTTGTACCGTCATAATCCTTATCATTTGTACTTCTTGTAACTCAAGCAACAAGCAAGTACTTGCTGAACTTGCAGAAAGATATCCTGATTTATATAAGAATGATGTAATTCAGCATTTTACTTTTGTTAGAAGTTTAGCCGATAGTAGCTTGCATATTGAAATGCAGTTATTACAAGGCGGCGAAGGGCAAATAGTTGTTTTAACAAATTCAGGTGGGCAAAAATATGCTATACCTTTTCCATCCAATAGGGTTAAAGATTATTGGGAATTTTATGGGGATTCGTCCAAAAATGTAAAGAACCACGACAAAACATTTATTTCAGAATTAAATAATGCATACAAAGTATTATCAATCCATGAATTCTATCGGGGTCAAAGAATATTTGACGAAATTGCAATTACTCTTCTCGGGTCGCGGCCTATATCGGTGAAGGACACAGCATTAATAAACCATTTAGCTGTAGGCAACTGCTATAAAGACAGCATCAGTCACACTAAATTGAAGAAAAGTTATCAGTCAATACTCCAGGGCTTGAAAGCGAAATCACCCAATTTGGATTTTAGTACTTATTCTGATTTACAGCACGGGCGTATTTATCAACTTCGATGGGGTTTAAAACCTGGTAGTTCAAAAGAATTTTTCAATGTAAAAGTTTACGAAGAACAATGTTATATAAGCGAAATCCTGGTACTTTAACCTTAGCGCCTTTTTCCCTTTTACCTTTCGCCTCATAATATTAACTTTGCTCCCTCTTAAATTACAAAAATGAGTAAAGCAATAATAAAAACTGCAAAAGGCGACATGACCGTTGAGTTCTACGACAAGGATGCGCCGAATACTGTAGCAAATTTCAAGAAATTAGCCAAAGACGGCTTTTATGATGGATTAGCCTTTCACCGGGTGCTCCCAAACTTTGTGATACAGGGTGGCTGCCCGTTCTCAAAAGACCCTGCAACGGCTAACCGTGCCGGCAGCGGTGGCCCGGGTTACCAGATCGATTGCGAATTGACAGGCGATAACCAATACCACGACCGAGGCGTACTTTCAATGGCGCATGCAGGTCGCAATACAGGCGGCTCGCAATTTTTTATCTGCCACAGCCGTGCTAACACCGCGCATTTAGACAGGAACCACACTTGCTTCGGTAAGGTGATTGAAAATGTTGACCTGGTAGACGATATCCGCCAGGGCGATAAGATATTGGGAGTTGAAGTAATTGAAGATTAGTTAAAGTAGTTGTAATGGTTGTATTAGTTGTAATGGTTACTAAACCAGTACAACTAATACAACTGCTATAACCAATACAACCAGAAATGAATTTAAAAGGAATAGTAGCGGTAGCGGGAAAGCCGGGTTTGTGGAAAGCGCTGGCGCAAAACAAAAATGGTTTTATTTTAGAGAGCCTTGATGCTCAAAAAGTAAAATTGATGGCCAACTTGTCGACGGCTAAAATTGCTGCATTGGACGAAATAACCATTTTTTCGGATGAAGAGGATATTCTTTTGAAGGATGTTTTTGAGAAGATGAAAAGCGTTAAAAATGTCCCGGATGCGAAGGCCGACGGGAAGCAATTACGTGAGTTGTTCAGAGAAGTAGCGCCTGCCCATGATGAGGAAAAGGTTTATGCCTCTGATATGAAAAAGATCGTGTCGTGGTATCATATCTTAAAGGATCTGCCATTATTCAGCGAAGCGGAACCAACCGACACTCCTGCCGAAGAACCTGTTGCTGAACCAGAACCTGTTAAACCTGCCAAGCCAGCCAAAGCAGCTAAGAAAACGGAACCTGCCGATGAGCCCGTTGCTCCAAAAAAAGCCAAAGCGAAGAAATAATCCTCTTCATGTCATTTCGAACGAGCGCAGCGAGGAGAAACCTTATACGCCATGCGAACGGGTTACCTATCAATAGCACAAGATTTCTCTCTATCGTTCGAAATGACATTAACGTTTAGATGGCTAACAATCCACCTGCACACATTTTTCATCCGCAAACTCGGGCTCAAATGTGCTGTGACTGATGGATAAATGCTCCAGCCTGTGGCGCAGATCGTGCTTTATGCTATCAAATGATGCGGCATTTTCCTGGTCTATAACCAGGTGAGCGGTTAAAGCGTTTTCGGTTGTACTTAAGGCCCATACGTGGATATGATGGACATCGGTTACACCCTTAGCCTTCATTAGTTCCGCTTTTATTTTCTCCACGTCCATTTCTTTTGGTACGCCGTCCATTTCCAGTCGTAAACTGTCTGAAAGCAAGCTCCAGGTACCTCTCAATATCACAATAGCAACGATCAGGCTTACTACGCTATCGATCCAGTATAACTTAGTGAAATAAATGATCAACCCGGAAACCACCACGCCGAATGATACAATAGCATCAACCGCCATGTGCAGGTACGCGCCTTTAACATTCAGGTCCTTGTCTTTATCCTTAACAAACAGGTAAGCGGTAAAGGCATTAATGCCTATACCGGCAAAGGCTACCCAGGCCATAGTACCGCCTGCTACTGCCTCCTGGTGAATAAAGCGCATTACAGCTTCGTAACCAATAAACCCGACCGCAATAAAGAGCACCATTGCATTAAAGAATGATACGATGATGGTTGAACGCTTATAACCATAGGTATATTCGTTGGTTGAACGTGCCTTGGTTAGCTTAAATGCCAGCAAAGCAAGCGCAAGACCAGCTACGTCACTCAGGTTATGGCCGGCATCAGTAAGCAGCGAAAGCGAATGGCTCCATAAACCGGCAACCACTTCCAGCAGCACAAAAGCCGAATTGAGAATAATACCCCAAATAAAAGCCGTTGTTAAATGGTCGATCTTAGGGGTGTGGTCATGATGATGCCCGTGTGAATGGGAATGACCATGTCCGTGATCGTGCGAATGCGTGTGTGCCATGCTACAAATTTAACGATTTTTGATCAACTAGGGTAATGTATGCCTTCGTCATTCATGATGATAAGGCTCACCTTTGATAATAGTATAGGCACGGTAAAGTTGTTCGGTAAAAAAAAGGCGTACCATCTGGTGCGAAAATGTCATCCGCGACAGCGATATCTTGTCATTAGTACGCTGATAAACCGATTGGTCGAACCCATAAGGACCGCCGACAATAAAAATAAGGTTATTGACCGAGTCTATGGCTTTTTTATCTAAGTAATCAGCAAATTGCTGGGAAGATAGCTGAATGCCTTTTTCATCGAGCAGGATGACATGGTCTGTCGGCGATAACTTCTTAAGAATCAGGTCAGCCTCTTTTGCTTTTTGTTGATCCTGTGTTAAGGCTTTGGTATTTTTTAGCTCGGGGATTTCAACCACATCTATTTTGATGTAATGCTGCAGTCTTTTAAGGTATTTATCAATGCCTTCTTTTAAATAGGCATCTTCGGTTTTACCAGTTAACAATAAAGTTATTTTCATCAGAATGTTGCTGAAATATTGTAAAGTTGCAAAGTTGAATTGTCGCAATTAAAACCCTGCAACTTTACAACATTTCAATCGCACAGCAAAATAATGGAACAGGATATCATAAATGATTACCAGGTAAGGGCCGCCGCCGCCGGCGCAGACGCCGCAAAATACAAGGAACTGTCTGATAGCCACTCGCTGGCCAGGCTTGTTGTTTTCGCCCTTTTTATCCTGGCTGTGGTAATATCCGTCAATGTTAACAGCCTTATCCTGCTCGCGGCTTCGGCACTGGTGCTGATGGGTTGCTTTAGCTGGATCGTTAACCGCCAGAACCGGTTCGATGCCTTGAAAGAATATTTCCTTGCTACCAAAACGGTGTGCGAGAATGAGATCGATACAATGCTGTTCAAAGGGAACATTTATCCTGATGGCGCGCAATTCGCCAGCGACAATCACCATTACACATCCGACCTGGATATTTTTGGGCCGAACTCATTGTTTCAATTGGTAAACCGTTCGGCAACCGTGCCGGGATTTTTCAAGCTCGCCGGCTGGCTGAATGGCCCTGCCGCAAAGGAAGCTATTTTATTGCGCCAGCAGGCAGTTGATGAGTTGGCTGAAAAAAACGATTGGAAAATACATACCCAGGCCAACCTTGTTTTCTCCCTGAAACAGCCCAAAGAGCAGGTAAAAAATCTATTCGCTTACCTGAAGATGCCGGTAGAGTTGAAGAACAAACAGTTCCTGGATATGTATAGCAAGATCGCGCCGTACCTGTTGGTCGGAGTAATCATCGCATCTATATTTTATGCACCTGCCCGGTATGCAACCGGTGTTATGATGCTGATAAACCTGAGACTGGTATTTGCGCAATTGAAAGTCATCAAAAAGACGGACCTCATCGCCGGTAAAGTTGGGACGGCTTTAGGTCATTTTGTAGCTGCCTTTAAGAGTATAGAGGAGGAAGACTGGCAGGCAATATATCTTAAAACATTATCAAACCGCATCAAAACTGATGATGGCAAAACGATTTCTGGGTCCATCAAAGAGCTTTCGGTGCTGATCGATAAACTCAACTACCGGCTTAATATGGTGGCGAGCGTTTTCCTGAATGCATTCTTTTTGTGGGACATCCGCCAGATCATCGCCATTGAAAATTGGAAAAGCAGCAATCAGCAAAACCTCGAAACCGCTTTTGATGTGATAGCCGAATATGAGGCCCTGTTGAGCCTTGCCAGTTTGCGCACCAACTATCCCGAATGGGTTTTCCCGGTAATAGCTGACGGAGAAGCTTACACTTTAACCGCCAATGAGATCGCGCATCCGCTGATAAAAGCTGATAAACGGATAGCGAACGATTATGAGTTGGATAACACCTTTAAGATTGACATCATAACAGGTTCAAACATGGCCGGGAAAAGTACCTTTTTGCGAACCATCGGCATCAATACGGTATTGGCTTTGTGCGGTGCGCCTGTTTGTGCCCGGTCTATGAACGTATCTATTGTCACCGTTATAAGCTACATGCGTATCAAAGACTCACTGAATGAAAGTACGTCGACCTTTAAAGCCGAGCTCGACCGCCTGCAAATGCTGCTGGCTGCTGTAGATAGCGACGCCAAAGTATTTTTCCTGGTAGATGAAATGTTGCGTGGCACAAACTCGGTAGACAAATACCTGGGTTCAAAGGCAGTAATTGAACAGCTGATCCGCAAGAAAGGTGTTGGAATGGTAGCTACGCACGATCTGCAAATAGCTGAATTAGAAAAGCAGTATCACGATTATATCCGCAATTTTTACTTTGATATCCAGGTAAAAGATGGCGAAATGCTGTTCGATTATAAGATCAAACATGGTGAGTGCAAAACGTTTAATGCATCACTATTATTAAAACAGATCGGTATCGACGTAGACGCGAAATAAAAATGTGCAGATGATTTTGGTCATCTGCACATTTGCTCCCGATAGCTATCGGGACTGCATATCCGCACATTAAATATTAACGCTGGTTACCACCACCGCCTGTGCCACCGCCTGCGCCTGCGCCTCCAACACCCTGGTCACCCTGTTTTGTATCGTCGTTGTTGATCTTATTCTTGTCAGCGGTGAAGGTTGTTTTACCAAAGCTATACGAGAAGTTGATCCCTACTGAACGGAACGGGAACTGGAAAGTACTGGTTTGCACAAAGCCTGGGCTTGACAGACTGGAATTGAAATCTTTGTATTTGTTGAACGGTTGAAGCACATTTATACCAATCGACGCCTTCTTTTTCATTAGTTGCTGGCGTACACCTACACCAAATATACTAAACGACGGGTTGGTGCCCTGTATGGTATGCCGCGGAGAGCTGCCAAAAGTAAATACTGATGCGATAAATCCGCTTTTTGAATCATATTCAGCCATTGCAAATCCAGTATACTGAATATAGGTACCATCCTGAGTTTGGTCCCGGATAAACAAACCTGAAGGGTCAGGCTTATAAGTATAAGCATTAATGTTTGCACGCATGGTCACATTCCTGATCGGGCTTACAGACCCAAAGAAGCTTGCACCAAATGAGTTGTTGTTACCTATATTATGGTAAGAGGTTAAAGTCCCTGGCTGCGCATGGGTTGAATCGACCTGTATGAGCGTTGGGGCCGCTATGCTTTCTATCAACCCGCCTGTGTGCTTGTAATAGACAGACATATTAATTACTGACGCCTTAATAAATGTTATATAATCAAATTCCAAAGTTTGCGATACCTCAGGAGCCAGGCGAGGATTACCTTCCGTTTGCGCGAGTATATTGGTCTTGTTATCATACGGGTTCAGGAACGTTAAACTCGGGCGCGTAATACGTTTGCTATACGCAAGTTTAATGGTTTGGGTAGATGACAACGCTTTCTGTATGGTCAGGCTCGGAATAAAGGTGTTATAACTATTGTTGAACGGCCTCAGCGTCGTATCCGAGCTCAATGTTTCAGGACTACCGCTGATGTGCGTTATCTCATCCCTTGCGCCTACTAATATTGAATAACCCTTGGGGAGCGTGATGGTTAATACACCATACCCGGCAGTAACATCCTGGTTATAATCATACACGGCTGAGTTGATATTGTTGTAAACAAAACCATCTACAGTACCCTGGGACGGGTCGTAGTCGTAAGCATCCTGAGTACCCACCAATCGCCTTAATATTTCCTTACCACCGGCTTCCAGCTTAAATACCTTGTTAATAGGCAGCGTATAGTCAACCTGCAGTGTATATTCGTTATTCAAACCATTGAGATTTGCTTTCGAATCAGGCAGTTTCGCAGTATAATAATTGGTAAAATCAGTTACGGTACGGCTGTGGCTCCACTGGGTTGATATATCCAGTTCTTCGCCTTCCTTATGGAATTTATGTGTATAGTCCACATTCCAGTCAAAACCGCCAAAGCTATTATGACCTAATCCGTGGCTGGAATATGCGCTGGATGTATCGCCTGTCTTTATATCATAAGGAGTCGTCAGCAGATTGGTGAATTGCGACTGATTGTCGGCTAAAGTATTGAACCCGCCCTGGTTGAGCCTTACATTAGTGTGCAGGCTATTAAAAGCATTGAATTCGTAACCTGCCGAAACGTTGCCGATAGCACCATAACGCTTTACATAATTTGTACCATTAGAAGTTGTGCTGGTATGCACAGTATCTATGGGCTGAATATCGTTGTAAAAGCCGGTAAGCGAGGTTTGCGGCCAGGTGTAATTACCACCCACGTTCATCGACAGGCTGAAACGGTTCTTGTTATAATTCAGGTTAAAGTTACCATTGTTCTGGCGTGTTCCGATACCACCGCTTACGGAACCGCTGATACCCGTCATATTTTTTTGCTTGGTAATGATATTGATGATACCGGCCGAACCTTCAGCGTCATATTTGGCAGAAGGCGAAGTGATCACCTCGATACTTTTGATCTGGTCGGCAGGGATGGTTTTTAATACGTCCGATAAACTGGCCGAGGTTGCGCCCGAAGGCTTACCATTGATCAGTACACGTACGTTATTATCGCCGCGCAGTGACACGTTACCGTTGATATCCACGGCAACCAAAGGTACTTTTTGCAGTACATCAGTTGCATTGCCGCCTGCTGCTGTAAGGTCTTTTTCAGCGTTGTAGACGATCTTATCGATCTTGTTCTCTATCAACGGTGCCTGCGCTGTAACGGAAACCTCTTTCAACGATCTTGCACTTGATGCCACCATTATCTGGCCCATGATCTTATCGGGTTTAGAGTCTGTAGTGGTTACACCACCTACAAATTTTTCCGGGTAGCCAACATAAGTGATGCGTATCTTATAATCGCCCGGGTGAACACCGTCGATCTTGAATTGACCTTTATCATCGGTTAAAACGCCATTAATAGGCGACTTACCTGTAGCGCGGAAGAGCGCAACGGAAGCATAGCTCAATGGCTGCTTGGTAACCGAGTCGATAAGCGTGCCCTGCACCTTACCTACTATGGTGGAACCGCCGCCCACGCCGAATTGCGCTTTAGCTGTAATAAATGAGCAAGAAATTAATATAAGTAAAATTATACGTTTCATTTGTTGTAGTTTTTGTAATAGGAGGCGAAAATAGGTGAATTGTTACAGCGCTGCCGCGATTTTTATGTCATTTTGGCGTCACGTCGCTTATTAGTTACAGTGTTGGTGTATAAAATACAATAGTTGCCGCGCAGCATATTGATATTTAACTACATAACAAGCGGAGTCAGGGGAATTGGACAATCATCGTAGAGACGCAATGCATTGCGTCTCTACTGACGTCACGTTTCTGCATATATATGTTATATTACTATATTCACTATCCTGCCTTTTACCACGATCACCTTTTTGGGCGATCTGCCATCCAGGTATTTTTGCACCTCGGCGCTGGCTAAAACCGTGCTTTCAATTTCAGCAGCCTCGAGGGCTAATGAAATATTCAAATTCAGTTTCATTTTGCCGTTGATAGAAATCGGGTAGGCATACTCATCCTCAACCAAATATTCGGGGTTGAATTTAGGGTAAGGGGCATAAGATAACGTGCCTGCCTCATTGCCCAGCAGTACCCACAATTCTTCGCAGATGTGTGGCGCATAAGGGGATAAAACGATAACCAAATCTTGCAAAATATCGCGTTTATTGCATTTCAGGTCGGTTAGTTCATTAACGGCGATCATAAAACTGGATACCGAGGTGTTGAATGAAAAGCGTTCCACATCTTCTTCCACCTTGCGTATGATCTTATGCAACGATTTTAATTCAGGTTTAGAAGGTGCTTCGTCAGATACCCTGAAATTAAATTGCTCATCATGAAACAGCTTCCAGAATTTACGCAGGAACTTGAACACCCCCTCAATACCGTTAGTATTCCAGGGTTTGCTTTGTTCCAGCGGACCGAGGAACATCTCGTACATACGCAATGTATCGGCACCCACGCGGTCAATTAGGTCATCCGGGTTAACCACGTTGAATTTGGATTTCGACATTTTTTCCACTTCAACGCCGCAAATGTATTTGCCGTTTTCGAGAATAAATTCGGCGTCTTTAAAATCTTCGCGCCAGATCTTGAACTTGTTGATGTCCAAAATGTCGTTCTCAACGATATTAACATCAACATGCAGTTCGGACGTTTTATATTGGTCGATTAGCCCCTTTGAAATAAAAGTGTTGGTACCCCGGCCTTCTGCATCTACAAGGCGATACACAAAACTGCTTCGACCCTGTATCATCCCCTGGTTAATGAGCTTTTTAAATGGCTCTTCCTCGATCACCAAACCCATGTCCAGCAAAAACTTATTCCAGAAACGGCTGTACAATAAGTGCCCGGTAGCATGTTCGCTGCCGCCGATGTACAGGTCAACATCCTTCCAGTAATCAATAGCCCGTTTGGATGCAAACTCCTTATTGTTTTGCGGGTCCATATATCGGTACCAGTAAAAACTTGATCCCGCCCAACCCGGCATCGTAGAAAGCTCGTACTCAAAACCTTTGTAATTCCAACCATGAGCGCGTCCCAATGGTGGCTCACCCGTTTCGGTAGGCATATATTTATCAATTTCCGGCAGAATTAACGGCAGGTCTTTTTCATTTATCAAATGAGGCAGCCCATCCTTAAAATAAACCGGCACCGGCTCACCCCAGTAACGCTGGCGACCAAATATCGCGTCACGCATGCGGAAGTTGACCTTGGCCTTGCCTGCACCTTTGCTCTCTAAAAAAGCTATCACCGCAGCGGTGCCATCCTTATAATTCAGCCCATTCATAAAGTCCGAATTGATATAGCGGCCTTCTTTGGTTGGATCGGCTTCGGTCTCAATTTGCTGAATGTCCATGATGGGCACTATCGGTAGATTGAAATGTTTGGCAAAAAGAAAATCGCGCTGGTCGCCTGATGGTACGGCCATTACTGCGCCGGTGCCGTAGCCCGCCAAAACATAATCGGCAATGTACAGTGGCACTTTTTCGCCGTTCACCGGGTTGATCACATAACTGCCGGTAAACGCACCCGATACCGTTTTAGCATCCGACATACGGTCGAGCTCTGATTTCTTTTTGGTTTGGGCGATGTAAGCATCTATCTCCGCCTTTTGCTCGGGCGTTGTTAAGGCTGGCACCAATTCATGTTCAGGTGCAAGCACTAAAAAGGTAACGCCGAAAATGGTATCAACCCTTGTAGTAAATACTTCAATGAAGTCGGAAGTCGAAATGTCGATTGCGGAATTATTTTCTTCATTTCGCATTCCACCACCTTCCGCAATCCGAAATTTAACAGACGCTCCAACACTTTTCCCTATCCAGTTCCTTTGCATTTCCTTCAAAGGTTCCGGCCAATCGATGGTATCTAATCCTGTCAGCAGTCGTTCAGCATAAGCGGTAATGCGCATGCTCCATTGCATCATTTTCTTTTGCTCCACGGGGTAGCCGCCGCGCTCGCTAAAGCCGTCTTTTACTTCGTCATTAGCCAATACCGTTCCCATAGCCGGGCACCAGTTTACGGTGCTTTCGCGCAGGTAGGTGAGGCGGTATTTCAATAATTCCTCCTGCTGCTGGCTGTTGCTCATGGCTTTCCATTCGGCAGTGGTAAAAGTCAATATATCTTCATCGCACACTGCGTCAATGCCGGATGAGCCATGCTGCTCAAAATGAGCCACTAACTTTTCAATGGATTCCGCTTTATCCGCAGTCTTATTATACCAGCTGTTAAACAACCGCATAAATATCCATTGCGTCCACTTGTAAAAATCAGGCGAACTGGTGCGTACCTCGCGGCTCCAGTCGAACGAAAAACCGATCTGGTCCAGCTGGCGGCGATAGGTGGCAATATTGGTTTCGGTAGTAATGGCAGGGTGCTGACCTGTTTGGATAGCGTATTGTTCGGCGGGTAAGCCAAAGCTGTCGTATCCCATCGGGTGCAATACGTTAAAACCTTTTAAGCGTTTGTAACGCGCGAAAATATCCGAAGCGATATAGCCCAGCGGGTGGCCCACATGCAGCCCCGCGCCCGAAGGATAAGGGAACATATCCAGCACATAATACTTGGGTTTGGTCGAGTTATTATCAGCCTTAAAGGTTTGATTTTTAGCCCAAAACTGCTGCCACTTGCGTTCTATATCTTTAAATTGGTAGTCCATCCGGTATTTCGCTTTTTTGAGGTGCGAAATTACGAAAAATCCCTATGAATTTGATAGGAATAGTTGGCGGGTTTATAGCTGCTGTTTCAAATATTCAACACTCTCCTCAATAAACTGCTGCCATATGCCGTCGGGCTGCCAAACCTGCTCAATAAATTCCTGCATAGCTTCCTCGTTCAATTTACCTTCGCCCAATAAATACAAAGCCGTAAATGCCGACGCGCGATAATTGGCCGCACAGTGCACCAGGATATTTTCGCCATCGTGCTGCCTCATATCAGTAATAAAAGCAGTTAATTCATCCAACTGCGGGTTGTCAAACTGCACCGGTATGTGATGATACACTAATCCCAATGCTTTTACCGATGCCGCCTCATCCGCCAAAGCATATTTGCCATCAACTAACCCCAAATTGATAATTACCCGGTAGCCGTCTTCGGCTATTGACGCTAACTGGCCTTCGCGCGGCTGCCCGGCACAGGCCAGGGAATCTGATACTTTTTGAAAATTGTAGATATTGCTCACCCTGTAAAATTACAAAATAAGCACTACGTAAATTTAATTTGATAAGAAGTAACAATGTTATATTCCCAGCCGTATTAAATAAGAAGCAATACCCCTCAAAAATTTAACGAATTAATAACGTAGAAATTTCTTCCTTTCGGAAATTTTTTCTACTTTTAATTCTTTAGTTTGTGTAACAAACTTGTTAAAATTGGAAATCAAATATTTATTTAAAAAAGAATGAAACGTAAATTTATCCTTATCATTTTGCTGTTAGCGGGTGTATCACTTACTTATACAGCATGTAAAAAATCGAGCAATAAACCCACAGTTGACGCCAAAACCGTAAGCAGCCAGATAGCCTTAAACCTGGCACAAACCCTGTATGGCGGCCTTGGAGGCTTCGATATTTCAAACGGTTTAAGCGCCACAGCAAGCATAAACCGCAAACAATTGATGGCTAAACGCCAGCAAATGATCTTAAAGCTAAACGGCGGCAAGCAGATAAACGATATCGGTAGTGATATTAGCTGCGGATTAACTGCCGATACAACCTTAAACTACAGTGTTACGGACAATGGCGTATCGGAATCTATTGCGGGCACACTTGGGTTCACTTTTTTGTGTACCAACAATGTATTTTCGGGCTTTAACATTCACGACAACCTAACCATAACGGCGAAAAACACTACGCTTAGCGGAACCTATAAACTTATCGAAAATCTTACCGCGCAGGCGCAGGATCCAACTAACGTGAATTCGAGCATTACTTTGGGCGGTACGTTCAGCATGAGCGATAACATTTCGTATGTAAACCCAAAATCAACCACTTCAGAAGCATACAGCTATAATTTCAGCACACCGCTATTAATTGATTCAAGCGGCAATATTGATAGCGGTGCATGCAGCTTTACAACCAGCGGTTCCAACGCTTCAGGTACCTGGAACTATAGCGGAACTGTTACTTTCCTGGGTAATAACAATGTGAAGATCGTTATTAACGGAGCTTCTTATACAGTAAACCTGCAAACGGGCACAGTATCATAAATTATTATAAACCTAAATTTTAAAAGCTTTCTCCGGGTAACGGGGGAAGCTTTTTTACTTTTTGATCTGAAAGACCGGAAGTTCGCATAAGTCCGAAAGATTCTATTGCAACTAAATTGAAAATCTTACGGACTTTCGGACTACTAACAATTATCGTATAATTGTTTACGCATGAAGAAACTCCTATCCAATCTTACTTTCCAGGTTGTTGTTGCTATTATATTAGGTGTGCTAGTGGGGCTGTATTTTAAAAATTTTGGCCCCACGGCCCTGCTCATCAGCAATAAGTTTATCGACCTGATCAAAATGCTGATCGCGCCTATCATCTTCCTCACCATCGTTTTAGGCATAGCCGGTATGGGCGATATGCGCAAAGTAGGTAGGGTTGGGGGTAAGGCGATATTATATTTCGAGATTATAACCACTTTTTCATTGATACTGGGTGTTACGCTGGCCAATATCCTGAAACCCGGCAGCGGCTTGCCCGTGCCGCATGGCGCCAGCACTGCCAAACTGGAGCAATACCAAAAGGCTGCCGCCGAAATGAAATGGGGCGAATTTTTTGCCCATATCATACCCTCCAACGTTTTTGATGCCTTTGCCAAAGGCGACATCTTGCAGATATTATTTTTTGCCATTCTGTTTGGCTACGGATTGAGTCTTTTGAAGGAAAGCGGCAAATCCGTAATTGACTTGTTCGAAAAACTAAACAAGGTATTTTTCAATATCATGGGCTTTGTAATGCGGCTTGCACCCATCGGGGCATTTGCGGGCATAGCTTATACCGTAGCTAATTATGGTATCGATACTTTAAAACCGCTGCTGCAATTGCTGGGTGCTGTATTCCTGGCTATGCTGCTGTTTATTTTTGTGGTGCTGTATATCGTTAGCCTTCTGTACAAATTCAGCCTGTGGCAATATTTGAAATTTATCCGTGAGGAAATAGTCATAGTGCTCGGTACTTCTTCATCCGAAACGGTGCTGCCCAGCATGATGGAAAAGATGGAAAAGTTTGGCTGTGCCAAATCTGTCGTCGGGCTGGTTATCCCGGCAGGATACTCCTTTAATTTGGATGGCACGACTATCTATTTATCCATGTCGGTAATATTTTTAGCGCAGGTATTTAATATCCCCTTATCGCTGGAGCAGCAACTGGTTATAATCGGCATATTGATGCTCACCTCAAAAGGCGCGGCAGGCGTAACGGGAAGCGGATTTATTGTACTGACATCCACACTTACTGCAATCAAAGTAATACCCGTTGAAGGTGTGGCTATATTGTTTGGCGTAGACAGGTTTATGTCCACCGCACGAGCACTCACCAATATGATAGGTAATGGGATTGCGACGATAGTGATCGCGAAGAGTGAGAAGGAATTTAATCCTCCGACCCCTAAAGGGGAGTGAATACCGGGAATATACGCCGAAAATAAATATTCGTTATTCGATACCTTTCACCTTTTACCTAAAAAAAGGGGCTTTGAGATTATCCATAATAAATTAACTTTGCCCAACATTTATATATGCTATGAGCGTTCTCGTCAACAACAATTCCAAAGTAATAGTTCAGGGTTTTACAGGCAACGAAGGCAGCTATCATGCCTCGCAGATGATAGAATACGGCACCGACCTTGTAGGCGGTGTTACACCCGGTAAAGGCGGTCAGCGCCATTTAGACAAGCCGGTATTCAATACCGTTAAAGAAGCCGTTGATAAAACAGGGGCCAATGTATCCATTATATTTGTACCGCCGCCCTTTGCTGCTGATGCTATTATGGAAGCTGCCGAAGCAGGCATAAAATTGATCGTATGCATCACCGAAGGTATTCCCACAAAGGATATGATACAGGTGAAGGAATATATTAAGGACAGGGATACCCGCCTCATCGGGCCAAACTGTCCGGGCATTATAACTGCCGGCGAAGCAAAAATTGGCATTATGCCGGGCTTTATCTTCCGTAAAGGCCATGTAGGTGTGGTTTCTAAATCAGGCACCTTAACTTATGAAGCTGTTGACCAGGTAGTAAAAGCCGGTTTAGGCATCACCACAGCCATCGGCATAGGCGGCGACCCCATCATCGGCACCCCAACTAAAGAGGCTGTTGAACTATTGATGAACGACCCCGATACCCATGGCATCATCATGATAGGTGAAATAGGCGGAGGCATGGAAGCCGAGGCAGCTTACTGGATAAAAGCAAACGGAACCAAACCAGTAGTAGGCTTTATTGCCGGTCAAACTGCGCCTCCGGGACGTCGTATGGGTCATGCCGGTGCAATCGTAGGCGGTGCAGATGATACTGCTGCTGCTAAAATGAAGATCATGGCCGAATGCGGCATCCGGGTGGTGCAATCGCCTGCTGAAATAGGCGCCGCGATGGCGGAGGAACTGGCTAAGTTGGTTTAAAGCTGAAAGACTAAAGCAGAAAGCTTTTTTCCTGTTAATAGATATAATCCTGGTTTTGGCCGGGATTTTTTGTTTTGTTTGGGTGTCATCCTGAGGTTCTCGAAGGATGAGCGTTGGCCTTTACCCGCATGTTTCGAGTGCCTCAACATGACACCTTGCGCACTTCGTCAACCCAATGTAAATAACCCTTCCCTCAAAAATCAAAACACCATTCCTGCCGTATATTTGTTATAATCGGTGTAATCAAAAAGAAATCGGTGTAATCAAAAAACTATGGAATATAATCAATTAACACCAGAAGAAGAACGGGTCATACTATACAAAGGAACTGAAAGGCCGTTTACCGGCTCATTGCTCAATAATCATGCGCACGGGCTATATGTGTGCAAACGTTGCGATACGCCACTATACACTTCCGAAACCAAGTTTGAATCGCATTGCGGCTGGCCAAGTTTTGATGACGAAATTCCCGGCGCGGTAAAGCGTGTTCCGGATGCCGACGGTCACCGTGTTGAAATTGTATGCGACAACTGCCACGCGCACCTCGGTCATGTTTTTGAAGGCGAGTATCTTACCCCAAAAAACACAAGGCATTGTGTGAATTCGGTTAGTTTGAAGTTTGTACCGTTGGAAGACTAAGTTATAACAGGTTGCAGGGGCTGCAGGCTGTTGAGGTCGAAATTTGAGTAACGCCCTTGCACCCTTTATAACTGCTCCTGACCTATTCAATAAATACCCATTTATCAACATTGGCTGATTGTGGATAACCATTATTCATGCGGGCTTATCTTTGAACTATGACCCCATTGGTATTATGTAAGCACGAAGTTATCAGTTGTGAGCGCTGCAGCGAATCATTTGAATGCAAGGCCAACGCGGTTACCAAATGCCAGTGCATCAAAGTGCACCTTACTTTGAACGAGACACAGTACGTAAATGAATTGTACGACGGGTGCTTGTGTGTGGCGTGTTTATCGGCATTGAAGGAGGAATACCTGTTATCATTATTAACAGATAAATAATCTTTCCGACTTGCGGACTTTGCTGTCTTTCCGACTAATTCCCTATCTTCATCCCCGAAATCACTCTCGAACCTCTTATGAAATTACTGGAAGGAAAAATTGCGCTCATTACCGGAGCTTCTAAAGGAATAGGCCGGAAAATAGCCGAAAAATTTGCCGAACATGGCGCTGATGTTGCTTTCACCTACCTGTCGTCGGTTGAAAAGGGCCTCGAACTGGAGCAGGAACTGAAAAAATATGGTACCCGGATAAGAGGCTACCGTTCTGACGCTTCCAAATTTGAAGAGGCCGATAAGCTGATCACTGATATTGTTGCTGATTTCGGTACACTGCATGTGGTGGTAAACAATGCCGGTATCACCAAAGATAATTTGATCATCCGCATGACCGAAGAGCAATGGGATGATGTGCTGAATGTGAACCTGAAGTCGATATTCAATATAACCCGGGCGGCATCAAAAATAATGATGCGGGCGCGTACTGGCGTATTCATTAATATGAGCTCGGTAGTGGGTCTGCAAGGCAATATGGGCCAATCCAATTATGCGGCATCAAAAGCCGGTATAATCGGTTTTTCCAAATCCATGGCTAAAGAGATGGGCTCGCGCGGTATACGCACTAATGTAGTGGCGCCGGGTTTTATCCAAACCGAAATGACAGATGCGCTCGACCCGAAAGTAGTGGATGCATGGGCACAAACCATTCCATTAAAACGGCCCGGTACTACAGACGATGTAGCCAATGTGTGCGTTTTTCTCGCATCTGACATGGCGGCTTATATTACAAGCCAGACGATAGCGGTTGACGGGGGAATGGTGTAGAACGTTATACGTTTTAAGTTTGACGTTGTAGGTTTGTAATTTCGACTAACTTTATCTGCTTCCGTTCACAATAAATTCGCATTTTGCAAGTAAACGTAAAACGTATCACGTCGTGCGTACAACGTAAAAAACATGCAGCTACTCTTTTCAGTAACATGGGGTTCGGTTTCGGGATGGTGGACACCCGTTTGCCTGTTGCTGGGTTTGCTGTATGCCTGGCTCATGTACCGGCAGCCGGTAAACCTGGGTAAAAGCGTTCGCTACGGATTATTTGCACTTCGAACCATAGCCATATTTATACTTTCCTTTTTGCTGATTGCGCCTTTGATCAGATCGGTAGCTTACAATCCGCAAAAGCCTTTGGTGCTTATTGCACAGGACAATTCGCAATCTATCAACACTTTTAAGCCGGCAGGCTTTAATTCTCAACAGTTTGTTACTGATCTTGCGAAGCTAAAACAGCAATTAGGCGATAAGTACGATGTGCGTGAATTTAACTTCAGTCGTGAGCTGAAAGACAGCCTTTCCGATAAATTCAACGGAAAGCAAACCAATATATCATCAGCTATACACCAACTCAACGAGCGATTTATTAACCAGAACATCGGTGCTTTGGTATTGGCTACAGACGGTTTATTTAACCAGGGCAGCGACCCGCGATATGAAGCCAAAAACTTGAAAACAAGCATTTATACCATCGCTTTGGGCGATACCGTTACCAAACGCGACCTGCTGATAGGCAACATCAACTACAACAAAACCGCTTATTTGGGTGATGATTTTGCTGTTGAAGCTTTAGCCGAAGCCTACCAGGCCAAAGGCGAAAATATCCGCCTGAATGTTACTGAGGATGGTAAACAAGTGTTTTCTCAAAGTGCTCAAGTTGCGTCGGATAACTTCAAAAAAGTGATCCCGCTAAAACTAAACGCCGATAAAAAGGGCGTCCGGAAATTTACCATTAGCATAGCACCGGTCAGGAACGAGATATCAATTCAAAATAATACCGAAACGATCTATGTAGAAGTGCTGGATTCAAAGCAAAAGATATTATTGCTGTACGAGGGCCCGCATCCCGATATCAGCGTCATCAAACAATCTATTGAAACAAATAAGAATTACGAAGTTAAATCAAGTCTGCTCAGCGACCTGCCTAAATTAAAACTGAGCGATTACAGCATGGTGATCTTGTACCAGTCGGCCAGCAGCAGCTCGACCGAATTACAAAGCTTTATCACGAAAAGTAAAGTACCTGTTTGGTACATTCTGGGGGGGCAATCCGATCTGCAGCAATTTGACAATGCACAAAAAGCGGTGCAAATAAGCTCAAACCAACAGCAGATGCAGGAAGTATTTGCCAACCCGGTTGCAGAGTTCTCGCTGTTTACTTTATCCGATTCGACACGAAATAAGCTGGCCAGATTTCCACCCCTCATGGCGCCTTTTGGCGATTATAAAAGTTCGGGTACTAATCAACTGCTGCTAAAACAAAAGATAGGAGAGGTGGCTACACCTTACCCTTTGCTTTCCTTTAGCGATGAAAATGGCCACCGTATAGCCATACTCACCGGCGAAGGCCTATGGCGTTGGGCCCTGGCTGAATATCAAACCTATGGCAATCACCACGCTTTGGAGGAATTGCTTGGCCAAACCGTCCAATATCTTACTGCCAATAGCAATCGGCAGCGATTTAGAGTGTACCCGGCCAAAAATGTATTTGACGAAGGCGAAAATGTGCTCATTAATGCCGAACTATATAACGATGCCCTGGAATTGGTAAACACGCCGGATGTAAAGATCGACCTGAAAAGTGATTCGGGTAAAAATTATAGTTTCCTGTTTACCCGTAACGGTCAAAGCTACCAACTGGATGCCGGTACTTTGCCTGTAGGCGAATACAGTTATAATGCAAACAGTAGCTTAGGCACACAGCCCTTCAATGCAAAGGGGCAATTGACAGTAAAACCTTTGAATTTAGAGACCCGTCAAAGCGCCGCAAATCATCATTTGCTTGCTGATCTTGCCAAACAATCTGGCGGTCAAGTACTGTATCCATCGCAAATTAACCAGCTGGCCGATCTTATCCGCAAAAATGATAATATCAAAACCGTGGTTTATGAAGATAAACATTATAGCGACCTGGTTGATTTGAAATGGATATTCGCTGTGATTTTAGCTCTGTTAAGTATCGAATGGTTTGTGCGTAAGAGAGAGGGCGAGATCTGATGCCCGATACTAGTCTTCCCATACGGGAAAAGGCTGGCCAGCAACGCAAACTTTTAGGGCTAGATCACCTTCGTGCGTTTGCCATCTCATATGTCGTATTATTTCATTACCAATTTTTTGGTCACCCTGTATGGGTAACTCAAATCGCGGGCTTTGGTTGGTCTGGCGTCGACTTGTTTTTTGTATTGAGCGGCTTCCTCATATCCGGGCAATTATTCGAAGTTGTTGCGAAAGGCGGCAGCATATCATTAAAAGAGTTCTTTATAAAGCGGTTTTTCAGAATAATTCCGCCGTTTCTTTTGGTCGTAGCCTTGTATGCCTTTTTTCCGGCTTTGCATGAATGGGGGCATCTTTCACCACTATGGAGATACCTCACCTTTACATTGAATTTCGGCCTCGACCTGAAAAAATATGGTACATTTTCGCATGCCTGGTCATTGTGCGTAGAAGAGCAGTTCTATTTTGTACTGCCATTAATTTTCTTGCTATTCAGCTATTTTAAGACAGGAAAAAGATCAGCCTACCTGCTGGCAGCCCTGTTTATCGGTGGCTTCGCTATCCGGCTTTGGAGTTGGGAACATTTTATGCAACCCGTTTTGGGAACTGACAGTTACGGTGCATTTTGGAATGAATACATGTACTATCCCACCTATAACCGTCTCGACAGTTTGTTGGTGGGAGTAAGCATTGCAGGTATTTATACTTTTTATCCATCGTATAAAACCATGGTAAACAAATATTGTAACCTGGTGATGGTTTCGGGGGTTTGCTTGTTAATTATAAGCGGCCTTGTTTGCAAAGGATATTCCACATACAATACGGCAATATTTGGCTTCCCGATGATCGCCGTATCTTATGGTTTGATAGTGGCAGCAGCCGTGTGTCCTGCGAACAAGCTTTATAGTTTTAGATCATATATCACCAACCAGGTCGCGGCCCTGTCTTATGCTATTTACCTGAGCCACAAAATAGTGATTCATGTAACACAGAAACTTTTGGGCAACATTGGCTTGGATAAAGACAGTCACTTAATGATGCTATGCTGTATCACGGCGATAATACTGGCGGCATTATTGATGCGCTATGTGATAGAAAAACCTGCTTTACAGCTGAGAAATTATATTTTGAAGCGAACCTGAATTTTTAGTCTTTCTTATTTTTTACGATCACGAAAACGTCCTCATTGTCCCTTTTCATGAGGTACTTCTCGCGGGCGAATTTTTCGAGCTCTTCTTTGTTGGTAGTTAGTTCATCAAGGTCCTGGTGAACTTTGGCGGTCTCTTTCTGGTAAAAATCGCGCTCTTGTTTTAGTTTGCTTAACTGGTGGTGATACTGGTATTGCGAGAACAGGTCGTTCTTGTCGAAAAATACCATCCACACCAAAAATGCCAGGCTGACGATAAAGTATTTGTTCCTGAAAAGATTAAGCAGGCGCTTCATTTCAAACTAAAATAAATTTCGTTTAAAGCTATTTAATTATTTTGAAAGGTACAAGGGACATTATTAACTTGTTAACAGAGCCGTAGAGACGCAATGCATTGCGTCTCTACGAATGTGATCAACGCCTCCCTGACGACCGGTTTCCCCAGAACTTCTTCTTGCCATCCCGATGCCCGCCACCGGCTGGGTGATGCCTTTGCGCCGAACTGGCTTTGGCAGGTTCCATTTTTTTAGCAACAAAATTCGGGCTCATTGGGTAAGGGTGCTCTTCGTTTACAGGTATCTGCTTTGATATCAGTTTGTGTATATCTTTCAGAAAATCGATCTCTTCTGCGTCACAGAATGAGAATGCGATACCACTCGCCCCCGCACGGCCGGTACGGCCAATACGGTGTACATAAGTCTCAGGTATGTTAGGTAGCTCGTAGTTGATAACGTGGGTCAACTCATCAATATCAATACCACGGGCGGCTATATCTGTTGCGATCAACACCCGGGTTGTGCGGTTTTTGAAGTTAGATAAAGCCCTTTGCCTTGCATTTTGCGATTTATTGCCATGTATCGCTTCGGCAGTGATGCCAACGCGGGTAAGGTCCTTTACCACCTTGTCGGCGCCGTGCTTGGTGCGGGTAAATACCAGGGCGGTTTTAATGCCTTTATCTTTTAACAGGTGTATTAGCAAAGCTTTTTTATCACCTTTCTCCACGTAATACAACTCTTGTTGTATAGTATCCGCGGTAGACGACGGCGGCGTAACTTCCACCTTTTCGGGATTGTGCAATATCGAATTTGCCAGCTGCTGTATCTCATTAGGCATCGTGGCAGAGAAAAACAGGGTTTGCCTGCGTGCAGGTACCTTAGCGATGATCTTTTTTACATCATGCACAAAACCCATGTCCAGCATACGGTCGGCTTCGTCAAGTACCAGCATTTTAATGTGCTCTAAATGCACAAAGCGCTGGTTCATCAGGTCAAGCAAACGGCCTGGTGTAGCCACCAGAATATCCACACCACGACGCAGTGCATCTGTTTGCGGGTTTTGCGACACACCGCCGAATATCACCAAATGCTTTAAGCCCGTATGCCTGCCGTAAGCAGCAAAGCTTTCATCTATCTGGATGGCAAGTTCTCGGGTGGGGGTTAGTATAAGGGCCTTTATGGTCTTTTGTTCTTTATGTTGCAGCCTGTCCTGGTATAATAACTGCAGGATTGGTATAGCGAAGGCAGCTGTTTTGCCCGTACCGGTTTGCGCACAGCCTAAAAGGTCGCGGTTTTGCAGTACGATGGGTATGGCCTGTTGCTGTATGGGCGTGGGTGTAGTATATCCCTCGGTTTTTAGGGCCCTGAGGATAGGCTCAATTAATTTTAAATTTTCGAATGACATGTAATGTATCTATAATGTGCTAACGCGAAGCATAAGCGGATCTGAAGAGTTGCGGTGATCAAAACCGTAAGCGAACGGGTAAATTTTTTTTTGCAAAGATACAGTATTTATTGGGATTAGGCGTTTTGGCTGAGAATCACCATGTTTGGGCCGTATACAAAAAAGGAAAAGTCCCCCCGGCTATGCTCATTTTCACGTTTCCTCGTCTCCGCATAACAGGGGGGATATCCTCATCAACCTCACTAATCCCCTTCGTTTTAATTTCTTAAAAGATACCTGTTATACGTTGCGCCTGATGCTTTGTTTTGTAGTTGACAGTATTAAAAGCTTGTAGTTGTTTCGTTGACAAAAACAGATCAATTATCTGTATTTTCGATCAAATCACTTTTATTTCCGTCGGCCATCTTATTGATCTTCGGCTGCAATATCCATATCCCGATTAAATTAAACCACACCAGGAAAAACTCCGCCATAAAATCGCTGAATACCACCGTGCGCTGTAGTTCAACTGTTTTGATGGTCTTGGCTACAAAAAAGATGCAATAAAAAATGCAGAACATTGAAAACAAATGCAGCGGAAAAATAATAGGGAACAGGTAAAAAATTTCAGGGTTGGGTTGCCCGCCGCTAAAAATAACGCCGCTGCTGAATACGAACGTAAGAAATCCCATGAGTAAGAGGATATACACTACCGGTATGAAAAAGAATATTTTGAACCGTGTTGTTTTCATATTGACCGTAGCAGGGACCATTTTCTGCAGCCTCATACCCACCGACCATAACCAGCCAAAAAGAGTGCCCACGCAAAGCAGCATCATTATTGGAAAGAATTTAAAATAATCCAATATCATCCCCGGGTTATGATTTACCATAAGATTCGAGAAAATATTGACCATCATGACGATCTGGAATACAAAAGGCAAACCAAAAGTGAGTAAGAATATCTGCCAGTGTTTTGCGCGTAAAAAAAGGTTCATGTTAGTTTAGGGTTGAGTGAACGCTGTTACTAAGATAGTTGTTTTTAGCATCAACACGGTAAGTAACACACGTATAGACCGCGCGTTCACCTCCCTCACAACATTTTTACACAAAATCCCCCTCCCGCTCAAAACAACCATCGCTTTAAACCGCAATTCTGTCTATGTTTGTTTGGCGTTCATCTATTGTTTTTCAGCATATTAATAAATACCGCTTAATTAGTATGCAGCCCCTTGCAATTACAATTTGCCATAAACCAATTAACCCTTTATGATGATGAAAAACCTGACTCATTTATTAAAATTTATTCCCCTGTTTGCGCTTTGCTTTTGCGTGCAAAATTATTGCCTTGCGCAAAGCGCCCCGCAATTAAGTAAGGCTACTGTTAAGCAAGTAGTTGCAGCCATGACCCTCGAAGAAAAAGCCAAGCTGCTGGTAGGTGCCGGCCGTGGCTTTGGTCCGCCGCGACCTGCACCAACACCCGGTAAAAAGGACAGTACTGTTAAACCCGCACCTGCTCCCGCAGGGCCAATGATCGGCCAAACTGATCAGAAAGTTCCGGGCGCTGCCGGCGTTACCTACGCCATACCGCGTTTGGGTATCCCGGCCATCGTGGTTTCCGACGGGCCGGCAGGGGTGAGGATAAGCCCCATCCGCAAGGGCGACAGTTCAAAGACTTATTATGCCACAGCCTTCCCGGTAGGCACCTTGTTGGCCTCCAGTTGGGATGTCGGCCTGGTAAAACAAGTAGGCGCTACCTTCGGCTACGAAGTGCGCGAGTACGGCATTGATATTTTGCTGGGCCCCGGTATGAATATTCACCGCAACCCGTTGGGCGGCCGTAACTTTGAATATTATTCGGAAGATCCGTTGGTGACCGGTAAAATGGCTGCGGCCATGGTAGAAGGGATACAGTCGAACGGTGTGGGCACATCCATTAAGCACTATGTAGCCAACAACCAGGAGACTCATCGCAACACGGTGAACACCATCGTAAGCGAACGTGCCCTGCGCGAAATTTACCTGCGCGGCTTTGAGATAGCCGTTAAAGATGCACAGCCCTGGACGGTGATGACCAGCTATAACAAATTGAACGGCACCTATACCTCCGAGCGCACCGACCTGGTGACCACCATCCTGCGCAACGAATGGGGCTTTAAAGGTTTCGTCATGACCGATTGGGGCGGTGGCCGCGACCCGATCGCCCAAATGAAAGCCGGTAATGACCTGATCATGCCGGGCAACCCTAATCAAGCCAAAGCCATTATCGATGCGGTAAACAATAAGCAGTTGGATGAGTCGGTGTTAAACCGAAATGTGGAGCACATGCTCAATATTATCTTAAAGTCGCCGGCATTTGCGCATTATAAATACTCAGACGCCCCCGACCTGAAAAAAGATGCCCAGGTAAGCCGCAATGCCGCTTCGCAGGGCATGGTGCTGTTAAAAAACAATGGCAACGTTTTGCCATTCAATAACGCAAAAAAAGTGGCGCTTTTCGGCAATACGGCCTATGATATAATCGCTGGTGGTACCGGCAGCGGCAACGTAAATAAGGCTTACACCATTTCGCTGGCACAAGGACTACAAAACGGCGGCTTGCAGGTTACTCCTGCATTGCTCAGCGCTTACCCTGCCTACCTGGCCGATTATAAAGCCAAACAGCCTAAACGGACGCGCGGCATGTTTGCGGCCCCCCCGCCCATACCGCAAATGACCATAGCTAATAACGATCTGCAGCAATACGCTGCTGATGCAGATATAGCCGTCATCACTATTGGCCGTAACGCAGGCGAGGGCGCTGACCGTAAGCTACCCGACGATTATTACTTGTCGGACGCAGAAAAAGGGCTGATAAAAAATGTATCGGATGCCTTTCACGTCAAAGGCAAAAAGGTGGTGGTTGTGTTAAACATCGGCGGTGTAATTGAAGTAGCCAGCTGGCGCGACGAGGTAGACGGTATTCTTTTGGCCTGGCAACCGGGCCTGGAAGCCGGCAACGCCATTACCGATGTGCTGAGCGGCAAAGTAAACCCATCCGGCAAACTGGCAACCACGTTTACTAAAGATTACAACGATGTTCCCTCCGCCAAAAACTTCCCTGGCAAGGAGTTCCCCGATCAGGCCACCGGCGAAGGATTCCGCAGGCAAATGCCCGCCGAAGTTACCTACGAGGATGGTATTTATGTGGGCTATCGATACTACAGCACATACAAGGTTGAGCCCGCTTACGAGTTTGGCTACGGTCTATCGTACACCACGTTCAACTATTCGGGCTTTAAGATAAGCGCCCCGGTATTTAATGACAAACTCACTGCCTCTGTTACCATCACCAACACGGGCAAGGTAGCCGGAAAAGAAGTTGCCGAACTGTACCTAAGCGCCCCGGCCGCGAAATTAGATAAGCCAGCGATCGAGCTGAAAGGCTTTGCTAAAACCCGCTTACTAAAACCCGGCGAATCACAAACCTTAACCTTCGCCATTAACGCAAAAGCGCTGGCGTCCTTCGATACCAAGCGCGAATCCTGGATTGCGGAAAGCGGAAATTATACCCTCAGCATCGGTGCATCGAGTAAAGACATCAGGCAAACGGCTAAATTTAAGCTGGCTAAAGAAATGGTGGTCGAAAAGGATGCGCAGGCGCTGACACCACAGGTTGCCATTACCGAGTTGAAAGGTAAATAGTATCAACTGATCGGAATATTAAAGGCCACGCGTTTGAACTGCGTGGCCTTATCCATCTGATACTATACATGTTAGCCCCGGTGGCTATCGTGAGAGGAATACACCACCAAAAATCTTGTTATTAAGAATATAAGATTTTTATAAGTTTGCTCTTAAACTGTAAGAAACTTACGACTCTGCACTGAGCACTTAAGACTAAAATGAATATCCCATTTGAAATATTAAGATCCGAATTCAAACGGGTATTGCTTTCGCTTGATTTTAGCGAAGACAAGGCTGAACAATGCGCTCAAATTTTTGCGGAGAACAGTCGCGACGGGGTACACAGTCATGGGTTAAACCGCTTTCCCACCTTCGTGCAATATGTGAAGGACGGGCTGGTTGTGCCTAACGCCGAACCTGTAAAAGAAGGTGGCTTTGGCAGCCTGGAGCAATGGAACGGCAATCTCGGTCCGGGTATGCTTAACGCGAAGTTTTGTATGGAGCGGTCGATCAGTTTAGCCACAGAAAATGGCATAGGCTGCGTGGCGATACGGAACACCAGTCACTGGATGCGCGGCGGAACTTACGGCTGGCAGGCTGCCGAAGCTGGTATGATAGCCATCAATTTTACCAATACCATAGCCAATATGCCGCCATGGGGTGGTATCGACCCAAGATTGGGCAATAATCCTTTGGTTATTGCCGTACCCCGAAAGGATGGGCCTGTGGTATTGGATATGGCTATTTCGCAATACTCATTCGGCAAACTCAATCTATACAAATCAAAAAATGAACAATTGCCATGGCCGGGAGGATATGATAGCGAAGGAAATATCACTGTCGACCCATCGGCTATTATTGAATCGCAAAGGCCATTACCTATAGGTTTTTGGAAAGGCTCGGGACTGTCCTTAGTGCTTGACCTGCTGGCAACCGTGCTCAGCCAGGGGCAATCAACTGGTACGGTTACCAAAAATGGCTCAGAATCTGGTGTATCGCAGGTATTTATTGCTATAAAACCCACCGGCTCACAAACCGAACACATGGTAGAAGAGATATTGGCCTATACCAAAAGCAGCCGTGTTGAAGAAGGGAAAGAAATCTTATATCCCGGGGAGAATACTTTAAGAACAAGAAAAAAAAGTTTGAAAGAAGGTGTTTGGGTTGATGAGAGGATTTGGGAAAAAGTGCAGAGTTTATGAATTCAATTATCGATTTTTTCAAGTGCTTTCTGAACTTCTTTTCTTAACACAGCATTTGAACTACTTGCCAGAGATTTGATTTTTTCTCTGGCCTTTTTCGACTTTAATCTCCTTAATGATTGAACCGCATATAATACCATTTCCTCATCTTCGAGTAAATCAATTAAAACATTCTCTGTTTCTTCCGATTTGATCTTTCCTAAGGCAGACACAAAGCGGGAGCGCGACTTTCCATTAGTTTTATCCTCAACTATAGATATGACGCCTTTAACATCATCCTTGTTAATAATTATATAAATAGCATTACCAATAACCCATCGCAGATTATCTTTTTCTTTTGGTGTTTTATTGTACTCTTCAATTAAAGAAGCGTTGGCCTTTCCCTTAGCTTCTTTTACTGTTAGAGCTCTAAAAATGCCCTCTTTGTTTCTATCATGATAATTCTGGGGAATATGTTTTATTAAAATGTCTATAGCTTCAGGATAAGAATGTTTTGTGTTGACCATGATCCATGGGTCTACATATTTTGACCCAGATGCTAGTAATTCTTGAGACAAACCTTTTATTTCTTGTTTTAACTCGGCTACAAAAAGAATTCTCCACTGATCCATTTCGGCAAGTTCTTCCTTGGATTTTGGTGACTTCCTTAGTAGTTTAAGAAATTTCAGTTCTGCTTCAGATTTCATCAACAGTAATGCGAATTTTTTAAACTTAATCAAGATACAACTTATTCCACCATCCCCTCAAACTTATCCCAAAAACCATCTTTAGGCAGCGGTGCCACAATTTCAATAGGTTCTTTTTTGATAGGGTGAATAAAGCGCAGGCGGCGGGCATGCAGGCAGATGCTTTTTTTGAGGCTGCCGCGGGGATAACCGTATTTGTTGTCACCAACAATTGGGCAACCCAGGGTAGACAGTTGGACGCGTATCTGGTGCGGGCGCCCGGTGATTGGGTTTACTTCTATTAAATAATAACCTTCCAGTTCTCCTGCAAGGCGGTAGTTTAATTCGGAGCGCAGGCTGCCGGTTATTTCATAATCGTGGGCCTTAGTGACGTTTTTTTGCGGGTTTTTCAGCAGCCAGTGTACAAGGTTACCTTCGGATGGTTCGGGGCGTTTGCGCACCACGGCGTAATAGGTCTTTTTTATTTCACGGCTCTTGAAAAGTTTGTTCACCCTGTCCAGCGCTTTACTGGTTTTAGCGAACAGGATAACACCGCTTACGGGCCTGTCCAAACGGTGAACTACACCTAAAAATGCGCCGTTGGGCTTATCATATTTTTTAGCGATATATTTTTTGACCTTCTCGTCCAGCGATTCGTCCCCGGTATCATCCACTTGCACAATATCGCCGGCAATTTTGTTAACCGCAATGAGATGGTTATCCTCATAAAGAATATCCTTATCTACGATATCATGATTAACGTATTTAAATAGAACTCTGGTCATGGTTTTGGTAGATGGTTCATAGTTGGTGGTTCATAGTTCATAGCTGTATCTGCCATAAACCATGAACTATATGCCATGAACAAAATTAATATTGCTCACTGTCATCCGGGAAGTTTTTTCCTTTCACATCCCGGATATAATCCTTAAACGCAGAATTCATCACATTGTTCAGGTCTGCGTAATGACGTAGGAAACGGGGCTTAAATCCTTTATTTATACCCAGCATATCGTGTATCACCAGCACCTGGCCGTCGCAATATTTGCCGGCGCCAATACCGATAGTGGGGATGCTCAGGCTTTCGCTTACTTCCTTTGCCAGTTGGGCCGGTATTTTTTCAAGTACGATGCCAAAACAGCCCAGTTCCTGTAGTTTTATAGCGTCCTCACGCAGCTTTTGCGCTTCGGCTTCTTCCTTCGCCCTAACGGTATAAGTACCAAACTTGTAAATAGATTGCGGTGTAAGCCCCAGGTGCCCCATTACCGGGATGCCTGCCGTAAGGATACGTGTTACCGATTCAGAAATTTCGACACCACCTTCCATTTTCACACCGTGTGCTCCGGATTCCTTCATGATGCGGATAGCCGAATTAAGCGCCTCTTTTGAATTACCCTGGTACGAACCAAAAGGAAGATCGACAATAACCAGCGCACGTTTGGCTCCTTTTACTACCGACGAAGCGTGATAGATCATCTGGTCGAGCGTGATTGGTAGCGTTGTTTCGTGCCCGGCCATTACGTTGGAGGCAGAGTCGCCCACAAGGATAATATCCATCCCAGAGGCATCGACTATAGCGGCCATGGAAAAATCATACGCGGTGAGCATAGCTATCTTTTCGCCGCGGTGTTTCATTTCCTGTAAAGTATGGGTGGTAACCCGCTTGATTTCTTTGTTTACAGACATGCTTGTGAATTTGGAGTGTAAAGGTAAGTTTATTTTGAATTTCGAATGTTCAATTTCGAATTTGTATACATTTCTAAATTTCAGGTCCGACATTCGAAATTAATTCGTACTTTTGCACCGTGAAATCAGTTTTGCCGACGGTACTTCCCGCACACGTTTTCACGGGACTGAACAACAGGACAACCGGCACATTAACCATTCAATTTTTTTGTAATTATGATCACCAACTTCACCAAGTTGCCGGCGATATTATTGCTGGCTGACGGTACTGTATTTTATGGAAAAGCAGCAGGAAAGATAGGCACTACGACCGGCGAAATCTGCTTTAATACCGGTATGACCGGCTACCAGGAGATATTTACCGACCCATCCTACTTCGGGCAGATCATGGTGACAACGAACGCGCATATCGGCAATTATGGCATCGCGCATGAAGAAGTTGAATCGAACCATATCCAGATAGCCGGGCTGGTGTGCAAGAACTATAACATTTACTATACCCGCAAACAGGCGCAGGAATCGATACAGGATTATTTCCAGGAGCAGAATATTGTGTCCATCTCGGATATTGATACCCGCCAGCTGGTGCGTCATATTCGCGACAAGGGTGCGATGAATGCGATCATTTCATCCGAAATTTTAGACCTTGACGAGCTAAAGAAGAAACTGGACCAGGTACCATCGATGGATGGACTGGAATTATCATCACAGGTTTCTACTACCGAGACTTATACTTTCGGTAAAGAAGACGCTACCTATAAAGTGGCAGTACTGGATCTGGGTGTGAAGAAAAACATCCTCCGCAATTTTGACGACCGCGATGTATTTGCCAAAGTTTACCCTGCCAAAACCTCTTTTGAAGAAATGGAGAAAGATTTTGCGCCGAACGGTTATTTTATTTCGAATGGCCCCGGCGACCCGTCAGCGATGCCTTATGCCGTTGATACGGTAAAGGATATTTTGAAAGCGGAAAAGCCGATGTTCGGTATTTGCCTGGGCCACCAGTTATTGGCTTTGGCGAATGATATTCCTACCAAAAAGATGTTCAACGGTCACCGTGGGTTGAACCACCCGGTTAAAAATATCATTAAGGACCATTGCGAAGTTACCTCGCAAAACCACGGCTTCGGCGTAGTGCCGGAAGCTGTCCGGGCAAGCGATAAAGTGGAGATCACCCACTTGAATTTGAACGACCAGTCGATAGAAGGTATCCGTGTGAAAGGCAAAAAAGCCTTCTCGGTGCAGTATCACCCGGAATCATCACCTGGTCCGCATGACAGCCGGTATTTGTTTGATGATTTTATTGAGTTGATGAAATAATCGTAGAGACGCAATGCATTGCGTCTCTACTCCAGATATTAAAGGCTTGCAGCAATGCTGGCCTTTTTTGTTTATCCCGATTTTCACCGACTCATCCACCCACTTCACCCATTCACCGACTATTTAGCGCCGTTCGCCAAATAAGTTTCACGGTTTGCTGCCCGTGAGGGCATATTTGTGCCGTAATTCAAACAGCATCATGAAAACTTTATTACTTATTCACCTCGTTCACCTGGCGCATGCAACTATTCTGCATATACATGCCATCATCCACTCCCTGGGGCATTTGGTAAAATAAACCGGGTCCATCATATAGTCACCGCCTCTTCCAAATGGGAGAGGCGGAAAGGCTTAATATCAAGCAACAATAACTTAACACAAAACGCCCATTGGGTTAATACCTGTTGCGTTATTTTGCATAAAACTTATACAATGAAAACATTAACTACTTTTTACAATTACCTGCTCGAGAGAGCAGAGGTTTTTACCCGTTCGTTTGCGAACATGTTGAGTAATACTATAAATCCGTCGGATTTTGTAATTTAGCCTTATGAAGCTAAATCTTATTCCACTTACTCTTTTTTGTTTACTGCTGAGTATTTGCGCTCAATCGCAGGACTGCCCGGAAAACATCAATAAGCTGCCGATGTATGGTGGCGTTAAAAAATGCAAAGAGCAAATCGAAGATGATAAAGAATTCCTTGCAACATGTGACAAAACAGGAAAAAGCCGCAGAGAGCTTTCCGAGCATTTTGTGATGCGGGGTTGGCAGTACTTAAGATCAGGGAAACCAGATACATCGATGATGCGATTTAACCAGGCTTGGTTGCTCGACAGCCTGAACGTTGAGGCCTACTGGGGTTTCGCAGATCTTTTAGGTATGCAGCAGAAGTTCAAAGAATCTATTCCTTTTTTTGAACGATTCCTGAAAGCAAATCCACATAATGCAAGAGTGTTACAGGACGAGTCAACGACTTACGGAAATCTTTTCTATCAAACAAAAGACAAAAAATACCTGGAAGCATGTATCACTTGTTTAAAAAACGCGGCAGCTATTGAACCTCAAAATGGCCAGCTTTACGGTTTGCTCACAAATGCTTACAGTTATTACATGCAAAGGGATAGCGCGAGAAAATATTTTAAGATCGCAGAAAAGCTCAACTCCACCACTGTAACTCCTGAAGTAAAGAAAACATTAGAAAATCGCTAACCAAAGCACCAGCACGTTGTTCCCCGTTAAAACCATTTATGAAAAAGGGAGGCAATGTTCATTGGAAATGGGGTGCACACGAAGCCGAAGGCAAGATTGTAGCCAAACATGATAAGCCCGTGGAGAAAACTATCAAAGGCGCCAAAGTAAAGCGCAAGGCCAGCAAGGATGAGCCTGCCTACGAGATAAAACAGGAAGATGGCAGCAAGGTGCTGAAATCTGAAAGTGAGTTGAAAAAGGGGAATAAATAAAACGTAATACGTACAACGTCACACATAGAACCTATTCGCCTAAAAAATTCCGCTATTCACTGAAAATCTCATTGAAATACCAGTAATCTGCTGCACTTTTACAGCATGGCAAAACAACCCATCATCACCGTTAAAAACCTGGTTAAAAAGTATGATGATTTTACCGCGGTAAACGGTATCAGCTTTGAAGTTTATGAAGGTGAAATATTCGGTTTACTTGGCCCTAATGGCGCCGGGAAGACCACCACGCTTGAGATCATCGAAACGCTGCGCGATAAAACATCCGGTGAAATTACTGTGGATGGTTTTAATATCGATAAGGATACCGACAGCATTAAAAAGCGTATTGGTGTACAATTGCAGGCGGCGGGCTATTATCCCAACCTGAATCTTTCTGAATTAATTGTGCTTTTTTCAGGTCTGTACGGCATCAATAAGACACCGAAGGAAATGCTGGAGAAAGTAAACCTGGTTGAAAAAGCGAAAGCTAAATACAAGGATCTTTCAGGAGGACAGAAACAAAGGTTTTCTATCGCCACTACTTTAATAAATGACCCGCGTATCATTTTTCTGGATGAGCCGACTACAGGCCTCGACCCGCAGGCAAGGAGAAATCTTTGGGACCTAATCAAAGAAATTCGCGATAACGGAACTACCGTTGTGATCACCACGCATTATATGGACGAAGCGGAGGTTCTTTGCGACCGTGTTGCTTTTATCGACGGCGGACAGATAGTAGGCATTGATACGCCTGACCATTTTATTGATAAGCTGGTGGCATCAGGTTTCGAAAGAAAGAAGGAAGTAAAACTGGCCAATCTAGAAGATGTTTTTATAAATCTGACCGGGAAGGAATGGCGACCTGAATAAAGTTTGCAGTTGCCGCTTGGCAGTTTGCATTCGATAATGACTTAATGACACAATGCCCTAATGCCCATTGACAAATGACAGATAATCAAAGAAAATACAGCAATATACAAGCAACCCTGGCTATCGCCAAGGCCAGTTTCAGATCCATACTGCGCAGCCCATCGTCGGTGGTATTCAGCCTGGTGTTCCCACTGATCTTTATTATAGTTTTTGCCAATATCGGCGACAGGCCTGTTTCCGTTAACGTGGGCGTTGCCAAAACCTGCGACACAACGGCTACTTTTTATAAGGCGCTGAAAACGGTGAAAATGGTTACCCTCATCACTGATCAATCTACCGCAGATATGAACAAGAACCTTTCTAAAGGTGCCATCGACGCAATCATTGATATTAAAAAAGGCAACGATAGGACGTTCTTCCCGCCTTTGTCAGGACTTCCGAACCTTTCTGCAACAGTTAATGTACAGTATACCAAAGCATCGCAAAAGGGCGGCATACTAAAATCGATCCTTACCGGAATCAGCGATAAGTTTAATTCTGCTATGAATGCGAATGCCGCTAAACTGGTCAACGTGAATGAAACCACCGTTTCGGGTCGCAAATACAATTATATCGACTTCCTGCTGCCCGGTATGCTTGGCTTTTCGTTACTCAGCAGCGGCGTATTTGGTACGGCGTTCGTATTTCTCAGCCTGCGCATCACGCTGGTGATCAAACGTTTTTTTGCAACGCCTGTTAAAAAATACAGCATCGTACTGGGTGAAGCCATCGCAAGGCTCATCTTCTCGTGGATAGGCGCATTGTTCATCATCATGGTCGGCCACTATTTCTACGACTTTACACTCGTACATGGCGTGATCACCGTCGTTAACATGCTTATCCTCTCAGCCATAGGCCTAATTGTGTTTATGGGTTTCGGGTTCATTATATCAGGGCTTGCCAAAAATGAGAGTTCGGTTCCGCCAATAGCCAATGTCGTAACCCTGCCGCAGTTCCTGTTGTCGGGTACCTTCTTTTCCACAGCTGCATTTCCCGGATGGCTGCAGGGTATAAGCAACGTTCTGCCGCTCACTTACCTCAATACGGCTATGCGTAATGTAGCGTTCGAAGGGGCCTCCCTAATCGCCGTTTTACCGCAATTGGGCATTTTAGGAATCTGGTTCATTGTGGTGTATGGCGTGGCGATTAAAACGTTTAAGTGGGAGTAGTTGGATGTGCAGATGTGCATACAGTCAATGGTCCAATCAGTGTAATCACAATTAATAATCGGCGTAATCCCAAATTAATATTATCATTTGTATATTTGGAAAGTATATACATATAGTGTATTTTTGACACTATCTAATTTCAATTCCTAAAACAATACAAAATGAGCTTAATTATTGATGTTCACGCCCGCCAGATTCTCGACTCGCGTGGAAACCCTACCATTGAGGTGGATGTTTTGACCGAAAACGGCGCTTTGGGTCGTGCTGCTGTTCCATCCGGGGCTTCAACAGGCGCGCACGAAGCGGTAGAGCTGCGTGATAATGATAAATCCGTATACATGGGCAAAGGCGTTTTACAGGCCGTAGCTAATGTAAATGATATACTTGCCAAAGAATTACAGGGTGTAGATGTTTTCGAACAAAACGCTATTGATGCGCTGATGATCGAGATCGACGGTACCGAAAATAAAAGCAAACTGGGCGCTAACGCCATTTTAGGTGTTTCTTTAGCCGTGGCTAAAGCTGCAGCGCAGGAAAGCCGTCAGTCGCTGTTCCGCTATGTGGGTGGCGTAAATGCTAACACACTGCCTATCCCAATGATGAATATCATCAACGGCGGTTCGCACTCTGATGCGCCTATCGCCTTCCAGGAATTTATGATCATGCCGGTGGGTGCGCCTTCGTTCTCGGAAGCCTTACGCTGGGGTGCGGAAGTGTTCCACAACCTGAAAAAGATTTTGCACGATCGTGGTCTTTCAACCGCAGTAGGTGATGAAGGTGGTTTTGCACCAACTTTTGACGGTACCGAAGATGCTGCCGAAACGGTTTTAAAAGCGATTACCAAAGCAGGCTACAAACCAGGTGTGGATATTTGCCTGGCGCTGGATTGTGCTGCATCCGAATTTTATGTGAATGGCAAATACGACTACACCAAGTTTGAAGGCGAAAAAGGAGCAATCCGTACCAGCACGCAACAAGCCGAATATTTAGCTGAACTGGCTTCGAAATACCCCATCATCTCTATCGAGGACGGTATGAGCGAGGACGACTGGGATGGCTGGAAAACACTGACCGACATGATCGGCGACAAAATTCAATTGGTAGGTGATGACCTGTTTGTAACTAACGTTATCCGCCTGCAAAGGGGTATTGACGAGGATATCGCAAACTCCATCCTGGTAAAAGTAAACCAAATAGGCACCCTGACCGAAACCATTAACGCTGTGAGCCTTGCACAGACCAACGGCTATACTTCGGTGATGAGCCACCGTTCGGGTGAAACAGAAGATTCAACCATTGCTGATTTGGCAGTTGCATTAAATTGTGGACAGATCAAAACCGGTTCGATGTCAAGGTCTGACAGGATCGCTAAATACAACCAACTGCTGCGTATTGAAGAAGAATTAGGCAGCAGCGCAAAGTTTATTGGTAAGAATTTTAAATATTTTAAGAATAGGTAGGCACTAGTCGCACGGATTATTTCGAATTCCACGAATTTGAGCCTTCCGGTATATTGGAAGGCTTTTTTGTTGGTCCTTGACCCGGTAGAGGTCAAACGTTTGTAGTAATAAGCCTAACAAAGAAACCGTGCCGTAGGTACGGAACACTACCAAATATTTTATAATTAAGGCAGCTTTAAGCTAGCCTCATTAGGGCAACGCATTTACGTAATGGCTGCTCTAACTATTTTTGCCTGTTATAGTTTATCTTCGCCTCTTCGTAATTGGGATCAAACTAATGATACTTTGCCTTTTAGGCGACTGGGTAAACTAAAAGCCAATTTTTAAAGTTATATAAATGTGAAGCCGGAATTTCTATTTTTGCTGGCTGTAATTCAATGAGAAAAAAGTTAATACTTGCCTTTTCTGTCTTCGCTTTGCTGATCTGCTTTATTGCCTCCTCGTGTAAAAAAAGCAGCCAGGATTATATACCAACCTTACTTACTAATGGTCAATGGCAATTGGCGTCAGTAATTGTTTTACACTACATCGGAAGTCAATATACCACGGACACCCTTAATACAGCCTGTAACCTGGTACAAACATTTAAATTTAATACCGATAAAACCTGCACGTACACTAACTTTGACTGCAACAAACAAACAGCATCGGGTCATTGGTCGCTGTCGAAAGATGAGTTGTTCCTGGCTACAGATATAAAAATGACGGACACAGTAGCGTCAGATAATTCGCTGCCGTTCAAAAATGCACAGATCATCAACCTTGGCCAATATTCATTTATCATAAAAACAGGTGATCTGGAAACATTTTATTCACCCACATCTGTACGAACAGTTTACCAGTATGGATTTATTCGTGTAAAAACACAATAAACCTGTTGCTTCAAAACTTCAAAATTTTATCTTTGGGTCGGTGTAAGAGGCCGTTTAAACGTTTTGACTTTGCCCTGCGTATAACTGTGTGAACAAAATTACTGTTAAACAGTTATTTGCAATATAAAAAGCAAGAAATAAATGAAGAAAAGGATAGCTATTTTTGCTTCAGGTTCCGGTTCAAATGCCCAAAAAATAATGGAGCATTTTAAGCGCCATCCCGAAGCCGAGGTAGTGTTAATTCTCACCAATAATCCCCAAGCCTACGTTTTACAACGGGCCGACAACTTCGAGATACCTTCGCACATCTTTACCCGCAACGAATTTTACGATACCGATGCGGTGATCAAATTATTAAAAAACCTGCAGGTCGACCTCATCGTGTTAGCTGGTTTTCTGTGGCTGGTGCCCCCAACACTGCTTAAAGCTTTTCCTAATAAAATAATCAACCTGCACCCGGCGCTGCTGCCAAAGTTTGGCGGTAAGGGCATGTATGGCGACCATGTACATAACGCCGTGCTTGCCGCCGGCGAAGAGGAGTCGGGTATTACCATCCATTTTGTAAACGAAAAGTTTGATGAAGGCGAGATACTGCATCAATCGCGCTTTAAGATCGAACCCGGCGACAACCTCGAAATGCTTAAATTCAAGGGCCAGCAATTGGAGCACCAGCATTTTCCCCGGGTGATCGAGAATCTTCTCAAAAAAATGAAATCTTAATCCTTGATCAATTTGGTCGCACAGCCCTCATCACAGTAATTTGGCTTGCTTGGAGATATTGTCAGCGTTCGCTTATCCATTTTAAACCGATACTCCTGCACCCTTTCCTTGTAAACAATCGCAATAGTGACGCTATCTTTTAGTTCGTATGACAACGCGTTCGTGAAATAAGTGCCACTAATTCGGCCATTTTTCTGAAACTTTACATATTTCCCCGAGTCTGGCGATTTACCCCATCTGCCGGGATGAACACCGTCGCTGCCGTATTCTTGGTAAGGATGCCATTTGCCAAATAGAAATTTCGACTTAATTGCGTTTTCCTGTTTAAACGACAGGCACGTGATCAATATAGTAACCAGGCACAATGCCCATTTTATTATGGATGTATTTTTCAACATTCAGTCAGTTCTATGGTGATTCCTGATCCAGGTATTTTGAGAATGCTTCTTCCAAAGAAATAGGACTGATATCATTGTCTTTTAACAGGTAATTGATTAATTCCTCATCAGTGGCTTTCCGACCAATTCCGATTATCATAGAAGTTGTATCCAACTCTTTAGAGTCTTTTTTCAGTGTACTCATTACGCGAAGTTACCATTTTGTTTCATAAACAAAAACCCACCTACTGCTCCTCCTTAAAATAAACCTTATAATAGTTCATGTGCTTATCCTCGTCAAAACCTTTCTCGATAAGCTCCTTATTGCCATGAATGTATATATGGAAGTTCTTATCCAGCTTTAAAACGCTCTTATAAACCCGCGACTGTTTTTTAACCGCTGCTGCCGAAATATCGAAACTATCGGGTATCGGCGTTTCAAATTCGTCTTCAAAGCCTTTTTTATAATTGAGGAATGATGCGATGCCCTGTTCATTACCGATAACCTCGTTATTAAATTCATCCAGATCAAAGCTTTCTTTTTCTTTAAAGTACTTCATGGAACGGTTGAGCAGATCGATCTTCTCGGTTTTGGAAACCTCAAATTCCGTATCAATATTTTTAGTGACGAAGTTTTTGTAAACACCCAGCACATTATTGGTTTGATGATAGGCATCGTTCCTGATCTTCAGCTTTAAAAAATCATCCTTCCAGTAAACAGCCTCCTGGCCACGGTTAGTATTGTCGATCACGGCCACTTTGTAGCCGTTGTCTTTTTCGGTATTGAAAATGAGGCAGCCCTTATCCAGTCTGTTGATGTTGATGGCTTCCTGTTCGTAACTTAAGCCGAACCCATCCTTCTCCGGGTAAACTTTCAGATAGGTTTCCTTAGTTTCAGATTTGAACAGGCCGATGGCATCCCAAAGTTCGCCTTCTACCTGCACATCTTTAAAATAAGCCACATAGAGTTCGCCAGCCTTAATTTTAGGATGATTGGAAACATCGTATAAATGTTTGGCTAATTGCTTGCTGTTTTCGTGGAGCGTATTTGGGTTATCAAATATCGCCTCCGCAAAATGATACGCCTCGTTTAGGTTTAGGTCGTCACTTGGGTGGTATAAATGATATATTTCGTTAACCTTCCCGAACGGCCCGCTAAAATATAGGTTCAAAATGCCTTTAAGCGTTTCGTCGGCTAAGGAAACAGGAGTATCCGAAAGCGCGTAACGTTCGTCCTGTAAAGGGTTGCCAACGTGATGGATGGAAAGATGGGTGAGAGAAGATTCGAAAAAAGATATCATAGGGCGAATATTGGATTTTATTCAGCAACCCCAATAAATATTTCTTTTTTTGGCTTTAAGCTTATTGCTTCACCAAAACCACCGCGCAGCCCTCAATACAGATATACGGCCCCGCCATACCCAGTGTAAGGGTATCATGTTTTATGGCATAGAAGTAATCTTCGTAGGTGGCCTGATCGGCGCTTGCCATGCGGATCTTGACAGTATCCTGAACCGTGAAGTATTTATAATTAGGAAAAGCCGTGCCACTGAGCGTACCGTCGGTATTAAATGTGGCATAGTCGTTACCGCTGGCCGCCACAAAGTACATTGGGCCGCCCGAACTGATCATGTTACCGACAACTTTCCATTTGCCGGGCAGCGTAGCCTGAGTTTTAGAAGTGGGTTTTACGATGGTGCTGTCTTTGTGGCATGCAACAGAAAGGAAAATGATCACAAAAAATGCAAGATAGCCGCGATATTTCATAAGGTTTTTTTTAACTATTACGGCCCCTATGGCCGTTATGCAACAAGATAGGCAATTATTTTAAAAGTTAAATTTTTATCGTACAAAATATCCCAAAAAAACTAACCACTGATCGCCAATCTCTAATCACTATTTACTACCTTTGCGGCTCAAAAAAATAGTGTCGATGAGCCAATCCGTGCAAATAAAGAATGCCTTAATTTCAGTCTATTACAAAGACAATCTCGAACCCATTATACAGGAGTTGCACCGCCTTGGTGTCACCATGTATTCAACCGGCGGAACGGAAACTTTTATCCGCAGTTTGGGTGCCGATGTTGTGGCTGTTGAGGACCTTACTTCATATCCTTCCATACTCGGCGGGCGTGTAAAAACCCTGCATCCAAAGGTTTTTGGCGGGATATTGGCACGACGTAATTTTGAGAGTGACGAGCAGCAATTGGCACAATACGAGATACCAGAAATTGATTTAGTGATCGTCGACTTATATCCTTTTGAGGAAACAGTAAAGTCAGGCGCAGGCCAGGATGATGTGATCGAGAAGATCGACATCGGCGGTATTTCGCTGATACGCGCTGCAGCTAAAAATTATAAAGATGTGGTGATCGTAGCGTCAAAAGACGATTACACAGCGCTGAATGAAATTCTGAAGGCGCAAAATGGCGAAACCAATATCGATCAGCGCCGTTCATTCGCACAAAAGGCATTTAACATTACCTCGCATTACGATACGGCCATCTTCAGCTATTTTAACCAGGAAGAAGAGTTGCCGGTTTTCAAACAAAGCATACAACGCAGCACCGAATTGCGCTACGGTGAGAACCCGCATCAAAAAGGTGTTTTCTATGGCAACCTGGATGCCATGTTCACCAAATTGAACGGTAAGGAACTATCCTATAACAACCTGGTGGATGTTGACGCTGCGGTGGCCTTGATAGACGAGTTTACAGAGCCGACCGTAGCCATCTTAAAGCACACCAACGCCTGTGGTATCGCCAGCCGCTCATTCATCAAAGAAGCCTGGATCGATGCCTTGGCCTGCGACCCGGTATCGGCTTTCGGTGGCGTGATCATAGCCAATGACGAAATAAACGAAGAAACCGCAAGGGAGATCAATAAGCTGTTTTTCGAGGTGTTGATAGCGCCTGCTTATACCGATGAAGCGGCAGAGATTTTCAAAGGAAAGAAGAACCGTATCATCCTGATCCGTCAGCCGGTTGAATTGCCTGTTAAGCAATTTAAAACTTTGCTTAATGGTGTAATTGAGCAGGACAAAGACCTGGTTATCGAAGGCCCGGATCAAATGAGACCGGTTACCGACCAAAAACCGACAGAACACGAATTAAAAGACCTCTATTTCGCCAATAAAGTGGTGAAACATACCAAATCCAATACCATCGTATTCGCCAAAAATGGCCAGTTGATGGCCAGTGGCGTTGGCCAAACATCGCGCGTTGATTCTCTGAGACAGGCGGTTATTAAAGCCGAAAGCTTTGGGTTCGATCTCAAGGGCGCGGTAATGGCATCCGATGCGTTTTTCCCATTTAACGATTGCGTGGAGCTTGCCGCCGAAGCCGGTATAACGGCGGTATTGCAGCCGGGCGGCTCCGTTAAGGATCAGGACTCCATCGATATGTGCAACAAAAAGGGCATTTCGATGGTAATGACGGGCGTTCGCCATTTTAAACATTAATTAAAAAATACACGTACAAAAATTAAATCGATTTTTGGGCAATATTATTTTGTTTGATTCGCTTTAATTAGGCTAAATTCGTGAAATTAGAGCCGACGTTATTAACTTTTAGATTATTTGATTTAACACGCACATGGGTTTATTTAACTTTTTTACACAAGAGATCGCCATTGACTTAGGCACCGCAAATACCCTCATTATACATAATGATAAAGTGGTGGTCGACGAACCGTCAATAGTTGCTTTTGATCGTACCACCAACAAGGTAATAGCCATAGGGCGCCAAGCCATGCAGATGGAAGGCAAAACCCACGAAAATATACGCACCGTTCGCCCGTTGAAAGACGGTGTAATTGCCGACTTTAACGCCGCCGAGCACATGATACGCGGCATGATCAAAATGATCAACCACGGCAAGGGCTGGTTTTTCCCGTCGCTGCGTATGGTTATCTGTATCCCATCCGGTATTACGGAAGTTGAAAAACGCGCGGTGCGCGACTCGGCCGAGATTGCCGGGGCAAAAGAAGTTTACCTCATACACGAGCCAATGGCTGCTGCCGTAGGTATTGGTATTGACGTGGAAGAACCCATGGGCAATATGATCATTGATATCGGTGGTGGTACTACCGAAATTGCAGTTATCGCCTTATCAGGTATCGTGTGCGATCAGTCTATCCGTGTTGCAGGTGATAACTTCGACTCCGATATTGTACAATATATCCGTCGTCAACATAATATTATGATCGGTGATCGTACAGCTGAGAAAATAAAAATTGAAGTAGGTGCCGCGTTGCCGGAAATATCCGATCCGCCGGCTGACTTTGCTGTACAGGGCCGCGATTTGATGACCGGTGTGCCGAAGCAGATCATGGTTTCTTATACTGAGATTGCACATTGCCTGGACAAATCCATCTCGAAAATAGAAGAAGCTATCCTAAAGGCGCTGGAAATTACCCCGCCGGAATTATCAGCTGATATTTACCAGACCGGTATTTATTTAACAGGTGGCGGAGCGTTATTGCGCGGCTTGGATAAACGCGTTGCAGCTAAAACCAAACTGCCTGTTCACGTAGCTGAGGATCCGCTTCGTGCTGTGGTCCGCGGAACCGGAACAGCGTTGAAAAATATTGGTAATTTTAAATTCCTGATGCAGTAATTTAGATGTGAGATTTTAGATGTGAGATTTGAGACAGGCGCTTTTTATCTCATATCTCATGTCTCATATCTCAAATCTTAACAAACAATGCGTAACCTCCTGATATTTATCACTAAGTACAACGCATTTTTTTTGTTTCTCATTTTCGAGATAAGCTCGCTCGTCATTTTTATTAAATACAACTCGTTTCAAAAGGCAACTTTCATCAGTTCGACCAGCAAAGTTACCGGTGCGTTGTATACCCAAAGGAACGAATTGATGAGTTACCTATCGTTACAGGAAATAAATGATAGCCTTGCCAAGGAAAACGCCCGTTTGCGTAATCAACTCAAATCTTCTTTTTATGTCGATACAGTCGCAAAGCATAAGGTAAACGACACGATATATAAGCAGCAATACAGCTATATCGAGGCGAAGGTGATCAATAACTCTATCAATCGCAGTAATAATTACCTTACTATTGACAGGGGCAGCTTGCAGGGTGTAGCCAAAGGCATGGGCGTTATTTGTAGCTCGGGTTTGGTGGGTAAGGTGGTTTTTGTAGGGCAGCATTTATCCGTGGTACAATCCTTACTACATAAAGATTCCCGCTTCAGTGCCATGCTGGCTAAAAATAAGGAAATAGGATATATTGAATGGGTGGATGACCTCGACCCGCATAGAGGCTTTCTCAAAGATGTATCAAACAACGCGACGCCTAAAATAGGTGAGCCCGTGGTAACATCCGACTATTCGCTTTTCCCGGCAGGCATAGCCATCGGCACGGTGAGCAACCTGCATACCAAAGCAGGCGGTTATTCGCTCAATATGGAGGTAAAGCTGTCTGTTGATTTCAGCAAACTGCAATACGTAGATGTTATCGTAAATAAATTGGCACAAGAACAGGCGGGACTGGAGGCGCAGCAAAAGAAAGATGAGTAGAACTATTATTATCAACATCATCCGGTTTTTCGTGCTGGTTTTTATGCAGGTTTTCCTGCTGAAGAATGTCACATTGTACAATCTTTCCACGCCGTATTTTTATATCATGTTCATCCTGTTGCTGCCGTTTGAAACGCCAAATATTTTATTATTTGCGCTGGCATTTGTGATGGGCTTAACCATTGATGCCTTTTATGATACGCCTGGCCTGCATGCCGCATCATGCGTATTGCTGGCATTCGTCAGGATATTATTTATCAGCATAACCGTACAAAAAGAGGGTTTTGATAACGAGCCCGAACCAACCATGAGCGTTATGGGTTTCAGGTGGTTTTTTACCTATGCCCTTGTTCTCACCTTATTTCACCATTTCTTCCTTTTTAACCTCGAAGTTTTCCGCTTTTCAGAAATACCGTACACCATTACCCGTTTTGTATTGAGTTCGATATTTACCGTATTTTTGATGCTGCTTACAGGGTTTTTATTTTACAGAAGGAAAGAGCGTAAATGAACAGTTTTTTTGAGCGCCGGTACATCATCGCCGGGATATTTATTGCGCTTGTTGTTACCCTGCTTGCACGGCTATTTTATCTGCAGATCATTGATGACCGCTACCTGCTATACGCCCAGGGGAATGTATTGCGCAGGATATATGTAAACCCTGCACGCGGCCCCATAATGGACCGTAACCATAAAATATTAGTAGAGAACCAACCTTTCTACGATATCATGGTGACGCCCAACCAGGTAAAAGCACTTGATACGGTTGAGTTTTGCAAATTGCTGGGCATTGATAAAGCTGAATTTGATAAACGTTTTGATAAAGCCGTAAAATATTCGCGTACGCAGCAATCTGTATTTGATAAACAACTCTCACAGGAAGCGTCCGCCGCCTTCCAGGAAAGGTTGTCCGAGTTTCCCGGCTTCAACTTATCCACCCGTTACCTGCGTACTTATCCGGATTCCGTTGCTGCACAGTTTTTAGGATATATCGGTGAGGTGCATGATAATGATATTAAAAAGTCAGGCGGTTATTACCATCCCGGCGACTTCATCGGTGTTACCGGTGTGGAACGTTCGTACGAAAGCGTATTGCGTGGCAGGCGCGGTGTACAGAATTTAATGTACGACTCGCGTAACCGCCCCAAAGGCGTTTACGCAGGCGGCGCTTATGATACTGCTGCCGTAGCGGGCGAGCGATTAATATCATCCCTGGATATCCGCATCCAAAAGCTGGGTGAACAACTGATGAAAAATAAAGTGGGCGGTATTGTGGCTATTGAACCTTCAACGGGCGAAATTTTGTGTTATGTAAGCAGCCCGACCTATAACCCCAACCTGATGGTTGGCCACGACAGGGGTAACAACGCCGCCGAGTTGTATAAAAACCCTTATAAGCCCTTTTTCATCAGGCCGATACAGGCATATTATCCGCCGGGATCGTCATTCAAACCCTTAAGCGCGTTAATAGCTTTGCAGGAGGGCATTATCACACCACAAACCACGTATTACTGCCCAGGGTATTATATGGCGGGTAATCACAGGGTCCCCTGCTATCACAATGAAGCGCATGGATTGGTTAACCTGAGCAGCGCGGTGGCCCAGTCATGCAACGGCTATTTTTCGATGGTGTTTGAAAAACTGATGAACCAGCACGGGGTCAAAAATATTGATACTACTTTTACCAATTGGCGGGATAAGGTTACCAAATTTGGCATGGGGGCAAGGCTTGGCCTGGATATGCCAAGTGAGGGTAAGGGGAATGTGCCGACAGCAGCGCATTATGACAAAGTGTACAAAGGACCAAACTGGCGCTCAAGTACCATAGTTTCGCTTGCGATTGGCCAGGGCGAATTGGAAGCAACACCCTTGCAAATGGCAAATATAGAATGCACCATCGCTAATCATGGATTTTATTTTAAGCCGCATTTGGTGAAAGCTATTGGTGAAAAAGACGTGATCAAACCGGAATATAAAGTAAAGAACTACGTGGGTATTGATTCGACCTATTTCGAGCCATTGATCAACGGCATGGAGGCCGTGGTAGATCACGGCACAGCTGTGGCTTCAAAAATACCAGGCATTGTGATGTGCGGAAAAACCGGTACCGCGCAAGTGCATGGCGAAGACAATTCGGTATTTGTGGCCTACGCGCCGCGCGATAATCCTAAAATTGCTATTGCGGTAGTGGTGGAAAACTCTGGCGAAGGGGCGCATTGGGCGGCGCCTATTGCAAGCTTCATTGTTGAAAAATATTTGACGGATAGTATATCGGTGCGACCGTCAGGTATTACGCCGGAACAGTTCATCAACGCCAACCGTTTGCCCGACCTTGGCAATTATGGTATTAAACAAAAATCCAAACCTGTGCCTAAGGATACCCTTAATAAAATGGGTATTGATACTTCGGACAAAAAGGGTACTTTAAAAACGAGTTCGAACAGGGGTAAAAAGCCTGTTAAAGATCAACATGTGGCTGCAATTTTAAAACAGGACGAGGATGAACAATAACCAGCAGCAGCGCAGTTTCTTTTTCAATGTCGACTGGGCGATGGTTATCATTTACCTGGCGCTGTGCACTATTGGCGTTGTCAATATCCATTCGGCGATGTATGATAAAGACCATCCCTCGCTGCTGGATTTTAATACCGATTATGGTAAACAGTTGCTTTATATTATCGTAGGGATAACGGTTGGTATAGTTATTTTGCTGCTCGAAAGCCGCTTTTTCAGTTCGCTGGCACCATTTTTTTATGGCGTTACCGTATTGCTGCTGATGCTTGTTTTGGTTGTTGGCCGTAATGTAAATGGCAACGCAGCATGGATATCAATTGGCGGTGGGTTTAGATTGCAACCGTCTGAATTTGCTAAGCTTTCAACCTGCTTGCTGCTGGCGAGATACTTAAGCGGTACAAACATTAAAGTCACCGAAACCAAACCTTTCCTCATCGCAGCAGCCATTATAGGTTTCCCGATGTTTCTCATCATGCTACAGCCCGACGCAGGCTCTACGCTTGTTTTCAGCTGCCTGTTGTTTGTTTTGTACCGCGAGGGGCTTTCACCCTATTTTTTAATACTTGAGGGTTTGTTTATTGCGCTGTTTGTAATCACATTAAAGCTCAACAATACGGTACTGATAGCCGGAGTGCTGGCAGGAATAGCGCTCATCATCATTTTACTATGGCGTCGCAGCCGTAAAGTATTGCGCATTACCCTTACTGGCCTGGCGATATGCCTCGCATTTATTTACAGCGTCAATTTCCTTTACAACAAAGTGCTTAAGCCGCATCAAAAAGTGCGTATCGATATTGTGTTAGGCATATCCAAAGACAATAAAGGCAAAGGCTATAATGTCAATCAATCCAAAATTGCCATTGGCTCGGGTAAGATGTGGGGGCGGGGTTATATGCAGGGCACGCAAACCAAATATTCCTTTGTCCCTGAGCAAGGCACCGACTTTATTTTTTGCACCGTAGGTGAAGAATGGGGCTTTGCCGGCTCGACAGTTGTACTGGGCTTATACCTGTTCCTGGTGTTGCGCATTATTCGAATTGCTGAACGGCAGCGATCACCTTTTTCGCGTATCTACGCTTATGGCGTAGCCTCAGTCATATTCTTCCACGTCATCATCAATATCGGTATGACCATCGGGATCGTGCCGTCTATCGGTATCCCTTTGCCACTGATCAGCTATGGTGGCTCATCGCTGCTTACATTTACCATTATGATATTTATACTGGTTAAGCTCGATTCGAACAGGATGGGGATTATATATTAGACCATTTTACCAAAGTAACTTTTCAATCTCATCCAAAAATTCCCGGAATACCCAAACACTCATTAAAATTACTGCGATGATGTAAAATAGATTGGCCATAGTTATGTTTCTGATTTCATAACCGAATTAGATCCAAATGGTTTTTCTGCCGGGGAAATTTATAGTTCTTTAGTGAGAATAACGGATTTGTAATTGCGGTGAAGAATGGCGGATCACTTCGCTTTTGATATAATCCTCGCCTTTTTGAGATGCCTTGAAATTCCCTTCTTCTGTTCGGTTTATCAAGCCTTCAGCTAAAGCAAAACATACGGTTTCAAGCTGGACACGCCCAATTAACCTACGGGTTTTAATATTATTCAATAACGTTAAAATAGAATTCCGGTCCATATCATAAGTAAATAATAATCAGGCAAAATTGTTTTTATTATTTTCAGAAAATGATCGACGGCTGGGTTTTTATTGGCGATTTAATCCGCTGCCTTACTGTAAGTTAAATTAATTGATGTTATAAGCAATTCCTTAATAAAAGGGGCGTTTTTAAAACATTTTCGGTGATATTTTATTATGCCTTTAATCACTAATACTTCAAAGGATAATAATTATGAAAACTGCTACAAAAATTTCAATATTTATCGCGTCAATTGGTTTGGCAAGCCTGCAAAGCTGCAAAAAATCGGCCGGCAGCGATACCACACCAGCAAAACCGACTACACCGGCCATTACAACTACAACACCGGTTACCGTCGTTCCAAATAATTACACAAACCCAAATACCGCATCAGCGGTATGTGACTATGATATTGGCGACACTTCGTTAACCAACCATGGCTGGGCCAAAGCTTTTGACGATGAATTTACTAGTGATCTATCCAATTGGGGCGCGGTACACGGCGGCATGATACGCGAACAGCAATGTTATCAGCCCGCGAATGCAACCATCACAAACGGTGTTTTGCAAATTGCAGCAAAGCACGAAACCGTTACCGGCCCAAAAGCTGTAGGTAACGATACCACCGCATCATTCGATTATACTTCGGCCTGGGTTGTCTGCAAAAAATCTTTTGTAGCAAATGCTGCCACGCAAAAGGTGCGTATAGTAGCCCGTATAAAAATGGCTGCAGGCTATGGCCTTACTTCGCTTTTCTGGAGTTATGGCAGCGGCGCCTGGCCTACACAGGGCGAAATTGATAATGCTGAGGTACAGGGAGATAAAACCAAAGTTTATGCAACCGACTATTCGTACGGAGCGAAAGCTAATCTAAATACAGTTTCGGGAGGAATTGAATATAATCCTGTTACGGAGGATCTTTCAGCATGTTATCATGTTTATACTATGGAGTGGACACAAAATGCACTTAATTCATACCTCGACGGAAAATTAGTTGAAAGTAAAACCAAAGGCAACTTTGTTTCATCATTGTTTGGTAAGCCGCAGTTCATTTCGTTGAGCCTTCCGGTAGGGGGCGAGTATTACAACAATCTGAACCTGGCCAACGTCCAGGCCGGTACCATGTATGTGGACTACGTTAAAGTGTTTACTTCTTCTAAATAATCGTTGGCGATCTGGCGAAACGATTATTTCTTATAGCAGGCAGCCCGGGAGCACGTTCCGGGCTGTGTTGTTTTATGCCATCAGGCGTAACGCCGCTCCAGCAAGGCATAAAACTTATCAACCGTAGCTTGTTTGGTATCCCAATGATTTTTAACAGCGTAGTTTGTTTTCAAAAAATTATCTGCTTCTTCAAACGTCGAAAAGCGGTTGAGGATATCGATAGCCTCGCTATAAGCGAGGTTGTAACCGTTAAAAAGGTCCTTTATATATAACAGTTTGTCGTTTAAAGTGATCGCCTGCTTCAAGTCAGACACAGGTTGTATATGTGAATGTTCGGCTGCTTTACCATCTGTTTTATGCAGCTTGGCCGACATCATTTGGTTAATGGTCAGCGGCTCTTCAGTTGCGGTTTCTTTTTTAGCTTCAGCCGGTGGAATCTCCTTTTTAGACTCAGCAGGTGGTGAAGTCTCCTTTTTCGCTTCAATTGGCTGAGTTTCTTTTACAGGTTCTGGTTTCGCGGCTTTTACCGGCTCAACTTTTGGCGCTTCCTCCTCAGTTGTTTCCTCAATTTCAAAACCCGGGTCATCCTCATCATCCCAACTATGCGATTCATCAAGCACCAACTCATGTTTAATGATCTCCGGCTCGGGCCGCATGTAATGAAAATCATCATCGGCACCAGTGCCGCCGAGGTCAATATGAGCAGGCGGCTCTTCAATGCTGTTTGTTTTCTCAGCTTTTACGGGCTGTTCAGGTTTTGACTCAGCTACGGGTGGGATCGGATGTACAACGGGTTCAAAATATTTTTCTTCCGGTTTCTTTACCGGTACTTCGGTAATAGTTGCTGCAGGAGCATTTTGCATATTGAGCTTACGCAGCACATCCGAATGATCTGCCAAAAAATGTGTGTTGGCTACAAATAGTTCAAGCTCCAGGTCATTATGCTGGTTTTCGGTATTCTGCAGGTAATCGTATTGGTCGTTTAACTCCGTCAGGATGGTGCCTATTTTTTTAAAAACTTCCTGTTGTTTCATGGCGGTGTATTCAAAAATGCTTATCAAAAGTAGTATTAAATTATGATATTTGCCCGCAATAAAAGGGCCACAATGCTATACAGCGAAGATGTTTTTAGGCGGAGAAGTGAAATGGGCGGAAGCATCGAGGTAATTTGCGGTTCCATGTTCTCGGGCAAGACAGAAGAACTGATACGCCGGCTGCGCCGCGCCCAGATAGCCAAACTAACGGTTGAGATATTCAAACCGCGTACGGATACCCGTTTTGACGAGACCAACGTTGTATCGCACAATTACAATTATATCCAAAGTACACCTGTTGATACATCCTCGGCCATATTACTGCTTGGCAGCGATGTACAGGTGGTTGGTATTGATGAGGCCCAGTTTTTTGATGATGAACTACCCAACGTTTGCACCATACTGGCAAACCGCGGCGTACGGGTGATCGTAGCAGGCCTGGACATGGATTTCAAGGGTCAGCCATTTGGCCCCATGCCGCAACTGATGGCCATTGCCGAATCGGTTACCAAAGTACATGCGGTGTGTGTTAAATGCGGCAGCCCGGCATTATATTCCTTTCGGCTGGCTCCGGGCGAAACTACTATTTTGTTGGGTGAGAAGGAGAGTTACGAGCCCCTGTGCCGCGCATGTTTTAATGGCGCCAATGGCGTATGATCAGGTTTTTAGCCTGTTTTAGATATTTTATTTGTGGCTTGATCGTTAATAAGTCAGAAATTCATCTTAAATTTATGCACCAATTTATACACAAGGAAAACAATGAGGATGAGAAATTTATACCTGTTGCTGATCGCGGTGACCTTGATCGGCTTTACTTCATGCAAGAAGGAACCTAAAGGCGGCGGTGGTTCCGGGAACGTTACCGGAAATAAGGATGGTGTCGATCCGCCAGCCGGATCTACCGATGGTGTTACCTTTATTAACTCCGGTAAATCAGCCATATTTAACCTCTATGCGCCGGGCAAAAAGTCGGCTGCCGTAATCGGCGAGTTCAATAACTGGTCGCCCACGGCTATGAAAAATTCAAAGGACGGAACACGCTGGTGGGTACAGATCGATAACCTTGATGCGACAAAAGAATACGCTTACCAATACGAGCTGGACGGCACGCTTAAAGTGGCCGACCCTTATACCAATAAGGTACTCGACCCGGGTAATGACCCATCGATACCAACTTCGGTATATCCTAACCTAAAGGCTTATCCGGCAGGTGCAAGCGGCATTGTGAGTACATTTTGGTACGGAGCCCCGGCCTATACCTGGCAAACCACCAATTTTGTTGCACCGGATCCTCAAAAACTGGTTATTTATGAGTTACTGCCACGCGATTTTGTGGCTACCCACTCCTACAAAACAATGACAGATACGTTAAGCTACATTGCCAACCTTGGTTGTAATGCTATTGAGTTATTGCCGGTGAACGAGTTTGAAGGCAATGACTCATGGGGTTACAATTCCAACTTCATGTTTGCGCTGGATAAATATTACGGTACGCCAAATGACTATAAAGCTTTTATTGATGCCTGCCACGCAAAAGGCATAGCGGTGATACAGGATATTGTGCTCGAAGATCAGTTTGGCACATCACCGCTGGCGCAAATGTACTGGAATGCCTCTGCCAACCAACCCGCCGCTAATAACCCATGGATGGATCAAACCAATATGCACCCGGATGCGGTAGGTTATCAAATGAATCACCAGGCCGTAGCTACGCAAAATTTCAGCGAAAACGTGATGAAATACTGGATGCAGGAATACCATATAGATGGTTACCGGTTTGACGAAGCCAAGGGTTATACCCAGGTCAACTCACCTGACGAAGGGTCGTGGGCTAACTATGATGCCAGCCGTGTTGCACTTTGGAAGAAGTACAACACATATATGAAAAGCATAAACCCCAATTTTTACGTGATATTGGAAATGTTCTCTGCAAACCAGGAAGAAGCGGAATATGCCAGCGCAGGCATGATGTGCTGGGCTAACCTGAGTACCAATGGCGAGCAGGCGCTGATGAGCTATAACGATAGCGGCGGCTCGTGGGATCTGGGCGGCTTGTTTTACAACTCGTGGAACTTTAGTACTTCAACAGGTAATGTATGTTATTTTGAAAGTCACGACCAGGAACGTTTGCAGTATAAAAATAAGATGTATGCTAACAGCAGCGGATCTTACAACATAAAGGACCCAACGACCGGCCTTAAACGCGACGAAATGGGTGCCGCATTCATGTTTTCGTCACCCGGCCCTAAAATGGTATGGCAGTTTGGCGAGCGCGGGTATGATATGAGTATTGACAGCAATGGTCGCCTGGGTGATAAATTGCCGCGATGGGATTACATGGCCAGCCCGGCACGTCACCACTTGTACCAAATATATTCGGATATGATCCGCTATAAGATAAAGAACGATGTATTTAATACCACCAACTTTACTTATGCCCTTGCCGGTACGGTAAAAACTATCCAGCTTGTGGGTACTGATGGTACCGACGTTGAAGTACTGGGTAACTTTGGTGTGGTTGGCACTACGGCCACAGTCACTTTCCCTGCAACGGGTACCTGGACGGATAATTTGGACGGATCATCGCTCAACGTAACCAATACATCAATGCCGCTTACACTGGCCCCGGGCGAGTACCACGTGTATAGCAATAAACCCTTGGTGAAATAACATTTTAAAATCATTATCATCGCAGATAATGGCCGGCTACTTGTTAAAAGGGCCGGCCTTTTTATTGCTTACGCACTAACGCAAACCTCAATTCATTATCTCCACATTCGCACAAAAGGAAATACCTTTTAAGATCAACACCTTATCCGAATTTTTCGAACGGTAAACATCGTTACGAAAATCTTCTACCACAGCCATCAATTGTGAAACATCGGCTTCAACGCGCCAATCTGCCGGCACGGTGATGCTTACCTCGCCAAAAGCTTGTGAAATATCCAGCAAGGCAGTTCCCATAAGATCGGCATGGGTAAAATCCAGTTCGGTGGCCCCAAAAATATTGCTCACTTTGCCACCCTTAAAATCTTTGGACAGGATGGTTTTTTTGATCCCCGCAAAAACAGCGGTTGAATGGATATAGTCTTCGGCATCTGGCATAACGGTTGATTGAAAGCTCATGGCAGTAATTTTTAATTGTCAACCAAAACTATGGGTTACATACCCCCAGGGAAAGGGAAACCTTGCAGAGAGATCAAACTTGTCGGTAAAAAGCGGAATTGGGTCGGTGAAAGGTTTGATGTTTAATTCGCGCTCTATTGCGAAAGATAATATCACCGCATTGAAACAAATCGGATACAGATGTTTAAGTTTAAAACAAAATACGGTTAACGGTCTTTTGTATTAGATTTTATGGCACGCCTGTTAAAAATAACGCTTTGGACCATTGCCGGTATCGTTGTTATACTGGCCTTGCTGTTTTTTGGCGGCTTGTGGTATATCAACTCGCATAAGGAGAAGGTGCTTAAGCTGGTGAATACCGAACTTAATCAAAGCCTGGACGGTAATATTATCATCGGCGATATGCAGCCCGATTTCTTTAAGCGATTCCCTAATATTTCATTAAAACTGAGCAATGTTTTGATTCGCGACAAGCGTTTTGCCGAACATCACCGCACTTTGCTCGACGCCAAAAACTTCGCCATATCGGTTAATGCCTGGGCCTTGCTGAAAGGAACTGTCAATATCAATCATATTGATATCAGCAATGCGGCCGTAGACCTGTACACCGATAGCACAGGTTATAGTAATGAATCGGTGTTTAAAAAAAGTCCGAAGAAAAAAAAAGACGCGTCCACCAATAACTATGATTCGCAATTGGGAAGATTTACATTGACCAATGTCAATTTTAAAGTTGAGGACCAAAGGAAGAAAAAGGAATTCGATTTTATTGCCAATGATCTTAGCGGCACCATGGCCAATCCGGATACGGGATGGAACACCTCTTTCCACATGGATATTACCGCTAAAAGTATGGCGTTTAACACGCATAATGGCAGCTTTATAAAAGACAAGGAATTGGAAGGGAACCTTACCGCAGGCTACAACCAGGATAGCGGCAGGCTGTGGGTGAGGGCTGAGTCGCTGGATATTGGTGACGACCCTTTTGAGATCAATGCCGTGTTTGAAACATTAAAAAAGCCGTCAAGCTTTACCATTCACCTGGCAGCAAAACAAGTATTATGGCGGCGCGTGTCTGCCTTATTATCGGCTAACATCAAAAGCAAACTGGATATGTTTAATATTACCCGGCCGATCGCGGTGAAAGGGATTATTTCTGGCAGCTTTGCGGGTGGTGGCGACCCTTCCCTATATGTTACCGCAACGGTTAACGATAACACGGTAATAACCCCCGGTGGGACGATCAACGATTGTAGCTTTGCCGGCGTGTATACCAACGAGTATCAAAAAGGCAAAGGTTTTACGGATGATAACTCCGTAATACGGCTGGTAAATATGAAGGGCACTTATCGCAATATGCCTTTTGTGATCGACACGGGTAGTATCATCAATCTAAATAAACCCATGGCAACGGGTAATTTCAGGGCCGATTTTCCGCTAACTGACATCAACGAGATTTTGGGCGGTAGGATCGCGCGGTTTAGCCAGGGGACCGCCAGCATGCGGCTTCAATATAAAGGTGACATTGTCAACTATCGCTTAAATAAACCCGAAGTTGCCGGGAGTATAGCTTTCCGTCATGCCGACTTTAAATACATACCCGAAACCCTGGACCTGCACAATTGCTCGGTAGCTTTATATTTTAAGAACAACGACCTGATGTTCCGTAATATCCGCCTGCAAAGCGGCCAAAGCGTTATAAATATGGATGGGCGGGTGAATAACTTTATGAACTTGTATTATGATGCGCCAAAAAAAATATTGTTTACACTTGATATCAACAGCCCGCAGCTTTACCTGGGCGAATTTTTAGGCTTTCTTTCCGGTGACAGTACCAAAACGAAAAAAGAGGTGGCGAAGGCCGCCAACAGCGGAAACGTGATAGATCAGTTGAGTAATGTGCTTGAAAAAGGTAATGCCGAAATGCACCTGCGAGTGGCCAATGTGCATTATTTCAAGTTTCTGGCTACGGATATGCGTGCCGACCTGCTAAGCACCGAGGACCAGGTGATTATACAAAATGTAGGGCTAAAACATGCCGGCGGCTTTTTGAAACTGAACGGTTCAGTTACCCGTGGCCGGAAAGTTAACCAGCTCGCCCTTAAAACAAGCATTAGTCATGTAGATGTGCACGAGTTTTTTACCGCTTTTGATAATTTCGGGCTAAAGGATTTTACTGCGGACAACCTAACGGGCTTTTTATCCGCACGCACTAATATAACCGCACAAATGTCTGATGAGGCTAAAATAATTCCCGGCTCTATCAACGGGCCGCTCGATGTTAACCTGCAGGATGGCGCACTGGTTAATTTTAACCCGATAGGCAGCGTGGCCAAGTTTGCTTTCCCTTTTCGGGATCTTAAAAATATTAAAATTAAGCAACTGGACGCCCATTTTGATGCACATGGCGAACTGATCACCATTTATCCTTTCAAATTCAGCTCAAGCGCCATTAATATGGACGTGGCCGGGGTTTACGGCCTAAACAGTAAGGGCACTGACATCACGCTGGACATCCCGTTGCGTAATCCTAAGAAAGACTCGACCATAGTGGATCAGCAAAAGCTGGAAAAAAAACGGTACAAAGGAGTCGTACTGCACATCCGCGCAAAATCCGATTCAACCGGTAAGATCAAGATCGGGTTTAATAAGGATAAGAAAAAGGACGAGAAGGAGTAGTTATTCTTCCCCTGGAACATCCCCGGCATATTGGCAATAGCGTCTGTAGACTGCAACGAAGTGATTACCGCAAATATTCAGCCCTGAACATAAAAAAGCCCTCAGATCTCTCTGAAGGCTTTTAGTGGTATCAGCTGGAATCGAACCAGCGACACAAGGATTTTCAGTCCTTTGCTCTACCAACTGAGCTATGATACCAACCCGTTGGGGCTGCAAATGTAACCCGTTTTTTCATTTCTGAAAAACTTTTTTCAAAAAAGGCGTTTGAGGATAAAGGCGAAAGGTAAAAGGTTTACCCTTTTTAACCAATACACAACCTTACAACATTTCAACTTTGCAACCTTTCAACTCTAACAGAAAAAATTAACTTTGAGCAAAATTACTATGCACGCATAATGATCGGGCAAATCCTATTCATCATCATACTGGCTGCTGCCATTTACCTGTTCAGCAAAAACGTTGGCAAAATAAGGCGCAATATTCTTTTGGGGCGCGATGTTGACCGTTCGGATAACCCCGCCCTGCGCTGGAAAACCATGGCCAAAGTGGCATTGGGTCAAAGCAAAATGGTTAAGCGGCCCTTTGCCGCGCTGATGCACTTATTTATTTACGTGGGATTTGTCATTATCAACATTGAAGTGCTCGAGATCATGATCGACGGCATCTTTGGTTCGCATCGTATCTTTTCACGACCGCTTGGCGGTTTATATGGTCTGCTGATAGGCGGCTTTGAAGTACTGGCCGTACTGGTATTAATAGCCTGTATCACTTTTTTGGTACGACGTAATATCGGCCGCCTTAAACGGTTTTCGGGCGTCGAAATGACCTCCTGGCCAAAATCTGATGCCAATTATATCCTCATCATCGAGATATTACTGATGACGGCTTTTTTGACCATGAATGCCGCCGACCATAAACTGCAATTGCTGAATTTCGGCCATTATTTCAAAGCAGGTAGTTTTCCGGTAAGTACTTTTCTCAGCCCGTTGCTACCATCAAGCGCTGTAGCTCTCGAAACCATCGAACGCGGCTGCTGGTGGTTCCACATAATTGGTATACTCGCATTTTTGAATTATCTGCCATACTCAAAGCATTTCCACATCCTGCTGGCGTTCCCGAATACGTATTACTCAAACCTAAACGCAAAAGGTGAATTTAGCAATATGGCATCGGTTACCAACGAGGTAAAAACTATGCTTGACCCGTCGTTTGTTCCGCCACTGGCTGAAGCCACCCGCTTTGGAGCGAAAGACGTAACCGATCTTACATGGAAAAACCTGATGGAAGCCTATACCTGCACTGAATGCGGGCGTTGTACGTCGGTTTGCCCGGCCAACCAGACCGGTAAGCTGTTGTCACCGCGCAAGATCATGATGGATACCCGCGACCGGATAACAGAAATAGGGGAGGGCATAGATAAAGATGGTAAAGACTTTAAGGACGATAAAACCCTGCTGGACAATTACATCACCCGCGAAGAGTTGTGGGCCTGCACTACCTGCAATGCTTGCGTGGATGCCTGCCCGGTAAATATTAACCCGCTTGAAATTATAACCGAGATGCGCCGCTATATTGTGATGGAGGAATCGCAGGCACCGGCGAGTTTGAATAATATGTTCGGCAATGTCGAGAACAACGGCGCACCGTGGAAGTATTCGGCTGCGGATAGGTTTAACTGGAAGGAAGATAGTCATTAAGTCATTATGGCATTAAGTCATTTTTCGATCCGGCTTAATGACCCAATGACCCAATGACCCAATGACTAAAACATGAGTGATTTACATGTACCAACAATGACCGAAATGGTCGCGCAAGGCAAGGAACCCGAGATATTATTTTGGGTTGGCTGTGCGGGTAGCTTCGACGAACGTGCGCAAAAAATAACCCGCGACATCTGCAAAATACTCAACCATGTGGGCATAAGTTTTGCCGTTTTGGGTACCGAGGAAAGCTGTACGGGTGACCCTGCAAAACGCGCCGGGAACGAGTTCCTGTTCCAGATGCAGGCGATGGTGAATATACAGGTGTTGGATGGTTATAACATCAAAAAGATAGTAACCGGTTGCCCGCATTGTTTCAATACCATTAAAAATGAATATCCAGGATTGGGCGGGAATTATGAGGTGATCCACCACTCCCAACTGATACAGCAACTCATCGACGAAGGCAAGCTGAAAGCCGAAGGCGGCGAAAGCTTTAAAGGCAAACGCATTACCTATCACGACCCATGTTACCTCGGTCGCGGTAACGACGTGTATGAAGCCCCGCGCAAAGCATTAGAAATATTGGATGCCGACCTGGTGGAAATGAAACGCTGCAAGAGTAATGGTTTATGCTGCGGCGCCGGTGGTGCGCAGATGTTTAAGGAACCCGAAAAAGGGAATAAAGACATCAATATGGAGCGCATGGAAGATGTACTGGAAAGCAAAGCGACTATTGTTGCCGCTGCTTGTCCTTTCTGTATGACTATGCTGCGCGACGGCGTAAAAGGCAAAGAAAAAGAGCAGGAGATACAGGTGCTGGATATTGCCGAGATCACCGTAAGGGCGAATGGGTTATAATCCCTTGGTTTTAAAATACTGTAGCGCGCTGTTCAGGCTATCCAGGCGCTCGGCAGAGATACCTTTTACGGGTATATCCAATATTGTCGACATCGAATCGATATTACCCTTCGGGTCATCATAAGTTTGCACGATAATATCGTCATTCAGCGTTTTAAAATGCAGTATACCGGCGTTGGTAGTACCCAGGTAATCAAAACTGTCCAATCGGCTTAAATTGAAGGAATAATACTCCTGTTTGCCATGTTGAAAAGTTTTCCGCAGGCGGATAAAATGATCGGGCGTAAGGCTAATTTCCCATTTTTTCAGGTTGGCTTCGGTGGCGGGATTGTAGGACTCCGTTAGGACCCTATTGCTCCAGTTCAGCCATTCAGTTTCATCAGGTGCCAGCTTGAAACCACAAATAAACAGGGCTACACAAACGACTGAAAGGACAATGGGAATTTTTCTTGTCCGCGTAAGAACTGGTTTTACCATGACAAAAACATTATAAATTGAAGTTAATAAATTGAGTAAATTTGTAAATGCAATTTTCTGAACACTCCCGGGTTTGGATATACCAATCGGATAAACAATTAACGGACGAACAGGCAACAAGGTTACTTGATCTGCTCAATAAATTTGCGACCGAATGGACCGCTCATAATCACCAGCTAAAAGCCAAAGCCGAGGTGCGGTATAACCGTTTTATCGTACTGATAGTGGACGAGAGCGAGGCAGGTGCCAGCGGTTGTTCTATTGATAAGTCGGTTAATTTCCTTAAACGCGTTGAACAGGAATTTCGCATTAATTTGTTCGACAGGTTCAATTTTGCTTATCGCGAGGAGGATAAAGTGCTATCGGCACCACGTCACCAGTTTGAAGAATTATTAAAAGAAGGTAAAGTAAACAGCAATACCATCGTGTTCAACAACCTTGTACCCACTTTAGCTGACCTCGAAACCAAATGGGAAGTGCCGTTTAAAGATAGCTGGCACCCGCAATTGTTTGGCAGTTTGGTTCATGGTTGATAGATCATGGTTAATAACGAATTTGTCTAATCACTAATCTCCAGTTAACTAATCACTAACACCTATGTTCATCATCGACATCCATTACACTGCACCGCTCGAAGAGGTTGACCAATACATCGAGGGCCACACCGCATACCTGAAAAAGTACGTGGAAAACAACACCTTCATTGTTACCGGCCGGAAAGTGCCACGCACCGGTGGTATTCTGATCGCGAACGCAGGCTCGAAAGAAGAAGTTGAAAAGATCATTACCGAGGATCCTTTTTTCCAGCATAAAGTTGCCGAAATTACCATTACCGAATTTTTACATGCGCGGCACAATCCCGCTTTGGACGGCTTGCTTGGGAAAACGGTTTAACCCAAAAGACTTGCGAAGTTTTTAAACGGCGAAGCCCTCAGCGAGGCCTTTGAAAAATAAACAACTCCGAGTTAAACTTCGCAAGTCTGCACTAAGTTTGTATTTTAGGGCATGGAAAAATTCGATCCCCGCATTGACGCTTACATTGCCAAGTCTGCCGATTTTGCAAAACCCATTTTAACACACATCAGGCAGATGGTTCACCAGGCATCGCCGTTGATAACCGAAAACGTTAAATGGGGAATGCCTTTTTTCGAGTATAAGGGGCCGGTATGCATGATGGCGGCATTTAAACAGCATTTAGGCTTCGGTTTCTGGAAAGCGTCGCGATTAAACGACCCCGATCATTTGCTGCAGGGCAGCGATGAAGAAACTTCAGCAGGTAGCTTCGGCCGTATCGTCACGCTAGCCGACCTTCCATCCGACAAAACCCTTATGGATTTTGTTCAGCAAATGATAAAGATCAACGAAAGCGGCGTTAAAGAACCTAAAAAGCCTTCGGCCCCCAAAGCTGAATTACCCATGCCCGAAGACTTTGACAAACTACTCAGAGCAAACCTGGCGGTAACGGATAATTTCGAAAAATTCAGCCCGTCCAAAAAGCGCGAATACCTGGAATGGTTTGCCGAAGCCAAATCAGAAGCCACCCGTCAAAAACGCATGGAGCAGGCATTGGAATGGATTGCCGAGGGGAAATCGAGAAATTGGAAGTATCAATAAACTACATCCAAAACTAAATGCATTGATTACCAGTTGAGTATCGAATACTGACAAAACAGTGTCACCATTTTCCTCATTTCTTATCCGTAAATTTGGATATCTCTCTTTCGCCCCTAAATCCATATCAGCGGGCATCATCATTTGAGTTTTCATGCCCTTATTTTTCATAAAGGCATTCCATCATATATAATTATTGCGATAATAATTGAAATTGTTCTTTGACATCTTAGATTCAAAACCCATTGTCATTCCGATTGCGCAGCGAGGAATCTTGTTGAAGCGGCTAGCGGACTTGCAAGGTGTATAAGATGCTTCGTTCCTCAGCAAATATGGCGTCTAAAAATCCAGTGGCCCCAACCTTCGCATATTCTTCCGGATAATATATTGCCGGTGCTTCACATAGTCACTCGGGTCGGTTGGCGACCATTTAAGCGGATCAGGGAAGATAGATGCTATCGCCGCCGCTTCGTGTTGGTTAAGCTGCGAGGCTGATTTACCGAAATACTCCTGGGAGGCGGCCTCCACGCCATATATGCCGTCCCCCATTTCAATTTCGTTCAGGTACACTTCCATGATGCGCTTTTTGCTCCAGAAAATTTCCATTAGCAAAGTAAAATAAGCCTCAAAACCTTTGCGGATGTAGGAGCGCCCCGGCCAAAGGAAAACGTTTTTAGCCGTCTGCTGCGATATGGTGCTGCCGCCGATCAACTTATGGCTATGCGCATTTTTATCGACCGCTTTTTCCATTGCCTTAAAATCGAAACCGAAGTGGTCTAAAAATTTCTGGTCCTCGGCAGCTACGGCGGCGCTTTTCATCGGGTCGGCAATGCTGTCAAAATCAATCCATTTTTTTTCGATCTTCCAGTCTTTACCGTCGGCTTTGCGTTCAAATCCGCGTGAGATCATCAGCCAGGTAACGGGTGGGTTCACAAAACGGTACAGGATCACCCAAAAAATACTGAACGCGAAGAAAAAGATGATCACCAGCTTTAGGATGCGCAGGATAAGCTTAAAAAGGCCGGGCTTCGGTTTTTTCATTAAGCGAAAATATCCCTTTTATTTCGGAATTCGGAAGTTCGATTTCGGATTTATTTAGACATTATAAAAGCGATGTCATTTCGAACGACAGAGAGAAATCTTGAACTACAGAAAGGTAGCCGCCTGGCATGGTGTATAAGATTTCTCCTCGCATCCACCCGCAATCCCTGGCTTGCTCGTTCGAAATGACAGTTTCTTATAAGGGTGTCACCAAATAAAAAAGGTGTTTAGCTTTCACCAAACACCTTTAAATTTTTAATCTTTTAATTCCGAAATCGAACTTCCGACTTCCGCAATCAAATTACTCTGCTACCACTTCAAACGGAACCTTAACTTTAACCTCTTTGTGCAGGTTTAAGTTTGCGGTGTATTCACCAACAAATTTAGGTTCAGCATCAAAAGTGATGCGGCGGCGGTCAACTTCAAAGCCTTCTTTTTTCAAAGCGTCAGCAATTTGAATAGTGTTGATAGCACCAAATATTTTGCCGGTTTCGCCAGCTTTTGCACCGATAGTAAGCTTAACGCCTTCTAATTTAGCTGCAATAGCATCAGCATCCTTGCGTATTTTCTCTTGTTTGAAAGCCGCTTGTTTCAGGTTTTCAGCCAAAACTTTGCGGGCAGATTCAGTGGCCTGTTGTGCAAAACCCTTAGGGATAAGGAAATTGCGGCCGTAGCCTGGTTTTACATTAACGATATCGTCTTTTTCACCCAGGTTCTTAACGTCTTGTTTTAAAATAAGTTCCATGTTCTAAACCTCCTGATTATTTTAAAGAATCTGTTACGTAAGGCAATAAACCGATGTGGCGTGCACGCTTAACAGCCTGCGCCACTTTGCGCTGAAACTTCAATGAAGTACCGGTCAAACGGCGTGGTAATACTTTACCCTGGTCGTTGATGAACTTTAAAAGAAATTTTTCGTCTTTGTAATCGATGTACTTGATACCGTTCTTTTTAAAACGGCAGTATTTTTTGCGGTTATCCTCCACTTTGGGAGCGGTAACGTATTGTATTTGTTCGTTAGCCATTATTTTGCTGCCTCCTCTGCTTTAACGGTTTTCTTTTGATTGAAAGCGCCACTGCGTTTTTTCTCGGCATAAGCAATAGCATGCTTATCCAATGCAATGGTCAGGAAACGCAGAACGCGTTCGTCGCGCCTGAATTCAACCTCCAATTTGTTAATTAAATCACCCGGAGCCTTGTATTCAGTTAAGTGATAGTACCCTGTCGTTTTCTTTTGGATAGGGTACGCTAGTTTTCTCAAACCCCAATTATCCTCCTGGACAATTTCGGCTCCGCCGTCAGTTAATAACTTGCTATATTTGGCCACAGCCTCTTTAGCAGTTTCTTCCGACAGCAACGGGGTTAGAATGATCACGGTTTCGTACTGTTGCATTATCTTGCTTTGTTTTAATGTTTTACCCGCTATTACGGGGCTGCAAATGTAGGAAGAAAAATGTGAATATTTGTGAGGTTTCGAGAAAAAAATTCATATTTTTTCACTACAGGGCATTCATATAATAACATGTCATTTCCCTAACGCAATTATACTGCTACTTCTGCTTCTAACCGCAGCGCAATTGTTTTTACTTTTTTGTACTTTAAAACATATCTGTATATTGAGCCGTATTACAAGAAACCCTTTAATTATGCTATTTGCCGATTTTGACAACACAGATTTGACTCCCTGGGGCCCCGAAGACGATGAACCTTTAGAAGGCGATTGGGATGACGAAGATGATGAGGACTTTGATGATAAAATTGAAGACCTCGACGATCTGCACGAGATACAGGTTGATGACGACCTCGGCGAACCCGACCCGGACGACGATGATCATTTCCCTGATGAGGATGATGATTAAAGTTTTTTTGCCAGAACCGGAATCTTATGGCATTTTGCGGTCTAAATCAACCGCCTCGTCATGAAGAAATTTTTATCGGTCCTCATATTCTCAGTTTTTTCTGCAGCCACGCTCTATGGTCAAACCAAAGCTATTGGCCCCGCTGAAAGAAAATTAACCGATTCGTTATGCAGCTGTATTACCCGCCTCGACCAAAATAAGATCCACGGTAAGAAAGAAGCAACCGATGCTTTTATGGATTGCTTCGCCAAACAGTCTGATATGCTCATGGCGGTTACCGACGAAAAAAAATTGAGCATGGAGGATAATGATGCTATGCACAACCTGGGGCTTGAGATCGGAAAAAACCTGATCAGCGAGAAATGCCCGGGCTTTATGCAACTGGCAATAAAGATGGCGCAGAAAGACGGGGCAAGTTCTGAATCTGCTGAAGGTAAGTTTAAACGCATTGATACAAAAGGCTTTAATTATATTATAGTGACCGGCGATGACAACCAGGAAAAGTCCTTTTTATGGTTGGAGCAGTTTACCGGTTCAGAAAACTTTATGAAAAATGCTGCGGGCCTTACCGGTAAAAAAGTGCAAGTTTCCTGGAAAGAGATAGAGGTATATTTGCCTGAAAGCAAAGGCTATTATAAAGTCAAAGAAATTACGGCTATCACAATCTTGTGATCACTGGCAGCTAAGTTTTAAACATTCTTTGCCAGTAATTTTAGCATCAATTTTATTCTTTTTATCTTAGTGCCAGTGGATAATTTTATAGTTTCGGCACGCAAATACCGCCCTGCAACCTTTGATACCGTTGTGGGCCAGCAACATATCACCAATACGTTAAAAAACGCTATCCGGAATAATCAGCTGGCACAGGCGTTTTTATTCTGCGGACCGCGTGGTGTGGGCAAAACTACCTGCGCGCGCATCCTTGCCAAAACCATCAATTGCGAAAATTTGCAACCAAACGGTGAAGCTTGTGGCACCTGCCCGTCATGCGTTTCTTTTCAAAACGGGGGTTCATTTAATATCCACGAACTGGATGCCGCATCCAATAACTCTGTTGATGATATCCGCAGCCTGATAGAACAGGTGCGCATACCACCGCAATCAGGCAGGTATAAAATATACATTATTGATGAGGTGCACATGCTTTCCCAATCGGCATTCAATGCGTTCCTGAAAACGCTGGAAGAACCGCCGCACTACGCTATATTTATTTTGGCCACTACCGAAAAGCATAAAATACTGCCAACCATATTATCGCGTTGCCAGATATTTGATTTCAATCGCATCCGGGTAGAAGATATGGCGGAGCACCTGGCATCCATCGCAAAAAAAGAGGGGATAAGTTATGAGAACGACGGCCTGCACATCATTGCCCAAAAAGCAGATGGCGGCTTGCGCGATGCCTTGTCCATGTTCGACCAGATCGTCAGCTTTTCTGATGGTAATGTTACTTACCGCACCGTAATTGATAATCTCAATATTCTTGATTATGATTACTATTTCAGCATTATTGATAGCCTGCTTAAAGAGGATACTGCCGGTACGCTTTTACTATTTGATGAGATATTAGGCAACGGATTTGACGGCTCACATTTTATATCCGGGTTATCCGAACATTTCCGCAATCTATTGGTAAGCAAGGATGCTGCGACTTTAAAGCTGCTCGAAGTAAGCGAAAACATTAAATCCAAGTATTTACAGCAATCACAGGCATCGCCGGTATCGTTTTTACTTTCGGCTATGAATATTGCCAACCAATGCGATCTGAATTATAAGCTGAGCAAAAACCAGCGTTTACAGGTGGAACTGGCACTGCTAAAAATGTGCCACCTGCCATCGGCATTTAATATGCTCACGGCACCCGCCATTGAAACCACTGCCCGCCCAGCCGCTGAGCAGGTAAAAAAAAAACCTGATACCCCAGAATTAAAACCGCAACCGGCAGCCATAGCGGAAGACGTTCCAGTTTTAAGCGATCAGCCGGTGGTTTACAATAAAACCACACCAGAGCCTCCCAAAAAAGAACCAGAACCTGTTGTAGCCGAAAAGCCAAAGGTATTTGTACCTAATGCGGGCGGAGCTTCAACTTCCGTTAAAATACCTTCATTAAAGGATCTTAGCAATAAAGCCGCCGAAGTACTGGAAGAGGAGGACCCTTACCTCAAAGGCGAGGACAAAGAAGACTTTACGGCGGATGACTTTTTAAAACACTGGAATGAGTACGCCGCCAAAATAAAAGCCGAAGGCGGTAATATGGGCGTATTTACAGTTTTTACTGCAAACGCCCCGGTTATGCTGGAGCCTTACCGTTTTGAGGTTGTTGTTGGGAACAAATCACAAGAAACGCTTTTCAGGGATGAGAAACCAAACATCTTAAACTACCTGCGTACAAAATTAAAGAATTTCGATCTGGAAGTGCATACCCGCATCGACGAGATCAAAGCATCTAAAAAGCCATATACCACTACAGAAAAATACCAGCACATGGCCGGCAAAAACCCGCAACTGGCCGAGCTAAGGAAACGTTTTAATTTGGATATTGATTATTGAAATTATTGTAGAGACGCCATGCATGACGTCTCCACTGTAATTTTTATGGGGGATTTTACCTGTCGTTTTTAGGATAACCTTCTTCATCCAGGTCGGTACGTTTATCTTCCGGCGTTCTCGATAGTATCTCGTCGGTGCGATCGAGCCTTACAATTTTCCCGTCATCAATGTGCATACCCAAGTCATCCACGTCAGTTTCTAACGATTCATTGGGAATGTATTCGTCTACAGCATCAAAGGGGTTGGCTTCGTCATAAGTCGAATTCATATCATCACCGTTTTTAACGGAAGTCTTATATGGGTCGGGATGGTCATAATCCGGATCATCGCTATCTACATCATACTCAAAACTATCGTCCTCAGCATTGTATCGCAGGTTCTCCGCAGCCGATTCCTCGCCTAAACTATCTTTCAAACTTTTGTCCCTGTTATCATTTTCGTTGTCAAATTCAGGGAATGAATTTTTTGCGCTCATGGTTCGTGTTTTATTTATAACATGGAACGAGGCATTATGGTTTGATTAATATTTAGCCGGTTGCCCCTGTTTTGGTATTGCCCCTAATATAAATTTACGTAAATTTTCAGTCGCGACAGCCAGGTCCTCCTTACGCAGGTAAAGCATGTGCCCGCTTTTGTAGCCTTCCCATTTCAGGCGGTCCTTCAAGCGGCCACTTGGGTCTAGTTGCCACATGCTGTACTTGGCGTTAAAATAATCGCAGGCACCGTCATAATAACCCGACTGTACCAGCAAATGCAGGTAAGGGTTTTCTGCTATGGCCTGGCGAAGGTTTTCTCCTGTATGATCATTCTTATTATCCCACGGAAACACGTTGCCGAACATATTGTATTTCAAATCGGTTTTGTAATTCAACTCGTTACGCAAGTAAATATTGATAGCAGGCGTAAATTCCTGTAACCAGGTGGTCAGTTCCGGGTTGTAATCCGGGCCGTCGCCTGCAGTTTGTTTATCAATACCCCTGTAGCGCGAATCAAGTCGTCCGATAGTGTAGCCCTGGTCGCGCAGCAATTCTTTCCAAAAAAGATTATAGGATATAACCAGGTTGTTATCCTCAATTACTTTTTGAGATAAGCCACTGTAACGGGCGACTTTTGCGGCAATGGCTTTCTTTTGGTCTTCGCTCAAAGAACCACCGCGCGAAAGCGCCGGGATATATTCATTTACGGTAAAATCTTCTATCTCTGGCAATACTGTGGTCAGCTCTTTTCCCTGCAGATCGGCAGGTAATTTTTTATGATACCAGGCTGTCGCGGCAAAATAAGGTAGACGCAAAGCATCTGAAACAGGGCCGCTGCGGTTAATACCAAGGTCGGTAGGGGATACCAGTATTACACCGTTCAGGTACATCCATTCATCATCCTGTAATGCCAGTGCCAGGCCCGATGCACGTGTGGTGCCATAGCTTTCGCCGATCAAAAACTTAGGCGACGCCCAGCGGTTCTCGCGGGTTACGAAGGTGTTTATCCATTCGGCCAGGTAGTGAATATCTTCATTAACACCAAAGAAGCCCGTTTTGGGCGTTTCTGGTGATACTGTTCTCGAATAACCTGTATTTACAGGATCGATATATACAATATCGGCCACATCCAGTATGGAGTTTGAGTTTTCTTTAAATCCGTAAGGTTCTATAGGGTAACCCTCATCATCGGCATTCAGCATGCGCGGACCGGTATAACCCAGTTCCATCCAAACAGACGGTGTTCCCGGGCCGCCGTTAAATGATATCACCAGCGGGCGGTTTGCCCTGTCCTGTATACCATCACGCTCGTAATAGGTGTAAAACACACCGGCAGTAGGCCGGCCTTCCTCATCCCATACAGGTATCATGCCGGCGGTAGCGGTGTAAGCTATAGACTGCCCTTTGATCGTAACCGTATGCTTGGTAACAACAGTAGTATCGGTGTGTACAATGCGCCCGATGGCTATTTTTTGATTGTTTTTGGGTGGATTGGCTGGGGCCTGTGCTTTTGCGCTAAACAGGGCAACGCCTAAAATGATAAGCGTGAGGAAATGTTTTTTCATTTGCTATTTATTGAGATAAATCTGTGTAAATATAAACGCACAGCAAATGATATTACAAATATTCGCTACATAATTTTAAGAAGAAGGTGGGGATAGCTTATTTATTGCGAATCTCAGTAGCTTATTTGTTTGCCGTAAGAGGTAACACCGCCAACCGAAATTTTAACGCCGATAGTAAATTGGCCATAGGCATCATTATGCGTACCGGCCTTAAATCCGTCAAGCTGGTCGCCCATAACAATGTTGTATTGATAACCAACGTCTATTTTAACATCAGGCCGCTGGTTTTTGTTGAAGATCTTCAATTCATAGCCGATCCGTGCCGGCACAAAAAGCTCATTTGCCTTATCCGTGCCTGGTGTGTAATAACCTGGTGAAAGGATCGAATACCGGTTTATATTATTAGGACTGATATTGCTGTAGATCATACCCACACCAGCGCCCACATACAGGTTTTTTACAGCGTTTAAAAATGGGCTTTGCGAGTAATCTATCAATTCGCCTGCCTGTACCTGTATCCTGAAGGCGTAATAGTTATAATCGGCAGAAAATTGCCTTCCCAAAAGGTCGGTATTCTCATTACCTCCCCCTAATTTACCTGCCTGGAATTCAAAAATGTAGTTAACAAAGGGTGTTTGATTATAATCAAAATTAAAATTGATGGCCTTGGTGCTTGTTGAGGTTTGAACATCCCCGGCAAACGAATTAAATCCTAATGATGTCCCAAGGTCATACTGCGAATAGTCGAATCCTATCTGCGCTTTTGATGCCACGGCGGTGAAGCAGGCAAGCAAAGTCAAAAGCGTAATTCTTAGTATAAATTTCGTCATGATAGATGATCCGGTATTACAACAGGCGGATATATGATTTATCCATATACCACAATTTTATAAAAATAAGTTCATTGTTTGATAAAACAATACCTAAAACGAACTATTTGTTTAATTAAGTATTAGCAAAATCAATATTACAGTGACACAATTGCTAATCTCAATTTTATATATTTGAGACCTTTTACGAAAAAACACTGATTTCTGTTATGTCAAAAATTAAAGTAGCAAATCCCGTTGTCGAATTGGACGGCGATGAAATGACCCGCATTATATGGAAGTTTATAAAAGATAAGCTGATCACTCCTTATCTCGACCTCGATATCAAATATTTCGATCTCGGTTTAGAGTACCGCGATGAGACCGATGACCAGGTTACCATTGATGCCGCTAATGCCATTAAACAATATGGAGTGGGCATCAAATGTGCCACTATTACGCCGGATGAAGCCCGCGTGGAGGAATTTGGTTTAAAACAAATGTGGAAATCGCCAAACGGGACTATACGTAATATTTTGGACGGTACCGTTTTCCGCGAACCTATTGTCATGTCAAATGTACCTCGTTTAGTTCCAAACTGGACAGCGCCTATCTGCATTGGCCGCCATGCTTTTGGCGATCAGTACCGCGCCACCGACTTTTTGACCAAAGGGAAAGGCAAGCTGACTATCAAGTTTACGCCTGAAGATGGCAGCCCGGAGCAATCATTCGAAGTATTTAACTTTAAAGGCGATGGCGTTGCCTTAGCGATGTACAATACCGACGAATCCATCAAAGGGTTTGCACGCGCCTGCTTTAACCAGGCACTGTTAAAGAAATGGCCTTTATATCTCTCTACAAAAAACACCATCCTTAAAAAATATGATGGCCGATTTAAGGACATCTTCCAGGAAATTTATGAGAATGAATTTAAACTGGAGTTTGAAGCCAACCAACTGACTTATGAGCATCGGCTGATAGACGATATGGTGGCCTCAGCTTTAAAATGGCACGGTAATTTTGTGTGGGCCTGTAAGAATTATGACGGTGATGTACAGTCTGACACCGTAGCACAAGGTTTTGGTTCATTGGGATTGATGACATCAACCTTAGTTACACCTGACGGTAAAACTATGGAAGCTGAAGCAGCCCACGGCACTGTCACCCGCCATTACCGCGACCACCAGGCAGGCAAGCCAACTTCGACGAATCCCATTGCATCTATTTTCGCATGGACACGCGGTTTGGAATTCCGTGGTTTACTCGATGATAACCATGAACTGATCAAATTCTGCAAAACTCTGGAAGAAGTTTGTATCGAAACAGTTGAAAGTGGCAAAATGACCAAGGATTTGGCTATAACTATCAAACCGAAAGTTGAGCATGGTGTAGATTACTTATATACTGAAGAGTTTTTGGCTGCTATTGATGAGAATTTGAAGAAGAGGTTGGGTAAGTAATCCAGAAAGCTTTTAATAAAGAAAACCCATTTGCCCGCGTAAATGGGTTTTTGCTTTTATTTAGTTATTTTTGAGCATGGGTACATTATTGGCCGAAGTTAAAGCAACGTTACATCAGCTCAAACCTGAACTGAGTCAAAAATATGCTGTGGATACGCTTGGCTTGTTTGGTTCTATCGTTCGCGATGATTTTACGGAGAATAGTGACATCGATATCATCGTTACATTTAACCGTCCTGTAGGGATAGAATTTATTGACCTCGCGAATGAACTTGAGTTCAAATTGAAAAGGAAGGTCGATCTGGTGTCCCGTGGAGGAGTCAAACCAAAGTACTTGGAAGTCATAGATCCTCAAATAATATATGTCTGAACGAGCTACGAAATTGCTGTTACAGGATATTTTAGACAGCGCAAGCAAAATCATAAAATATACTGAGAATATAACTTTTGATGAATTTATAGCCGATAGTAAAACTATTGATGCCGTCGTGCGAAATTATGGAATCATTGGTGAGGCTTCTAATCGCTTGCCGGACGAAATAAAAGATAAGATCAGTACGGTAGATTGGTTCAGAATAAGAGGGTTCAGAAACAGAATTGCTCATGAATATTTTGGCATCGACCATCAGATCATTTGGCAGTTAAAAGAGACTTACCTTAAATCCCTTATTTCCGAAATACAAACTGTGCTTAATAAATATTAGTCATCATACTTCCTATGTCAACACCACTCTATCCCTTAAAATTCAAAACCATCTATAAAGACAAAATATGGGGCGGCCAAAAGATAAAAACCTACCTGCATAAAGATTTTGGCAACCTGCCAAATTGCGGTGAAACCTGGGAAATATCGGGTGTGAAGTCAGATGTGTCCGTCGTAGCTGAAGGTCCGCTGGAAGGACAGTCGCTGGCGGACCTGCTGGAGAAGTATAAAGATCAATTGGTTGGCAAAAAAGTATATGAGCATTTCGGCAATACCTTTCCGCTTCTGGTAAAATTTATTGACGCTAATGACGACCTGTCAATACAGGTGCATCCCGATGATGAAATGGCTAAAATACGCCACAATTCATTTGGAAAAACCGAAATGTGGTATGTAATCGAGGCCGACCCGGGCTCGACATTGATATCAGGCTTTAATAAAAAAATCAACAAAGATATCTACCTCGAAAAATTAAGCAGCGGCCATATTATGGATGTCCTTAATCGGGAGGATGTCAGCGCCGGGGATGTTTTCTTTTTACCAGCGGGAAGGGTGCATACCATTGGTAAGGGACTGCTTATTGCAGAAATACAGCAAACATCAGATATAACCTACCGCATTTATGATTTTGACCGCGTGGATGACAAAGGAAACAAACGCGAGCTGCATACTGAACAGGCGGTTGACGCCAATGATTATGATTTTTACCCCGAATACAAAACCAAATATCAACCGACAAAGAATGAAACGGTAAAATTGGTAAAATGCCCGTATTTTACTACCAATATCCTCGATTTCTCAAAAAGCACCTCAAGGGATTATACAAATCTAGACTCTTTTGTGATCCATGTGTGTGTTGAGGGTAATTATGTGATCGAATGCCAGGGAGGACAGCATACGGTTAAAATGGGCGAATGCATTCTACTGCCAAAAACTGCCGGTCGGGTGGATATGATAACAATAAACGGGTTTAAGATATTGGAAAGTTATGTTGAACTGTGATTAGCTAATTGGTGATTTGTTAACTTGTGACTTGTATGCAAATAGTAAAAACCAGTCACAGGTTAACTAGTCACTGTTAGACCAACTTAATAGTAAACTTAGTCCCCTCATTAACCGCACTGTCAATATCGATAGTGCCGCCTAAAGCTTCTATCTGGTTACGGGTCATAAACAGGCCGATGCCTTTGGCATCAGGGTTATGATGGAAAGTTTTGTACATGCCAAATACAGCATCGCCGTAACGATCCAGGTCGATACCGATACCATTATCCTCAAAATATAAATAGATATGATGGCGAATTTTGGCCGAACGTATTTTGATCACAGGTTTTCGGTCTGGGTGCCTGTATTTGATCGAGTTGGTGATCATATTCTGGAAAATACTTTCCAGGTAAGCAGGTATATAGAACACTTCGGAACATTCGCTAAAGTCATATTCAATTTTAGCCCCTGAAGCTTTGATATTTCCTTCAAGCGCCATTAATACGGTTTTAAGCGAATCTTCAAACTCAAGCTGCTTTCTTTCCTTGCCGATCTCCGCCTGTATTTTTACGATCTCACTTAGGTGTTCTATTGTAGTTTTTAAGCTGCTGCTGATAGAATTGATGTGCGAAAATATTTCCTTGCGATCATCTTCAATCTCAGTTTGGCCATACAGATCAACCATAAAATTCAAATTACCGGTGTGCGAGCGAAGGTTATGTGAAACGATGTAGGCGAAGTTTTGCAGGCGCTTGTTCTGGTCGCTCAATAAGTTCACAGCGTCCTGAACTTCAAGCTCCTTCTTTTTGATATAATCAATATTCTGGAAAATACTGCGTACTGTAACGCATTTGCCATAATCATCAATTACAGCCAGGCCCTTTGCGCGCAGCCATATCTGGTTGTTACGCGCGGTACGGAATAAAAGCTCCAGGTCAAAGGGTTGCGAATAATTGATAATATTCTCTACTGCCTTTTTCATGATAGGCCGGTAATCAGGCTCAAAAAAACTGATGGCTTCGTCAATGCTTAGCTTTACCGTATCCTGAAGTTCATAAATGTCATAAGCCTCCCTCGTTAAGGTCAGCGTCATACTTTTAACATCTATCTCCCATCCGCCAATTTTAGCGATCTTAATGGTTTCCTTAAACAGGTGGTCGTTGCGAACTGACTGAAGCTGCAACAGCTTATGTTCGTGAATATCGACAATGGAGCCGGTAATTTTAGGAACGGAGTTATCATCCCACCTTTTTGCCGTGCTTTCAAACCATTTATAGCCCGACCTTTTGGTTAAAAACCTAACCTTTATGGTTTCGGGGGTATCATGAAAATGCCGGTTGATGGACCTTACGAAAGCAGGTTTATCTTCGTAATAGAGCAGGTTCTCAAAAAAATAATCGTACGAAGGGGCAATCTCACCCGGTTCATAACCCAATAAAGCATAAAAACCAGGGGACCATTTGACCTCCTTGGTGCTGATATTGTATTCCCATATACCCGTATTGATGTTATTTATGATCTGGGTAACATGGAATTCACCATCATAAGAAAATTTATCCCCTTCCGGAACGCTCATAGTACTTTTCTGCTCAACAGAAATTTGTTTTTTGGTGGTTAAACCAATAGTTATTTTATTCAATTCTGACTATTGCCAATCGGTTGCGCTAATCACGGACGTATCATTACAAATAAAAGACCAACTTTATAAATGAAAGCCAGTCACTTACAACCTTTCGTTGTCTACTCCACTGAAAATCCATTATTGTACGTAAAAAAGGCAAAATAAGTTATGTCGTTATGACACTATAGGGAGCGGCCAAAACTGTAATATTTCGAAAAACGGGTAATAATTTGCCCAAGGTTATCGGTTATTTAACTCTTCGTTTATTTTGCTAAAATTGCCGGGATATTTCAATGGAAAGAAAATACAAAAAATTTCTTCGCCCTCGGTTTAATCGCCTTAATTAAGACTGTAAATATACTAATCGGCTGGGTCTTGACGAAAAACTAAAACCGTTTTTCAAGTTCGGCGAGTGCATTGTTTGCTATCCATTTTGCCGGTTTAGTGTCCTGTTTTGCTATGTTTTTGGCTACTGAGACCGCTATTTGGTGAAGTGTTTTACTTCGCTTCCCGATTTGCCTTAAGGCCCAGTTAACAGCCTTCTTAACAAAGTTGCGTTCGTCCCATGCTTCTCTTTCGATTATAGGGAAGAACTGCACAAAAATGGCATCATCCGCCTTTTTATTATGTACGGCAAATTCAGCCATTAGCACAAAACCTGCACGCTTGACATATTCTTCCTTGTGCGAACTATATTCAATAGCTTTTTCAATGGCAAATTCGGTACGGTCAAACAAATTCCCGCAAACCTGGTCACACACATCCCATGAATGGAAATCAGCCACCCATTTATCCATTTGCTTTGGTGTGACCAGCTTTGGGTCGCCGATCATTGAAGCCAGTATCCGGCACTCATGTACGCCGGTTTCCCATAACTCAAGCGATAGTTGTTGGTTTTTTTTGATCTCCTTTGCCAGCGCCCGCACCTTCGGCATAGAAACGCCCAGAGCTTTTGAGTTGTCAATGGCGTAACGCTTCATGCCTTCGAGGTGCATGGCATCCGACATTTGCTTAAGGCGCTTTATGGTTTCGGCGGCATTCATGATGTTAAGTTAAAATAAAAAAAGCCGGGGTTGTATCTCGGGTTTTTATTTTCTTAAAATGCTTTGAAATTAAAAGTGATTTATTAACTTTGTATTGCAAAGTACTTTTACATAGTTATAAACAACTTACATATGAAGACCACAAGAACAAAATTTGTTATCATCTTCCTCGTTTCGGCGTTTGTCTTTATAGGGCTCACTAATTTGCTTTTGAAACCTGTGAACGGAGATTGGTTCGCTGGAACCGACTCACCGATAGCCTGGGAGCATACTTTAGCCACAATTATATACCCAATCAAAATTGTTTTAGTAGGTCCCCTGGCACCAATATTAAACGATCCGGACCCAGCACCCCCGATCCGGGTGCTTGCCTGTGCTTTATACTGGACTGTCTTAGCATTAGTTCTCTATTATCTTATCAGTAAACTAAAGGGTCGTAAAAAAATATAAAAGCCGGGTTATGCCCGGCTTAACAATCACATCTCTCATATTCCTCTAAAGATTTCCTCTCAGATCCTGTTCGTGTTCGATAGCCTCAAATAAGGCTTTGAAATTCCCTGCGCCAAAGGACTTCGCACCTTTACGCTGGATGATCTCAAAAAACACCGTCGGTCTGTCTTCCAATGGTTTAGTGAAGATCTGCAGCAAGTAGCCTTCGTCGTCACGGTCAACCAATATGCCCAGCCTTTTCAAAGGTTCTAAATCCTCATCAATATGGCCTACCCGGTCTAAAAGCTCATCATAATAAGTTGTGGGGACGGTTAAAAACTCGATGCCGCGTTTTTGTAGCTCGGTTACGGTTTCCACAATATTACCGGTTGCCAGGGCAAGGTGCTGAACGCCTTCATCTTCATAAAATTCAAGGTATTCTTCTATCTGCGACTTTTTTTTGCCTTCGGCCGGCTCGTTGATCGGGAATTTCACATAACCGTTGCCATTGCTCATCACCTTGCTCATCAGGGCCGAATATTCGGTCGAGATCATCTTATCGTCAAAGCTCAGGATGTTTTTAAAGCCCATCACTTCTTCATAAAAATTCACCCATTCGTTCATCTTATGCCAGCCCACATTGCCTACGCAATGGTCAACATAAAGCAAACCGGTTGGGGCTGGGTTATAGTCCGATTTCCATTCCTCGTAACCAGGTAAAAATATCCCTTTGTAGTTTTTGCGTTCGATAAAAAGGTGTACCGTTTCGCCATATAATTTGATACCGCTGGTACGTACTTCACCATTTTCGTCGGTCAAAGTTTGCGGCTGCTGGTAGGGTACTGCTCCGCGACTGGTGGTTTGTTCAAAAGCGTCGTATGCGTCATCTACCCACAGAGCCAGTACTTTTACGCCGTCGCCATGCTTTTTAAGATGTTCGGATATCGGGTGATCAGAGTGCAGCGGCGTGGTTAAAACCAGGCGTATTTTATCCTGCTTTAATACGTACGATGCCCTGTCACGTACACCAGTTTCAGGTCCGGCATAAGCCAGGCTCTGGAAGCCGAAGGCTGTTTTATAAAAGTGAGCCGCCTGCTTGGCGTTACCCACATAAAATTCAACATAATCTGTCCCGTTTAACGGTAAAAAATCTGCTGATCTTGGTTTTTTATCTAAAGTTTGTGTTTCCATTTGTTAAATAATTATTGAATTATCGAATTATTGATTGGGCTTCAGCTTTATGCTTTCGCCTTTCAGCTTCCTTCGGCCCAACTCTTGTAATAATTCTCGTCCTCAATTTTTAGTGCATCGTCGGTCAGCATTAATGGCTTAAAAGGATCAATCATCACCGCCAGTTCATCTGTTGATTCCTTGCCGATAGATTTTTCCACGCTTCCTGGGTGCGGGCCATGTGGTATGCCCCCGGGGTGCAGGGTAATTTGTCCTTTAACAACGCTTTTGCGGCTCATAAAGTCACCGTCTACATAATACAATAGCTCGTCGCTGTCCACATTGCTGTGGTTGTACGGCGCCGGGATAGAAAGGGGATGGTAGTCGAATTTACGTGGTACAAATGAGCAGATAACAAAATTATGCCCCTCAAAAGTTTGATGCACCGGCGGCGGCTGGTGTAATCGCCCGGTTATCGGCTCAAAGTTATGAATCGAAAATCCGTAGGGATAATGATAACCGTCCCAGCCAATAAAATCAAAAGGATGCGTTCCGTAGATGTACGGATAAATTAGTCCTTGCTTTTTGATCAGAACCTTGAAATCGCCCTTCTCGTCATGTGTTTCCAGGTCGGTTGGCAATTTCAAATCACGCTCGCAATAGGGTGAGTGTTCCATTAATTGCCCGTACTGGTTCAAATACCTTTTTGGCGAACGTATTGGACTAAAGCTTTCCACAATAAACAGGCGGTTATCTTCTGTATCAAACTCCATTTGATAAATTGTACCGCGCGGTATAATCAGGTAGTCGCCGTATTCAAATTTGATATTGCCGTAGCCGGTTTTTAAAGTGCCCGAGCCAACATGCACAAAAACTACTTCATCCGCCTGGCTGTTCTTATAAAAATAATCCGTCATGGATTTGCGCGGAGCTGCCAGCGAAATATGCAAGTCGCTGTTCACCAAAACAGGTTTGCGGCTTTGCAAATAATCATCCTCGGGTTTGATATTAAAACCAATGAGGCTGGTATGCTTCAAATGCTTTTCGCGGGCAATTTTTGGCTCGACCGAATAGGGCTCACCTAAAGTTTTCACAATAGTTGGCGGATAGGCATGGTATACTAGCGAATACAGGCTCGAAAAGCCCTCGGTGGATACCAGTTCCTCAGCGTATAATGTGCCATCCGGCTTACGGAATTGCGTATGCCGCTTCGGCGGAATTTGTCCTAGTTTATGATAGATCGACATGGTTTACTTTGGTTTTAATGTCTTTTGATCGAAGGTTGGAATGTTGAAAAGTTGTAAGGTTAAACTCGATTCAGTTCACAGCACTTCAACATTATATTAAAAACGCTGCTATAGACATAATAGTTTTAAAGTTAGCTGTTTAACAACATTTCAACCTTAAAACTTTACAACATTTCAACAAAGAAATTAATATTGTGCTAAAACGATCTTCGACAGCATCGCGTCCCTAAAAGAAGAAGCATCACTCATCGAAGTGAGGCCCAGGGAAAACAGGAAATGTTTTTGTATGCTTAGCATTGCGATACAAAATTAAGCAATAAATTACTTATTATGCAAGCATAGTATTTTTATATCCCGGAAAATTTTAGCTTTGAATACCTTTTTTAACCAAATTTAGACCTATGAAATTAGTATCCTACAGAACCGAAGACCGGGAGCACCTGGGTATTTTTGTTAACGGGCATATCTATAACCTCAACTCGTGCCATAAGCTGCTGCCCGACAATATGAATGAGTTTTTATGGGGTGGTGACGAACTGATGGAACGGGCTAAAAGGGTGAACAATGATATCGCTTCGGGAAAGTTAAAAGCGAAGGAGGAATTGTTTTTTGAATTGATAGCACCCGTACCGCACCCTACATCATGCAGGGATGGGTATGCGTTCCGCCAGCATGTGGCGGCAGCAAGGCGAAACCGCAAAGCTGAGATGATACCCCAGTTTGATCAATACCCGATATTTTATTTCACCAACCATAATGCCATACAAGGCATAGGTGATATTGAGTGTATGCCAGACCATTTTGAAAAGCTGGATTTTGAGTTGGAAGTAGCCGTCGCATTGAACAAGAAAGGAAGAAATATCACTGCTGTAGAGGCCGATAGCTATATCGCCGGGTTTATGATTATGAACGATATGAGCGCCCGCACCTTGCAGATGGAAGAAATGATGCTTAACCTGGGCCCTGCCAAGGGGAAGGATTTTTCTACCGTGATCGGTCCGTGGCTGGTAACGCCTGATGAACTGGAGAAATATAAAGTCGCGCCAAAAGAAGGCCATACAGGTAATGCTTACAACCTTAAAATGAAATGCCATGTAAACGGCAAGGAAGTATCCAGCGGCAACATGGCCGATATGGATTGGACTTTCGCCGAGATCATTGAGCGATGCGCCTATGGTTGCGACGTGTTACCCGGTGATGTTATAGGGTCTGGCACAGTTGGCACAGGTTGCTTCCTGGAATTGAATGGAACAGGTTTGTTAAATGACCCCAACTATCAATCCCAATGGCTGCAGCCTAATGACCTGGTGGAAATGGAAGTAACGGGATTAGGCATTTTGAGTAATGTGATCAAAAAGTCGGATTCGGATTTTTCGATATTAAAATTAAAAAAGATTTAATTTTTCTGTCATCCTATGTTTGCATAGGATTGTTTTAAGAG
>JBIOHG010000007.1:0-107006 GCA_044448765.1 Sphingobacteriales bacterium | reverse complement strand
TACCAGGAGCCTGATATACAGGATATTGCCGATTATATTGGTGACAGTTTGGGTTTATCGCAACAGGCGGCCAAAACTGATGCGGATATCATCGTATTTGCAGGGGTTCATTTTATGGCTGAAACCGCTAAGATTCTTTCACCAAACAAAAAAGTCCTTTTACCCGACTTAAAGGCAGGCTGCTCATTAGCAGATAGTTGTCCGCCGCATTTGTTCAGGAAGTTTAAAGAAAATTATCCTGATCACCTGGTGATCACTTATGTGAATTGTACGGCAGAACTAAAGGCTTTGAGCGATATCGTTTGTACATCAAGCAATGCGGTGCAAATAGTTGAAAGTTTACCAAAAGATCAAAAGATCATATTTGGCCCGGATAAAAATCTTGGTGCGTATGTAGCCAAAAAAACAGGAAGGGATTTAGTGTTGTGGAATGGTGCTTGTATGGTGCATGAGATATTTTCGAGAGAGAAAATAACCAAACTGAAAGAACGCTATCCAAATGCAAAATTATTAGCCCACCCAGAGTGCGAGGATGTGATACTGCAAATGGCCGATTATATTGGGTCGACCACAGGATTGTTGAAATATGCTACTAAAAGTCCTGCAAAGGAATTTATAGTGGGAACAGAATCGGGTATTATACACCAGATGCAAAAGGATAACCCGGATAAAGTATTTATACCGGCGCCACCAAATAACAATTGTGCGTGCAACGATTGCCCGCACATGAAAAGGAACACACTGGAAAAATTATACCTGTGTATGAAAAATGAAATGCCGGAAGTAAATGTTCCGGAAGAAATTATAAAAAGGGCTGTAAAGCCGATTGAAAGAATGCTGGAAATATCGGCACAATTAGGATTATAAGAAATTATGTTTGAGAACAGCGAAAAGACCGATATAGAGTCCTTAGGTGAGTTTGGATTAATAGATCATTTGACCAAGCAGATAGAATTAAAACAGAAAAGTACCCTTAAAGGCGTTGGTGATGATGCGGCAGTAATTGATTTTGGAGGGAAAAAAACATTGGTTTCCACGGATATGCTTTTGGAAGGAATTCATTTCGACCTGGCTTACACACCGCTGAAACATCTTGGCTACAAAGCCATACAAGTAAACCTGAGTGATATTTATGCGATGAACGGTATCGCTACACAGGTGACAGTCTCATTAGGCCTATCAAGTAAGTTTCCGTTAGAAGCTATTGAAGAGTTGTATGAAGGCATATACCTGGCTTGTGAAAAATATAAAGTTGATTTGGTGGGTGGTGATACTACTTCGTCTCGGCAGGGATTAGTAATAAGTGTAACTGTTTTAGGTTATGCTGATGAGAAAGACATCACGTATAGAAATACTGCAGAAGAAGGTGACCTGATCTGTGTATCCGGTGATTTAGGTGGTGCTTATATCGGTTTACAGTTATTAGAACGCGAAAAACAAGTTTACCTGGATAATCCTAATATTCAGCCTGACCTTGAAGGAAAGGATTATATTGTTGAAAGGCAGTTAAAACCGGAAGCCCGCAGGGATATTATCGAATTATTGAAGGATATAAAAGTAAAACCTACTTCGATGATCGATATTTCGGATGGTTTGGCTTCGGAGATATTGCATATCTGCACTCAAAGTAAAAAGGGCTGTAACCTGTATGAGGAAAAGATACCCATCGACCCCATGACGTATGAAACAGCCAGGGAATTTAATTTGGATCCTACCGTGTGTGCTTTAAGCGGCGGCGAGGATTATGAATTGCTGTTTACGATCAAACAAGCCGACTACGAAAAAATGAAAAACCTTGCTGATATTAGTTTTATCGGGTATATTACAGAACCATCCGCAGGGAGAAACCTGGTTGCCAAAAGTGGCGCCGTGCACGAATTAAAGGCCCAGGGATGGAACGCTTTTAAAAAGTAACCTTATTAAAAATGAAAAAGACCTGTTTATTAGCACTATTGTGTTTACCCTTCGTTCAGCTAAAAGCGCAGGACGGCGTTGTATTTAAAGTAAAATATTTGCCCAATCATGACTACCAGATCGGGATCAAAGTTGGCGTTAAAATTAATGCTACCGTTTCGGGCAGCCAGCAAGTCACCGACTTTTTAAGTGCCCAGGGGATAACGCAGCCGGTTAATGTAGTGGTTAACGTAGGCATGAGCGGCGATTCAAAAACCGGCTCGAAAGCCAGCGACGGAAGTTTCCCATTAAATATGAACTATAAAATAGGCAGTTTTGACCTTACTGTTAATGGAAAGCCTGCACCTATTCCAACTCCTGTAGAAGGGAAAAGCTTTAGCCTGGTGGGGCGTGTAATATCGGATACACAAATACACCTTGATTCGGCGATGGGGAAAAAACTGGATGATTCAACCCAGAAGAAGACACAGCAAATGATGACCATGCTGCAAAAACAGATCAAATTCCCCGAAAAAGCATTAAAGCCCGGCGACTCATTTACTGAGAATATACCAATGGGCAATATCCCCATGAAGGGCGGAAGTGATGTTAAGGCTGAAGGCGGGGTTACCTATAAGCTGATAAGCATTTCGGATGGAAAAGCCTATTTTGATATGACGCCGCATTTCAGTATGTCATTTGTGATAAAAACGCTATCAGTAAACCTCACCGGTGAGGGTGCTGGCAAGATGGTTTACAGCATTAAGGATAACTTTCCAGTATCTAAAGAGGGCACTTTTAGTATGAAAGTTAAGGTAACTTCTGATAAGGTGAATGTGGATGCGACGGCGGAGGTTACGACGTCGTATACGGCAGCGGTAAATTAAGCAGACGGTTTATATCATGTCAAAAATGAGAAGAAAAGCGACGCTAATGTTTGCTTTTTGTTTGTCATTCGTTTGTGCGGAAGCGCAGCGGTCTATTTTGTTTAAAATAAAATATCTGCCGGAACGCACCTATCAGTCAAACGTTTCAATGACTTCAAACATTGAACTGAATGTTGAAAATATTAGTAAAAAGGACTCTGATAAACTGATAAAGGACGGCATCACAATGCCTATGACGGTAAGTGTTTCAACACTATCAGATTTAACCATAGTAACAGGAAGACCTAGCCCTCAAAACATCTATCCGATAGTTTTCAGATTTAACAATGTTAAGAGAACAGGTGCAATAAACGGTACGGAAATGCCCGGTGAATCAGAGGGGGTCAGCGGTCATGAGCTGTATGCAACGACAACGCAGACAGATAGCCTGCACCTTGATTCCATATCAGGAAAACAGCTGGACACAAGCTTACAAAAAGAATTAACAAGTACGTTCGATGTTATGGCAAACGAATTGCATTTACCTGAGAAAACGCTAAAAATCAGCGACGAGTTTACAATAGAAATTCCGTTTCACATGGATATGAAAGGAGTCGATGCGACAATCAAAGTCAACGCGACATATAAGCTAACGTCTATAAAAAAAGGGCTTGCAAATTTTGATATAGACCAATCATCCCAATTAGATTTTAAAAACACTAAAAACACACAAACATTGACAGGGAAAGGCGGCGGGCATGGTGAAATGATTTACGATATAAAGAGAAATTTTCCCAGAAGGATTAGCCGTGATCTTTTATTCGATTACGAAATGAAATATAAGGATCATGTAATGAAGGGAAAAGCGAAAATAGTTAGCTTTTACTTATTTAGTGTCACGGACAACCATACAAATTAATCCTATTCTTCTTCCAAATATTTTTGATCTAATTGCTTATTGGCCTTGGCACCAAGGCCTTTTATTTTTTCAGCGGTTTTGGTGAGGTTGCCATTGCCTTCGGTCAGTTTATTGATAGCGCTGTCATAAGCGGTTTGGCTTTGTTTAAGGTTCTTACCAATGCCTTCCATATCTCCTATGAAACCAACGAACTTATCGTACATGGCACCGCTTAAACGGGCAATTTCAAGGACGTTCCGGTTTTGGCGTTCCTGCTTCCAGATGCTGGAGATGGTACGCAGCGTGGCCAGTAAGGTTGAAGGGCTTACAATAACTACCTTTTTATCCCAGGCATCGCTAAATAGTTCAGCATCCAATTGTACTGCAAAACTGAAAGATGATTCTATCGGCACAAAAAGCAGTACAAAATCGGGCGAGTTGATCTGGTACAGGTCGTGGTAGTTTTTTGAAGACAAGCCATTCACATGATTCCTTATAGATTCCACATGCGCTTTCGAGTACAATTTGCGTTCGTCTTCGGTTTCACAATTAACAAGGCGTTCGTAAGCAATAAGGGAAACCTTGGCATCGATAATCAGGTGCTTTTCATCAGGCAGGTCGATAATAACATCCGGCTGTAGCCGGTTGCCATCAGCCGTTACAAAACTTGCCTGCATGCGGTATTCGCGATCTTTTACAAGCCCCGAACGTTCGAGTACACGTTCCAGGATAACTTCACCCCAGTTGCCTTGTTTTTTGCTGTCGCCTTTTAAAGCTTTGGTCAGGTTTTGTGCCTCGTTGCTGATCAGTTTATTCAATTCCATCAGTTGCGAAATAACACCCTTCAGGGTATTACGTTCCGCGGCTTCCATATTGTAAACCTTATCCACCTTTTCCTCGAAAGCTTTAATGTTTTCCTTTAGCGGATTTAATAAAATATCCAGGTTGGTCCGGTTGGTTTCAACAAATTTCTGCGATTTTTCATCCAGCAGCTTATTGGCAACATTTTGAAATTCGAGCTGAAATTTTTGTTGTATTTCCTGTATCGACTTTTCCTGCTCAGCCAATCTTTCGCGTTGGGCTTTAAAGGCTTCCTCGGCTTTTACAATACGACCTTTTTCGGTATGGAGTTCTTGGTTAAGTGTCGCAATCGCGGTGTCATATCTTATACGTTCGTCCTGTAAAGATTTGTCAGCCTTATCTCTTTCAAGTGCCAGGCCAGATGCCCTTTCTTCAGCCTTAGCGAAACCTATTTGCAATTGACTGTTATCAGCTTTTAATTTTGTAAGCTCATCGGCAGAAATACCCTCGGCAGTATTTGGTTTTTTTAGGAACACAAATACCGCGATCAGCAATACGATAATGGAAACAACAAGGAAAGCCACACTCATTTTGATAAAAATATTAGCAAAACGAAGGTAGGAAATTTTATAAAAGGGAGTAAACTTTATTTCGCTTTCTCAACCCTTAGGCCCGCATCGCTCACTTCTCGTAGGGGGTTGTCGCGCATGTTTTGCTCTATTTCAAATTGGTAAGTACCCTTATCAGGAAATTTGAAATCGGTTATAACCGGCACCTGGTAACTGTACAGGTTGCCCGAGCCCTGGCCCAGCCATTGCCCGTCAGGATTGGCCAGTTTGATCTCGAAACGGGTAACGGCCTTTAGTTTTGGTCCGGAACGCCTTAACAACAAAAATATATTAGAGTACCTGTAGTCGCCGGTTACGCGCAAATTGATGTATACATTATAAGGTATCGAAGCATCATCAATTTTAACTGAGTATTTGATCTTGTTGGCGTACGACCAATTATGGTTTTCTATCGACGTGTTAGTATCCAAAATAGAATTTGGGTCGCTGCAACCAGCAATAAACAACAGGAGCATGACTGGTATGGCCATGCGAAATACTTTATGCGCCGCCTTCATTTCCTTTATTTTGGTCGTTACGATTTGGCTTATTCTTATTCGGCCTGAAACGGCGGTTGTTACGATTTTTATTTGCGTTTGGATTGTTGTTTGGCGTAGCTCCGGTTTCTGCAGCTGGCGCTGATTCCGGTGCTGCACCAGCAGGTGTGCCCTGTGGCCTGTTTCCCTGTTGTTTAGTGCGGTTCTTGTTTTTCTTTTTGTTACGATTTCGCTCATCCAGGCGGGTAAGGCTATCCTGACCGACAACGTTTTCATAATCCAGCACTTTTACCGGTTTGGTTTCTTCCACCTTTGCCTGACCAAGGTCGGGTGGAAAAACCCCATCCTTATTGAGTGCCTGTATTTCCTTTACGCGGTTAATTTCCAGGGGGATCCAATTGTCGTCCATGGGGTAACTAAACCACATCAATTTTTTAAAAATATCCGTTTTTTGCAGGCGGGCATCACCACGCTCTGTTTTAAGCACATGCACATTATCGGGGATACCTTTAAGGGCATCCATATACGTATCCAGCTCGTAGTTTAAACAGCATTTCAGCTTACCGCATTGCCCTGCGAGTTTTAATGTATTAAGGGATAAGTTCTGATATCTTGCGGCCGAGGTGGACACCGTTTTAAAATCGGTAAGCCAGGTTGAGCAGCACAACTCGCGGCCGCAGGACCCTATTCCGCCTAAACGACTTGCTTCCTGGCGCATGCCTATCTGGCGCATTTCAATGCGTATCCTGAAAGAGTCAGCCATGCGCTTGATGAGCTCACGAAAATCGACGCGGCCCTCTGCGGTGTAATAAAAGGTTGCTTTGGTTTTATCGCCCTGGTAATCCACATCACTTATCTTCATCTGCAAACCTAATTCCAATGCCAGCTTACGCGAACGGTGCATGGTTTCCCACTCCAGGTCTTTGGCGGCTTTCCATTTATCCACATCAACCGTGGTGGCTTTGCGGTATATTTTTTTGGTTACGTCGTCCTCTTTTACACGGTGCTTAGCCATCTGCATTCGCACCAGCTCGCCGGTTACCGAAACATGGCCAACGTCAAATCCGCCGGTAGTGGTTTCCACGGCCACCAGTTCGCCTGCTTCCAGGTAAACGTTGTCATTATTGACATAAAAATCCTTCCGGGAGCCTTTGAATTTGACCTCGACGATAGAAAAAGGTTTATAATTGGATGGCATATCCATGTCGGACAGCCAGTCATATACATCTAATTTGCTGCATCCATTGGTAAGACACGAGCCGTTACTTTTACAGCCAGCGGGCGAACATCCACCCGTTGAGCAACTTCCACATCCCATAATTTAATTCGGTATATAATGAGTCCCTTGCGGGAGCGTCTTAAAATTTAAAACTTTTATGATCTGTAAAGATACATCTAAAAATAATATTTTCGGATTAGCATTTCTTTCTACGTGGTAATGAGCCTTTTCCAGCTCGGTACTTATGGCCTGGGCCATAGCGGTATTCATTACATTGGTCATTTTTTGGGCGGTATCCAATTCCTGCGGCGGCAAATGAACCAAGCCGCCCGCTCCGGCCATCAGCAAACAGCATTCGCGGATAAAGCTAATGCCGTACCGTAAAAAGTTCTTTTGGTTTTCGCGACCAAGCTTTGCCGCTTGCTCCACAAACGCCATCATTTCCGGGCCTTTGTTGCCATAGCAAAGGCGCAGCCATTGTACGAATAGAGTATGATAGTTCTTGCCTTCCTGTTGCAACATAGTCAGCGCTTCCGTCATGTTACCATTACTCAGATACGCGATTTCTGATGCAGCCATTTTCGTTTGATGGTGATTTTCCATCAGATCGTCTTTAATATCGTCATAGCTCAAAGCAGCGATTTTCACAAGTTGGGTGCGCGAAAGTATCGTATTCAATATCTGGTCCTGATTTTGGGCGACGAGCAGGAAAAGGGTATTAGGTTGCGGCTCTTCGATTATCTTAAGCAATGAATTACCCTCCTTATCTAAATATTCAGGGAGCCATAAGATCAAAACTTTGTAAACCGATTCAAATGGTTTAAAGCTTAATTTTTTGATGATCTGGTGGCACTCGGCAATATTGATATTGGCTTGTTTGTTTTCGGCATCCAAATATCCGCGCCAGATATCAAGGCTTATGTATGGGTTAGCCAAAAAAGCTTCGCGCCATTGTTCAATAAAAGTGAGTGCTGTATCGTTTTTGTCTTTTGCAAAGAAGGGATACGAAAAATGCAGATCGGGATGTGCCAGTTTCTGATACTTCCGACATGATGAGCACACGCCGCACGAATCATCCGGCTGTTTATCCTCGCAGGAGAGGTATTGTGCATAAGCAATAGCAAGCGCCAGGCTGCCGGAACCTTCCGGCCCTAAAAACAGTTGCGCATGACTAACGCGATTATCGGTTACGGTACCGATAAGCCTTTTTTTAACCGCCTGCTGCCCAATTATGTGTTTAAACTGCATTTGGTGCAAGGTAGAAATTAGATATGAGATGTGAGATATGAGATTTGAGAAGAAAGCGAAAAGCAATGGATTTATGGTAGTTCGATATAAAGCGCGGACTTTAAACCTTTATCTTTGACACCATGCTCTCATATCTCATATCTCACATCTCACATCTCCGCAAATGAGAATAATGGCTTTCGATTACGGTACAAAGCGCATCGGTGTTGCTGTGACGGACCCTATGCAAATTATTGCGACGGGACTGGATACAATCCATCCGAAGGATATTATAGAATATCTCAAAAAGTACCTGCATGCGGAACAAGTTGAGCGTTTTGTTGTGGGCGAACCCAAGCAGATGGATAATACCCCGTCACAATCAGCTCAGCATGTAAGAGGGTTTGTTACCTTATTAAAGAAAAACTTCCCTGAAATTCCCATCGAAATGTTGGATGAGCGCTTTACTTCTAAAATGGCGTCGGCAGCGATAGCTCAAAGTGGAATGGGCAAAAAAGCAAGGCAGAATAAAGCGCTGGTGGATAATGTTTCGGCAACCATTTTACTTCAATCCTGGATGCAAAAAAGTGTCTGAACCTTGATTCGTAGGATTTTTTGATCACCTTGAAATTATGAAACACCAGGCCTTAACGGAAAAAATAATCGGCTGTGCAATGAAAGTTCATAGTGTTTTAGGTAATGGTTTTCAAGAAGTGATCTATCAACGAGCCTTAGAGATAGAATTTAGAAAGTCTGATCTGGGTTTTGCACGTGAAATGGAGATGTCGGTTTATTATGACGGGCAGGAAATAGGCATGCGGCGCGTGGATTTCTTTGTCGAGAATAGCGTAATGGTCGTACTAAAAGCCATTATAACATTGGAGGATGTGCACTTGGCTCAAGCAATGAATTACCTTGAGGCCTATAAAATGGAGATAGGTTTACTTATAAATTTTGGCTCCAGAAGTTTGCAATTTAAGCGCGTCCACAATAACAAATTGCTCTAACTCAGGCAATCCTTTAATCAAGCGAATCAAGGTTCAGACAATTTTTCCTATCTTTACGCCCATGGAGATTCTACCCCATGACCTTCAGCTCTACCTTGAAGATCACTGTGACCCCGAACCACCGGAGTTACAAAAGATCAACCGCGAAACTTACGCCAGGGTACTAAAACCGCATATGTTGTCGGGCCATTACCAGGGCCGGTTGCTGAGCATGTTCAGCAAAATGATGCGGCCGAAGCTTATACTGGAGATAGGGACTTTTACAGGTTACGCCACGATTTGCCTCGCCGAAGGATTGGTTGACGGAGGCATTATCCACACGATAGAAGTAAACCACGAGATGGAAGAAATGCTTAATCAACATTTCAAATCAACAAATGTGGATAAAAAGGTACGGCTTCATTTAGGTACGGCAACGCAGATTATCGTAGAAATACCGGAGAGCAACTTCGATATGGTTTTTATCGATGCTGATAAAAAGAATAATTTACTTTACTTTAATTTGGTAATTGACAAAGTACGGTCAGGCGGGCTAATTATAATTGACAATGTTTTGTGGAAGGGGAAAGTATACGGCGACGAAAGTGACCCGGATACCAGATCGATCCGCGAACTTAATGATCACATCGCAAAAGAGACAAGGGTTGAAAAACTGATACTCCCGGTGCGTGATGGCATAATGATCATTAGAAAAAAATAAATTATGAAGAAAACAATTCTGATCATTACACTCCTTATATCATCTATTGCAGCTTCGGGTCAAAATTCCTCTACATCCTATATTGAAAAATTTAAAGATGAGGCTGTTCGCATCATGCACCAGAGCGGTATTCCCGCAAGCATAGTTCTCGCAGTTGCTATGCATGAGTCGGGCTGCGGCAATAGCCTGCTTGCCAAAGAATTCAACAACCAGTTTGGCGTAAAGGGACTTGATAAACATGTGCTGATGGTACATAACGGGAAGAAACTTACTTCGTACAAAAAGTACGGATCGGTAAAGGATTCTTTCGAAGATTTTTCCCGTATTATAACGGGCCGTAAGCAATTGAGTTACCTGCAAAACCTAACCCATTATGATTATGTGGATTGGGCCAAGGGGATACAGAAAAGTGGTTATGCGGCCAGCCACAAATGGTCGAAACAGGTTTTGGGCCTTATTAACAAGTATCACCTCAATCTTTTTGATGAAAACCCGGCAGATCAGCCCAAGGTGATGGCTAATGCTCAATAATTTATTGATAAAACCTTAAGTTTGGCGTGGAATACTACATTCCGTACACAAGGTTTATTTAAATGCAAAGATCAACTTACCTGGCTTCATTCCTTTCTATCCTAGTACTCAGTTCATGTGCCGTGCACAATGACCTGATCAGTAACCGGGACGCCCACCGGAATAACCAGGAAATACAACGGGAAAATAAAGATGCCATCGCCAATTACGTGCCGATGACCTCGCTGCAATACATCGACCATTTTAAAACGATTGCTATCCAGGAAATGAACCTGTATGGAATACCTGCAAGTATTACAATAGCGCAAGGATTATTTGAATCGGGCAGCGGGAATGGTGAATTGGCGAGGGTGGCCAACAACCATTTCGGTATTAAATGCAACAGCGAGTGGAAGGGAAAAACCTATTACAAGGATGACGATAATCACAATGATTGTTTTCGGGTATATGACCGGGCTGAAGATTCGTTTAGGGACCATTCAGAGTTTTTGAAACGGCCGCGTTATGCCAAATTGTTCCAGCTAGATAAGAATGACTATGAGGGTTGGGCAAACGGATTAAAGGCCGCCGGCTATGCTACTAATCCCAATTACCCACAGTTGCTCATTACGATCATCAAAAAATATAACCTCAATCAATACGATAGCCCCGAAACACCAGTGCAAAAAGAAAAACGCGAGGATAAGGTATTGGTCCAAATACAGGATAATGCGATAACGGCGCTAAAAGATTCAGTTGCGGCGCTGACTAATCGTGTCAACAACAATGTGGCCTCATCAAATAAAACATATACCGTTGTACAGGGCGATACACTATACTCCATAGCGAAACGTTTTGAATTGACCGTTGATGACCTGAAGACGATTAACAATTTGCCGGATAACCATTTAAAGATCGGGCAAATACTACAGGTTGCGAAGTGATGGTTTAATTGATAGATGAAGTGATGCAAATTGGCAATAAACAGGGTGTTAGTGGCAGGATGAAATGGGCGCTGTTGCTGTTGGCCATGTTAAAAGTACTTAACGGATTTGCGCAAAGCACACAAACATCAGCAAATGCAACTATCGAGGGAATTGTTTTCGACCATGATACCAAAGACCGCGTTGCCCGCACCATTATATATAATATCACCACCAGGAAGTTTTGGTACAATAATTTGAAAGGCGAATTTAAAGTTGACGCTAACCCGGGTGACAAATTGGTTTTCAGTAAACAGGATTATTTACCGGACACGGTATCAATAAAAGACGCCTCGAATATTGCAGTTTACTTACGCCGGACGGCGATAATGCTGCATGAAGTAACCATCAACGACTCGTTACATACCCCGCTGCAAAGGCTGGCCGCCACCAAAAAGGAATATAACAAGGCTTATGGCTCAAGCGCTTATAGCGACCCCTTTAGCAGCGTTCCGGGCGGCGGTGCAGGTTTAAGTATCGATGCGCTGTACAATTCGCTGAGTAAAAGCGGTCGTGATGCGGAACATTTACGCGGCTTGATACAGCAGGATTACGAGCAAAACGTAATCGATTATCGGTTTAATAAAACCTATATCAGCAATATTACCAAGTTGAAAGGACAGGACCTGGCCGATTTTATGATCAAATACCGCCCCAGTTATTACCTGGTTACCACCGATACGGAATACGAATTTATAACTTACATACGCACCAGCTTCCGAAGATATCAACGAAATAAAAGGGTGCTTTCGCAGCCGGCGCTCCGGCCCCCGCAGAGCTGATTTATAATTGTCAGCAATACAATAAACGATCATATTATGTTGTTATATAGAGGATAGCTTTTAAAAAGCAATTGCTTTTGCTTTAATTTGCATCACTATGTTAAAAAACAGCCTGGGAATAATACTACTCTCTCTATTTTTCTTCTCATCCGCCTTCGGGCAAAAAACCGATACCCTTAAAGCCGACACCAACTTACTTAACAAATACCGGCTCGACCCGGGAAAAAATTCGCTTCCGATGCGCTTAAGGCCGGTGCAGGTAAGCGAGCAATTGATACCGGTTGAGTTGCTGGATTACAAAGTAAGTTACTGGCGCAAAAGCGTGGTTTTCGGGGTTAATTTTAACCAGGCGGCTTTTACCAATAACTGGAGTGCCGGTGGTATTAGCTCGATCGCATTGGCTACCAATTTTGATTTCAAAGCTGAGTACGCTAAAACGCCACTTGATTACACCACTGAAACCAATTTGCAGTATGGCGTTGCGGCAACCAAGGGCCAGGGCTCGCGCAAAACCAACGACAGGATATTTTTAGATAACAAACTGGCAAGCCGGCTATCCAAACACTGGTATATTTTTGGTTCGTTAAGTTTTGAATCGCAGTTTGCAGCAGGTTATACCTATACCGATGCGAGCGGAAATCCGGCGAACCAGGGGCTCATCATTTCCAGTTTTATGGCACCGGGTTACCTGACGGAATCGGTAGGTTTTGAATATAAACCCAATAAGTTTTATGACCTGCGCCTGGGCACCGGTACGGCGAAGCAAACTTTCCTGGTTGATACAACAATCTACCATAACCTGCCCGAAAACTATGGCGTAAAGCCAGGTCATACTTTCTATAACCAATTAGCGGTGCAGGCAGTGGGGAGCATTGATAAGGACATTATGAAAAACTTGCACCTTACCGCCCGTTACGCCATATTTATACCATACGTACAACCGTTAGCTTACACAACGCACAGGCTTGATGCAACCCTAACCGCAAAAGTAAACAGGCTGATCAATGTAAGCATGAACGCTACGCTATTGTACGACAAAAACACCTCGCCAAGTCCGCAGGCTACCGAAGGTATTTCGATGGGAGTAGCCTATACTTTCCCATAAAGAATTGTTTTTAATGTATTACCTTGACAGGAAATTTCCTGTCCGATGAACCTTACATGCAAACGTATCCCGATCACGTTAATGCTGCTGATCCTTTTTTCTGTGTGTCATGCGCAATCCGTTATTATCCGGAGCGATATAAAGTTGCCGAAAGACAGTATCGTTAAAAAGCTACTGATCAGTTCGCTGAATGGTTTCCTGGCTCAAAAGGATAAGCCCAACAAAGACAATAGCTTTGTTTTAAAGGACGACCTGCTCGAAACCTCGGCCTTATTGGACGAGTTGAAAGGCATGGATAAAAACCTGAAGCTTAAGGACAATAATTTTTACAAATGTTACCTGGGCAATGTTGTTCCGCATGGAGATAATAATTACATCATTCAAATATCCTACATCGGCGTTGCCGAAGGGAAGCCTGATCTGAGAGCAAGTTTTACTTTACAGGCTAAAAAAAGAGATTCCGTATTTTATTTTTCTTCGCCATTGAAAAGGAATACACTGACCTGGAAAACCAAAAAGATGGGCAATGTTACTTATCATTTTAAAGACACCCTTGCCCAGGCTGATGCAAAGAAATACCTTGAAACGGTTAATTTTTATGATAAAAAGTTAGACATACCCATAAGACCTATTTCATTTTATTATTGCGATGGACTTCCCGAGGCGCTGCAAATAACGGGCATCGACTATAAAGCGGATTATAACGGTTCGACAGGCGATAACCTGAGTTCGCACACCAGTGAAGAAGGATTGGTAGTCGGCGGTGGGAAGGTATACCAGTATTGTTTTGATACCCATGACCTTTGGCACGAGCGGTTGCGTTATGTAGTTAATACAGACGTTGTAAACCGCCCTGTTGATGAGGGGTGTGCCTATTTATATGGCGGAAGCTGGGGTGTATCGTGGCCGGAAGTATTGGCCCGGTTTAAGCAGTATGCAGCGAACAACCCAAATGCGGATTGGCTTGCGTCATATACCGAAAGCACCAAGTTTGAAGACGACGAAAAACCCATGTACATAGCTTATGCCTTAAATGCGCTGATCGTACAAAAGGTAGAAAAAGAAAAGGGCTTTAAACCGGTACTGGAACTGGCAGGCTGCGGTCACAGGGAAAAAGGCGATGATAATTATTTTAAAGCACTGGAAAAACTAACCGGCATTACCAAAGCTAACTTCAATGCTAAGATGTGGGAATTGTTGAAAGCCGCTAAATAACAGCCAGTCCTAATTTTTATTTAGGCCGAACGCCATATGCTTCAAAATCTTAACTTTGCAGCCTTTAATTTGACATAATACAATGTTTGAAAATCTTTCAGATAAACTCGACAGGGCGTTTAAGGTCCTGAAGGGGCAGGGATCTATTACCGAGATAAACGTGGCCGAAACCATGAAGGAGATCCGCAAGGCGCTTCTTGATGCCGACGTTAACTATAAAACCGCCAAAACTTTTACGGATGAGGTAAGGCAAAAAGCCTTGGGTCAGAATGTGCTTACCGCCATTTCGCCGGGGCAATTGCTTACCAAGATCATGAATGATGAGCTGGCCGAACTGATGGGCGGCACCACAGCTGAGCTGACCTTCCCGGCTACGCCGACGGTGATCCTGATCGCGGGTTTGAATGGTGCCGGTAAAACTACTTTCAGCGGTAAGCTGGCCAATTTCCTGAAGACACAAAAGAACAAAAAGCCATTACTCGTAGCTGGTGACGTTTACCGCCCGGCGGCAATTGAGCAGTTGAAGGTTTTAGGCGAGCAAATAGGCATACCGGTTTATGCAAACCTGGAGTCGAAGGACCCGATCGCAATCGCGCGTGAAGGCGTTGCGTTAGCCAAACAGAATGGCAACAACGTAGTGATCGTGGATACCGCCGGGCGCTTGTCTATAGACGAAGCGATGATGGTGGAAATTGAGCAGGTAAAAGCTGCTACCAATCCCCACGAAATATTGTTCGTCGTCGATTCCATGACCGGCCAGGATGCTGTGAATACCGCCAAGGTATTTAACGACAGGCTTGATTTTACCGGCGTAGTCTTAACCAAACTTGATGGTGATACCCGCGGTGGTGCGGCGTTATCCATCAAATCCGTGGTTGATAAGCCGATCAAATTTATTGGTACCGGCGAGAAGATGGAAGCACTGGATGTGTTCCATCCGGATCGTATGGCTTCGCGTATCCTGGGCATGGGCGATGTGATCTCGTTGGTTGAACGCGCACAGCAGCAGTTTGACGAGAAGGAAGCCGCTGAACTGCAAAAGAAGATACGCAAAAATAAGTTTGACTTCAACGACTTCTACAGCCAGATACAGCAGATCAAAAAAATGGGTAACATGAAGGATCTGATGGGCATGATACCGGGTGTAGGAAAAATGATGAAAAATGTTGAGATCGACGATAATGCCTTCAAAAATATTGAAGCCATCATTCAATCCATGACACCATTTGAAAAAGAAAACCCGGATTCCATCAATCAAAGTCGCCGCAACCGTATCGCAAAGGGATCGGGTACAGATCTGCCGGAAGTTAACCGGCTGATCAAACAGTTCGAGGATATGCGCAAGGTGATGAAGCAGATGAGCAACCCTGCTGCCATGGCTAATATGATGCGGCGGATGCCGAAGTAAATTATATGTCAAAATAACCTAAGAGCGGCGTTAGCCGCTTTTTTTGTATAAATGCTTTACATTTGGGCTCTCAACAATTTACAATGAAGAAAATTTATCTGTACCCGCTTTTTCTATTCCTGTTAATTTCGTTTTGTGCAAGCGCCCAAGTACCCGGTGCTGCCATTGACGTACAGCATTACGGGTTTAATATCCAATTGAATGACAAAGATGATGTTATACAAGGCAAGGCTGAAGTAACGGTAAAATTTTTAAAGGATGTTGGGTCATTCGATCTCGACCTGGTGAAACCGAACGAAAAAGGTAAAGGGATGACGGTAAGCAGCGTAATGGAGAAAAAGAATAAGGTGAATTTTGAGCAACGCGGAGATATATTAAATATAACGGCTACTGGACACGAAGGCAGTAAGCGTACATATATAATCACTTACCGGGGCGTCCCGGCTGATGGACTAATCATCTCCAAAAATAAATTTGGGCACCGCACTTTTTTTGGCGATAACTGGCCAAACCGTGCACATAACTGGCTGCCTTGCGTGGATAATATCGCCGATAAGGCAACGGTCGATTTTACCGTAACAGCACCCGACCATTACCAGGTAGTTGCCAATGGGACAAAGATGAGCGAGACGCCGATGCCGGGCAATTTCAAGCAGACGAAATGGAAAGAATCGGCACCGCTGCCAACAAAAGTAATGGTAATAGGCGTAGCTGATTTTGCGGTAGACCATACCGGTGATGTGAACAAGATACCGGTTTATACTTATGTTTTCCCGGAAAATAAGGCGGTTGGATTTAGCGGTTATTCTGTGGCTAAAGAGATACTTGCGTATTATATGGATAAGGTGGGACCCTATGCTTACGAGAAATTGGCCAATGTGCAATCTAAAACCATATTTGGGGGCATGGAGAACGCAAGCTGCATTTTTTACTTTGAAAACTCGGTAGGCGATAAAGGTATTGAAGAATTGATGGCACACGAGATTGCGCATCAGTGGTTCGGTGATGCGGCCAGCGAAAAGAGCTTTGCGCATTTGTGGTTGAGTGAAGGCTTTGCTACCTATATGACCAATGTATATCTCGAAAGCAAGTATGGCGAGGATATTCTGAAGCAACGGCTCGCAAAAGACCGGAAAGAGGTTTTTGAGTTCGAAAAGCAGCGTTTTACGCCGATCGTGGATACAGCGGTGAAAGATAATTATATGCAACTGCTGAATGCTAACAGCTATCAGAAAGGCGGCTGGGTATTGCACATGCTTCGCCGGAAAATGGGAGATGAGTTGTTTTGGAAAGGCATAAGGGCTTATTATGAGAAATACGAAAATGGCAATGCCAATACCGATGACTTCCAGGAAGTAATGCAAGAAGCTTACGGCCAGCCCCTTGACCAGTTTTTTAAACAATGGCTGTACACGCCGGGGCATTTGCATTTGTCGGTTAAATGGAAATACGATCCGATAGAAAAGGTCGTAAATTTAGAGATCGGCCAGATCCAAAACGAGCTTTATGAAGGCACGTTGGAACTTATGGTCAATAATGAATTCCATCAGATCGACTTCAAGAATAAACTTACTATTATGCAAGTTCCGGTGAATGTTAAGGCCACCTCGGTAACACTCGATCCCAATGTAAATCTACTAGCAGAATTCGAATTAGTGGAAGGGCAATAGATTTAATCAGCCCAATCATAGTTTGAAATTTGACTCTTAGACTATATATTATTTTGTAAATAAAATATTTTCAAAACAATATACTTTAAAACTACGTTTTACGTTATAAGGTAATTAAACCAACTAAATCACAGGTATCCTTCCCCGGGGGATGCCATTTAATAAACCTTTAAACACGTAAAGCCATGTCAAAAACCTATCAATCCATTTACGTAGTATCTCATAGGTGGATGTTCAAAAATTTCGGCCAGGGCAAATTGCCACAGTTCAAATCCATGTTCAATGTAAGTTTCCTGCTTATTATCCTGCTTACAACGGCTCTGCTTATTATGCAATTTTTATTGAGATCGGGTTTGGCGATCAATGCGTATTCGGGCACAGCCATTATGCTGGGTACAGTGTTTTTTGTGTTTTTGAACCATCTTATTTTCCTTAATAATAAATGGTTCAGAAGCCTGAATACACGTATGGCCCTTTTAAGCAGGCACAATTTGAATACGTGGTCGATCGTAATACTGATCAACGTTATTATTATTTGCGGTTTCCTGCTTTTTACTGCCGTGTGAATAAGCAATTGCTTATTATTGATTTCGTTTATTAAGATATTGAAATGGCGGAATCAAATAATATCAATTTTCAAACTATCGATTGGTCGGCAATAGAAAGATCAATTCATCCTGGAGAAACAGGGGAAGCTTTTTGGCAGACCATTCAATTCCCGGGATTGCGTATCCGTATTGTGGAATACTCAGGCGGTTACCTGGCCGATCATTGGTGCCAAAAAGGTCACATTGTACATTGTCTCGAAGGCGAGTTTGAAAGCGAATTGGAAACCGGCGAAATTTTTGCGCTGGCGCCCGGCATGACCTACGTTGTATCGGACAATTTAAGTTCGCACCGCTCCATTTCAAAGAACGGCGTTAAATTGCTGATCATCGACGGAGATTTTTTAAAATAATAGGATACTTGATAAACGCTATTTATGTTAAAACATAATCTGCTTCTATTTTACAGGAATTTTAAAAAGCATAAAACCACTTTCCTTATCAATGTGGTTGGCCTTTCATGCGGACTTGCTTGTGTACTGCTGATCTATTTATGGGTAAGTGATGAGTTAAGCTTTGATAAATATCATGTGAATGATAGCCGCCTGTACCAGGTGATGGCCAACAACAAAACCGAAAGCGGTATTGAAACCAACGGCAATACACCGCATATTTTATCGGAGGTGCTGGCGTCACACATGCCGGAAGTTGAATATATTACTACTGCCACAGGCGATCGGTTTTTACCTGCATTTACCCTGACAAGTAATAATAAAAGCGTGCAGGCTATAGGAAAATATGCCGGCAAGGATTTCTTTAAGATATTTTCTTACAACCTAATCCAGGGAACCGCATCAAATGCCCTGGCAAAAAAAAGCGCTATTGTGCTTTCTGAGAGCGAAGCTAAAAATTTGTTTGGCGCAACCGATAACATCGTCGGGAAAACCGTCAATTATAAAGTGGCGGGTATCAAAAGAACATGTTTAGTGACCGGTATTTTTAAGGACGTACCCGTAAATAGTTCGGAACATTTTGATTTTGTATTATCCTATCGCGATTTGAAGGACATCATGCAAATGGGCACCAACTGGGGTACAGACCTGGCTTTAACCTATTTGACGGTTAAAAAAGAAACCAATATTGCCCGGTTTGATGATAAGCTGACGACATATATTAAAAGTAAAAGTGGTGACACGGCACGTAGTTATTTTCTAAAACGATTTTCGGACAATTATCTCTACAACAAATATGAAAATGGCAAAGAAGCCGGCGGCAGGATAGAATATGTCAAGCTATTTGTAGTGATCGCGCTATTTATATTGTTGATTTCCGCTATCAATTTTATGAACCTTTCTACGGCTAAAGCATCTTCGCGGGTAAAAGAGATTGGCATTAAAAAAGCCATCGGCGCAGCACGGAAAGTGCTTATACTGCAATACCTGGGCGAATCGGTTTTAATGACCCTGTTATCCCTGCTGACCGCATTGGTTATTGTTTTTTTGTTTTTGCCCCAATTTAACGAGCTTACCCAAAAAAGCCTTACTTTCCATTTCAGCGGCGGATTTTGTTTGTTCCTTGTTGGCATTATGCTATTTACGGGGCTCCTGGCGGGAAGCTACCCGGCATTATATTTATCGGGATTTAAGCCCGTAGCGGTATTAAAAGGAAGATTTAACAACCCTATTGCCGAAAAGATAACCCGGAAAGGACTGGTAATTTTTCAGTTTAGCCTATCCATCATTTTTATCGTGCTGGTTTTCGTGCTTTATGAGCAGATCAATTATATCGAAAATAAGAACCTGGGTTTCAATAAAAACAATGTGGTTTATTTTGAATCAAATCCTAAAGATGCGGATGCTTATATGAACGAGATACGCAGGCTGCCTTCGATAAAACAAGTTTCAAGTATGATAGGCCACCTGATAGGTGACGAGTTCGTAGGCATGGGCAAGATCGCCTGGAATGGCAAGGTAATTCCGGCCCGTTCGTTCGGTGTGCATTACGGAATGCTTGAAACGTTGGGTATAAAGATCAAGGAGGGACGATACTTTTCCAAAGACTTTAGTTCAGATACTGCTCAAATTATTTTAAATGAAGCGGCGGTTGATGCATTAGGAATTAAAAACCCTGTTGGAACAATTTTAAGGGGAAAAGACAATAACACGGAAATTGTTGGGGTCGTAAATAACTTTCACTTCCAATCGTTTCATGAGAAAATAGAGCCTATGAAATTCAGGCTTGATAACGATGGTGCCGCTACTATCGTAGCACGGATCAGGGTAGGCAAGGAGAAAGAAGCACTAAGTGACCTGGGAAATCTTTATAAAAAATTCAACCCGGGAATGGCATTTAGCTACAAATTTTTGGACCAGGATTACCAGGCGCAGTATGTTTCAGAAAAACTAACCGCAACATTATCCCGCTATTTTGCGGGATTATCCATCCTGATATCCTGCCTGGGGTTGTTCGGCCTGGCTGCTTTCACCGCAGAAATGAGGACCAAAGAGATAGGGATAAGGAAGATATTGGGTTCAACCGTATTTGGTATCGTCAGGCTGTTAAACAGCGAGTTTATGCGAACGATAGTAATAGCCATTTGCATAGCTTTGCCGCTAAGTTACCTGGCAGCTGTAAGCTGGCTCGACGGTTTTGCTTACCGGATAAACCTGGAATGGTGGTATTTCTGCGGGGCCGGCGCTATTACTATTATCATTGCGTTATGCACCGTAAGCTTTCAATCCGTTAAGGCTGCGTTGGTTAATCCGGCTAAGTCTTTGAGAACGGAATAGTAGCCGACCAAACAATTCTTAAAACCGTATTTCCCATCCCTCGCAAAAATTCTCTATCTTTCAGCCTGATTAACTTTATCACAGGTGTTAGTTAAAACTTTCGGCAGCGCGGTTTACGGAATACAGGCTATTACAATTACCATCGAGGTGAACATTCTTGCCGGTACCAAGTACTTTGTAGTTGGCCTGGCCGATGTTGCTATAAAAGAAAGCTATTTCCGTATTGAATCAGCGCTAAAAAACTGCAATTACAGGATGCCGCGCCAACAGGTAGTTGTTAATATGGCTCCTGCAGATATCCGTAAGGAGGGCTCCGCTTATGACCTCACAATTGCTATTGGGGTATTGGCTGCGTCTGGTCAGATCGAAACAGAAAACCTTGATAAGTATATTATAATGGGTGAGCTTTCGCTTGACGGCGGCCTGCAACCTATTAAAGGTGCATTGCCCATTGCTATACAAGCCCGTAAAGATGGCTTTAAAGGTTTTATCCTGCCGAAACAAAATGCCCGTGAAGCAGCGATAGTAAACGATCTTGAAGTGTACGGCGTTGAAAATATTAAGGAAGTTGCCGGATTTTTTAATGGGGATATTCAGTTAGAGCGTGAGATAGTAAATACACGCGAAGAATTTTATAATAGCCTTTGTAATTACGACAGCGATTTCAGCGAAGTAAAGGGCCAGGAAAATATTAAACGCGCTTTAGAAATTGCCGCTGCGGGTGGCCATAATGTGATATTGATCGGTCCGCCGGGTGCTGGTAAAACGATGCTTGCGCGAAGGCTGCCATCAATACTTCCGCCACTAAGCCTGCAGGAATCCTTGGAAACTACTAAGATCCATTCAGTGGCCGGAAAATTATCTGCCGCTGATGCGCTGGTAACGAGCAGGCCTTTCCGGTCGCCGCATCATACAATAAGCGATGTAGCCCTGGTAGGCGGCGGCAGCAATCCGCAACCGGGAGAAATATCCCTGGCCCATAACGGCGTACTTTTTTTAGACGAATTGCCGGAGTTTAAGCGCACCGTTCTGGAGGTAATGCGACAGCCGCTGGAAGAACGAAAGATAACGGTTTCAAGGGCAAAACTGACGGTAGATTACCCCAGCAGTTTTATGCTGGTTGCCAGTATGAACCCATGTCCATGCGGATATTATAACCATCCCGAAAAAGAATGCATCTGTCCGCCCGGTACAGTACAAAAGTATCTAAGTAAAATATCGGGTCCGTTACTTGACCGTATTGATCTTCATGTGGAAGTAACGCCTGTTAATTTTTCCGAATTATCATCCGACCGCCTTGCCGAGAAAAGCGAAGATATCCGTGAGCGTGTTATCAAAGCCAGGGAGCGGCAAACCGAACGCTTCGGCAATCGCCCGGATCTGCATGCCAATGCGCAGATGAGCCCGCAAATGGTAAGGGACATTTGTAAAATAACCACAGCGGGCCAAACTTTGCTGAAAAAGGCTATGGAAAAGCTTGGTTTATCGGCACGTGCCTATGACCGTATTTTAAAAGTTTCGCGCACTATTGCGGATCTTGCGGGCAGCGATGAAATTAAGCTGGAGCATTTGGCGGAAGCGATACATTTCAGGAGTTTGGATAGAGAGGGCTGGGCCGGGTGATGCGGCTTATCTGTGGTACGAGACAAGGGATGTGAAGAATTAAATAATACTAAATCTCAGGTAACCGGTATGCGATGACAGCGGTATCTACTCCATTTACACTGTCGCTATGGATATAATTTTCTACTTTTTTATCGGAAAACAAGAAAATAAGAAATCAACTTTGCCAGGTCAATTTTTCTGGTTTTTAATGCAATCAGTTGATTATCAATTCACAGTAAATATTTCCTAAAGTAAACCCATCGAAAATTGCTGCGATAACTGCGTGTTTCTACGCAAAAAAATGGGTGTTTTAACGGGGTGTGAAACCCAAACCAATAGTTAAATTTACTATTAACCAACAAGTAAATTTCTATTAACCTCAAATTTTTAATTATGAAAACACTATCCAAAATTTCATGTTTGGTTCTACTGTCCATTCTATTTTTTAATGGTTGCAAAAAGGACCTGGTGGTAAAAAACGCGACGCCTTTACCCGATAAGGTCACTCATGCGGGCTCGATCCCCGATTCTATGGTTTTGACGCCAATGGGCCTTATGCTCAAAAGCCAGGTGCACCTGGTAGAGCCCGGCTACCAGCTGGAGCTGCGCGGAAGCCACATGTTAAAAGTTAAAATAGGCACGGGCGAGCTGAAAGCCGATTTCGGTTCGGTGAGGTTCGATTCACCGTCACAAAGTCCGACGGTAAACCAAAGGGGCAGTCAGGCTAATCCCGCTGCCCAAGCCAGCAACCTGGCAGTAACGCAAACTAACAGTTCCGGTTGGAAAACTTATTCGGAATGGAATGCCGGTAGTGGTGTTCCAATAGGTACGTTTAGTACCAAATGGGATGTACCTGCCAACCCTGGTACTACCACTCCTCAAATTGTTTATATCGGGGATGGCATCTCATCTGCCCAATATACCCCTACCGGCAATCCCTTAGTTATCCAACCAATTTTAGAGTGGGGAAATAACGGTATAACAGGAACCGGGGCATCATGGACTATATCAAGCTGGTGCTGCTGGAGTGGCGGCGCCGCCTATACCACTCCTGTGGCAACAACAGCCGCGTCGCATTTACAAGGTGTAATAACTTTGACTGCCCAGCAAACCGGCGGTTCTTATAATTATACATCAGCATTTAGCGGCATAACCGGTACCTCATTAACGGTGGTTGCAGGTACGCTTAACGGCGCAGGCAACAGCGTAACTTTTCCTACTATCCCGGTTATGAGCTGGGCATACGAAACATTACAGGGATATAGCGTTAGCAGCGTTGGCCAATATTCCGGCACATTCCCGATCCAGATGACCAATATCAGCCTTCAAACAGGCTTGCCCGGAAGCTTTATTACCCCCTCGCCATTCAGCTGGACGGCTAAGACAGCAACCGGCGCAACCCTGGGAGAAAGCACCACCGTAGTGAGCAATAATGTAACCGGCACAGGCGAAGTAGATTTTTACAGCCATTACAAAGCGCCTTCTATTACTTATCCATCGGGGTCAGTAACCCTAAATACCTGCGGTGCCATGACGCCCCTAACACCAACCAATACCGGCGGCGCCGGGGTAACGTATACTGTTAGCCCTGCATTGCCTGCCAGTTTATCCATTAATTCGTCCACGGGTGTAATTTCAGGAACACCAGGTGCAGCGGCCGGCGCAACTGCTTATGTGATTACCGCAACCAACAACGGTGGAGTGAGCCACTTTACCATAACCATAACTATAACCGGGCCTACAACTATCAGTTACCCAGCTACAGAAGTGTACAATGACGGTACAGCTATTACTGCTGTTTCTCCCACTATTGGCGGTACTGTGCCTAATCATTATACCATCAGTCCGGCTTTACCTGCGGGGTTGTCGATCAGTTCAACCACCGGCGTAATTTCAGGCACACCAACTGCGCCAACAACACCAACCACGTACACCATTACCGGTACCAATGGCTCATGCTCGGGCCAGGGCACCATAAACATTGCCACATGCTTTGCATTTAAAGTGGATAATGCCAGCAGCATGGGTTTATCGATCTCGTTTAGGATGAATTCTAATAGTCAGCAATATGCAGCTGGCGTTGTTCCTGCCGGTAACACCAATTATACCTTCTGGATGCCACCGGGTAACTATTATGTTATTACCAATAATGCCGGTTCGGGCGTATACCAGCTTTATATGGACTTCCAAACCCTGGGCCCTGAAGAGATACTGGTTACTAATGGCTACACCTTTACCAGTGTTGACATTAACACAACCAATAATACATTCTTCCTGCGCAACCACTAAACCTTAATAAACGGTTAATTAATGTGAGGCCTTGTCATATTTTATGGCAAGGCCTCTTTTATAGGTTGTGCGGTAAAATAAATTCAATAAGTCAAAGAACGTTGCGTTATTTTCACAAATAACCCGGAGAAAAGCTTCAGAATAAGAAAGAGAAAAGTTTATACAACAGCCGGCCGGCCTGTCGATAATCAAAGATACAGGATTGGAATTAATAATGTGGTGACACTGTTTTGTCAGTACTTAAGTGGTTGCAGCGGGGCGGGCTTAAACGGGCAATAATATTATAAATTCGGCACCCTCGCCAGGTTTGCTTTTGACACGGATGGTGCCACCGAGCGCTTCTACCTGGGTTTTAACCATAAACAGGCCCATGCCCTTGCCTTCAACAGTATTATCAAAACGTTTATAAAGACCGAACAGATGTGATGAATACTTATCAAGATCGATGCCTTTACCGTTATCTTTAAAACGAAGCTCAATTTTGTTTTTCAGCTTATGGCTTCTTATGGTGATAACAGGTGCGATGCCCGGCTGATGGTATTTGATACTATTTGATGATAAATTGTAAAATATACTATAGATGTAGCTGCGCACGGTAAAAATGGATTCGGCTTCGTCAAAGAAGCATTTGAACTGTACATTTTCGCTCACAACAGTATTGTAGATGCTTGTCCTTATCGCGTTAAGTAACTCCCTGAAATACACCTGCTCTTTTTTCTCATTCGCCAACTCCCTTGCCTGTAGTATGTGATTCAGGTCTTTAATTACCGTGTCAATATTTTTTACGGATTGTGAAACACGATCAAGCACTTCTTCTTTGGCGGTGGCATCAAGGTCGTGTTCTTTAAGCATATCTGATAAGCCTATGATATTAGCCACAGGTGCACGCAGGTTATGCGAAATGATGTAGGTAAACTGTTCCAGGTCCTTATTATGCTGAATAAGATCAGCGGTGATCTTTTCGCGCTCCAGGGCATCTATTTTTGCTTCGGTTATATCTTTGTTAGCTAATATGAAACCCCGGTTTTTATTCTGATCATCTTTTACATTCAGCCATCGTACGTTGTTCCAGCGCACCGTACCATCTTCGGAGGTATAACTCAATTCGTAACTAACGGTTTCTCCGGCGGCTACCTTGTCAAGTGTTTCCCTCACGAAAACCCATCTTTCTTCGGTAAAGTAATCTTTGATTAGCCGGTTTATTTCCAGGCTTTTCCGGTTTAACTCTTCAGAAAACTTTTGAGCCAATGCATTAAAAGACAGAATAGTTAATTCGGTAGTAAATAACACATAAGCTGTGTCGGTATTATCAAAAATAGTGCGCAGGTTGGCCTCTGATTTTTTCAAGGCATCTTCATCCATTTTGCGCTGTGTGATATCGGTAATCATGGCCAGGGCGCCATTGTAATGGCCCTCCTTGTCAATAATAGGATTGGCTGATATATTGGTCCAAACATCCCGGCCGCTTTTGGTGATATACTTTACATCTACACTTTCCTTTTCTCCTTTTTTTCTATTTTTTATCCTGTTGGCTGCACCAATTTTACCCTCATCGTCCATAAAATCATAAGGGGTTTTCCCCAGCATTTCCTCAGAAGTATAGCCCATGATATCGGCCATTTTTTGGTTTACAAAGTTTGTTTTTTCGTGCTCGTCAATTGTCCATATACCTTCCTGGGCTGTTTCAACTATCTGACGGTAACGCGCCTCACTTTGCCGGTGTTTTTCCTCGGTTTCAATACGCTCGGTAATATCCCTGGTTATGCCATCAAGCCGTATTAATATTCCATTATCATCCAGGCAGGGGATGATCTTATTCTCGACCCATTTGATGCTTTTGTCTTTACAAATGATACGGTATTGATTATTAACCTTTCCCCCTCTTCGTAATACTTTGTCTTCGCCTTCAATAATATGCCTATCCTCCGGATGGATCACGCCCAGCCAAAACTTTGGATCATTCAAAAAATCAGATTGTTTAAAGCCGAAAAGTTTTTCACAAGCCTTTGAAATATGCATTACCCGCAGATTAACCATATCAACAGTGTAAAAAACTTCGCCCAATGCATTGAACAGATCCATTAACTCGTGCTGCGTTTCTTCGGCATGTGATTGCGGCACAACAGTTTCCAGGTACCTTACTTTGTTTGTATCATCTTTCTTCATTTCAGTCAGTTACGGGATCTATGGGCTGAACAATAAAACAAACTTATACTTAAAAAAGCAAGCAATAGTTTTTTAATAAACATAGTAATATATAACGCCCTATTAATAAGAGGTTTATGAATTTAATTGGCAATTATAAATGTACATATTTGATTTATTTAAAAAAATTAAAACATTTGCAGCTGAATGGTGTATAAAGTACATTATAAGCCTCACAATTGATGGAGAGACCTACTACGCGGAAAATTATCATTTTTGACGATGATGAAGACATTTTGTCAATTTGCAGCTATGTTTTAGAGGAACAGGGCTGGGAAGTATTTACCTTTACCGACTGTTATAATATAACAGAGAAAGTGTCGGCAATACATCCGATTGTTATTTTGATGGATAATTGGATACCCGATGCGGGTGGAATTGTTGCTACTCAGAAACTCAAAAAAAACGATCTGTTAAGGGATATTCCTGTAGTGTATTTTTCGGCAAACAGCGATATCCAAATGCTGGCCGACCAGGCAGGAGCAGAAGCTTACCTGGCAAAACCGTTCGATCTGCACGAACTGGAGAATACGATCAGCAAAGTGATAAATAAGCAATAATGTCGGAGATGGCTTAATCGCCTCCCGGACCACCACCGCCACGACGACCACCACCACCGCGATTACCCCTGTCGCCTCTTTCAAAGTTTTGCGTCGGTGCTTTCCCTGCAAATTTCTGTAAGCGCAATGTAAATGTTGCAAGGTAGTAGCGTGATAACCTGTTCACATGAGTTTCGGTGAATGCGCTGGCAGTTGAATTTGCAGAAAAACCAGTGTTTTGGTTAAACAAATCGAACGCACCTATGCGGATGGTTGCCGCGTTATTTTTGAGGAACCTGCGTTCCAGGTAGACGTTTAAAATGTTTGGGTTGGTTGATTGCACGGTTGAACTGTACCCGTAGTTAATCGCTTTGGTATAATCATAGCTGAATGTCCAATTTTTTAAAACATATTGTTTGCCGGTTAGGCCGAGAGTCCATGTTCTGACGTTGGCCGTACTATTTGTTAACGGATTATTAACTGAATTATCGGTATGATTTATAGCATAATTGGTCATGAATTGTGCATCCATAACGTCTGTTATATCAACCCTGAACTGTACTTGTGGGGTAATACGCAGGTTTTTTGATATATTTTTTACCGTTGTAGAATCATAGGTAACGCGAGCGATATCAGTTAGATAACCAACGTTATTGGTATAGTTTACATTTCCCCTCAGGTATAAAGTGAATTTTCGGTTGTCCCAAGGTTTGGCCCAGGTCACGAATCCATTGACTGCAGAATAGCCATCGGCATTTAAATATTGGGTTAAGATAGTGTTAGCCAGTCGCGCGTTAGGGGTGTAGGTGCTTGGATAGGTGATGGAGTTAGTTACTATCTGGTTGTTTATTTGCTGGTATGATAAATAAGCGAAAAATATATTCCCCGTTGAAAAGCTGAACTTATTATAACGGATAGAAAAGTTATTGGTAAACTGAGGCTTCAGATCGGGGTTGCCTCTAACGGGATAATAAGCGTTTGAAAGATCAAGCGTTGGCTGTAATTGTGTAAAATTAGGTTGGCTGGGCGACCCATTGTAGTTTACGCTGAATAGCTGGCTCCTTGAAAAATTATATACATACCGGGCCGTGGGAGTGAAATTAAATGTGCTTACGTGTGTTGATATGCCTGTGAGCGGCGAATAACCATCTAATATGGACGGCAGCGCCGCCACGCCTATTGTATAATTATATTTCTTTTCGACTTTTCTGAAATTCAATCCGATGCGATGCGTTGTAAAAGTGTAGTTGTAATCTGTACTCAGCGAATCATCAAATGCGAAAGGTATTGACGTATCCGTAAATGCTGTAGTATCGGTGGTCTTGTTATTAGTAGTGGCTGCATGGTTAAATGTGTAGCTCAATTCAAGGTAAGTAGTTTTCCCCAGGGGCTCAATGTACGAGAGGTTTGTACCAATAGTATTGGTGTGGCTATGTGTTGTAATAACCTGGTCCGTCGGGGCATTCGGAATGCCCTGTATATAATCGTAGGTAGGATTTTGATACTGATCGCTTGTCGAGGAGCTGAAATTGATATTAATGCTCAAATTGCGGCGGTGTCCAAGCCTGCGGTTATACAGCGCGGTTAAGCTGTAAGCAGGTGCTGTTGAGTTGCCCGAAGATAATGAATTATAAGTTGTGGTATCCGCACCTCTCGCAATGCTCGAGTATTCGTTATCGCGTGTATTTGTTCCTCCGTAAGAAAAAGTTGGCGTTATCTTCAGGTAGTTAATGGTATCGGGTTTATACTCCATATTCCACGTAAGCCTGTGATTGGTGTTCCTGTCTGCTTCGGTGCTGGCCTGGTTTTGAAGACTTGGATTTACCGGCGAAAAGTTTTGTTGCTGGTTGGTAGTATTAGTTGTAGTTGTATTATCGGCGAAGCTGTAGCTTCCATAAACAGACAAGTATTTGCCCCATTGGTCCCTAAAGTTTGCGCCGAGCGAATGCGCATCAGAAATACCGTTTTGGGAAGTTACAAGGCTGCCGGTGTTGCCTCCACCGCGGCCCGCGTTACCACGGCCTCCGCCACCCCCGCCGCTGGGTGAACCGAATGAGAAGGTGTTAACATTAGTATTATTTACGGCCCCCAAAATCGCTATTTGCTGGTCGCCGCTAAAATGAAAATAATTTAGTGTGCCCAGGTAGCGATTTTGGTTAGGCCCCTGGTTTGCAGGCAAGGCATCCTCACCATCACCACCTGTAGCCTGTAATGAATAGCCGTAATTCCTGTCCTTCCGGATGGTGATATTCATTATTTTATCAGGTTCGCCTGTTTTAATGCCTGTCAGATTAGCCTGATCGCCATAATCATCTATCATTTGTATATTTTCAACAATATCGGCAGGGAGATTTTTAGTGGCGCTCTGCACATCCCCACCCATAAAATCTTTACCGTTGATCCTCACCTTGGTAACCTGTTTTCCCTGGGTGGTTATATTACCATTAACATCAACATCCACGCCGGGCAGCTTCTTTATCAGGTCTTCTACAGGAGCATTCTGCCGCACCTGGTAAGCGCTGGCTTTGTATTCCACGGTATCCTCTTTTAGCGTAACCGGTATAACCCCAACAATAGTTACACCTGCCAGGGTGTGCGCATCTGTCTTTAAGATAATCGGGTCAAGTATTGCGGTTTTATTTGTTGTGTCGAGCCCAAAACGTCGTTTGAGAGTTTGGTAGCCTATAGATGATGCGGTTAGCGAAAACTTGTTTGATCTGACGGAAGGGAAAATAAACTTGCCGTTACCGTCGGTCACCGCGATCGAACTATCTTTGTCGGAGATGAGTTTTACGGTAGCGCCTGGTACGCTTAATTTCGTCGAGTCGATGACAGTACCATCAACTTCGCGGCCGATTTGAGTGCGGGGTGCAATAGGGGCCGATTGTATGACGGTGGCCGGTGCAGTTGTTGTTGTCGGTGTTGATGAAAAAGCGGTGGACGCCGGGTGCGTAACATTAGCTGTGGATTGCATAACACTTACGGGTTTCGATGCCGTATCCACAGGTTTTACCGCAATGGTTGCCGATTGTGTAGCACGAACTAATACAACTGCATCCAATATAGCAGTCTTGTTCGTTGTATCTAATCCAAAACGCCGTTTGAGGGTTCGATAACCCGGAGACGATATAGTCAGCGTAAATTTGTTTGATCTTACTGACAGGAAAACGAACTTACCGTTAGCATCGGTTGCTGCAAAAGTGCTGTCGCCGGCTTCTGAAATGAGTTTTACATTAACTCCCGGAATGGCGAGTTTTGCGGAATCGATTACCACTCCGTCAACCTCCCGGCCGCTTTGTGCATTCGCACATAAACTTGTAACCAGAACAAAGAGGAGGCAAAGTAAAATTGGTTTCATAACCCTATAAAAGTTCAGTTGCATTAATATGACAGCATTTAAACGCAAATGTTCAACTTATATCTTTTAGATGCCTAATAATCATAGCATTGTTACATAATCAACAAAAAAAACCCCCCGATATATCGGGGGGTTTGAATATTAATGTTGCGTTATAATATTAGTTTTTCAAATGTAACGCTGCTGCTACCTGGCTGTAGTTTTTAAAGTTAAGGTTTGGTTGCCTCAAACTCAATGCTGTGAGCGAAGTACCAGGGATAACGATAATCTTGAAATCAAGACCTACCTGGCTTGGGCTCGCGGCTACTGTAATACTACCTACATTCATCGATGTCAGCGTTATGGTAGTGCCGCTTCCGTTGCTATAAGGCAGCGCATACCATGTAGTTGTAGTGCCGGTTGGCCTCCAGTAAACCTGTACTGTTCCTTCATCATATATTGCTTGCGTAATAGCAGGAATAACGATGTTAGTACCGGTTACAATAACCGAGATGTTGGTTTTGGTGAAAGCTTCAACATCCGCGTTTCCATCAGCACCAGTTGCGCCTGTAGCTCCGGTAGCGCCTGTTGCACCTGTAGATCCTGTTGCACCGTTAGTGCCATTGGTTCCGTTAGTGCCATTGGTTCCGGTTGCACCAGTTGCGCCGTTAGTGCCATTGGTTCCGTTTGTACCATTGGTGCCCGTAGCACCAGTTGCACCTGTAGCGCCGGTTGCACCTGTAGCGCCGGTTAAGCCAGTAGTACCTGTTGCACCATTTGTTCCATTTGTTCCATTGGTACCATTAGTGCCTGTAGCACCAGTTGCACCTGTAGCACCTGTTGCGCCTGTGGTACCGTTTGTACCATTGGTGCCGTTAGTACCGGTAGCGCCTGTAGCTCCGGTTGCACCTACTGGTCCGCCGGAAGGGCCGGTAGCGCCTGTTGCACCAGCTATGCCCTGCGGGCCGCCAGGACCGGTAGCACCGGTAGAGCCGGTTAAGCCTGTAGAACCCGTGGACCCTGCCGGACCCGGGGTTTTGTCTTTTTTACAACCGCTTATGCTTATAAAACATGCTAAAAGTATCAACGGTAGTATGTGTCTAATTTGTCTCATATAGGGTACGTTAAATAAATTAATTACGGCTTTCTACGGGAACAAACTGAATAAGTTACACTTTACATATTGCGAAATATATTTTCTTACTATTATATGCCGATACAAGCTACAACCAGAAACAATTATTAACCATCGTTAATAAAATAATATGTTTTGAGAAAACACAACGCCAATTATTTCGTTTCACTTAAAACTTACCTATGCTATTATGAGAAATATGGCAAACTCACTGCATGCGCGTATCCATAACTGGATCGATGCGATCGGATTCAGGCTTAACGCATCTCAAACCAATAAAACAAGGAGTATTACAATAAAACACTATTTTTTCGAGACATTTAATTTTGTTGAACGTTCGGATATCAAGCATCCTGAACGGTCAAAATTCATGTGTTTTGACGCCTATGGCGAAAAAATGAAAGTTAATTCGCTGCTGGATCTGCAAACAGCATTCTTTGAAAATATAAGCCAGTTGAAATAATTTCGGTTTTTCTTAAGATGGGCCGTGCTGCCATCTAATTTGCTTATTAGGCAAAGGAAATGAATTTCTTTAAGAATAGATACCTACTATTTATTGTACCCATTATATGCGGCGTTTCAGGGTGATAATAACTCTGTCATATTTATGATCATGATAGACCTGAAGCAGCAGGCTGCGCTCATTTCTTGATTTAAGTATACCGTCAACCTCTTCTAAAGACATATCTGCGACTGGTTTGAAATTTATAGAAGTGATCTCGTCATCTTTCTCGAGCCCTATCTCGTCCGCAGGCGATCCTGGTTCAACCCGGCTTACAATTATATGTTTAAAACCCTCACCGGCCGCATAATATTCTATCCCGCTCATGTCATGTTCGAATGGATCGCGAAGTGTCGCATTAGGTTTAAGATACATAACATTTTCATGGTAGTTGAATACAACGGTGAACCGTTTAAGGATGCCCAGGCCTATGTTACCGTCGCGCGCCACTCCAATATATTTTAATGTTGTAGTGTCATAGTCGTTCGGGAATGATGTAATTACTTTTTTAAGCTTGAATTTCCCGATATCTATTTCATCTATTCTGCTCAGGAAACCACTTATGGGCCCAGCCAGCCCGACGCCAAGATTTGCAGCGATAAAGTTTTGCGGCAAACCATGCTTTTTGATCATATTTTCGAGAGAAACCGGGTGTCCCGCTCCCAGGTCAATAACCATCTTACATTGCTGTATGGTGCCATTCGGCATGGCTACCAGCGTTTTTACATAAGGTTTATGATCTTCAATGCTTATCGGAATTTTCGTTCCTTTACGGAATAAACGAACATTGTGCGGATTGTATACCGTAAGTGTGCTGTCAATAAAGTTTAACTTTACAGCCAGGTTATTAAAAAATTCGTATCCTAATAAGCCGGATACCGGTATCCCCACAAAGTTTGAAAGATTAAAATGGTCGGTTTTAAGTATGGTAGCCGCTACATCATAACTTGTTAAGCCGGGCATATCAATTTTCAAAGCAGGCGTAACATACGCTTCATAGGCATCACCTTCGCCCAGGCCCACTATTTTGATGGTTCGTTTACTAACCAGGTTTATCGAATCCACCATTGCAGGATCGGTTATGATCATCAATCCTACACCTGTATCCAGGATAAAGTTGAAGGGCCCCCTGTTATTTATCTTCATTTGAACGATAACCAGGTTCCGTATCAATTTAAAACGCATACTTACCGACTTTCGGTTTTTGTTCAAATCAAAGTATTGCGCTTTTGCCGGCGAAAAAGCAAAACATATAAAGAAGATCAGCCCGAATACGAACAGGGCCTTAATTCTATGCAGATTTTTTAGTAACAATTTGTTTATAATTGGCTTATTAAATTTATGACAAAAACTTTAGTTATATAGCATTATGCTACGAAAAGCAATAATAATGGTGTTAATGGCTTATTTTGGCCTATTAACAACCAATACCTACGCCGGTAAGATCAGGAAGCGGAAAATAAAAAAGCTTTTCAAACACTCCGCCATCGTAAAAGGTCATTTTACGGGATTTGCACTGTATGATATGGACGATAAGCGCATGATCTATGAGCTTAATTCGGACAAATATTTTATCCCGGCTTCCAACACCAAACTTTTTACATTTTATACCTGCCTTAAAATGCTGGGCGATTCGATCCCAGCATTGAAGTACGTTGTCAAACATGATTCGCTGATATTTTGGGGTACCGGCGACCCATCGTTCCTCCAAACCGGGTTAAAAGCAACAAAAGGGTTTGATTTTTTGAAGAAGTCGGATAAAAAGCTGTTTTTTTCATTAGGCTGGTATCAGAATGATCTTTATGGATCGGGCTGGGCCTGGGACGATTATAACGACTATTACCAGGCCGAGATAAACGAAATGCCTATTGAAGATAACGTGGCTGTCTTATCTGCCGGAAAAAATGGGCAACTGCAAATCAGCCCGTCAGCATTAACAATGTATTTGAAATGCGATAGTAATTATAAACCTAAGGCATTTAGGGTACAGCGGGATTTTTTGAGCAATACATTTGTGTACCCCGCTATTCCGGTACCGGCCAATTATCACCAGGAAATACCCTGGAAGATAAATACCGGCGTTACAGTAGCATTGCTGGAGGATACGCTAAAGAAGCCGGTTATAGAAACCCACATACCGATAACTGCAGACGCCAAAATTATTTATGATGATAACGCCGACACGGTATACCGGCATATGCTGCAGCCAAGCGACAATTTTATTGCTGAACAGCTATTGCTGGTGTGCTCATCGGTAAAATTTAATATGCTTAACGCCGATTCGGTCATTCGGTATTCTAAAACACATTATTTGGATGATCTGCCCGATGCCCCCCAGTGGGCCGACGGTTCTGGCCTTTCGCGATTTAACCTGTTCACCCCGAGAAGTATCGTAACCCTGCTTTGCAAAATATCCGACGAAATGAAAAATGACAGCTTACTGCACAGCCTGATGCCTATCGGCGGGCTTGCAGGCACTATAAAAAGCGCTTATAAAACGGATAATAGCGTGCCATTTGTTTGGGCGAAGACCGGCACACTGATGAATGTTTCCAATGAGAGCGGCTATATAATCACCCGCAAAGGCAAGCGCCTGGCATTTTCATTTATGAATAACAATTTTACCCGGCCCTCAAGAGAGATTCGGGATGAGATGGTGCGGATAATGACCTATATACACGATAATTATTGAGGACGATTGAATCGCTCAAAAGATAAAGATGGCATATTTTATCTCAGTGCTTTGTATCTTTATAGGCAGCACAAATAGCACGGCTTATGAAAAAAACCTTATATGCAACACTAATTATAATTGCAATCGTCTCAAGGGCTAGCGCACAAACTCATCCTTCCGAAATTTTACGACATACGATCAACGCGGCCAAAAATTATAACAGCTTATATTACAGGGTAAAAAATGTCAATAAGAATCCATTCAGTGAGAATGACACAACGATAACAGAAACCGTAGAAACGTTGGATTTTAACAGCAATGGTGTTGTAATAGCTCAAAATATATTGCGAAATATTAACAATCACCAAACAGAGCAACGTGAGTTATTTTTAAATGATATTCAATATAACATTGATTTAAAAGATAGTATATACAGCATTGATCAACACCCGAAAAGGGTATATAATTTTTTGACTTCCGTTATTGAAAATATCCGGTATGCAATCAATAAAGCCCCATCAAAAATGGCCTTGCATGAGGACACGACGATCGATCATAAAAGCTGTTATAGTATTTATGTCGATTTATACGACACTATTGATAATGGCAATCACAATTTTACCCACGAATTTTTTTACATTAATAAAAAAACGCTGTTACCAATATATACAAAAGAGATAGGTGTCGGAGAGGCAGAGAACGAAGGACATGATTTAGGGCGGTTGAACTTTTTCAACAAGATCTATTTTCAAGGGTATCAATTCAACAAAAAGACCTCAGGCGAAACGTTTCATTTTCACAAGGCGGGGTTTAGCATAAAGAATAAGAAAATGCTTGCCGATGGCGCATTGGCGCCTGATATTTTGGTGAGGGATTTGTCGAACAAACCAGTCCCAAAGTCTTATTTCCATGGTAAAATAGTCCTGGTGGAGTTTGGTTCAACGACTTGCGGCGCAAATCCCTTAGCTAACCCGGTACTAAATAGGTTGAACAAAAGATATGGTTCGTCGGACATTATTGTTGCAGGTATTTATTACGAAGAAACCCCCGTGCAAATAAAGAATTACATTAAAGCCAACGATCTTGACTTCCCGATATATTTAAGTGACACGAAATTGAAAAAGCGTTTTCAAACTTTAGGCACACCGAATTTTTACCTGATCGGTAAAAACGGCAAAATTGTTAAAGGGATAGATGGCTACAGCGACCAACTTGAGCAACAAATAGCACAGGAAATTGACAAATTAAGAGAATAACTCAATTGAAGTTAGATACGTAATGAGATGGTGTGGATCGTGACTTATATACACGATAATTATTGATCTTTTTTCGCCTGTTTCAAAGTACCCTGCAGTTCTGGATTTTGCGGCGGAAGCTTATCCACCACGTGTTCGATCTCAGTTTGTTGTACATGAACGGCGTACTCGGCCGGCTCAATATCGCTTCCCCGGGCTTCGGCATAAACTTCTGTAAATTCGGCGCCTATATATAAGATGGCCGAAGTATAATATATCCAAACCAGGATAACCACAAGCGACCCGGCAGCCCCATACCCTGAACCCTGCGCCGTATACTTAAGGTAGAGGCCTATGAGATATTGGCCTAACATAAAAAGAAGGGCTGTGAATATAGCGCCCGCTCGCACATCCCGCCATTTGATCTTTACATCGGGCAAAAATTTGAATATGATGCCGAATAGTATCGCTATCACGATGAGAGTAATCACCAGGTTGAGCAGATCAAAAAGTGTTACCGAAACCGGCAGAATACGCTCAAGCCGGGTGCTAAGCGCGTTAACCGCTATATTTACCACGAGCGTCACCAGTAAAAGAAAACCCAGCGCAATGATGAGCGAGAAGGATAAAAAACGGTTTTTAAGCCATTTAAGCCAACCTTTTTTTGGCTTGGATTTCACATTCCAGATGATATTTAATGAATCCTGTATCTCAACAAACATGCTGCTGGCACCCAGCAGCAATATGGCACCGCCAATGATAAGCGCCGTTCCGGTTTTACCTGAAAGCTGCAAATGCGTAACTATCTGCTGCAATTGTATTACCGCATCCTTACCAATAAATTTACCCATCTGCGCATATAGCGTGTCGTTGTAATTATAGTGATGCAGCACCAGGCTGGTTACAGAAATAACAATGATAATGAGCGGGGCGATAGAGAAAATGGTGTAATAAGCCAGTGATGCACTCAATTTTAGCCCGTTATCGTTGATAAAACCCATGAACGTAGCCGCAATTACCTTCCAGAGCTGTTTTATGTATGCCTTGCTTAATACTCTCATTTCAGACTAATAAGCAATTATCTCAAAATTTGTTTAGCCACCTGCGCAAAAAATAAGTTGGTAATATTATATATATTAAACCAGTCGGCAAAGGGTTTTAACTGTTAAAGAAGTGTGTTAAAGCTTATTAAAACCTAATGTGTCCAAATGCCGAATATGATGACTTTGGCACATAATATTTTCAGCCAAAAATTTGGGAATATGGATTAAAAACCCCTATTTTTAGATTTTAAGAGAAACAGCTTTGGGATTGTCTTTTCGAACAGAATGGAACTTCCGGAGATGATACTATTAAACTTTTAATTGTTAAATTTTTTTTGGGGAAAGCCGTCCTGCGCAAGCAGAACGGCTTTATTCATTTTAATGCGCGTCGACAGGCATTTTAGTAGGGCCTCCTTTTTTCCTGAATGGCTGCAGGTATAGCAGCGGTATGGAGAACAGCATAACCAATCCCGACAACAGGTAAGCCTCATTATAGGTTAATAATAATGATTGCTTTGTAACGGCGCCCTCAATTGCCCGTAATGCCATTTGCGTGGCGTCAATTGCCGATTTTCCTTTCGCCATAAATCCCTGTTCAAGCAGGTGTATGCGCTGCAAATAAGCGTTATTGTATGGATTTATGTAGCTAAGCAGATCATTACGATGTTTGGCCTGCCGGATGTGAATAAGCGTGGTTAAAGCCGCTATACCAAACGAACCGCCCAACTGGCGCATCATGTTATTTAAGCCGGTGCCCTGGCCAATTTCAGGTCCTTTAAGGTCGGCAATGGCCAAAACGGTCAATGGTACAAATAATAAGGCCATACCCACACCTCTTATCAGCAAAGGCACTAAAACATTAAGTTCGCCGGTTTCGAGGGTTGAATGACTAAGCATTGACGTGAACACGAAAAACAGGAACATGCCGAGTGTGGCCATAAATTGTGCCGGTATCCCACGGTTGAGCCACTTGCCGATAAACGGCATCATAAATATGGTGCATAACCCACCGGGAAACAGCAGCTCGCCTGTTTGCTGGGCGGTAAACCCAAGAAGGTTCTGGCAAAATACCGGGAATACGAATACCGAACCATACAAGCCAAATCCAAGCACAAAGGAAGTGAACATCCCTACGGCGAAACTTCGATGCCGGAGAATACTAAAATTCACTATCGGGTGGTCGGTACTCAGCTCACGCCAGATGAATAGTAGTGTACCCAGGATGGCTGAAATGGTTAATGCGAGGATGTAAGGTTTGGAAAACCAGTCTTCCGATTCACCTTTTTCCAGGATGGTTTGTAAACTGCCAACCGCAATGGCCAGCAACGCTATGCCCCACCAGTCGATAGGCTTGCCTCTTCCTTCTCTCGGCGTCTCTCGTACAAAAGTGTAGGTAAAGAAGGCGGCAACTGCACCAACGGGGATATTTACATAAAATATCCACTGCCATGAAGTGTGGTCGGTAATATAACCGCCGATAGTAGGGCCCACAGTTGGGCCTACAACCGCGCCCAAGCCAAATAAAGCCGTTGCAGTACCAATTTGCTCGCGCGGCCAGGTATCTAATAAAATAGCTTGTGCCGTTGATATTAAGCCACCGCCCGCAACACCCTGCAATATTCTGAAGGCAACTAATTCGCCTAAGGAATGCGAGTTGCCGCAAAGGAATGAAGCTATGGTAAATAATATAATAGACCCGAGGAAATAATTCTTTCTGCCGAAATAGCCGCCAAGCCATCCCGACATGGGTAATATAATTACGTTTGCTACCGCGTACCCGGTTACAATCCAGGCAACATCCTCAAGGGTTGCGCCAAGGTTGCCCTGGATCTGCGGCAGGGATACGTTTACTATCGTAGTATCTATCAGCTCAAGCAACGAGGCTGATATTACCGTAATAGTAACGATCCATTTTCTAAAACCAGTCTCAGCCATTAGTAATTAGTTTTTGTAAATAACAGAAACGTCAACACTCATACCGGGGCGCAGCATGGCCAGGGTATCTTTGCCGGTGGTGATCTTTATTTTTACAGGTACACGCTGTACCACTTTAACAAAGTTGCCGGTAGCATTATCTGGCGGCAGCAGCGAAAACTTAGCGCCGGTAGCCGGGGCGAAATTGTAAACTTCGCCACGCAGCTTCATGTCCGGGTAAGCATCTATATTAATGTTTACCTTTTGGCCATTTTTTAAATTAGTAAGCTGGGTTTCTTTAAAGTTAGCTGTGATGAAAACACTGTTATCGTTAACTACTGAGAACAGTGTTTGCCCTGCTTGCACCAATTGCCCTATCTGGATATTCTTCTTTGAAGCTATCCCATTAGCAGGCGCAGTAATGGTGGTATAGCCTAATTGCAGTTTGGCATAATCCACATCGGCCTGGCGCTGATTAACACCCACACTGGTTACCGTCAATTGGTTTTTGCTTGTGCCTATCTGTTCCAGCGCAGCTTTATATTGGTCCTGTGCGGCGTTATAAGTAGCCTGTGCCACATCGCGGTTAGCCTTTACCTGGTCAAATTGCTGCTGGGTAACAGAACCATCCTTTACCAGGTTAGCATAACGTGCATAATCTTTATTAGCCTGTTCGAGCCTGGCTTGTGCCGATTCAACCTGTGCTTTTGAACTCGATGCATTTGCAGTAGTGCCGCTTATCTGCGACTGGCCCACGTCAACACCTGCATTGGCAGTTTTCTTAGCGGCTAATGCCTGTTCAACTTTAATTTTATAGTCGCGGTCATCCAGTTTTACAAGCACCTGGCCTTTTTCAACATGGCTGTTCTCTTCAAAAAATATGCTGTCCACATAGCCGCCCACGCGGGCAACTACCGGGCTTATATCAGCATCAATTTGTGCATCGTCCGTATCAATATGTTTTGAATAGTATATGTATTCTTTTATCCCGAAGATGATACCGCCTAAAAGTATAATTCCGAGTACTATAGGTAATACCCTGTTGGGCTTCTTTTTGGTTTCTTGTTCTTGTGCCATTGTATGGGGTTGTTTTATTATTTGTTAAGCTTTCCGGTTGATTTCAATAGTGTGTAATATGCAAGGCCCGCATCGGCTTTAGCCAGTTCAAGGTTTATTTGCGCCTGGTATAGCAGGGTTTCCGCATCGGCTTTATCTGTGGCCGATGATATGTTGCTTTTGTATTTCGATTCTAAAATATTGTTGTTTTCAGATGCCTGATCAATAGATGTTTGCAACAGTTTAATTTTATCCAATGCCACCATATAAGCCTGGTAACTCCTGTTCACATCATTGCGGATGTTATCAGCTGTGATACCCTGGTTAATAGTAACCTGGTCGCTTTCTATCCGTGCTTCAGCCACTTTGTTTTTATTGGTCCAAAGGGATGAGAAGTTCCATGCAAATGTTAAACCTACTGTTACCGGGGTGATGTAACTGCCTGATTTGGGCAGCGGGTTAATGTTGGCATCAACATAATATCCACCTAAAGACGCGGCAAGCGTGGGCAATTGATTAGCCCTGATGCTTTTGATATTGGTTTCTGCAACCTGTGACCGTAATAGCAATTGTTTTACTTCCTGTCGACCAGCCATAGCGCTATCAATATAGGCACTTAGCGGACCTACCTGGTGATCAGCCTCAGTGATCTGGTCGATATTTATCATAGTGCTTTCAGGCAACCCCAATAAGATGTTTAGATCATAATTAATTACCTTACGGTTGCTTTCCAGGTCTAACTCGTTCAGTTGCACATTAGCGCGCTGTAACTGGAAACGAAGCACATCATTTTTGGTAACCAAGCCTTGCTCAAAAAAGCGCTGCGACTGGTGTATCTGCTCATCAATAGAAGAAAGATTTTGCTTAATTACTTTAATGCTTTGCAGCACCTTATAAAGGTTGTAATAGGAGTTGATGACATCGTAAGTGATCTCGTCTTTATCCCTATCAGCATCCAGGCGGGCTACTTTTGTGAGCAAGTCGGTAGACTGTTGGGCATACTTGTAACGGCCGCCTGCAAATAGCGTTTCATTTAAGGATACGATACCTAAAAAAGCATCTGCACTTTTTGGCAGGTTGAAACTCTGGCTTGGGCCTAACTGCAGGTGATTAGCGGGTATCTCTGCGCGATTGTAACCAAAACTGGCCTTGCCTGTTGGCAAAATCGCGTCCTTTGCCTGGTTATATTGCGATACAGCCTGGTCAATTTTCGATTGCGAAAGTTTTAGCACCTTGCTATTTTGGACACCAAGTTTGATAGCCTCGTCCAGCGATAAAGTTTTGTCCTGTGCTGATGCTGTCATCAGCATACCCTGTGCTATAAAAACGACAGCGAAAAGGTACAGGGCTCTAACCATTTTTCTAAATGGTTGTGTGGTAAATGGTTTATTTATTTGTGTTATCATGTTCATTCAGCAAGTAAGATTTTAGAAGCTTTTTCAAATAGGCCTCAATGCGGGGTTTAAATTTTTCTTCGAGGTTATTTTCGTTCAATATGTCATACCCAAGCACCTTTGAGGTAAGCTGGGGCGAATTGACAATGAAATTTTTTGTTCCATAAATAGTGGCGATCACCATTTCGGCATCAATGTCACTATTGAATTCCCCGTTATTTATGCCTTCGAGCAATAATTTCTTTACCTCCGAGGTGTTTTTCATCAGGATGTCGGTGATCTGGTCCGAAAGCTCACCGCGGCGCTGCATAGCCAGTTCCTGGTACAGCATCTTTTGGAAGCAGTTATTATTTACAACCCGCTGGGTATACATTTCAATGTATTTTTCGATTTTGCCCCATGCCGTCATGGTACCATCATTACCTAAGTTCTTCATCAGGTCCTGAAATGAGACAATCTTCCGCTGGAAAACTGCTAAAAAAAGACCTTCTTTCGAACCAAAGTAATAATTCAGCATAGCCATATTTACGCCTGCTTCACCCGATATGGTACGGGTGGAGGCGCCATCAAATCCAAGCTCTGAAAACACCCTTTCAGCTACATCGAGGATATGATCTTTCTTATCAATTTTATCTTTGTCCATTGCTTTTCTCTGGCACAAAATTAATCAATCGATTGATTATGGCAAAAACTTTTTGTTATTTTAATGTAATCATTTGGTTATCGTAATATTTATTTTAATCAAATGATTGGGTTTCAGTATAATTACCGATGTAACAGTTTTGTTTTACATTTGACGTATTAAAATTAGCTGCCTATCTTTCCATCTTTCTTAATGATTATGAAGCGTATATTGTTGCTCGCTATAACTGTATTTATTACTTATAATGTATTTGCGCAAACCAATCCGCCGCAGGATATGGTCACCATTGAGCAAAACCTTAAAAAGCTGGATGTTTTAGGAAGTGTTCTCTACGTAGCCGCCCACCCCGATGACGAAAACACCCGTTTGCTGGCCTACCTGGCACAGGAAAAACATTACCGCACCGGTTATTTGTCGATGACCCGTGGTGATGGCGGCCAGAATTTGATAGGCAATGAGCAGGGTGAGCTTCTGGGACTGATACGCACCCAGGAACTTTTAGCCGCGCGCAAAATTGACGGCGCCGAGCAATTTTTTACCCGTACCGTCGATTTTGGTTTTTCAAAAGGGCCGCAGGAGACGCTTGATTTTTGGAACAAGGAAAAAGCGCTTGGCGATGTGGTTTGGGTGATACGCAAATTCAGGCCTGATGTGATCATCTGCCGCTTCCCAACAACGGGAGAAGGTGGTCATGGCAACCATACCGCATCGGCGATACTAGCACAAGAAGCATTTTCCGCTGCTGCTGATCCAACCAAATATCCCGAACAGTTACAATATGTCCAAGTTTGGCAGGCCAAGCGATTAATGTGGAACACTTTCAATTTTGGTACAACTAATACCACGGCTCCCGACCAGTTTAAGATAAACGTTGGCGTTTATAATCCAATACTCGGTAAAGGGTACGGCGAAATGGCTGCCGAAAGCCGGTCGAACCATAAAACGCAAGGCTTTGGTTCGGCCAGGCAGCGGGGCGATGCTTATGAATATTTTAAAACTATTTTAGGCGACGCGCCTGTAAATGACCTGATGGATGGTGTGAATACTACCTGGGGCAGGGTTAAAGGCGGTGATGAAATTGGTAAAGAGGTGGCGGCGGTTCAAAAGAGTTTTGATCCGAACCATCCGGATAAATCCGTAGATGCCTTGCTTAAACTTCGTGATAAGATCGGCAATTTGAGCGATAAATATTGGGGTACACAAAAAACTAAAGAGATCAGCGAATTGATTGCAGATTGTGCGGGACTTTGGGCTGAAGCTTATAGTGCGGAGTCCATCTACGCTCTTGATCAGCCTATGGAAATACGCTCACAGGTGATTAGCCGAAATGGTTTGAAAATATCACTCGATGGATTGACACTAATGCAGCCAGCTGATAACGCAAGGGGGAATGTATTCGATACAATGGCGTTTTATGGAAATACTTTGGCTGAGCGTAAAATACTTCCTGCAAATGAGTTACAAACTTATAATGGTGATTATGCTTCTACTGGTCTAATAAGTCAGCCTTATTGGCTGGAGTCTCCGCATCCTATTGGTTCTTATTTGATTAATAATGAATTAAAAGTCGGTAACCCTGAAAACCCTTATTCGCCTACGATGCGATTTGTTTTTTCAATAGATGGTCATTCATTACGTTTTGACCGAAGGGTTGAATACAAACATACCGATCCCGCCAAAGGCGAATTATACGAGCCGTTAGTTATCGCACCACCGGTAACCGCCAATATTCAGAATGCGGTTTACATTTTCAATTCACAGCAACCGCAAACCGTACAGGTGAAACTGAAAGCATTTAAAAATGCGGCATCAGGCAGCATCAGTTTAAATGTACCAACCGGCTGGAAGGTGACCCCAGAAAATGCAACCTTCACCAACAAAAGTAAAAACGAAGAATGGGAGCAGGACTTTTCTGTAATACCAACGGGCAGCCAGTCGCAGACCGGTGTATTGGAAGCACAGGTAAGTGTAAACGGCGATAAGGAGGTCTATAATAAAGGCATACTATCCATCCGCTATAACCACATTCCGGATATTACCATTTTCCCGCCTGCGCAAGCAAAACTGTTACAACTTGACCTGAGAATAACCGGCAAAAAGATAGGTTACATCAACGGCGCAGGCGATTTGGTGCCTGATGCTTTGCGCCAGGTGGGCTACGAAGTACATGAATTGAATGAGAATGAAATACTGAACGGCGAGTTATCGGTTTATGACGCTATCGTGGTTGGCATCCGGGCGTATAACGTGGATAAAACGCTGGCTATTGAACAACCAAAATTGATGGACTATGTGAAAAACGGTGGTGACTTGCTGGTGCAGTACAACAATAATAACGGTCTTGTGGTAAAGCAGATCGGCCCATATCCGTTTAAAGTAGTAAACGAACGCGTTACTGACGAAAACGCCAAAATAACCATCATCGATCCCAATAACCCCGTGCTGAACTATCCGAATAAGATCGGTCAGGCTGATTTTGACGGCTGGGTACAGGAACGGGGATTGTATTTTACTAAGGACGCCGATTCGCAATATCAAAAGGTTCTGCGAATGGCAGACCCGGGCGAAGCGCCTAAGGATGGTTCGCTGATTACTACGCAATATGGTAAGGGCAGGTTTATTTATACCTCGCTTTCATTTTTCAGGCAATTGCCTGCCGGGGTGCCGGGGGCGTACAGGCTGTTTATCAATTTATTGAGTAAGCCGAAGGTGAACCCTTAGGATCGACGAACTCAGCCTTTCTTGCGAATTTTTTGATCTGGCTGAAAAGGTGCTGGGGCTGGAATGGCTTTAATATGCAGTCGCTGAACCCGCTTTCCAACAGCGCGGCAACCAGGTGCTCATCGATGAGAGATGCGGTCAGAGCTATTACCGGTAATTTGGGGTAGATTTTTTTTAACTCCTGTATAGCTGTATAGCCATCCATTACAGGCATTTCAAGGTCAAGAAGAATAATGTCATATTCCGGATTTTTCGCCAGCATTTCCAGGGCCTCTTTTCCATTATAAGCACAGCCGCATTCCGCATGTTTACCGCTAAGCATTTTTTTGGCGATCATCATATTGATCTGGTTGTCCTCTACGATCAATATCTTTAGCCCCTGGAGATATTCTGAATCAGCGACATTTTTGCTGGTTGTGCTTTTATGCATAGCAGCGCACTTTAATACCAATTTAAAGTTGAAAGTGCTGCCTTTTCCCGGTTCGCTCTCCAATAGCAGCGAACTGTCCATCAATTTTAATAACCGCAGGCAAATGGTAAGCCCCAAACCGGTGCCGCTATATTTTCGGCTATTCTCGATAAATACTTGTTCGAAGGGGTCGAATATCTTTTTGCGGCCTTCAGCGTTAATACCAACACCGGTGTCTTCAACTTTAAAATCTACGCTGAGACTGTCCGCGTCCAAACTGGTACAATGGGCTACAAGTTTAACATGGCCATGCTCCGTGAATTTCATTGCGTTCGAAAGCAAGTTGTTCAATACCTGGATAAGCCTGACATCATCCACCAAAACCATCGTATCGAGCCTGGTATCAATATCTACGATAAGCTGTAAATTTTTTTCTTCAATATGATTGTAAAATGGTAGCGTGGAATTAACCAACAATTGGTTTAAGTTAACCTCAATTGGGTGTATGCTTAATTTGTCGGCTTCGAGCTTGTTAAAATCCAGTATATCGTTGATAAGTTGCTGCATGTGGTTCGAGCAGTATTTGAGCACGGGGAAATATTCATTTTGCGCGAACGTCTTATGCTCATCCTGTATAAGATTTAATGCTCCGATAATGCCATTAAGAGGAGTCCGCAATTCGTGACCCATCGTGGATAAAAATTTTGTTCTTACCGCTATAGCATTATTCTTTTCGGCCACAATGGCCTTCAGATGCCCTTTCTCATAATGAATATATGCGATCGAAAAACACAAAGTGAGCATAATAGCAGAGCCCGCATTGGTAAACAGCATTTGATGAGATATAGCAGGAGCAATGTTTTCATACGGCTTATGCGTTTGACCGATATAAAAGCATATGCCAAAAGACACGATCACAGCTGCATATGTAAGCGCAAATTCAAGGTTTGAAGAATTTTTGTAATCCACAATAACGGGAATCACAACAATTACTGGGAAAAAATAGAAATATTGACCTGTACCCGAACCTTCAATAAAACCGCTTACAATGAGCATAAGGCATATGGCAGCCAGGATATGAGTTTGAGCATTCTTCAATATCTTAACATACTGCAATATCAGGATCATTGCGGCACTTACAGAAAAGCAGCCCACCATGATGCAGGAAGTGTAAAGGCCGAGAAAATAATAATAAAAAGTTACTCCCACACTTACGCCGAAGGCTATAAGACCTAACTGGCTTATACGTTTCGGGATATTCTTTAAGGCGTTGGTTTCCCTCGGTTGGTGCATGAGCATAGAATTAATCATTTCTACGAGTAGCCAAGGGTTTAAGTTATGAAGTAGTAAAATTTTTTTGCCTTAAGAAAAAAATGTGATAATAAATTAAAATCGTTTTAATTAAATATATGCCTTCAACATCGTCAATATTGGAAAAAGCGAAAATGAGCACGACATAAAGCAAGGTTTTTAGAGCGGCAAGAAATATTTTTGCTTAACGTCAGGCTTAATCGAAAAGTGAAAGGTGTAAAACAAAACAGTTATCCGTAAACGAACGGTTGCTGTAATGAAAGCGAACGATTTTAAAACTTGATTCAAATCGTAAATCGTTAAAAGCCAATAAATTATCAAAATGGCACCACATTCGCGCAACCTTTTTAAAAGGCAGATCATCTTATTATCAACAAGACAAAGACATGTTTAAAAATTATCTCAAAGTGGCCTTTCGCGGCCTGTGGAAGAACAAGTTTTCTTCAGCCATCAATATTTTCGGGCTTTCCATCGGGTTAAGCAGTTGCCTGCTGATAGGCTTATACATCAGTCACGAACTAAACTATGACCAGTTTCAGCAAAAAGGCGACCGTATAGCCCGTGTGATCATGGAATATAAGTTTGACGGTGCCGGAGAATCAAAAGCAGGGAATTTCACCAGCACCAAAGTGGGCCCGAGATTCAGGGCGGTGTTTCCGGAAGTGGAGAATATGACCAGGATGCAGGCCTCTAACAAGCCGATGCTTTACAAGAACAAGTTCTTTAACGAGAAGGGCATCGTATATGCAGACCAGTCACTCTTCGATATGTTCAACTTCAAATGGATCGGCGGTAACCAGAAAACGGCACTGGCGGAACCCAACGAGATCGTTTTCACCCAAAGTTCGGCCAAAAGATACTTTGGCGACGAGAACCCGGTAGGTAAGATGGTAAAAGTAGGCAGTGATTCGGGTTTGTATAAGGTAACCGGAGTAATTGCTGATTGCCCGTCTAATTCGCAGATCAAGTTCAATTTCCTCGCATCTTTTTCAACGCTGCATGCTGAAGAAGATACCTACTGGGATGCGAATTATACCACTTACCTGCTATTGAAGGATCCGGCTGATATTAAAACTTTGCAGGCCAAACTGCCGGCTTTCATGAAGAAGGAAATGACGGGTGCGGGTGCCACTATCAACTTTTACCTTGAACCGTTTAAATGGATACACCTGCATTCGGAATATGATGGATTCGAACCGAATAATAGTATTACCTATATCTACATCATTGCTATTGTAGGTTTGCTGACCCTGGTGATCGCGTGCTTTACTTATATCAACTTAAGTACGGCGAGATCAATTGAGAGGGCTAAAGAAGTAAGTGTACGTAAGGTAGTAGGTGCTGGTAAGGGCCAGCTTTTTTGGCAATTCATAGGCGAATCGGCAATGTTGTGTTTGCTCGCTGTTGTAATGAGCTACCTGATCGCTGCACTTTCTCTGCCTTATTTTAATGATCTTACTCAACGCCAACTGGAAGCTTCTACCCTGTTTTCGATGCAGTTTGTCGGGGGTGTGTTGCTGGTTGTGATCCTGGTAACACTGCTTGCAGGCAGTTACCCCGCGTTGATCATATCAGGGTTTGACCCGATCAAGGGTCTGAAGGGAAGTTTTAAAAATACCGGTTCGGGGAAGGTACTGCGCAACTCGCTCATCGTGTTCCAGTTTGTGATATCGGTGTTTCTTATTGCGTCGACCTTCATCATGCAAAACCAACTATATTTCATCCAGCATAAGAAATTGGGCTACGATCGTGAGCATGTATTAGTATTACCGATGAACCAGGCTGTGGCCGACAAACTTGGTGTTATCAAGCAGGAATTCAAAAAGGATGCCTCCGTAATAAGCATTTCGCACTGCTTTTGGACGCCGGTAAATATACAGAGCGGGTTTAATATGCGTTCTGCAACGATGCCCGAAAACGCTCAGCTGGCTGTTACCGCCGAACGTATTGACGAGGATTTTATAAAAACGATGGGTATGGAGATCGTTGCAGGCGCTAACATTACGCAGCAGGATATAAAGGATGTTTCACACGAGAAAAACAATGTGTACCACTTCATAATCAATGAATCTGCAGCAAAGGTGCTGGGCTGGAACAACCCGAAGGATGCCATTGGTAAAAGGATGTTTTTGGATGCATCACGGCCTGGCTTTGTGCGTGGGGTGATCAAAGACTTTAATTTCCAGTCGATGCATTACGCTATTAAGCCCCTGGTATTTTTTCCCAGCGCATACGGCCGGAATTTGTTGGTAAAGGTAAGCGGTGGGGATATACCTAAAACCATCGCCTCTATCCAATCCAAATGGGCTTCGCTGGTTCCGTCAATACCGTTTACTTACCGCTTCCTGGACGACGATTACAACAAGCTGTATGGTGCTGAACTGCGCCTCGGCACCGTGATGGATACGTTCTCTGTCATCGCTATCGTGCTGGCGTGTTTGGGCTTATTCGGCCTGTCATCTTATTCTATCCAGCAACGAATGAAAGAGGTAACCATCCGCAAGGTACTTGGTGCATCGGTATCAAACCTCACCTTTGTACTGTCAAAGAATTTTATCAGGCTTTCGCTGGTTGCTATAATCATAGCGCTGCCCGTCACCTGGTATGCAATGAACAAATGGTTGCAGGGCTTTAATTACCGTATCACGATGGAATGGTGGATGTTTGCGATAGCAGGCTGCGCCATTGTGCTGGTTGTATTCATTACGGTGAGTTTCCAGTCAGTTAAAGCGGCCTTTGCTAATCCGGTGAAGAGCCTTCGCTCAGAGTGAGCTATGGCTCTCGAAGAGAGTTCGCGGGCGGAGGGTAATAAAAAATTTATCCTATTGCTAAACATTAGATAAACAATTACTTTTGTCGCATTGTAATACTATTACTATGGAACACCAACACGAAGAAAAAGAGATCAATTTAAAAGGCCTGTATTATGTTATCAGCTTGGTTTGCTTTTTGGCAACCGGGTTATTTATTGATAACGGAATCGGCTTAACAATATGCCTTGGCATTACCGGCCTGTTATTTGCAGCCCTGTTTCAGCAGGTATTTGTAAGAGGCCGTGAGCAACACTGATCCTGATCTGCCCTCATTCATAAAAAACTGGAACCAGTTTTACGGTATTGTTATCGTATGGCTGGTTTTTTTAATTTCTGCTTTTTGGCTCATCACATTGTCATTTAGATAAGCCCTGTTGCTAATTGACAAAAAACTGCTGATATTCAGCATTCGCTTTTTAGCCTAAAAATGAGCTTAGCCGACTGGATCGTATTAGGGGTTACTATTTTGGGTATCATAACTTATGGTATCTGGAAAAGCGGCCGAAATCAAAATATTGATCAATACCTTGTTGGCGGGCGTTCTATGCCCTGGTATACGGTCGGTTTATCCGTAATGGCTACGCAGGCCAGCGCTATAACTTTTTTATCAGCACCCGGGCAAGCTTATTCCGACGGGATGCGCTTTGTGCAGTTCTACTTCGGGCTTCCACTGGCCATGATCGTGCTTTGCATCACTTTCGTGCCTATTTTTCATCGCCTTAAAGTTTATACTGCTTATGAATTTTTGGAGAAGCGTTTCGATCTGAAAACCCGTGCGTTAACGGCCTTCCTGTTCCTCATTCAGCGTGGGTTATCTACAGGTATTACCATTTATGCACCATCCATCATTCTTTCAACCATACTCAATATCAATACCGTTTACACCACGCTTTTTATCGGGGGCCAGGTGATCTTTTATACGGTTTACGGCGGCACAAAGGCGGTATCCTACACACAACTGCTGCAAATGAGCATTATTTTTTGCGGGATGTTTTTAGCCGGGGTTTTAGTGGTTGAACTGCTGCCGCAGGGAGTCGGTTTCAGCAAAGCTTTGCACCTGGCCGGGAAGTTAGGGCGAATGAACGTCATCGACTGGAAATTCGACCTCAACAATAAATACACCGTATGGAGCGGCTTATTGGGTGGGTTTTTTCTGCAGCTGTCTTATTTCGGCACCGATCAAAGCCAGGTTGGTCGATATTTGACCGGAAGCTCAGTTGGCCAAAGCCGTTTGGGGCTGATCATGAACGGGTTGATCAAAATTCCGATGCAATTCATGATCTTGCTGATAGGTGTGTTGGTATTTGCCTTTTACCAGTTTAACCAGCCGCCGATGTTCTTTAACCGGTACGAGGTAAAACAGGTGAAAGATGGCAAATATTCGGCCCAATATTCACAACTGGAATCACAGTATGCGACCGCTTTTCAGCAGAAAAAGATTAGTGCTGATGAATTGGACCGGGCAATGGATAGTAAAGACGCACATCAGATAGCCATCGCCGGCGACAAGTTTAAACAATCAGAGGCGCAGCAGTTAGCAATACGGCAAAAGGCAACCGACCTGATGAAAAAAAACGATACGAAAGCCGATACCGACGATACCAATTATGTTTTCCTAAATTTTGTGACGCATTTTTTGCCTCGTGGATTAATAGGTTTGCTTATCGCGATAGTATTCCTGGCATCCATGGGCTCAACCGCCAGCGCATTGAACTCCTTAGCCTCAACTACTGTGGTTGACATTTACAAACGCAGCATCAATGCCGGCGCATCTGATAAAACCTATTTGAATGCATCCCGATGGGCGACCGTTTTCTGGGGATTGGTTTGTATCGGGATGGCGCTATACGCCAGTAAAATGGGTAATTTACTGGAGGCGGTCAATGAATTAGGCTCATACATTTACGGAACTATACTCGGGGTTTTTGTAGTGGCCTTTTATCTCAAAAAAATACGCGGTACTTCGGTATTCATCGCGGCGGTTTTAACCGAGATCACCATCTGTATCATGGGTTATTACAAGGTGATAGCCTATTTATGGTTAAATGGCATCGGCTGTATTTTAGTGATTGTTATTGCCTGTATACTAAACCTGGTAATACCTAATGAGACTTACGAAGTTTAACTCGGAGTTGTTTGTTTTCAAAGGCCTCGTTGAGGGCTTCGCCGTTTTAAAACTTCGTAAGTCTGTTACTGAATAAATCTGTGCCAATATCATCATTCTATTCTCATCAATCCAAAAACCCTTGCTAATAGGCATATAAACAGTTAGTTTTGTTTTATGCTCAAAAGATCGGCGGCTCTTGTTTTGATGATGCTGTACCTCGGTACGGTATCCGGCTTTGCGCTAAACCTGCATTACTGTTTTAACAGGCTTTCTTCTGTCGAAATTGATGCACCGGCTAAAACTTGCACAAAAGCTGTTGCTGCCTGCAAAATGAAGTGCTGCAAGGATAAGCACATCGAGATCAAAATCAAAGATTCGCATGAGACCGGCATCAGGTCAGTGATATCACGGATATTTAACCAGGATATCCCGGCGATATTGTTCGGCAACATCTTTTACACCATACCAGTTAACACAATTGCAGTTGTTGCTTACCGCGGGCCACCGGATGGTATACGCGACCAGCCCATCTTCCAAAAAAACTGCACCTTCAGGATCTGATCAATATTAATCGTATCCAATTGCTCGCACAAATGCGTGAGCGATTCCAAACCATAGCCACTGAGCTTCAAAATTTAGGATTTAGAACTTAGGGTTTAGAATTTACATCCACACGATTAATTTTTGATAACATGAAAACTCTTAAAATATTTGTAGCATTATTCATTCTTTCTATTGGCGCTGCCAATGCGCAATTTACCAAAGCCGAATTGCAGGTAAGCGGGCTTACCTGTTCCATGTGTTCCAAGGCAACTGAAAAATCATTGCATACCTTAAACTTTATAGGCGATATCAAAGCTGATCTGAACAGAAATGTGTTCGTCATCACCTTTAAAAAAGATATGCCTGTAAACCTGGACCAGATCAGCAAAAAAGTACAAAATGCAGGCTTCTTTGTGAATAGCCTCAAGGCAACTTTTGATTTCGATAAGGTTAAGGTAAACAACAACACTTTTGTTTATGCGGGAGATACTTATAAACTGATCAACGGTACGGATAAAACCTTGAATGGTCCCGTTGCAGTAACCATTGTTGACAAAGGGTTTCTATCCTCGTCGGCCTATAAAAAGTACAGCAATTTTGGCGGAGACAAGGCGGAAATAGGCCGTATGTATCATCTCGCCATTTAACCGGCCATGAAAGCGTTATTTTTTGCTGTCATCCTCTCGGGGATGACAGTTCCTGTTTTTTCGCAGGAATTATATGTAAACACCGAACCGGCCAGTAATATGGCCACCCATTCTGTCGGCATCAGGCTCGAAAACCAGGGTTATTTTAACCCCGAATATAAAAATCGAACCAGTCTTGAAGTAATGTTCGGCGCCAGTAAATACCTGATGGTACATGGTACATTGTACGCTTCTGATTATTATCACGCTGATCATTTTGAGGGCGGCAGTGTGTATGCCAAATATCGTTTCTTGTCGATCGATTCAGTTCAGTCACACTTCCGGGGTGCTTTTTTCGCTAAGGTATCAGCCATAAATAATCCCTTAACCAACCAGGAAATCGGTTTGGAGGGCGATAACAGCGGCTTTCAAACCGGGGTGGTTTTCACCAAACTGATGCATAAACTTGCGCTTTCAGCTTCGGCGAGCTACCTGCATGCATTTGATAATTTTGGCGGTTATACCATACCATCAATAAACGCCCGCGAGGCGGCCAGCTATACCTTATCGGCAGGTTACCTGTTATTGCCGAGGAAATATGAGAATTATAACCAGGTAAATGTCAACATTTATGCTGAACTATTGGGCAAAACCAATCCCGGATATGGACAAAGCTACCTGGATGTGGCGCCCGCAGTTCAATTCATATTTAACAGTTTTATCAGGGTTGACTTTTCGTATCGTACACCGATATACAACAGCATGGTCCGTACCAGTCAAAATACTTACCTGGTTAGGCTGGAGTATAATTTGTTCAATGTTTTTTAGATATTATAGTTTATAAAACAAAGAGACCCGGCTATCAACCGGGTCTCTCTGTTTTATAAACTATTAATACTTATTATTCTCCGCCACCTTGTGAAAACACGTTGTTAAAGGCAGTTCCATCAGGATAATAACCTGATATAACGAGGTTGCCATTTTTCATATTCGCAATAGCGCCGCTAACATCATCCGCATTATTTACAGGCTGTTTATTGATGTTGGTAATGATAGAACCAACGGGGATCTGTGTATCGTCAAATAATAATCCAGGGCGCACCTGCGTTACCACCACACCATGGTTTACACGGAATTTTGATTTTTCAGCAGGGGTCAGCGGTTTGAAGCTTGCACCCAGTTTGTTATACAACTCTTCGGCCGATTTATTCATGGCGGTACTAGCGCCCAGGTTACCGGCATCGGCTTTAAGCGTAACCGAAACGTTCTTTTCGTCGCCACCCCTTAATACGGTGATGTCGATCTTATCGCCGGGCTGCAAACGGGCAACAGGCTCCTGCAGGTCTGACGATTCATAGACAGTCTTACCGTTTACTTTGGTTATAATGTCACCATGCTGGAGGCCGGCCTGTGCAGCGCCGCTACCCGCAGCTACCTGGTTAATATATAAACCCGAATTTTGGCTGATATGTAAACTCTGTGCGGCATCTTCGTCAAGCGCACTAAAACTTACACCCAAGTAGCCGCGTTTAACAGAGCCGTATTTTTCAATATCGTTCAGCACCTTCCTGGCCAGGTTGATAGGAATAGCAAATCCATAACCTTCATAAGAGCCGGTTTGTGATGCGATAGCCGAGTTAATACCGATCAATTCGCCTTTTTCATTTACCAATGCACCTCCGCTGTTGCCGGGGTTAATGGCAGCATCGGTTTGTATAAAGGATTCGATACCCGAATTCAATTTAGGCGCGCCGCCCTGGCGTTGCATACGCATGTGGCCAAAAGGTGTTACCTGGTCTTGTCCGCCCTGGTCTTCGCTTCCGATGATGCCTATACCACGCCCTTTGGCGCTGATGATACCTGCGGTAACAGTAGAAGTTAGCTTGAAAGGATTGCCAACGGCCAATACCCATTCCCCTACTTTCACGGCATCAGAATTACCGAACTTTACAATAGGAAGGTCATGCCCGTCTATCTTTATCAATGCCAGGTCAGTATTTGGGTCGGTACCGATAACTTTCGCATGATAATAATGATGGTCATTGGTCGTGATCTCAATTTTTGTAGCTTTTTCGACTACGTGATTATTGGTAACAATATAGCCGTCAGGGGAAATAATTACGCCTGAACCCGAAGCCATTTGCGGGCCCTGGGGCGCCATACGCTGACCGAACATATCGCCAAATAATTGTTGCATCTGGTCCTGGCCGCCGTTTTCCTGCGCAGCATAAGTAGTACGGATATAAACTACCGCCGGGGTTACTTCGGCAGCAGCCTGTGTAAGGTCAACCTCGCCGGCTGATGATACATTAGATGGGGGTAAGGGGTTGTTTGCAAAATAAACTTTTTGTTTTTCATCTAAGCTCATATTGCCTGCATACTTTGTTTCAATCACTTTGTATGCGCCAAGAGCTAATGCGCCGCCAAGAAAGGCGGTTAAAACTGTTAAACCAAACTTTTTCATGTTATTATTCTATTTTTTTATTACAATGTTTAATCTTATACACTTAACAATGTCAAATTTAATACCATATAGACGTTAGAATCAATAGTAAGTTATAGGTAAATTTGTTAAATATTGTTAAATTATTTGTGCGGAAGCTCTAATTTTGTTTGGAGCGTATTGTTTCAACTTTAAAATGTCAACCTATATAATATACATATAAGTGAATATTAAGTTTTATAAATACCAGGGAGCGGGTAACGATTTTATCATGATCGATAACCGCAAAAACGCTGTAAATCATCACAATCCGCAGCTTATCGCCGATTTGTGCGACCGAAGGTTTGGCATAGGCGGCGATGGTATTATGTTCTTACAGGAAAAAGCAGGGTACGATTTTGAGATGGTTTATTACAATGCCGACGGTCTGCCCAGCAGCATGTGCGGCAATGGCGGACGTTGTATTGTGGCTTTTGCCAAATTCCTCGGTATAATTGATAGTGAAACTGATTTTTTGGCAGTAGATGGGCCGCATCATGCAAAAATTTCAGCATCCGGCGACTGGGTGAGCCTGCAAATGATCGATGTAAATGAGATCAGCCGGGATGGGGAGGCTTATGTTTTAAATACCGGCTCGCCGCATTATATTCAACTGGCAAATGAGCTTAAAGATAAAGACGTGTATGCGGACGGTTATGCCATCCGCAACAATGCCACCTATAAAGCCAAAGGCATCAATGTAAACTTTGTTGAGCCTGCGGACGAAGGTTATTTTGTACGCACTTTCGAACGAGGCGTGGAAGCCGAAACTTATGCCTGCGGTACGGGAGTCACCGCCGTTGCGCTGGCTATGGCTAAACATCACAACCAAACTGGTAAACTCAATACGCCGATCAAAGTTTTGGGCGGCGATCTGAATATTCGTTTTGAAACGGATGGCAATCATTTCAGTCAAATATTTTTGGAAGGGCCTGCTGTTAAAGTTTTTGAGGGGGAGGTGGACATATAAAGGATTACATACCCTTATCAAACCTCGATGCAGCTTAAACCCATAGCCAAAAAAGCAATACTTGTTCTACTGCCAATATTATTAATTGGCTTTACAGCGCACGCTCAAAAACTTGTAAAAGATTACGTCGAAAAAAATGCGGTTCCAATTTCCACTATTGAGCCGGACTCAACCAACTACACCGACCTTGAGCCTATCGGAAATGCTATTGGCAACGCTAAAATTGTTATGTTGGGTGAACAGGATCACGGTGATGCGCCAACCTTCCTGGCCAAAACGCGCCTGATAAAATACTTGCATGAGAGAAAAGGCTTTAACGTTCTGGCTTTTGAGTCGGACTTTTTTGGGTTGAATGATGGCTGGGAACGCCTTCCGAAGCGGGAGTTAGCGATAGATAGTTTTTTATGGCAGAATATTTTTTCAATATGGACTGCATGTAAAAGCTGCACCAATTTGTTTTTTGACTATGTTCCGTCTACGTGGAAAACAAGTTCACCCCTGACAATTACAGGTTTCGATAGCCAGCAATATTTATATTATTCATTTCGCCATCTTGGGAAACGGCTCGATACGGTTTTGCGAGGTTTCAATTTGCCTATAACAAAAAGGACTGATTATGCCGCAGCCGTTATCCCGCTTATCGATTCATCAAAAGTGTGGACATTGAAACCACCTGCGGATATTTCACGGATAGATGCCTGCCTTCACTACCTGCAAACTATAAGGAGTGAGTTGGCAACTGTGGTAAAAGCGGATGATTTTTGGATATATGTAGTCGACAACATGATACAACAGGTTGAGAGTGCGAAGATATTTACAATTACAAAAAAACTGACTGGTAATACAAGGGATGTCAGAATGGCTATAAACTTGCAATGGCTAAACGATGTAAAATTTAAAAACGAGAAAATCATAGTTTGGGCAGCCGACTACCACACCATGCGTCCGGGAACCAACATGAAAGAGCATTTCTTCGATGTGGATACCACGATGGGGGATGTATTTGCTAAGAATGAAAAAAACGGGAAAGTTTATTCTATAGGATTTACGTCATACAAAGGCGAAGCAGGCAGATTGAATACAAAGCCGCATAAAGTATATGAGCCCCGGGGAAATGGCTTTGAAACCTGGATCAATCAAAAGCATGATTATGCTTTTGTAGATTTCCAAAAATTCAATAGTCAAAACCAAAATGCTGACGAATACTTTTATATGAAATCATTGGGGCATTTGAGTTACTTCGCCAAGTGGAACTATGTTTTCGACGGAATATTTTTTATCCGAAATATGTATCCTTGTGAACCGTCATACGCACCGGTCTGGGTAAAGCCTGAAGCAAAAAAACAACCGTAATGGAGGACTGAAACTATTTGGTATCTTTATTCAAAACCTTACAACCTTGAGATCGATCTGCTTATTCATCACAACCCTTTTTTTCGGCCTTTCGGCTATCGGCCAGCAAATCACCCTCGGCGGTTCGGTAAATATTACGCTGCCAGCCGGTTCGGCACAATTAACGCAAGCCGCCGCTACAACGCTATTGCAACAAAAATTCCCAACGTACCCATATACTTCAGAAATAATTTCACTCAATAGCACCCTGCCTTATACGTATTGCAATGTAAACGGGAACCTGCTGCAGCTTTATTATAAGCAAGCGGATGGCCTGGGGACGTATCTGACCAGCCAAAAGTCGCAATATGACGCTATGGGGTCTGAAAACGGGATGAACACCCGAATACAGTATGCTTCCAGTATCAGTACAATAGGGAATAATCCTGTGCTTTTAACGTATCATACAGGAGCAGCAAAGGCAACCTACAGTTTTATATGTAGCAGCAATGTTTACAATACGGGTGCTATAATAGGAACGCTGAATTTTGCACCGGGCGATAAAACAGCGGTTACCGCTACACTGAATACGATATTGAGTAGTATTGCTTTTGTAGGTACTTTTAATATAAGCAATAAAACAACTACCCCATATCAATTGACTTTTAAAGCGAGTAATGGTACGAGTATAAATATTAGCTTACCTCCGTCAACAAATAATTTGGCGCCACAAATACCGGTCGGCACTTACACGCTTATAATAAGCCCTGCTGGTATGCCGGCATCACATAATATAATACTTGGAAACAGGCCTATCGTAACAGGAGCAGGAACCACATTCACTAATGTTAACATATCTTCGGGTAGTCTCGATCTATCGCTTCTTATTGACTAAAACAATAATAATGCTGCCATGACTAAATAGCAATGGCCGATCCCGGTGTTAAACATTAGTTTGATTGTTAACAATTATTTAATACCAATCCCTTTTAATTGCAACGAAAACTGACTACGTTTGAATTTTTTTGTTGATGTAGCTTTTCTTTATTTTTTCAATAAGGGATGTTACGCGTCGACAGTTCAAAACCATGCCAGATCATTTATGCTATTTGCAGGCATGAATACCTGGGTTATTTGATCGAGCCGCACATTGTTCAGCTCAATCCCAACGGCGAATTTTCCCTTACTTATCAGCGCCTTTTTTCTAATACAGCTAAAGAATTCAGCCAATTTTTGGACGAAACGGATTTCAGATTAGTTAAAATACTGGAGGAGATGGAGCAGGGGAACGTAATCAAAAAGTTCTACAAAAAGCCTATCCGTCCATTCGAATTTTTCAGCAAGATATTTACGGAACAGCTTTTTGATACCATTCGGCCCAAAATAGAAAAGAAGATGGCCGAAGCGCTGGCCCTGATGCCCGGCAAGCAAATATGCGTGATGAGCAAAGAAGGTTACCCGGCCGAACGCAAAGTGCAAATTGCTGCCGAACCGGCAACGGTACTATTTCATTTCAGGCGGGATGAAAACGAGATCAGGTATTTCCCCACCATCAAATATCATGGCATGCGCATCGAGTTCATGTTTAAAAATGCCGAGGTGATATGCAACCACCCGGCATGGATGCTGCTGGACGATACCCTTTATTATTTTGACCGCGATGTTGAGGGCAAAAAACTGGTGCCCTTCCTAAACAAACGTTATATCGCAATACCACGCTCATCCGAACTTTCCTATTTTGAAAAATTCGTGGCGCCGCTGATCGAGAAGCATAATGTTTATGCGGAAGGCTTTACCATTAATACCGAAAAGTACGACGCCACCCCAATTTTAAAACCCATTTATGTGGATGGCGGAACTTCGCAGCTACAGCTTTGCTTTCGGTATGCTGGTTATATTTTTCCTTACGGAGATGGCAGGCATGTATCGGTACGGATGGACCATAGTGGAGATGATTATACCTTTCATCGCATCAGGAGATCCCTTATCTGGGAAAAAAACAAACTGTTGCTGCTGGAAGAGCTGGGGCTGCGTGCCGTATCGTCCTTGTTTCAAAATCTTGAGGTTGCCGGCACAAACGAGGATGAAGACCTTTCGTTATCCGTATTTGAATGGCTTAACCAGCATCATGATCAATTATTGGAAACGGGGTTTGAAATAGAGCAGCCCGAAGGCCAGAAGCGATACCTGTTCGGCACGAGCAAAATAGATCTGGAGGTAAAAGAAAATAACGACTGGTTCGATATTTATGCGGTTGTTTATTTCGGGCCATACAAAATACCATTCATTCAATTAAAGAATCATATCCTCAATCATAAAAAGGAATTCACCCTGCCTAACGGCGAAATTGCGGTAATACCCGAAAAATGGTTTTCGCAATATGGCAACCTGCTGCATTTCTCGGAAGGCGGGCAGGATCTGAAACTACGCCGGCACCATATTGGCCTGGTGAATGAACTGGCAGAAGGCGAGTTAGCCGGCGTTACCATGAACCGCAAATTGCAAAAACTAAGCGAATTTGAGGATATGGGTGAGATTACGCTGCCGCAGCATTTCAAAGGCAACCTGCGGCCATATCAAAAAGCGGGATTCGACTGGTTCCACTTTTTGCAGCAATACCATTTCGGCGGTTGTTTGGCAGACGATATGGGCTTGGGCAAAACTATCCAAACCCTTGCCCTGCTTCAAAAACATAAGGAAGATACCGAAGCCGCCGGCAGTAAATGCACCTCGCTCATCATCATGCCGACCTCGCTCATCTATAACTGGCTTAACGAGGCTAAAAAATTTACACCAAAGCTGCGGATGATGGTGCATACAGGTGCATTCAGGTACAAATCGCCCGAGGTATTTACCAATTACGATGTGGTGATCACCACTTATGGCATTACACGCATTGATATCGATCTGCTGATCGGCTACTTTTTTGATTATATCATTTTGGATGAGAGCCAGAATATCAAAAACCCGGCTTCCAAATCGTACCAGGCCGTACGGCAACTCAAATCACGATATAAGTTGATTTTGAGCGGGACGCCCGTCGAGAATTCAGTAAATGACTTGTGGACACAGATGTCGTTCATCAATCCCGGTTTGTTGGGAACACAGCAGTTTTTTTTGAATGAATTTGTGACCCCTATTGAGAAAAAGAAGGACGAGGAAAAGGCACGCCGTTTACAGACGCTGATCAAACCATTTGTATTACGGCGTACCAAAGAACAGGTAGCAACAGAGTTGCCGCCAAAAACCGAAAACTTGTTCTACTGCAAAATGAGCGATGAGCAGGCGAGTGTTTACGAAAAGGTAAAATCGGAATACCGCAACGAACTTTTGAGAAGTTTGGAAGATGGCACCTTCGCCCAAACCCAGATACAGGTTTTACAGGGTTTGATCAAACTGCGTCAAATCGCCAACCATCCCTCGATGATAGACGAGGAATATGAGGGTGATTCCGGTAAATTCGAGAACGTGGTGCATACCCTGTCCAACGTTTTGGACGGCGGTCATAAGGTTTTAATATTCTCGCAATTTGTAAAACAGCTAACTATTTACCGTAATCATTTTGACAAGGAGGGCATTCCTTACGTTTATCTCGATGGCAGCACCCAAAACCGCGGCGACGTTGTACAGCGGTTCCAGGAAGATGAAGAGACCAGGGTATTCCTGATCTCGATAAAAGCAGGCGGCGTAGGCTTGAACCTTACCGAAGCGGATTACGTTTTCATACTTGATCCCTGGTGGAACCCCGCAGTGGAGCAGCAGGCCATCGACCGTACACACCGCATCGGGCAAACCAAAAACGTATTCATTTATAAGTTTATCACCAAAGACTCGGTGGAAGAAAAGATACTGGCGCTACAGCAGCGTAAGTTGAAGGTGGCCCAATCGTTGATCACAACAGAAGAAAGCTTTATAAAGTCGCTTTCGGCGGATGATATTAAGGAGATTTTGAAGTAGTCCGGAAGTCCGAAAGATTCTTTTTAAATTACGAGTTCATTTAAGATCATGCGCAAAAACCTAATAGTCTTTCTCCTTTTAATCACATCATATTCAGCTTTTGCCCAAAATAGCCAGGATGTTGAGATTATAAAGTCTTCAAGGGCATCTTCCAACGCCGCCATTGCCCGGCACGATATTAATGGGATAGCGAAATACTGGTTGCCTGATTTTGTGCAAACCATCGGCAGGGGTACTTCATTAACGGGGAAAGATACCATTATTGCTGCCTGGAGACAGCTGTTCGGCACCAATTCGAAAGTCTTATATATGCGCAGCCCTGTTAATATTACAATTGGCAATAATGGCGTAATGGCCTGGGAAACCGGGACCTGGACCGCAAAAAACTCGTACAGCAAAGGCGGCAATTACTCGGCCATGTGGCGAAAGATTGATGGCACCTGGAAATTGCAGGCTGAACTTTTTGTATCGCTGAGATAGCTAGGAAGCAATTTGTGTTAAGCCATGAAAGAGATATTTAAAACTCATAAATAAGGCACTTAAATATCCTTGATATTCGGCAAGCGGGCAGCATCTATCTCGTCGCCGCCATTTACAGTGCCGGTGGTTATCAATTTCAGCAAGGCCCCGCATTCCGACTTTAGAGAATAAAGATCATTCCACAAACTCATATAGGCAAACATGTTTTGTTGATCCAGGTAGCCTTTTTCGCCTTTTAATATTTTTTGTTGTTCCGATATATCTATTTCACTGTCGGCTATGTGCTTTACTAGTTTGTTATAATATTGCTGGTAAGTCATTTTTAGAACTGATTGAAAAACCTCGTAGGTTTAATGGGTTAAAATTCCTGGTTTATTCTCTCATCGACAGGGGGCTCAATGTTTATTGCGAAGGATCTCGCTAAAAGGAATGGAAGTAGATCTGCACATAGTTATTTCGGCGTGATCTATCCCGAAGTGGTGAGAATCAGGCCCTAATGACGCAACAGCGGAGATAGCTATGCTGATAATCGGCTAAAAAGTGATTTTTCCAGACCAGCAATTTGGACCTGGAATTGAGAAGCGTTACGCTGAATAATAATATAATAAAAAATAATGTGGCATTTTGAATAATGCGGTTAACTGATACATTATTCTCAATGGCTGCTGATCTTGCTGAACGCTGAAAGTGACCAAAATGCTCTGTTTTTTGTCTTAAAAAAGAATGGTTTTTGGTGTGGTCAGCAGTATGCCCGATTGAAAAAAGCAAACTTGTTATATTGACGAACAAGTAAACAATTAACAATACTAATACCTTTAAATTTAATTTTTGACGTCTTTTCACAGGCTTCCTCAGCTCAAAAATCAGTAAAAATTACGACTTGACCAAAATTTAATCGGGTATTAGACATTGAGATACCTGGCTGTCAACGAGTTGTAACCTTGATTTATCTTGATTGTATTGAAAAGAAATAATATTAATTTAGTTGTTGAAACACCAATTTGTCTTTCCCGGAGAATTAAACTCAAAACATAACCCACCATGAAAAAATTATTCCTTTTAACCTTAATGACTTTTTGCAGTGTATTTGCATTTGGCCAAAGTAAAATGGCCTGTTGCGCCAAGCCATCGGCTACGCAAAAATTTGCGATGCTGACGTCTGATAAGCGATTTGTCATGTCGCATGCTATTCCCAAACCCTACCATTATCAAAGCACCATAGGTAAAGCCATTACTTACAAAACAACTGATTGCAAAACAGACGATGCTTTCGAAATGCTAGCCAAAAAACCAACCAACAACTGGATATTAGTGATACACGAATGGTGGGGATTAAACGATTTTGTAAAACACGAATCGGAAAAATTGTACAATGATGTAGGTAACGTGAATGTACTTGATCTTGATCTGTACGACGGCAAAGTAGCCAGCACCCGTGAGGATGCCGGTAAATATATGCAGGCTGTGAAGGACGATCGTGCACAAGCCATTATCAATGGCGCCATCGCTTATGTCGGCCCAAAGGCACACATCGCAACTATCGGATGGTGCTTTGGCGGCGGATGGAGCTTGCAGGCCAGTTTATTGGCAGGCAAGCAGGATGTGGCCTGTGTGATGTATTACGGTATGCCCGAACAGGATGTAAACAAGCTGAAAACACTTCACGCCGATGTACTGGGCAATTTTGCCAATAAGGACGGCTGGATAAATCCAAAAGTGGTTGGCCAGTTTGCCGACAATATGAAAGCGGCCGGCAAAAAATTATACCTGCACCAATACGATGCCGACCACGGTTTTGCAAATCCAAGCAATCCCATTTATAACAGCGAGGCAACCAAAGATGCTTACGCGAATACGGTAGCATTTTTAAAACCAAGGTTAAAATAGTTTGTTGCATATCGTTCATGGATCATAGCTCATAGTCAAGATACATTTTGTTTCCTTGCTATGAACTATGGACCATCAACCATGAACTTTTCGTAACATTGCACAAATTTTACCTGTTGACCGCCTCTGCCAAAAAACTGCTCTCGTACCTGCTAAAAGCTGCCATACTGGTTTTGGCTTTCGTGTACATTTATCATCGTATCAATAGCAATAAAAACCTCGCGCAATTTGAAAAATTAATAGCCGGTATCAGCCGAACACAGGCTATCGTCACAATGTCAGTAGTTTTTTTGCTAATGCTGATTAACTGGGTGCTGGAATCGTTCAAATGGAAATACCTAACCCGCAACCTTGAAAAAATATCTGCCTGGAAAGCCGTCGAAGCGGTTTTTTGCGGTTTAACCTGGGCCATATTTACTCCAAACCGAATTGGTGAATATGGCGGCAGGGTAATGTTTTTGCAAGGTCCTAAACGTATACATGGCGTATTTGTAATGGCTGTGGGGTCGTTCGGGCAAAATGTAATTACTAATGTCCTGGGCCTGGTTGCCTTGATGTGGTTTAACTACACGTATTATCATTTGCCCGCCTGGTCAGCTGCCGGGTTGTCGGTATTAGCAATAGCTTTTATGGCATTGCTGCTACTGGTTTATTTTAACATTGGTTGGCTCGTCGGTTGGTTAAACAGAATCAAATTCCTGAAAAAATACGAGCATTTTTTCGATATCATGGGCAAATACGGCAAGCCGGAACTGCTTAATATCATGCTGTTTTGCCTGGCGCGTTTTTTTGTTTTTTCGTTTCAATATTATCTCGTTATCCATTTATTGATGCCTGCCATCCCGGCTTTCCCGATGATTATGATGGTATTTATCCTGTTCTTTATCCAATCGGCGCTGCCCTCGCTTGATCTGTTGGATGTAGGTGTGCGAAGTATGACCGCCTCGGCATTTTTTATTTATATCACCGATCAGAAGATCGCGGTAATGGCGGCTGTGTCCTCTATCTGGTTCATAAACCTGATTATTCCTGCTATCTTAGGATCGGTATTCGTTTTAAAACTCAAATTCTTTGATCGCGCTGCATAGTTGCCTATCGTTACTGCTTACAGGCATATACCTCTTTCTTGTAACCTACTTTATTAAGGGATGGGCAAGCCTTAAACGCCCCAAGCCTTATGCCGGCACTTTCCATACCAAAGTTACCGTGATGATCGCTGCACGCAATGAAGAAGTTAATATCAATAAAACCATAGATGATTTGCTGGCCCAGGATTATCCCAAAAATCTCGCAGAAATAATCATTGTAGATGATCATTCAACAGACCGGACAGCCGGGATCATTTCAAGTTATGCGGATAAAGGGGTTAAATTACTGCAATTGAATGAAGACAAGCCGCTTAATTCCTATAAGAAAAAGGCTATTGCTACAGCTATCGGTCTATCCAATGGCGAATTAATGGTTGCTACCGATGCTGATTGCCGGATAGGTAGCCGATGGTTATCATCCGTTGTGAGCTATTATGAAAATAACGACCTGGTGATGATCTCGTCGCCGGTTGCCTATTTTGAGGAGCACAGCTTATTTGAATATATGCAAACGCTGGAGTTCTCATACCTGATCGGAATAGGAGCAGCGTTTATCGGGAATAAAAGGGCCTCGACCTGTAATGGTGCCAACTTTGCTTACCGTAAGGATGTGTTTTATGAGGTAGGCGGCTTTAAAGGGATAGATGATCTGGCATCGGGCGATGATGAATTGCTGTTGCAAAAAGTAGCAGTACGCTACCCCGGCCGGATAGGATTTTTAAAAGAGCGTGATGCCATTGTTTACACGCATCCCAAGCATTCACTGAAACAATTTCTGCAGCAGCGCAGGCGCTGGGCCTCCAAATCAACACATTATAAGGATAAGCGCATAGTGGCGCTTGCCGTTGCCATTTGGCTGTTCAACGTATCATTGCTGGTAAATGCGGGCTTAGGGTTTTATAATATTTACTTCTTTAAATTATTTGCCTTACAGTTTTTGCTGAAATATTTATTCGAAGCGGCATTTTTGCTGCCGATAACATCATTTTTTAAACGCCCGGGCCTTGTCGCACTGCTTATATTATTGATCCCGGTACACGTTATCTATTTTGTTTATATCGGCTTGATAGGAAACACACGAAAATACGAGTGGAAAGGAAGGGTGGTACGGTAAAACTTTGTTTTTGCGTATAAATAAGCGATATTTAGCCAAACTGATCTGCTTATAAACTTGGCCGAACTAACCCCATCGCAACGCACCTGGAAGGTATTTAAGCGTAACAAAATTGCTGTTGCGGCATTGGCGGTTATCGTGCTGTCTATATTGATCGCCATATTGGGCTACCTGATCATGCCCGACCCAACGCCATTCGCAAACCGGATGACCGTACAACTGGGCATTAAAAAACCGGGCGCCGAATTTACCTTGATCCGTATCCGCAAAAGCGAACCTGTGGATACTGTGGGCATCTTCACAAAAATGCTGTTTGGGCAACCTGCATTTTATAAAGACATTCCCATCACCGGCTATCATTTTGGCAGGGACTCGATTTTTGTTGATGAGTATGTGGGCGACGAGGATAAACCAGTAAAGATGTCGTTTAGCATATTTGAAGTTGCTTACGGGCAAAAATTTGAGGACTATGCTAATAAACGAATGGATAAAAGCCCGCTGGTGGGTTCAACATGGATAAATTACCCGGCTTTAAAGCAGCAAATCGTTTCGCATCAAATCATCAAACGTAAGTTTTGGCTTGGTACCGATGTTTATGGCCGCGACCTGCTGAGCCGACTGATCCTGGGTGCGCGGGTGTCGTTAGCGGTAGGCTTTATGGCGGTAATTATCAGCCTGCTGCTGGGTATTACGGTTGGCTCAATTGCCGGCTATTTTGGCGGTTGGGCAGATGCTTCCTTAAGTTGGGTGATGAATATATTGTGGGCGCTGCCGGCATTGCTGCTGGTGATAGCTATATCATTTGCATTGGGTAAGGGATTATGGCAGATATTTATCGCCGTGGGCCTTTCCATGTGGGTTGAGGTTGGCCGATTGGTGCGGGGGCAGGTGTTAAGTCTGAAGAATACCGAGTTTATAGAAGCTGCACGTTCAATGGGTTTTAATAACGCCCGGATCATCCGCCGGCATATTTTACCCAATATCATCGGGCCAATTTTGGTGCTGGCATCGTCCAATTTTGCATCGGCGATATTGCTCGAGGCAGGACTGAGCTTTTTGGGATTCGGCGCACAGCCGCCTATGCCAACCTGGGGCAGTATGATAAAAGAACACTACGGATATATCATTATGAATTCGGCTTTCCTGGCCATTATGCCGGGGCTTGCCATTATGCTGATGGTATATGCCTTTAACCTGGTGACTGTTGGATTACGGGATGCTTTTGACATAAAATCACAAAGTACACGCATTTAAAAAAATTTATTCATTAATTTGGACTATCTTCTTATCCTCTAATACAAATAATGCAAAGTATCGAAGAAATTTCAGGCGAAGACGAGTTGATACGGCTCTTGCTCAAAAGGCAGTCCGAATTAAACTCCTTGCTTGAAGTTACCCGTGCGATCAATAAAAATATTTCGACACCTGTATTGATACAGATGCTGGAGGTTATTATGCAGAATTACCTGCAGGTGGGTAAGCTGCGTTTCCTGATCGATCATGAAGGGACATTTGTTTGTATATCAAGCTATGGCGGTGATGAAGAAAGTGCCAAAATGCTTTACCAGGCCTGCCGCAAATTAAGCAAAGCCAGGGCGCTAACTGCAATTGCAAAACATGATGATAACCTCCTTCGGAAATACGATTATTTTATTCCTTTTTATCAAAAAAGCAAACCTATAGCCTACGCCCTGATAGGCGATTTTAACAGCAGCGAAGAGATGCTGAGCAATGATCTGAACTTTATACAGACATTGATCAACGTTATCGTGGTGGCGCTTGAAAATAAGAAGCTTTTCCGTGAACGGATGGAATCGGAGCGTTTTAAGCGTGAAATGGAACTGGCCCAGGAAGTACAGAATATGCTTATCCCGCTGAGGCTGCATAAGGAAACAGCTGTTGAGATAGGTGCCAAATATTTTCCGCATCAAAATATTGGAGGCGATTACTTCGATTTTATGCGGGTTAGCGAGCATGAATTTTTATGGTGTATTGCGGATGTATCAGGAAAAGGAATTTCGGCAGCTTTGCTAATGGCTAACTTCCAGGCAAGTTTGCGTGCATGGGCAGCGGTTGAAGATGACCTGACCAATATTGTTGACCGCCTGAACCAGATAGTAACCAAAAATACCAAGGGCGAACGTTTTATCACTCTTTTCTTAGCTAAATACAACGAGAAGACCCGTAAAATGAATTACATAAATGCGGGGCATAACCCATCCATTTTATATTCTGATGGCGGCGCTATTCCTTTAAAACTGGGCACTACCATGATAGGCGCTTTTGACGAGCTGCCTTTCCTGAACCAGGGCGAGGTTGATGTTGAACCAGGCAGCATGATATTTAATTATACCGACGGCCTGATGGATTACGATGTGCCCGCCCATAAAATATGGAACGAGGAAAAGCTGCTGGACTTTGTAGTAGATAACGGCGATTTATCTCCGGATAAGTTTAACCAAACCCTGCTGGACCATTTGAACCTCATCATTAAAGGGAAACCTATTGATGATATTACCTTATTGACGCTGAGGATATCTTAGCTCATTAAATCAGATGAATCATTTCATACTGTAAATTACTTACGACCCTAATGCAAAGCCTTGAAAGCTAAGGGTTAAGCATGTTCCGTTTTTGAGTATGGAACACCCGGAACGTTTTGGAACACCCGCTCCAAAATTGTAGGCGGTAAAAAATTGAATTAATTAACTTGTTTTAAACGGCATAATCTTTAAAACCATTACAATTTCTGCGATTACCCGCACAACTTTTCAACAATTACAAAAACCCGGTTTCATTCGTATAATTTTGCGTTGATGTTATTGGCGAGGTATCAATTTGATCTATTGGAGGCGGGATGTGATGAAGCGGGACGGGGCTGCCTTGCGGGTCCGGTATTTGCTGCAGCGGTTATTCTGCCGCCAAAATTCAAACATAAACTGCTGAACGACTCCAAGCAAGTGGCTGAGGATATACGCTATAAGCTTCGTAAAGAAATAGAAAAAAAGGCCCTGGCTTATGCCGTAGCTATGGTTGATAATGAAGAAATAGACCAGATCAATATCCTCAATGCATCGTTTTTAGCTATGCACCGCGCGGTAGAAAAACTCTCCGTGTGCCCGGAGTTTTTGATCATTGACGGCAATCGTTTTAATAAATATAAAGAGACACCGCACCAATGCATTGTGGAGGGCGATGCCAAATACCTCAGCATCGCGGCAGCGTCCATCTTAGCTAAAACTTACCGCGACGATTACATGAAGCAAATAGCTGCGGAGCACCCGGAATATGACTGGCACAGAAATAAGGGCTATCCTACAATTAAGCATCGCAAGGCTATCTTAAAAATTGGTTACACGCGATACCACCGTCTTACATTCCAGGTAACCGACCCTCAGCCAAGTATTTTATAAAAGATGTTTTGATTGGGTGCTCAGGGTTTTTACATTTGTTTAAACCGCCAGGCCCGTTTTGAAGATCCTCATATTAACTCACCGTGTCCCGTTCCCTCAAAATGGGGGCTATCCTATTGTGGTTTGTAATACCATACGGGGCTTGGTTAATTTGGGTCACGAGGTGTCGCTGGTATCACTCAACGGAAAAAAACACCTGCATGAAGATGATTCGCCGGATGAATTATTAAGCAAAATCAATTACCGTGTTTACGACATCGACACCAGCATGTCGCTGTTTGATGGATTCCTCACCACCTTCAGCAAAAACGCCTATAATGTCGACCGGTATTATGACTCCAATTTCGAAAAACTGCTCATCGGTGAGGTGCGGAACAGACAATATGATATTGTTCAGTTCGAGGGACTTTTTGTAGCGCCATATGTCGAAACCGTAAGGAAAAATTGTGCTTCAAAATTGGTGTACCGTGCACATAACATGGAGCACCAGATATGGGAAAGGCTGGCGCAGCAAAAGAATGACCCGTTAAAGAAGATATATCTTAAACTAATGTCGCGGCGTATTAAAAAATACGAGGTACAACAACTTGGCAAGTTTGACGGCATTGCTGCTTTTACAGCCCAGGACCAGGCTACCATAATGCTTTTTGATACAAAGATCCCCGTTGAAATAGTCCCCGTTGGGATCGATCTCGGCCATTACCACCCGGATTTTGAGCATACAGAGTTTCCAAGTTTGTTTTTCCTGGGCTCACTCGACTGGACACCCAACCGCGAGGGTATTGAGTGGTTTTTACAAAGTTTTCATAGTGATATAGCGAATGATGAGCTGAGGGTGAAATTTTATGTTGCAGGCAATGATATCCCGGAGGAGTTTGACGATTACCAGGTATTGGGCAAAATATTTATACAGGGAGAGGTGGATGATGCGCTGGAATTTGTGAACAGTAAAGCGATAATGATAGTACCGCTACTTTCGGGAGGCGGTATGCGGGTAAAAATAGTGGAGGGTATGGCAATGCAGAAATGTATCATCTCAACATCTCTCGGTGCCGAAGGCATTAATTATAAAAGCGGCGTAAATATCCTGATAGCCAATACACGGGAGGAATTTTTCAGGGCCATCTCACGCTGCATTGCCGACGAAGATTATTGCAAAGCCGTGGGCGTTAATGCCCGCAGGCTGGTTGAGGAACAGCATGATGTAAATAAGGTAACAAACAAGCTTGTTGAGCTGTATAGGCAACTGCTTTAACCGGAATATTAAACGAATTCCACGTTTCCTGCGATGAAATTTATTTTAAGATTGCCAATCTCTTTATCGGCTGTTTTCGACATTTCGGTCTGCAGCTTGTTCGCAAACTCCTGGCAACAGCAAATAACAGAAACGTTTCGGCCCCGGCCCAATACGATGGCCGGAAGGCTGTATTTAGCACATGTATATTTAGCAATCTCTTCCCTTAATATATCAACCGGTTCCATTCTGAGATATGTGTGATGATGCAACAGGTTTGGTTTGGGTTTGTTTCACCCGGCGTAAGAATCCTAGTTTCTTCAAGATACTTTCGTTGTGATTAAGATAAGTTACTTATAGGCTAATGACCGGTTAAATTTCACCAGATCATTTCGAATAATTTTTAGAAATATACTACGGGCTAAATTATTACTTTTGCCTCAACTGAACTTGTTATGAAAAACACAGCATTAACCCATAAACACATTGAATTGGGCGCCAAAATGGTGCCGTTCGCAGGCTATAATATGCCGGTACAATACGCTGGTATAAACGCCGAACACGAAACTGTACGCAAAGGCGTCGGTGTGTTTGATGTGAGCCACATGGGGGAGTTTATTTTAAAAGGCGATAAAGCGCTTGATCTGATACAGCGCGTTACCAGTAACGACGCCTCTAAATTGTATGATGGCAAAGTGCAGTATTCCTGCCTGCCGAATGAAGATGGCGGTATTGTGGATGACTTGCTGATTTACCGTATCGACGAGAAAAGTTATATGCTGGTGGTGAATGCCTCGAACATCGAAAAGGATTGGGACTGGATCTCCAAATACAATACTGAAGGTGTTGAAATGAAAAACATTTCTGATAAGGCGTCATTATTAGCCGTCCAAGGGCCCAAGGCCGCCGAAGCTCTACAGAGCCTTACGGATATTGACCTGGGTTCGATGGAGTATTATACCTTTAAAAAAGGAAAATTTGCCGGTATAGATAATGTGTTATTATCGGCAACGGGCTACACTGGTGCAGGTGGCTTTGAGATATACGTTGACAATGAACATGCCGAAGGCGTGTGGGATGCCATATTTAAAGCAGGCGAACCATTTGGCATCAAGCCGATTGGCTTGGGTGCACGTGATACCTTGCGTTTGGAAATGGGCTTTTGCCTTTACGGCAATGATATTGATGATAACACCTCGCCATTGGAGGCCGGCCTGGGATGGGTAACCAAGTTCAGTAAGGAATTTACCAATTCGGCTGCTTTGCAGCAGCAAAAAAGCGATGGTTTAAAAAACAAGCTGGTTGGTTTTGAAATGATCGATCGTGGTATCCCGCGTCATGATTACGAGATCGTGGACGCTGACGGAAACATGATCGGCAGGGTAACCTCGGGCACACAGTCACCATCGCTGCAAAAAGCCATCGGCATGGGTTATGTAAAAACCGAATTTGCCAAAGAAAGCACCGAGATATTCATCAATATCCGCGATAATAAAATTAAGGCGCAGATTGTTAAACCGCCGTTTTATAAATAGTCATTAGTCACTGGTCATTAGTCATTTTTTTGTCGGTGGCCGGTTAGATAATGACTTAATGACAAATGACTTAATGACAAATGACCTTCACGTCTGCTTAACCCCCTCGTTAATACCGTTGTATTCGGTTGAAGATTACATTGTAGTTATTATCGATATTTTCCGGGCTACCTCATCCATTTGCTATGGCATTGATAATGGGGCTGAGGCAATAATCCCGGTATCGGAAGTTGAAGAGTGTGCCGCCTACCGCGAAAAGGGATCAAGTTATCTTTTAGCGGCTGAACGAAACGGTGAAGTTGTATCCGGGTTTGATTTTGGTAATTCTCCATTTTCATACACTAAAGAAATTGTATCCGGTAAAACCGTAGTGCTCACGACTACTAATGGCACGCATGCGCTGCATTTGTCGCGCAAAGCAAAAAAGGTGGTTATTGGTTCGTTTCTGAATCTAACAGCCCTGTCGAATTGGCTTAAAACTCAAAACGAAAATATCCTGCTGGTTTGCGCCGGCTGGAAAAACAACTTCAACCTGGAAGATACGGTTTTCGCCGGTGCCGTTATTGAACAATTGAAAGGCCTTCCATTTACATTGGACGACCCTGCAATTGCTGCGAATGATCTTTACCAGGTCGCAAAAAATGATTTGCCCGGCTATCTTGCCAAAACATCGCATAGCGAACGCCTTAAAAAATTGGGCATCGAAAAGGATATTGCTTTTTGTCTGAATGTGGATATTACTACATCAATCCCGGTTTTGGAAGGCGAGAAATTGGTTAAACTGAAGCTTTAGGCTGGTCTTCCGTCATTGCCTTTTTTCTTTTTATGCGCGAACGGATAACCAGGAAAGCAGCAATTACTAATACCCACAACGGCCATAAGGCTATTATTCCAAAAAACACTTTTTTCACGTAATTAAATCCTTTTGTCAATGCCTTTTGGAACTGGTGCCCAAACGTGTTTGATGCAACGTAAGGCTTATTCAGATGTGTTACGTAAAAAGTAATATCAAGCGAGCTGTAAGCGATCTGCTTATTCAGGTAATTCAGTTGGCCTTGTGTCGATTCAATTTCTGTGCGGATATCATTTAACTTATTTTCAACATCCAATATATCCGACATTTTGGTCGCCTTTTTAAGTAAGGCGAGATAACTTGCCTCCAGCAGCTTTTTATTTTGCAGCCGGGTGCTCATATCAATATACCTGGTGGTTACATCGGTAATAGTGATGTGTTTGGAGTCGATCTTTATCGCTGTTGTGGAAACGGAATCCAAAAACAGGTCGAAATTTTTTGAGGGTATACGTGCCTTTAAGGTATATTCCTTCCGGTCGTCGTCACTGTTTACGGATTCGTTATCTTCATCAAGGTAACCGCCCAGTTTTCGTAAATTATTTAATAGCCCTTTGCGGGTAGCTGCTATGTCTTTGGTCTCGAAACTGATATCGCCTTCCTTGGTTATTTTTTTCGACGTATCATTTACAGTCTTGGTTGATGATGCAGGCATATATTTTTTGCTGAAACCTTGGGTTGCATCAACCATTTTATCAGCATTACCCACAGGCCCGTTCAGTACAATATCGGCGCTTGGATCGCCCTTTTGCGACTTTACGCCCGGATCAGCAACCTCTAGTTCTTTAACGGTTGGCGGGTTTTCGGCTACTTCGTCGTCCGCCATTACCACGGGCGGTGGAAATTTGACTGTATTAACGGAATCGTTTTTCTTATGTCCGCAAGAGCTTAGGGATAGCAGCAGGACAGCGATTAAAAGGAAATTTTTCATAACAAGGCTAATTTGGTTTATAGATACCAAACGCTAATTGCCTTATTAAATTGTGTATTTATGAAATATTCAGAATATAATTCCGAATTAAGTATATTTGGGAAATATAATTCTATTTTAACTTCTCATTATTCCTATGCCTTTCGGTATCCCGGATGCTTTTCTTCTCGAGGTTTTTCTGCAAAGCATCGGTCAGGTCGATGCCGGTCTGATTGGCCAGGCATATCAAAACAAACAACACATCGGCCATTTCGTCGGCAAGATTTACTTCTATATCGGATTTTTTGTAGGATTGCTCGCCATATTGTCTCGCCATAATGCGGGCCACCTCGCCAACCTCCTCCATTAAAATGGCAGTATTGGTGAGTTCGTTAAAATAACGGATGCCGGTTGTTTTTATCCAATTATCAACTAATTTTTGAGCCGCGTCTATTGTCATAGACGCTAATTTCACGAATTAGAGCGAATTCCACGAATTCTTTAAAATATTACTCTTTGATGCTCAAGCGAACGTGTGCCAAAGTTGATAACAATACCTAGTTTAAGTCCCGACGCCTTGAGATAATTAAGGGTTTGCTTCAAATAAGGTTCGCCAATATATGTGCCGATTTTGATTTCAAGGATAATGGTATCGAAAGCGATAAAATCAGCAATGAAATAGTGCTTTAGCTTTTGGTCTTTATAAAATATGCTATATGATTTCTCACGCTGGAAAGGTATATCAAGTTTAATAAACTCTACCTCAAGGGCATCTTTATAGACAGACTCCTTAAAGCCGTGTCCCAAAATTTTGTGCACTTCAAAGCATGCGCCAATAATTTTATAGGATTCTTCTTTGAATAAGATTTCGGTCATAAGTGATACGAATTTCACAAATTAAAACAAATTGTAGAAACATAGACCTGATTCAATTCGTGTAATTCGATCTAATTCGTGCAATTAGTGTTTTATTCTTTATTCTTTGTGTCCATAATAATCGTTACCGGCCCATCATTCAGCAGGCTGATCTTCATATCGGCACCGAAAATACCTGTAGCTACCTTCTTGCCCGTTAATTCTTCCAGCGTTTTGATCATTTGCTCATACATCGGTATAGCCTTGTCGGGACGTGCGGCCCGGGTAAAGCCCGGGCGATTGCCCTTTTTAGTTTGAGCAAAAAGCGTGAATTGCGAGATCAGCAAGATATCGCCGTTCACATCGGCGAGCGACTTATTCATCAGGCCATTCTCGTCACCAAAAACACGCATGGATGCTATTTTTTGTGCCAGCCATTGCCGGTCATCTGTAGTATCAGCATCTTCAATGCCAAGCAGCACTAAAAAGCCTATGCCTATCTGCCCGGTTATTTGGCCATCAACCGTACAACTTGCCTGGGTTACTCTTTGTAAAACTGCTCGCATATACTGCTAATTTCATTAATTAATTCTGATTGTAATACAGAATTCTTTAAAACTTTAGTTGGGTTTACTTGTTATAAAATCTCGTTCTACCAATCCCCCCTTGTTGATATTTACCTTATTCAAACATTTTCCTTATGAAAACAAATTTTTACTTAATGGGTATTGCGATCAGTGTTATTACTATCAGCTCCTGCAAAAAATTTGACGGCGGCAGCCTGGTTAAACCTTCGTTAGCAAATAGTAGCGGTGCCGATACCGACGTTTATGCAGCCGGTTACATAAATGCGGCTAACGGTCCATATACTGTGCCTACTTATTGGAAAAATGGCGTTATCCATAAGTTGGCCGATAGTTCAAACGGCGCGATGGCTAGATGTGTGGCTGTTCGCGATAGCGATGTTTTGATAGCAGTAACAACAGAGCACCTGGATAATAGTGCCTATACCGCAGTTTATTACTGGGATGGGCACAGAGGGGTGCTGGCGGATAAAGCTTTCGTAGGCGGGTCGCATTGCGCCACGTTCAGTGCCTGCGGTTGCGATTATTATATATGCGGGGCCATTATGGTAAACGGCGTCTATCAGGCATGCTATTGGCAGAACGGGGGGCCGGCACATTTGCTCCCAAGCAAACCTTATCAAAGTATTGCAAATGCTATTGCTGTGCATGGTGGTAATATTTATGTAGCGGGTTCGGCCCTCACCTCGGTAAAAAACCAATATGCCATTTACTGGAAAAATGATACCGCGTATAATTTAACAGATACGTTGCGCAGGGATGCGCAAGCCCTGGATATTGGGCTTATTGGGAATGATGTGTATGTGGCAGGATATGAACTGGCGGCTGATAATAATTCAAACATTCCGACTTATTGGATAAACGGAGTGCCGCATACCCTTAATAAACCTGGTGGTATTGAATCTATGGTCACCAGCGGCAGCAATTATTATTTTGGAGGTGGCGCCGATGATTTTGGATATGGAAATTATTGGATAAACGGAGTATCATACAATTTAACTGTGTCTGATGGTGGCGTTCAGCCGCAACCAAATGGCGTCGGAGTATTGGGTAATGATGTTTATGTTGCGGGATCGTATAGTAATGTCACAAATAAGGTAACACCATGTTACTGGAAAAATGGGAATTTTGTTTCGCTTGCGGCCCCCACTCAGGGAGCGGCGATAAGTATTGCAGCTGTCGCGCATTAACTACGCCCGCGTATCATTCCCATGATAAATACTCAAATAACTCTCGTAGCGCGATAATTCGATCTCGCCATCTTCAACCGCTTTGATCACGGCGCAACCGGGTTCGTTGATATGACGGCAGCTATTGTATTTACATTGATTCAGCCGGGCACGCATTTCCGGGAAGAAGTGGCTCAGTTCATTTTTTTCGATGTCGATAATGCCCAGTTCGCGTATACCGGGGGTGTCGACGATATATCCTCCCTGTGGCAGTTCAAACATTTCGGCAAAAGTGGTGGTGTGCATGCCTTTGTCGTGCCATTCGGATATTTCGGTGGTACGTAGTTTCAGGTCGGGCAGTAAGATATTGATGAGACTTGATTTTCCCACGCCCGAGTGCCCGGAGAATAGAGTCACTTTATCTTTTAACAATACTGCTATCTCTTCAATGCCCGTTCCCTCCAATGCCGAAACATCATAACAGGGATAGCCGATCTTTTCATAAATAGCTTTGTAATCGGCCAGGATTTCCAATCCCTCGTCGCTAAACAGGTCCAGCTTATTGAAAACCAGCGATGCAGGCACATCATAAGCTTCGGCCGTAACCAGGAAGCGATCAATAAATCCTAATGAAGTCCTTGGCGAAGCCAAAGTCACCACCAAAAAAGCCTGGTCCAGGTTAGCGGCAATGATCTGCGCCTGTTTTGACAGGTTGATGGATTTGCGAATGATGTAGTTTTTGCGGGGCTCCAGTTTAGTGATAACACCCGTACCTAATTCAGGTTCCATATCAAAATCAATCTTATCGCCAACAGCTATAGGATTAGTTGTCGTAATACCTTTGGTACGAAATATCCCTTTGATACGGCAATCAACGCGCTGCCCGCCGGGTGTTTGCACCTGGTACCAGCTCCCGGTTGATTTGGTTACGAGTCCTTCCATTGAATAGGCCAAAAGTAGCTAAATGGATTAGCTTATTAATTGGTCATCGCCTTATTAAACGAAGCAATACATTCCAGCATTGCAGCATTCATTTTGGTGAGGTATTCCCTGATCTGTCCGCGGGTCACATTCCAGGAAGTTGCTATACCGAGGTGCTTTCTTTTGCCAATTTTCACCAGGTAGTCCGGGCTGTTTTCATAGCCGATACCATTTAGCGTGTTACTTTTGGGGCGGAAATAAATGTCAGAAATACGATAGCTGTACTGGTTATCCTTGCAATTGATGCTAATAATGAACTGGCAATAAAAGGGGATATTCACCATGCCCGGCCGCACTTTATATTCGATCGTAGCTTTGTTGTATAATTTAGTGGTATCCGCGCCGGCCGGTGCCGCCGCCGGCAAGTGATATTTGAAATAGCTATCCAGCCAGCTTTTTGAAATGGCATCGAGTTGGGCCGCAGAACGGTTATTCACAGCAACTGTGCCGCTGTATACAACTTTATCGCCTTCGGTTGGGATCTTGTAAACGATGGAATCTTTTTGAGCAAATGCTGCGTTAAAAGCAAGCAGGAAAAAGAACAGCAGGAAAGATTTATAGCGTTTTATTTGCATAATTAAAATAAGCGCTTGCAAATTAAAAAAATATCTACTTACTTTACAGGCATTACAGGAATGATAATATTGAAACTGTAAAATTAACTCGATGACAATTAACAGCACCATAACAACAACCACAACTACCACCGGGATGAATTCCGGGGGAAGATGATTGTATGGTGTAAACTATAAAAAAGAAACCAGCAATACGCCTTCCTCCAGCAAGAGGAAGGCGTTTTTTATTTAATATATAGATGAAAATTTTAAAATTCGGAGGTACCTCCGTCGGTTCGGCAAAAAGCATCACCACCGTTATCGAAATTCTGAAAAAGGAATACCAGGCAGGAGAAAAGCCGGTAGTGGTATTATCCGCTATGAGCGGCGTTACTAATCTGCTGTTATCCATGGCCGAAAAAGCGGCTGATGGTGAAGATTTTGCGCCCCAACTGGCTGAATTGGAAAACCGCCATTTCGAAATGGTGCGTGCTTTATTAGAAGTTCAGCACCAAAACCCGGCCCTTACAAAGCTGAAGATCAATTTCAACCATTTGGAAGAATTGCTTCAGGGGGTACTTACGCTGCGCGAATTAACACCAAAAGCCCGCGACCTGGTATTAAGCTACGGCGAACGATGCTCAACTTTAATGATCAGCAAAATGGCTGCGCAGTATTTTCCGGGAGCAGTGTTTGCGGATGCTTCTGAACTGATAAAAACCGACAGCGAATTCGGAAACGCCAAAGTGAATATGGACCTGACCGAATTGCTGATCAAAGGTTTTTATAGCGAGAATAAAGATAAGGTCATTTTTGTGACCGGCTTTATCGCCTCCAACGATGCCGGGCAAATCACTACCCTGGGTCGTGGCGGCAGTGACTATACTGCTGCAATTTTTGGATCGGCATTGAATGCCTCGGAAATTCAAATATGGACCGATGTTAACGGCATGATGACTGCCGATCCGCGCATGGTTAAAAAAGCTTTCTCATTACCCGAGCTGACTTATACCGAAGCTATGGAACTATCCTATTTTGGTGCAAAGGTGATCTATCCGCCCACGATGATCCCGGCGTTTGTGAAGAAGATACCCATCGTTATCAAAAATACTTTTGATGTAGATTTTGGCGGGACCGTAATTCAGCATGATTGCAAAGCGTCTTCATTGCCCATAAAAGGTATTTCATCTATCAATGATATCAGCATCATCAATGTAGAAGGCAGTGGTATGGTGGGTAAATCCGGCTTTAGCGGGCGTTTATTTTCATTGCTTGCGCGAGAGCAGATCAACATTATATTGATCACACAATCCTCATCGGAGCATAGCATTACGTTTGCTGTCGACCCTAACCACGCAGCCAAGGCCAAAAGGGTTATCGAACAGGAATTTGAACTGGAATTGTTAGCAGGTAAGTTAGACTATCCCGAAATAGAGCAAAATCTCGCCATCCTTGCCATAGTGGGCGAAAACATGAAGCAAACACCCGGCATATCGGGCAAGTTGTTCCATGCATTGGGCCGAAACGGGGTTAATGTACGCGCTATCGCGCAGGGTTCATCAGAGTACAACATTTCGGTTATCATTTCCAAACATGACCTTGCGAAGGCACTGAACGCCGTGCATGATGCTTTCTTTATCCAGCTCAACAAAACACTTCATGCCTTTTGCCTGGGAACAGGTAACATCGGTACAACACTTTTCAGCCAATTAGAGCAGCATAGCGAGCACTTGCAGATCAATAATGGCATCCAGGTAAAAATCGCCGGTATCAGCAATACCCGTAAAATGGTGTTTAATGCCGACGGCGTATCGCTTGATAAATGGCAGGATGAGTTACAAGCCTCGGATGAAAAAGCTGACCTGGCTGGTTTCATCGAACAAATGAAGGCGATGAATTTACCCAATTGTGTGTTTATCGATAATACCGCCAGCCCAAAGCCGGTTGAGTTTTACGAAGATATTTTTAAATCAAATATATCCGTAGTTACCTGCAATAAGATAGGTAACTCCGCAGCTTTCAGTCAGTACAAAGCCTTTCATGATGCAGCGCGTCAGCACGGCGTGGATTTCTTTTACGAAACCAATGTAGGCGCTGGCTTACCTATCATTCGCACCCTAAAGGACCTGATGAACAGCGGTGACCGGGTGAAGCGCATCGAAGCTATCCTTTCTGGAACTATCTCCTTCATCTTTAATCATTTTAAAGGAGATGCCAATTTCCATGATGTAGTAAAACTTGCACAGGAAAAGGGCTATACTGAACCCGATCCCCGCGATGACCTGCGCGGCACCGACTTTATGCGTAAAATACTGATACTGGCACGTGATGCAGGTTATCCAATGGAAGCAGCAGATGTGCAGATAGAAAGCATCCTGCCAAAAAGCTGTATTGAGGCCGAAACGGTAGAGGATTTTTATGCCGCCCTGAAAAAGGAAGATGCCTGGTTTACCAACCTGAAAAATAAGGCCGAAACAGAGAAAAAGGTATTGCGGTATATCGGCAAACTGGAAGATGGTAAAGCGGCTATTACCCTGCAAATGGTGGATGAAAATCATCCTTTTTATATGCTGTCGGGTAGTGATAATATTATCTCATTTACAACAGATAGGTATAAAGACAGGCCGCTGGTAGTAAAAGGTCCGGGTGCAGGCGCCGAAGTAACCGCAGCAGGCGTATTTGCTGACCTGATAAATGTAGGAGCGAATTAATATGAAAGACAGTATAAAAGTTTTCGCCCCGGCAACAGTTGCCAACGTGGTTTGCGGGTTTGATGTATTAGGCTTTGCAGTCAATGAACCCGGCGATGAGGTTATTATGAAAGTAACCGGTAAACCCGGTATCACCATCAGCAAAATAACCGGCGATAATGGCCGTTTACCGCTTGATCCCAAACGCAACACGGTTAGCGTTAGTGTGGAACATTATTTGAAGTCCATTGACAGGACGGATATAGGCCTGGACATCGAATTGCATAAAAAGATGCCCATTGGCAGCGGATTGGGCTCCAGCTCAGCCAGTACGGTTGCAGGTTTATTTGCCGCCAAAACACTTTTGGGTGATGATACTGATGTGTTAAAGTTATTACCATTCGCCATGAAAGGCGAAGAAATGGCCTGCGGGCATGGACATGCTGATAACGTAGCCCCGGCACTTTTTGGCGGCTTTGTGTTGATACGCAGTTATGAACCGCTCGATGTGGTTCGCTTGCCTCACCCTAAGGATCTGTACTGTGCGATTGTGTTTCCGGATGTGGATGTGCCAACCCGCGAAGCAAGGCAAATCATCCGCAACAAAATACAAATGAAGGATGCTGTAACGCAATGGGGTAATATTGCAGGGTTGGTAAGCGGTTTGTTTATGAATGACATCGACCTGATCGGCCGCAGCATGAAGGATATTTTGGTTGAACCGGTACGTTCCATGCTGATACCCGATTTTTATAAAATGCGGGATATGGCTATGGAAATGGGTGCCGTAAGTTTTGGAATATCCGGATCCGGCCCGTCGGTATTTGCTTTTACAAGGGATGAAGCTACTGCCAAACAGATCACTCAAAAACTGCAACAGCATTTAACGTCGAACAAGATCAATTCCAACGCTTATGTGTCTACTATTAATGATAAGGGACCGAAAATTATAGGTTAATTAATAAACTTGTCATTGCGAGGAGGAACGACGAAGCAACCTCGTCGCGATGCATGCGAAGAGATTGCCGCGCTGCGCTCGCAATGACATGGAGAAAATAAATCCGAAATAAGAATATGAAATTCTACAGTACCAATAACATATCCACCCGCGCTTCTTTTAAAGAAGCGGTATTTAACAGCATGCCGCAGGATAAAGGTTTATATATGCCTGTTTCGATCCCACGGCTTGATGATAAGTTTTTAAACAACCTTGGCAGTTATACTTTACCTGAGATAGCCTTTCATGTAGCTAAAAACCTGCTTGGTGATGATATTCCGGACAACGACCTGCAAGCCATCATCCAGGATGCTATTAATTTTTACGCACCTGTCGTTGAACTGGAAGAGAATGTCTACGTGTTGGAACTTTTCCACGGGCCATCCTTAGCCTTTAAGGATTTTGGTGCAAGGTTCATGAGCCGCGTGATGGGTTATTTCCTGGAAGAAGGTGAGAAAACTTTGGATGTTCTGGTGGCTACTTCAGGAGATACAGGTGGTGCTGTTGCACTCGGTTTTTTGGGCGTGCCAAATACGCGGGTAACTATTTTGTATCCCAAAGGAAAAGTTAGCGGTATACAGGAATTGCAATTAACTACCAACGGTCAAAACATTCGTGCAGTTGAAGTTGACGGTACTTTTGACGATTGCCAGGCGCTGGTAAAACAGGCATTTACTGACCCTGAATTGAACAAGGAATTTAGGCTGACATCTGCAAATTCCATCAATATAGCCCGCCTTATCCCGCAAACATTCTACTATTTTAATGCTTATGCACAATTGCTAAAAGAGGGAAAAAGCAAGGTTGTATTTTCCGTGCCAAGTGGGAATTTTGGTAACCTCGGTGCAGGCTTACTAGCCTGGAAAATGGGCTTGCCGGTCGAGCATTTCATAGCGGCTACTAATGCAAACGATTCCGTGCCGGAGTATTTAAAAACCGGCGTGTATCAACCCAAACCATCGGTGCAAACTATATCCAACGCCATGGACGTGGGCAATCCAAGCAATTGGGTCCGCATACAGGATATGTTTAAAGAAAATCCGAAAGAGTTCAAGAGCCTGGTAAGCGGCTATAGTTTTGATGATGAAGAAACTTTGAGTGCCATCGAAAAAATACACAGCAGTTATAACTATATCGTATGCCCGCATACGGCTATAGCCTGGCAAGCTTTAAAGGATTGGCAACAGGACCAACCGACCGGTCGCGTTACGGGAGTTTTCTTATCAACCGCCCATCCTTGCAAATTTCCGGACGTTTTACCTAAACATATTGCTGATAAAATCGTAATACCTGAACAGGTTAAAAATTTGGAAGGAAAAACCAAAGATGCGGCGGCCTTAGGTAAAGATTTTGAGGGCTTTAAATCCTGGTTGCTGCATAATAAATAGCATTTTTTACGGTTTAAAGTTTACTAATATAATTTTTAGGTAATATCGTTTGGATGGCATCTCCCATTTCAAATGTTATGCCTATTTTTATTTGATATTTTTAATTAGCTGAAATGAAAGAGACTGCTGTGAAGAAAAGAAACTATAAGAAATGGGGCTTTTGCGCTGGTTTAATGGTGCTGTCTATTGGTCTTTGGAGTTTTGATGACGACCTGTTCCAGATCGGAAAAAACCTGGACGTATTTGCATCGGCCTACAAGGAAGTCAACATTAACTATGTGGACGATATCAATTCAGCAAAAATGATAAAAACGGGTTTGGATGCCATGCTCGACAACCTCGATCCGTATACCGAATTTGTTCCGGAATCAGAAATTGAAGAATATAAGCTGCATTATGTAAGTACACAATATGGCGGTATCGGGGCCGGCATCTTTGTAAGAGATGGCAAGATATATATCTCTGATGTTTTCGAAGGGTTTCCGGCACAAAAAGCCGATGTCAGGGCAGGTGATAGGTTAATGAAGATCAACGATGTTGACCTTACCGGGAAAAACAACGACCAGGTGAGCCAACTATTAAAAGGTTCCAAAGGCGCTTCTATTAAATTGACGATCAAACGCGGTGATGCCGAACCTGTTGAAAAACAAATGGTTCGCGATGAGATCAGGCAGCCAAATGTGTCCTATTATGGCATGGTTGATGGCAATATGGGCTATATCAAATTGGATAAATTCCTTGAAAATTCAGCCGAAGAAGTAACTAATGCGCTTACCGAGATCAAGAAGAATAACCCCAATGGTATTATTCTCGATCTGCGCTCAAACGGTGGGGGCATCCTGCAGGAGGCTGTTAAAATTGTAAACCTGTTTGTGCAGAAAAACACCGAGGTAGTATCACAAATAGGAAAGATAAAAGAGAAAAACTTCAGCTACAGCACGCAAAGCACACCACTTGAGCCGAACCTGCCGTTAGTGGTTTTAGTTAACGGACGTTCGGCTTCGGCATCAGAAATTGTTGCAGGTTCGTTGCAGGATCTTGATCGTGCTATAATTATCGGGCAACGCAGCTATGGTAAGGGCCTGGTACAGCAAACGTTCAATCTGCCATATAACAGCCTGGTAAAGATCACGATCGCTAAATATTATATCCCATCGCACCGATGCATACAGGAAATAGATTACACCCACCGCAAAGCTGACGGTACCGTAGTAAAAGTTGCAGATTCCTCTATGCATGAGTTTAAAACCAGGGATGGCCGCTCTGTTTATGACGGCAGCGGGATATACCCGGATATCTTTATCAAACAGGAGCATTTTGCCAATATTACGCAATCGTTGGTTTCAAAACTGCTGATTTTCGATTACGCTACAGTGTACCGTAATTCACACAACAACATACCCGATCCCCGCACATTTCACCTGTCAGATGCTGATTATGATAACTTTGTAAAGTTCTTAACAACCAATAAAAAGGACTATAATTATACAACAGGGACAGAAAAGATCATCAATAACCTCAAAGTTGAGGCTACAAAAGACAAGCAATTTGCCAGCATACAAGCCGAATACGAGGCTTTGAAAGCTAAAATGAAGGAAAGCAAGAAGAACGATCTGCAGGAAAATAAAGAAGAGATAAAGCAAGTGCTTGAGAACGAGATCGTATCACGTTATTATTTTGATAAGGGGCGCTATGAGACTAATTTTAAGTATGACAAGGAGATAACCCAATCGGTAAAGATCATGCAGGATAAAAATCAGGTGGCTTCGATCTTAAAGGGTGATGGTGATTATAGAGTGATCGGCAAACCTCAATTCGCCATGGTTTCTAAAAAGGCGGAAGACGAAAAGGATAGCAACGACCAGTAAGAATCCGGCTTAATATTTTAATACACCCCGGAGTTTATTAAATAATTGATATTATAGAAATAATATCAACTATCGCTATTATTATTAGTCCATTTATTTAGTTTCCAAAAAATTCAAAACTTTATTACTTATGAATTGTCATATAATCAACTAATAAAATAATAATCATGAAACGAATATTTTTTACAGCAGCTGTTTTAATAGCCTGCTTATCCTTCAAATCAGCTAGCGCACAACTTCATGTTAGCTTAGGCATAAATATAAATAGCCAACCCGAGTGGGGCCCTACAGGTTATGACCATGCCGACTACTATTACATGCCCGATATAGGTGTTTATTACGATGTTCCGGCACATCAGTATATATATCAGAGTAACAATGTATGGGTACGCCATTCATATTTACCCCCTCAGTACCGCAATTACGACCTTTACCACGGATATAAAGTGGTTGTAAATGAGCGTCGCCCATGGAGGCATGATGCTGATTTCAGGGATAGATATGCAAATTACAGGGGACGGCATGGCCAGGAAGTAATTCGCGATAGCCATGATGACAGGTATCGTAATCACTGGCACGACAACGGTCGTCACAATGGTGACAATAATCATGGTGATCCGGGTCACGGTGATCGTGGTCATGGAAACGGTCACGGCCGAGGTCATGGCGATGGTCACGGCCGTGGCGACGGAAATTAGTCCTTAGCAATTAGCTATAACATACAGGCTTCTCATTTGGGAAGCCTGTTTTTGTTTAAGCCTTACCTGGTAATGATCTGGCTATAAATGGCTTTGGCCCAAATTATGCCCAACTCCTTTGCGCCCGCCTGGTTGGGATGCAGGTAAAACGTTCCCTGGTGGCCATTTTCGGGTATCAGGTTGGTTAAGTGCGTTTTTTTGAAGTAATCGAATGCCTTGGTATCACCCACAAATACCTGGCCTTTGTTTGACTTGGCGTAGCCATTAACCAGCAAAGTTATTTCCGGAAAATAGCTTTGCAGCCTGTCCAGGCCCTCCTGTAAGTATTGTGCACCGTTATAGGTATTGGGGCTATACCATATTGGGTGCTGAATGATCACCTTGCACTTCGGATAATCTTTAAGCAGCTGATCTATAATGTTTTTCAGGTTAGAATAGTACGCATCCGGCGATACCGGCGACCCATTTGGCCCTTTGATGGCGCTGTCATTCGTACCCAGCATAATGGAGAATATCAACACGCCGGGCTTGCCTGCTAACCCACTGGCTGCCAGCTCTAATTGCTTAAACGTTTCGCCGCCGGGCAAGAAATCCACCGTGGTGTAACCGCTGTGGCCCTGGTTGGAGAAATCCATGTGGCCGGTGCCATGCACGCTTTGAATATAGTCACTGGCTGTGGCAGGGGGCGATTGTGTGCCCGGGTCGCCTAATTGTACTCCCTGGGTGATGCTATCGCCAATGTAAATGACGTGTATATCTTTTTTGCTTTGCGCGAAAAGGGGCACATTAAGCGTCAAAAACAGTAACCAAACCATCAACTTCAGACCACTTTTAGCCATTTTTAGTCCATTTTTGATACACTCCCTCTCCATTTATCTCCATTTATCTCCAATTTATACCCATATTCTGAAACATAAACGCCCACTTATCCGCCTGCCCACTGATCACCTGCTCGGTCGATTGCCCTGCACCGTGCCCGGCTTTGGTTTCTATCCTGATCAGCACCGGTGCCGTGCCTTTTTGATCTTCCTGTAAACGTGCTGCAAACTTGAACGAGTGCGCCGGAACAACCCGGTCGTCATGGTCGGCAGTAGTGGCCATTGTTGCCGGGTAATTAGCGGGCTTCAAAGCGTGGTATGGCGAATATTTGTACAGGTAGTCAAACATCTCCTTGCTGTCCTCGGCAGTACCGTAATCATAGCTCCAGCCAGCGCCGGCTGTGAATTTGTTGTAGCGCAGCATATCCATCACACCTACTGCCGGGAACGCCACTTTGCACAGGTCCGGCCGCTGAGCCATCACCGCACCGATAAGCAAGCCGCCGTTTGAGCCGCCCGAAATGGCCAGGTAATCCTTAGAGGTGTACTTGTTTTTAATGAGATATTCTGCCGCCGCTATAAAGTCGTCAAACACATTTTGTTTATGCATCTTTATGCCTGCCCGGTGCCAGGTTTCGCCATACTCGCCGCCGCCGCGCAGGTTAGGTACCGCGAAGATGCCGCCATGTTCCATCAGGATTATGTTCGAAGTGCTGAATGCCGGTGTCAGGCTGATGCCAAAACCACCGTAAGCGTAAAGCAGCAGTGGATTTTTGCCATTCATCACCGTGCCTTTTTTGTAGGTGATGATCATCGGTATTTTGGTACCGTCCTTCGATTTATAGAAAACCTGTTTTGATTCAAACTGCGTCGGGTCAAACTGAACATTCGATTTTTTGTAGACCGTCGATTCGCCGGTAGCTATATTATACTTAAAAATGGTCGACGGGTAAACGTAATTGGTAAAGGTGTAATAGGTTTCCTTTTCCTCTTTCTTAGTGCCAAAGCCGCCTGCTGTGCCTATTGCCGGTAAGGGTATATTACGCTCCAGTTTGCCATCCATATCATATTGCTGCACCAGCGAAGTTGCATCCTTCAGGTATTCGGCGAATATTTTACCGCCGCCGGTGGAAACTGTAAGTACGTCTTTGGTTGCGGGTATCAGGTCCTTCCAGTTCACGGGGTTCGGGCTGGTCGCATCCACAGTCACCAGCCTGTAATTGGGCTGGTACAAATTCGTCAGGATATAAAGCTTGCTGCCCACGTTGTCAACAATACCATTCGTGTTGTCAAAATTGTTCACCACGTTAACTATACCACTGCCCGGCTGACTAAAGTCCTGTATATAAAGCTCATTACCGGTAGTTTCATTGGCTGCGCTGATCACCAGGAAACGCTGGTCTTCGGTCAGGTAAGCGCCAATATACCGGCGTGGCGTTTGCTCGCCTCCGAAGATAAGTTTATCATCGCTTTGACTGGTGCCCAGTTTATGGTAATACAATTTGTGATACTGCGTCATTCCCGAAAGCTGGCTACCGACTTTGGGTTTGTCATAAGTGCTGTAATAGAAGCCATCATTTCCTTTCCAGGCAATGCCGGTAAATTTTAAATCGCGCAGTGTATCGCCAACCTGGCTTTTATCATCCGTTTTGATGAGGATCACCTTGCGCCAATCAGAGCCACCTTCTGATATCTGGTAAGCGGCCATGCTGCCGTCTTTGGTAAAGTCGATGCCTTGCATCGAGGTGGTGCCATCTGTGGAAAATTTATTCGGGTCGAGGAATATTTCCGGCGTACCATCGCCAATTTGCCGCCACAAAACCGACTGGCTTTGCAGGCCGTCATTCTTATAGAAATAGGTGTATTTACCTTCTTTAAACGGGGCGCTGTATTTCTCGTAGTTCCAAAGCTTTTCCAGCCGTTTTTTGATCGAATCGCGATATGGTATCTGGCCCAGGTAATCGTAAGTTACTTTGTTTTCGTCCTTTACCCATTGTTTGGTATCGGCTGCGCGGTCATCTTCCAGCCAGCGGTAAGGGTCGGGCACCTGCGTATCGAAATAAGTATTTACGGTGTCAACTTTTTTGGTATTGGGGTAGGGCAGTGTTTTGATATCCATGTGTTGTGCAAAAGTATAACTGCTCGCTGAAACAGCTACGATAAATAAGAGGCTAAATTTTTTCATAATTTTCGGTCGAGGAGGCAAGATAGGAATTTGCTAAGAAAGAAGAAACTCAATCCCCCAGCAAAGCCTTCAAACTATCTAAAGTATCTGCTTCCTCTTTCGGCTTGTCAAGCCGCCAGCGCAATATGCGCGGAAAGCGCAACGCCACACCCGACTTATGCCTCGTCGAACGGTTGATTCCCTCAAAACCGATCTCAAAAACCAGCTCCGGCTTAACAGTTCGAACCGGGCCAAACTTTTCTATGGTATTGCGCTTGATGAAATAGTCTACTTTATTTATTTCAACATCGGTCAGGCCGGAATAGGCTTTGGCAAAAGGCACCAGCTTGTCACCATCCCAAACAGCAAAAGTGTAATCGGTGTACAGGTCCGCACGGCGACCATGGCCCTTTTGGGCGTAGATCATCACCGCATCGACGGATAATGGATCAATTTTCCATTTCCACCAATCGCCCCGGCGACGACCAACCTGGTAGGTGGCGCTTTTGCGTTTGAGCATGATGCCTTCGGCGACCATGGCGCGCGATTGTTCGCGTTTGGCAGCCAATTCGTCCCAACTATTGAATTGAATGAGCAACGATAAACGAAATATTTCCGGGAAAGGTGTTGCAGCCTGTAAGCCTTCCAATATTTCCCGCCGTTCAGATTGTGTTTTGGTGCGAATATCTTCATCCTGATATTCCAGGCAATCGTAAGCAATAACCGCCACCGGGCTGTCTTCCAATATTTTTTTACTCAGATTTTTACGACCAATCCGCGTTTGCAACACTTTAAAAGGCAACGGTAATCCGTCGCGAAAACTGAGTATCTCGCCATCCAAAACCGTTCCGTCAGGCAAAGCATTCAGAAAGGGATGCAGTTCCGGAAACTTCTCTGTCGCCAGGTCCTCGCCACGGCTCCAGATAAATATTTTGCCATCACGTTTGATCATTTGTGCGCGTATTCCGTCCCATTTCCACTCGGCCTGCCACTCTGAAACATCGCCAAGCGAGCCTTGCAATTCTTCTGTAGAGCGTTGCTGCTCCGAGGTTTCCTGTATCGGATAAGCCAGGAAAAAAGGGTACGGACGTGATATATTGTCCCCGGGCTGTTGTTCCTGCAGCAGTTGTTTATAAGGATAAGTTTCCGGCAGCCAATCGCCCATAATTCGGTGCGTAAGTGTCGCCGCATCCAAGCCAGATACATCTGCCAAAGCTTTAACGACCAAATTTTGAGATACGCCAACCCGGAAACCGCCGGTCAATATTTTATTGAATACGAAACGCTCTTGCGTATTCAGCATCGCCCACGATCCCAATAGCCATAGCTTGCGTTCGTCTTCGGTTTTATCGCCCAAAGTGTTGATCTCAGCTATCCATTCGGTCAGCGATTTATCACTTCCGGCGGTATTTTGCGGCATCAGCAAGGACATGGTTTCAGCCAAATCGCCCACCACATGGTAGCTTTCTTCAAATAACCAGGCCGGTATTTTGGATGCCTCAATGGCCCAGTGGCGCATCAGCGTAGCATTGATCTGCCGCTTGGGTTTTCGCCCGGTAAACAGCGCCAACATATGCATTTTATCGGTATCAGGTACATTAATGAAATAGTCCTTCAATACCTTAACCTTTTCATTGGTTTTATTGGTCTCATCTAACGACAGGAATAATTGGGCGAAGGCTTTCATGCCGTTTCCCCCAATTCTTTAACTTCCTGCGCCTCTTCTTTTTCCTCTTCATCGCCGCCATATAAAGTGTGCACCTCGTGAGCATCAAAGCCTATCTCGGTCAAATATCTCGCGAAAGTGGCCGTATAACCATGTGTCAGGTATACCTTTTCGCAGCCCGTGGCATCTATCGCGCTAATGAGGCCATCCCAATCGGCGTGGTCCGATAGTATAAAACCCCGATCGGCAGCCCGTCGTCTTTTTGCCCCGCGAATAGCCATCCACCCCGAGCAATATCCAAAATCATATGGCCCGAATTTTCGCATCCAGGGTGTGCCTACAGATGATGGTGGTGCTAACACAATACCTTTTCTAATCTCATCCCTTGGTGTTTCTGGTGTTATACGTGTTGTTGGATTAAGCCTTACACCGTTATTGCGCAAAGCCTGGTTGGTATTTTCTATGGTGCCGTGTGTGTATACTGTGCCGTTGGACAGGTCGAGGTTTTGCAGGATGCGTTGTGCTTTCCCCAAGGAATATCCAACCAATACGGTAGCTACTCCATTCTCCCTGTTTGTACGCCACCAGGAGTTGATGTCGTCAAAGATCTGCACCTGTGGTTTCCATTGGTAAACTGGCATCCCAAAGGTGCATTCGGATATAAAATGATGGCATCTTACAGGCTCGAATGGTGTGGATATACCATCATCCTCCACCTTATAATCGCCCGAGACTACCCAAACTTCGCCCTGGTATTCTATTCTTATTTGTGCTGAACCAATAACATGCCCGGCCGGGAATAGCGAGATTTCAACGCCGTTTTTGATGACCTTCTCGCCGTATTCAATAGTCTGCAGGTTAATGTCTCCCAAACGATAAAGCAGTATTTGTTTGGATAAGTGATGGGCCAGGTAATGCGTATGGCCCCAATAGGCATGGTCGGCATGGGCATGGGTTATCACCGCATAGTCCACAGGTTTCCATGGGTCGATATAGAAGTTGCCTTTGCTGCAATAAATGCCGCGATCAGTAAACTCAAGCAATGGTTTGTTTGGCATACCGTTTAATAACCTTAACGGGCAAAATTGGTTTTAAACAAAAATATCCCGGCGTATGCCGGGATATAAATTTCATATTGCAATAAATAGTCTTATTGCTGGTTGGCCGGTACGTTGGTGTACTTGCTGCCCAAACCAATGTAATCTGTTAATATTTGGCCGGCTTCAATTTTCAAAAAGTCCAGGTCTTCATTCCTTGGTTTGCTTTTGCCTTTTTCAACGGGCTTCAAACCCAAGGCAACACGTTTGTTGTTTTCGCGCTCAAATGCTTTTTGCTCATCTGCATCGCGTTGTTTTTTAACTTCCTGTTCGTTTAACGAAACACTTTTTTCGCTCTCATGCTTTTCAAAATCGGCAATGTCTTCCAGCAGGTATTTGTAGCTGGCACTGCTGTTCATGCGTTGGTCGTGTAGTTTTTTTAATTGCGGTACAACGCCGGTAAAATCACCAACTTTGGCATAATCGCTTTTCGCGATGATATCAAAAGGCAATGCTGATGGCTCAGTATCTTCACCGTATTTATTCATCGGTATAAGCGATGGGAACTTAATATCAGGTGTTACCCCTTTGTGCTGCGTAGAGTAGCCGCTAATGCGATAGAATTTAGCTATCGTCAAATTAAGCTGACCAAATTTGCTCTGGCTGCCGGTGGTAACCTCCTTGGCTTTTTTATCTGAACTTGACGCCTGCGACAGCCTGTCAAGCACTGATGGTTTTATCACCTTATCAAGGTCGATAGCATTCTGAACAGTGCCTTTACCATAACTTTGTGTGCCAACGATTAATGCGCGACCGTAATCCTGCATAGCGCCTGCAAATATCTCTGATGCTGATGCGCTAAAACGGTCAATCAATATAGCAACCGGACCGGTGTAAGATATTGCCGGATCTTCATCATTATCGGCTTCTATCTGGTTGTTTGGATTGCGCACCTGCACAACGGGACCTGTTTTGATAAACAAGCCCGTAAGGTCTATGGCCTCCATTAACGAGCCGCCGCCATTTTCGCGCAGGTCCATCACAATACCGTCAACGCCTGCTTTTTTCAGCGTATCCAATATCAATTTAACGTCGCGCGTGGTGCTCTTGTAATTAGGATTACCCGATTTATAGTCGTTATAGTCAATATAAAATGCCGGCACCGAGATCACGCCGATCTTAACTGTTTTACCATTTGAATTGTAAGTTTTTATCTCTTCCTTAACCGATTGATCTTTCAGGATGATCTTCTCACGCACCATCTCAACAACTTTGGGCTTGCTGGCTACATTAGCACCTTTTGGTAATACCTCAAGCCGCACAATAGTCCCTTTAGTACCGCGGATAAGCGCTATGGCGTTTTCAATGCGCCAGCCTATCACGTTTTGGAATTCGCCGGTTTTGCCTTGTGCAACACCTACGATGCGGTCTTCGGCAGAAAGCTCATGGCTCTTGTCAGCCGGGCCGCCGGGAACAATACTGGATATGGTTACAAAATCATTTTGCACACCCAGTGTAGCGCCAATGCCCTCCAGCGAACGCGACATTTCGATATTGAAATTGGCTGCATTAGCCGGGTTGAAATAATTGGTATGTGGGTCGATAGCGTTGGTAAACGCATCCATAAATATCTGGAACACATCCTGGTTATTCAATTTATTAGATTGCCCCAGCAGGTTTTGGTAACGTTTTTTAAGCGTTTCTTTGTTTTTGGTTGGATCGTTACCGGCCAGTTTCAGGTTCAGCATGTCATATTTTACGCGTGCCGACCAGGAAGCATTACTTTCGGTCTCCGATGCATAAAACGGAAGACTGTCACGGTCGTAGGTAAAAGTCTCATTTGTGCTGAAATCAAAATTCTTATCTAACTGCGCTATCGAATATTTGATACGGTCGTTATAGCGTTTTTGGTACACATTAAATATGTAAAACACATCGGCCAGGTTACCATCTTTCAGGTCGCTGCCTAAAGCAGTTTTATACTTACCAAAAGCCTGTATATCCGATGCCAGCAGGTAATTGTGGTTCTCATCAAGCTGTTTGATATAACGGTCGAAGATCACTTTCGAAATAGAATCATTCAGGTCAACCTTCTTATAATTATATTCAGAAATTAAGCTGGCAACATATTTACAAACAACGGTTTGCTGGGCGTCAGGCTGCAGGTTATTTGAACCGGCAACGGTATCGGCTAATTTGGGTGATGCATGGCAGGCTAACGCTGCACCAAGCACCACTATAAAATACAATCTTTTGAACATATCTTTTACTGTCTTTAAATCAGGATTGGAATAAAATGTCAACACTTGTCGTTGGGTATAGTTTGCTAATGTAAATAAAAAGAGACAGCGTAAAATACTGCCTCCGTGTATGAAATAACAATATTACAAATTAATGTTTTTATTGGAACAAATTTATGACTGTGGGTTTAACCCAAACGTTACAAATCATTAAGAATTATGGCTGTTTTTTACCTGTTTTCGGTGGCTTCGGCATACTTAGTTGCCGGAACCGGTTTTATTTGGTCGAGTAATTGGATCTTTTTGTTTATTTCTTCTGCCTTTTCCTTCATGCCTATCCCGGTGGCCATGTCATGCGCCTCAACCAGGTCCGCACGGGCCGAGACCGCATCACCAATATCATTTTTAACCGAAGCCAAACTGATGAGGTTGGCTATAGTGTGTTTATTGTCCCTTTCTTCGCGCGATAGGTTGTTGCTTTGCAGCAGGTACCATTTCGCCTCGGATAAACGGTGTAATTTGATATAAACGCCCGCCAGGTCACTAAAATTATAACTGGCCTCGTTATATATCCTCCAGCTCATATTATGCTTAACGGTTTTAAGGATCACCTTTTCGCGTGCCATCAGGGCAAACACCGTTTCGTCAAGTAAGTAAGGGTGTACATCAACGGGTGTTATAATGCGGGTTGCAGCCGCGCTATTAAAATGGTAGCCCCTGGCTTTGGTGATGGGTGGTAAAATGATGTGTTTTCTCTTTAAAAAATCAAGATTGATATGCAGCTGGGCCGATGCCGACAAGCTGATAATTGAGAATAAAATAATTAACTTGTATCGCATTAACCCTGTCCCTTGTTCTGTGTAATAAAATTAATTAGTAAGCAAATATAGACTTTAGATATGAGATTTTAGATATAAGACTATTTTTACTTCGTTAGCTTTCAATAATTTGTATTGATTACCCGTTGTCTCAAATCTCATACCTCACGTCTCAAACCTCAGGAAAAAACCTCGATATGCCCGTCATGCAAAGCCCACACCATATAGGGATGAGTATCCGCATAATAGGTATCGCCGTTTGCCGATATTCCTATTACCCCTGCAAACCCATTAAACGGTTTTAACTCGTTTAAGGTTTTCATTGTTGCATGCTGCAGGTCCATTCCGTCGGTAACGCGTGTAACAATTTTAGGGGCAACCGCACCGCTTACAATATCCTCGCCTACCCCGGTGCAGGATATGCCCGCACATTCGTTCACATAATTACCTGCCGCCGTAGCAGAATCGCTCACCCGACCGGGCATTTCAAACCCTTTTCCTCCTGTTGAGGTCGCCGCCGCCATATCGCCATAAATATCCAGGGCCACACAGCCTACCGTACCCAAACGCACCGAATCGGCCAGCTTTTTCTCATATTCCTGCCTGCGTTGTGGTATTTCGGGGTTATAATGTGCGAAGCCTTGCTGTTGTGCAAACTCAATTGCGCCCTTACCGGCCAATACCTTATCGGTCTTATTCAGTAGTTTTTCGGCAACACAGATCGGGTTTTTAACGCCTTCGATATTGATCACCCCCGAAAACTGCAGGGTTTTGCCGTTCATCAAAGAAGCGCTCATACGTATCTTGCCGTCGCTTTGTATCTGTGAGCCTGTGCCGGCATTAAACAGGTCACAATCTTCCAGCAACGCCACAGTATACACTACTGTTTCAATGGCGTTATGCGTTTGCAGGTATTTATAACCTAAAGTCACTATCTCCCGCAGGGCGTCCTGCTTGGCGTGCTTCATCTCCTGGTTGGTTCCCGACTCGCTGAAAAAGCCTCCATGAATGATCAATTTCATATGCTGGTGTTTTAGTCCGGAAGTCCGCATAAGTCCGGAAGTCCGAAAGAAAATAACGGGTAGGACCCGAAATAGTTCGTTTTTAGAACGATTCTCACATTAATCTATTGCATTAACGTACCCTCAAGAAATCCAATAGCTATCTTTCGGACTTTCCGACTTACGGACTTCATTTATCCTGTCCCTGGATAAAAACGCCTTCTTCAACCCGGTATACTTTCTTTATATATAGTTTACGCTGGTCCAGGTCGTATTTGTCATAAATTGACATCACATGGAGTTTGAGATTCTCGATAGACACCGGGGCGCCCAATTCCACATCGTAAATATTGGTTTCTACCAGGTTTTGGCCGTCAACCAAGATAATAAGCCCCGAACCAATAGCCTCCATCATGCTGCCCTCGGTAATTAACAGCCCGGCATCCTCACCCAAACCAATGCCCAAAATACCCGGGTTGCTGGCAACGGCATACATCAGGCGCCCGATGCGCCCGCGCTGTACGAAATGTGTGTCAATAATAACGGAGTCAATAAATCCAAGTCCGGCCGTGATCTGCACCTCGCCTTTAATAAGCGCCTCATTACTCTGGCCCTTGTAGATCATATTGGTTGAGGCTGCAGCTGCACCGGCGGAAGTGCCCGCTATGATGAAATTCTCCTTTTGATAACGGGTTTTTAATACCTGGATAAACTGTGTCCCGCCAAAAATGGAGCTTAAACGCAGTTGATCTCCGCCGGTAAACACCACTACATCTGCTTTTTGGATGCGATCGAGATAGCCTTTATTTAAAGCATCTTCGCGGCTTTTGATGTGCAGCGTACCTACTTTGGGAACGTTTAACTGGTTAAATGCATTAACATATTCATTGCCAACCAATTCGGGTATCTGTGAGGCGGTAGTGACTACCTCTACATGTGAACCCTCGTGTTTTGCCGATTCGATGATGATCCTTTTCAGGATACCCCGGTCAAAAAACTTAAGGTGGTTGGGCTGGATAATGTGTTCCTGCGTACTGATATTGGTGCCAAGGTCAACAGCGCCTCCAATTATTATCAATTTTCCCTTTGGGTTTGCCATATCCGTGCTTTTAGTTAATTATATAAAGGTGTATCAGTTACAATTACACTTATGCTACAAATTAAAGAAAAATGAATACAAGCCTGTTCTTTAAATTTTAAACATATTGGAGTTTTTAACCGAAAACTTTTATTAGGCCGTTAAGTTTTATAGCTTTAATTCGAAATTAACTGTCCGAACCATTTAGAAAATCACCATGAAAATCGAAAATATACAAGTACTGCGCGGTCCGAACATCTGGAGCGTGAACCGAAAGAAACTGATCCAATTAAGGCTCGATCTGCAGGAAATGGAGCATAAGCCCAGCAATAAAATTGAGGGTTTTATGGAGCGGATGGAAAAGCTCATACCTACGCTATACTCTCATCGTTGCTCGCCGGGCGTGCCTGGAGGTTTTTTCCAAAGGGTTATAGCAGGTACCTGGATGGGGCATGTGGTGGAGCATATCGCCCTGGAGATACAAACCCTTGCGGGGATGGATACAGGCTTTGGTCGTACCCGCGAAACCAAAACGCCGGGTGTTTATAATGTGGTGTTCGCCTATATCGAACAGAAGGTAGGCATTTATGCCGCCGAAGCCGCTGTGCGGATAACCGAAGCGCTGATAAAGGGCGAAGATTACAACCTGGAATATGACATTCAAAAAATGCGCGAGATACGCGAAGACACACGCCTCGGGCCAAGCACCGGATCGATAGTGGATGAGGCTATTGCGCGGGATATCCCCTGGATACGTTTAAATAACCAATCGCTGGTGCAGTTGGGCTATGGCAAAAACCAGGTACGTTTCCGCGCCACCATGACCGAAAAGACCAGCTGTATTGCAGTGGATATTGCCAGTAATAAGGACGAAACCAAGCGTATGCTGCAGGAGCAAGCCATCCCGGTTGCCAAAGGGATCACTATTTCGTCCGCCGAAGGTGTGGATGAGGCTATCCGTAAAGTGGGTTTCCCATTAGTGTTTAAGCCTCTGGATGGAAACCATGGCAGGGGTATATCTATCAATATCCGTACAAAAGAAGATGCAATCGCAGCTTATGAATTTGCCGCTAAAATATCGCGCCGGGTAATTGTTGAAAAGTTTGTTACCGGGTACGATTTCAGGGTGTTGGTGATCGATAACAAAATGGTTGCGGCTGCCTTGCGCGACCCGGCCCATGTGAAAGGCGACGGGCATTCAACCGTTCAGCAACTCATCGACCTGGAAAATACCGATCCGCGAAGGGGTTACGGGCACGAAAAAGTATTGACATTAATAACCGTAGACCGTGATACGCTTGACCTGCTCGACAAAAAGGGTTATACCCTGGAAACTGTTCCCAAAAAAGGAGAGAAAGTATTCGTAAAATCGACCGCAAACCTCAGTACCGGCGGCACATCGGTAGATGTAACTGACCACGTGCACCCGCAGAACGTGTTTATCTGCGAGAGGATATCCAAAATTATCGGGCTCGACATTTGCGGCATCGACATCATGGCGCAAAATTTAAGCGAGCCGTTGACGGATTCTGGCGGTGTTATCTTAGAAGTGAATGCCGCGCCGGGTTTCAGGATGCACATCGCGCCAAGCGAGGGTTTGCCGCGCAATGTGGCCGGTCATGTGATCGATATGTTGTACCCGCCGGGTAAATCGGCACGTATTCCCATCATTGCTATTACCGGTACCAATGGTAAAACCACTACAACGCGCCTTATCGCGCATATTGTAAAAAACAATGGCCATCGGGTAGGCTTTACCACTTCCGACGGTATATACGTGCAGAACAATATGATGATGAAGGGGGATACTACCGGGCCGGTAAGTGCTGAATTTATATTAAAGGACCCGACCGTTGATTTTGCCGTGCTTGAAACTGCACGCGGCGGTATCTTGCGCGCCGGTCTTGGTTTTACGCAATGCGATATAGGCGTTATCACCAATATACAGGAAGACCACCTGGGATTGGCTGATATACACACATTGGATGACCTGGCGCGGGTAAAAAGCGTGGTAACCAATTCGGTTAAAAAAGACGGCTGGGCAGTGCTGAATGCGGATAATGATCACTGCGTGCGGATAGGTAAAAAGACGGATTGTAACGTGGCCTATTTCAGTATGGATGAAAACAGCGCAGTTATCAAATCGCATTGCAAAAAAGGAGGAATTGCCTGTGTCTGTGAAAATGGCTTTATCACCATTCAAAAAGGCGACTGGAAAATACGGGTACAACGCACCATCCTGATACCACTTACGTTTGGCGGCACGGTTCCTTTTATGATACAGAACGTGATGGCAGCCACGTTGGCTACCTTTCTATGGGGCTTCAAGACGGAGGATATACAAACCTCGCTGCAAACCTTTATCCCATCAGCCGCGCAAACACCGGGCCGCATGAACATTTTTGAATTTAAAGATTTTAAATTCATGATAGATTTCGCGCATAACCCGGATGGCTATAATGGTATTAAGGAGTTTTTGCGGCACATCGATTCGCCATTAAAAATTGGTATCATAGCCGGTACCGGCGACAGGCGCGACGACGATATCCGCGAGCTGGGAAAGCTATCAGCCGAAATGTTTGATTACGTTATCCTCCGCCAGGAAAAACACCTGCGCGGCCGAACCGAGGAAAACATTTTGAACCTGCTGATCGAGGGTATTCATTCCGTTGACCCGAACAAGCAATTTGAGGTGGTTCCTAAAGAGATCGAGGCCATTAAATACGCCATGAGCATGGCCAAACCGGGTACGTTTATCGTTGCCCTGAGCGATGTAGTGGATAATGCCATTGAAACAGTACAAAATTACCAGGAGCAGGAGCGGAATGGGACTTTTAATGTGGGTTAGAACCATTCAAAAACGAATGTCATTTCGAACGAGCGCAGCGAGGAGAAAACTTAAACGCACTACATGGCGGACTATACAAATCGTATAAGATTCCTCACTATCGTTCGGAATGACATTTTTATTATTTTTCTTATAGATGATAGAAAAGACGGACATAATTAATTTCCTCAATTCCATATTTATACCTATAGGATTTAAAAGAAAGGGGAATAATTGGGTTCATAATGGCGACATTATTACTAAAATGGTCAACCTGCAAGGTTCGAACTATGGTAATTACTTTTATTTAAATTATGGTTTTATTATAAGAAAACTACAGCCTACAACCCATATGCATGTATTTTATAGACTTGGCGCTAATACAGTTGAAGGGAACAGAAGGATAACGGATTTATTAGATATTGGATCTAATATTTCAATAGAAGTGAGATTTTCAGAGTTACGGAGCCTGGTTTCTGAGCAAATTGTAACCAAATTTCAGGTCGTAAATAATGATGAGGAGCTGTTAGAGGGAATAAAGAAATTACCTACATTAAATATTCTACCTTTGATAGTCAAGGATTATTTTCATTTACCTCACTAAGGCATAGTATCCTTTTTAGTAGAGGGTTTGGGAGAGGTCAAATAATAATGCCACAACAGCATCGATGCCAATGTGCGATAAGGCGCCCATTTGGTGGCGATCTCTACCATTTCCTCGCGGGTAGTTTCAGCGGGTAATTTCTTTACCCGTTTGATGGCATTTACTATCGCCAAATCGCCAATCGGGAAAATATCCGCGCGTTGTAGTGCGAATATCAGGTACACATCTGCCGTCCAGTTACCGATGCCTTTAAGGGCTACCAGTTTTGCGCGAATTTCATCATCTGGCAGGTGATGAAAATCATCCAGGTTTAATTGCCCGCTCAAAAGCGCCTCGGCTAAATATTTGATGTAACTGCTTTTTTGGCGGCTCACATAACAGGCGCGCATTTCTTCATCAGTTAATAAAAGGATACGCGCCGGGGTTATTTCCTGCACGCGTTCGCGAAGTTTATTTAGAGCGGATAACGCAGACGCCAGCGAAACCTGCTGCTCCAAAATAATATGCATCAGCGATTCAAAACTATTGGGCCTCGACCAAAACGGCGGATAGCCATGCGTGTCGATTATTTTCTGAAGATCTGGATCGCCGGCAGCCAGTTTATCGCAAATAGATGTGTAATTGGCTTTGGTAAACTGTTGTATCATATTTTTGTTATCTAAAATACTAATTTCTTTAGGATTCTGGATAGTTATAAGACAAATATCGTAGCTTTATTACTTCAAAATATCAGCCATTTTGTTATAAAATAATTGATGTGGTATAACTTATTATGACTTGAAGAAAATGAGTAAGATGACAATAATGACTGTTCAAGGTATAGATATTTCTATAACTAATCTAAACGACAATGACTATATCTGTTTAACGGATATGGTCAAAGCAAAAGATGATAATACGAGGGCCGCTGACATTATAAAGAATTGGATAAGAACAAGAACAACAATAGAGTTTTTGGGAACATGGGAAAGTATTTATAATCCTAATTTTAAAGTGGTCGAATTTGACCACTTAAGAGGAGAAGCCGGGTTGCCAACATTCACTATGAGTGTTACTCAATGGGTTGAAAAAACTGGCGCGATAGGAATATTTTCCAAGTTGGGAAAGAATGGTGGAACGTATGCACACAAGGATATAGCCTTCGAATTTGGAGGGGCAATAAGCCCAGTATTCAAACTATATATTTTAAAAGAATATCAGCGGCTAAAAGAAATTGAAAATAACCAGTATGGCCTGGAATGGAATGTTAAAAGAGTTTTGAGTAAGGCCAACTATCAAATACACACTAATGCTATTAAAAACTACATAGTTCCAAAATCAGGATATTCACAGGCCAAAGAATGGATATTGTATGCAGATGAAGCCGATTTATTAAACTTAGTGTTATTTAGATGCACAGCTAAACAGTGGCGTGAATTAAATCCAAATAGAGTATTAAATGGCGAAAACATTAGGGATATGGCAAGTATAAATGAACTTGCCGTGTTATTAAATTTAGAAAACCTAAACTCCGTACTCATAAAAAATGGCCTTTCTAAACGAGATAGATTTAAAATATTAAATGATACAGCTAAGGAGCAGTTGGAATCATTAGGCAAAATTGATATTATCAAATCTATTAAGCATGAAAATGCATCCACGTATATTGATGCTCAAAAAAATTTTCTTAAATGATTGTGTATAATTCTTCATTTTACCCTAATGAATAATCTGCCGCCATTAGCTGAGCGCATGCGCCCCAAAACACTGGATGATTATGTCGGCCAGAAGCATTTGGTTGGGCCGGGCGCGGTATTGCGCAAGGCCATTGAGTCTGGGGTGCTGCCGTCTATGATCTTCTGGGGGCCGCCGGGTGTTGGGAAAACTACGCTGGCCTATATTATTTCGCAAACTTTGTACAGGCCATTCTTTTCGCTTAGCGCGATCAATTCGGGCGTGAAAGATGTACGAGAGGTAATTGAAAAAGCATCTTTATTAAAAGAACAAGGCGAAATATTGCCCATATTATTTATTGACGAAATACACCGTTTCTCTAAATCGCAGCAGGATTCACTTTTGGGTGCGGTTGAGCGGGGTATTGTTACGCTGATCGGCGCCACGACGGAAAACCCATCTTTTGAAGTCATCGGGGCATTATTATCACGATGCCAGGTTTATATTTTGCAGCCGCTGGTTGAGGACGACCTGGTGAGTTTGATCGAGAAAGCCAAAAAAGAGGATGTCGTACTCAAAACAAAAAAGATCGACATTAAAGAATACGAAGCGCTGATACGTCTTTCAGGCGGCGATGCCCGTAAGCTGCTCAACATTTTTGAACTCCTGGTAAATGCTTTTGACGGGAAGAAAATAACCATCACCAATGATATTGTACTGGAACATGTGCAGCAAAATATGGCGTTATATGATAAAGTCGGCGAGCAGCATTACGATATCATTTCGGCTTTTATCAAGTCCATGCGCGGCAGCGACCCAAACGGTGCAGTTTATTGGTTGGCAAGGATGATAGTTGGTGGTGAAGATCCTTTATTCATTGCCCGCCGCATGCTGATCTTAGCTTCCGAAGATATTGGCAACGCCAACCCTAATGCCTTACTGTTGGCGCAGGCTTGCTTTGAAGCAGTGAATGTTATCGGCTTTCCGGAATCACAATTGATATTATCGCAAACGGTTATTTATTTGGCAACCTCGCCCAAAAGCAATTCGGCAACTACAGCCATAGGCGCGGCAATTGCATTGGTTAGAGAAACCGGCGATTTGCCTGTCCCTTTACACCTGCGCAATGCGCCGACCAAGCTGATGAAGAACATCGGCTATGGAAAAGACTACAAATATGCCCACAGTTTCGAGGGGAATTTTGTAAACCAGGATTTTTTACCCGAAGCCATTCGCGGTACCAAAATTTATGACCCGGGCAATAATGCACGGGAGAATGAAGCCAAAGAAAAACTGAAGAAGCTTTGGGGGGAGCGGTATAAATATTAATTCGTAGAGTAGAGAAGCGAAATCTTGCGTCTCTACAAACTCATCGGGGGTACCTGTTTGTAGAGCAGATCCCGCGTTGTATTGTGCCCCGTTAGGGGCAAAGATTCTTCTTATACATCGCGTAAAGTCGAGGTAAATACGCTTCCGATTTATTTGGACAGGAATTTGTCTACCGTTGCTATAGCAGTATCATATCTTTCTTGCCCGGTTCCGGAAATAACAACATAATTAGCCTTAAGTTCTTTCAACTCCTTATGCCACACCTGCATAAAATGGTCGCGCATGTGCGGGAAATCGCGCAGCGGGTCTTCTTCCCAGGGCAGGTCGATACTGAGCAGCAGGTAAAGATCATAGGGATGGTTAGGCAATTCATCCAATACCTCCTGTGGTGAGCGGCCGAAAGTGTAGTCACTCCATATTTTTACCGTGATAAAAGTGGTATCGCAGATGAGGAGTTTGTTTGCTTTGGGAAGATATTCCTTTTCAAGCGCGACCTGCCCATAAAACATATTGATCTCGTCCTGCCAGGTGGGTGGTTCGGTAAGGGCGGCGCAATAATCACGGGCAAATTCGGGTACCCAAACCGTGTTATAGTGGTGAGCCAGATATGCAGACATGGTTGATTTGCCCGTGGATTCGGGACCGACGATTGCAATCTTTTTGATTTCGGATTTCGGAAGTTCGATTTCGGAATTCATCTTCAGGCCAATTGTTTTTTATAGGTTTTTCGCCAGTCAAAGTAACCGTTTACCGCTATAATGATATAGACGATGAACAAGAACGAGGTGAACTCAAGACCTTTTTTAAAATACATTACCACGTAGATAATATCGACAAAGAACCAGATAAGCCAGTTCTCCAAAACCTTACGGGCTAAAAATACCTGTGCGACAAGGCTGCACGAGGTACAGAAGCTGTCGAGGTATGGATAGGCAGGCGGGTCATAGTGCAAGGCTGCCGCGAAGTGTATAAATGTGTAACCCAATACCGGCGTTGCCACAATTACAACAAGCGCTGATATAATGATTTGTTTCCTTGTAATTCGCAAAACCGGGGCCTTATCCTCGGTTTGAGGATGCCTGCTCCAAAACCACCAGCCATACATACTCATTGCACACAGATAGACGTATTGGAACATATCTGCATAAAAAGCTTTCTGACCAAATACATAAACATACAACGCAGTGCTGATAATGGCGATGGGCCAGTTCCAGATATTATTAACCGAAGCCAGGTAAACGCAAAAAAAACCGGTGATTGCGCCGATGATCTCAAACCAGCCCGCTCCGTGCCACCAGTCTTGTAACTCGTGTATGAATTGCATTGCCCAAATATACTTGTAGAGACGCATAATTATGCGTCTCTACATTTTCTCTACCAGATCTTTACCCTTTTATCCGGGTCAAGCCACATCTTATCGCCTTTTTTGATGTGGAATGCTTCATAAAATTCAGGCACATCGGTAAAGGGCCCGTTCACCCGCAGTGAAGCCGGCGAATGTTCATTGGTGAGTATTTGACTCGATTCGGCTTCTTTGCGTACCTGGAGCATCCAACCAAGCGAATAGCCCAGGAAGAAGCGCTGCAGCGGTGTTAACCCATTGATCGTCTTTCCTTCTTTATATTGATCGGTTTTCTCAAACGCGGTAAGCCCTATGACGATACCGCCCAGGTCGGCGATGTTCTCACCTTGTGTGGCTTTGCCGTTGATATGCAGACCATACATTTGGTAGCCATTAAACTGATCAATAAGCATTTGGGCACGCTGGCTAAATTTTACCGAATCCTGCGGCGCCCACCATTCTTTAAGGTTGCCCTTAGCGTCAAACTGGCGGCCCTCGTCGTCAAAGCCATGCGTCATCTCATGGCCGATGGTCGAGGCAGCGGCGTAACCATACACCACGGCGTCATCCACATCTTCGTCCTTTACACCCGGTATCATAAACTGTGCTGCCGGCAACACGATCTCGTTATTAGACGGGTTATAATAAGCATTATAGGTTTGCGGTGTAATGCCCCATTCTGTACGGTCCACTGGTTTGCCTAATTTGTTCGCATTATACCGGTGCCAGAAATTATTGGCATTCATCACGTTCAAAGCATACGGTCCGCGATTTACGGTCAGCGTTGAAAAATCTTTCCAATGATCAGGATAACCCACCTTAGGCATAACCTTGGCCAGCTTATCGTAGGCTTTTTGCTTGGTTGGCGCACTCATCCAATCCAGTTTTTCAATATGTTCCTTAAATGCGGTCCGCATGGCTTCTACCATATCCACATACCGTTTTTTCGTATTTTCAGGAAAGTATTCCTTTACGAATAGTTGCCCAAGCACCTCGCCCATATAACCGTTCTCGGCATCCAGTACTCTTTTCCATCGCGGCAACTGGGCCTTTACGCCATATAATACCGTCCCGTTAAACCGGAAGCTTTCTTCATCAAATGGTTTGCTTAAATAGGAGCCGTATGCCGATACCAGGTTTTTGCGCAGGTAGGCCTTCCAGTCATCGACACTATAAGTTGAAAGCGCCTGGTTAAATGCAGTATAATATTCAGGCTGACCAACAATTACGGTATCCACGTTTTTATAATCCATTTTATCAAAAACAGATTTCCAGTCGATAGCCGGGGCCAATTTACTTAAGCCCGACAGCGGCATTTTATTGTAATTTTTATAAGGATCACGCAGGTCCTCCAGCTTTCGCGAATTTTTAGCCAGGAACTCCTCCAGGCTGTATGTTTTCTTACTGGCAGCCATCGCTGCATTATCGTCAAGGCCCGATAATTTATATACTGTCGGTAAATGCTTTTGCTGGTAATCGGTACGGATGGTTACGCTATGGAGGTCTGTATTAAAATAGTAATCGCGGCTCGGCAGCCCGATACCCGACTGGTCCAGCTCAAGCAACATTTTTGAGCTGTTTTTAGCATCCTGGCTTACATAAGCCCCAATGGGTGTTTTAACGCCTATGGTTTCCAAATGGGCAAACTCATTAACCAGGTCGCTCACATTTTTTACATGCTCAATTTTATCCAGTTCAGGTTTTAAGGGCGATAGCCCTTGCTTCGCTATATCTACGGTGTCCATCCCGCTGAAATAGAAATCACCTATTTTTTGTGAGCTGCTGCCTGCGGCAGCGTTTTCTTTTAGCGCGTCCTCATTAATTTTCCTCAGGCGGGCGCGAATATCATCTTCCACAACATTGCCTATGCCCCAGTACGCATATGCCGCCGGTATAGGATTTTTCTTTAACCAGGCACCGTTGGCATACCGGAAAAAATCATCCCCGGGTTTTACTGTCGTATCCAGATTTTTGTAAATGGGATCGTTAGTCGCATAATCGGGTCCCTTGTGATTACATGCATTAAAAAGCAAAAGCCCGGTAGCTGCTACCAGGACTGTCCCTATTCTGGTTTTTTTAGTCATTATTGGAGAAGAATTGTTTACAATAATATACAATTGATGTATAAAATAACGGAATTATAGGCAGATATATGTGTTTAAAAAGAGACCTATTAATAAATTCCGTGAAAAAAGCCCGATAATGACACGTCAAAGTAGTAACAAACCTTCCGTAATGTGTCCAAACGGATGTCTACTTTACCAGATTCGAGCCTTGCAATATTAATATTTGTCTCGCTGTAAAATTTTTCCTGGGTAACCTGGTTTTGCCTTCTTAGTGTCTTTATCTGCAGCGCGATCTTCTTTTTAAAAGCGTCTTCAGATTTGTTAAGATATTCAAAATCAGTTAGTAACATATTTTATTCCCGGTTAATCAGGTGTGGGATCTGCAATTTAATAAATTATTAGCGCAAACTAATTTTTACGTTTTTATACCTATGTAATTACAAATTTACAAAATTCTGACGTATTCGTCATTGCCTCATACTTAATATGGCTTTACTTTTGTG
>JBIOHG010000006.1:0-110703 GCA_044448765.1 Sphingobacteriales bacterium | reverse complement strand
ATTTTGGGATGGCAAAGATATAGCTTTATCAGAATTTTTAAAACTTAATTTCAAAAAAAATAAAAGTTGCTTGTAAGGGTATTGCGATTATTACGTCAAAAAAACAAAGTTGCCTTCCGGTTCTTATTAATTCAGCTTGTTTAATGTTTACTTTTATATCAAACCTTTTGAACTATCTATAAAAAAATAGCCGGGAAACCGGCTCATTATCAAATACTATGAAAACTTACGATGCTATTGTGATTGGCGCAGGACAAGCCGGGGGCCCATTGGCTAAAAAGCTGGCCCTGGCAGGCAAAAAAACTGCCCTGATTGAAAAAAGATACATAGGTGGTACTTGCGTAAACGATGGCTGCACACCTACCAAAACCTGGGTAGCCTCGGCAAAGATGGCTTATATGGCTGCGAACAGCAAAGCACTGGGTGTGAATATCAAGAGCTTTAAGATCGACATGAAGCAGATCAAAAAGCGTAAGGATGATATAGTGATGCAATTTCGCAATGGCAGTCAGAAGGGCCTTGAGCAAACTAAAGGGCTTGACCTGGTTTTTGGCGAAGCTAAATTTACAGGAGAAAAAACGATATCGGTCAAACTAAAAAATGGTAAGGTAAGTGAGTTGAAAGCCGACCTGATATTTATGAATACAGGCTGTAAACCTATTATTCCCGAAATTGAAGGTATTAACGAGATAGATTACCTTACATCAACCAGTATCCTCGAACTGGATAAAGTGCCGGAGCATTTATTGATCATCGGCGGTAATTATATTGGGTTGGAGTTTGGGCAAATGTTCAGGCGGTTTGGAAGCAAGGTAACGGTAATAGAAAAAGGGAAGCGCATCGTGGCGCGGGAAGACGAAAACGTTTCGGAAGAACTCACAAAGATCCTGGAAGCAGAAAATATCAAAATACTGGCCAATTCGCAAACGCTAAAATTGAAAAAGACTGCGAAAGGTAATATATCCGCCACGGTTTCAATTGCCGGAAAAGAGGCCAAAGTAAAATGCTCGCATGTTTTGGTAGCTGTTGGTCGTGCTCCCCAAACAGCGACACTGGGATTGGAAAAGACCGGTGTAAAAACGGACGAACGCGGTTTTATTAAGGTGGATGGCAAGCTTGAAACTAATGTAAAAGGCATTTATGCTTTAGGCGATGTAAAAGGCGGTCCCGCATTTACGCATATTTCATACAATGACTATACCATTGTTTACCGTAACCTGGTTGAAGGCACGAATTATACCACCAAAGACAGGCCCGTTCCCTATTGCATGTTTACAGATCCGCAATTAGGTAGAATAGGTTTAGATGAAACCGAAGCAAAAAAGCTGGGACTGAATTTCAGAGTAGCCAAATTGCCAATGGCTTATGTGGCGCGGGCAATTGAAACGGGCGACACACGCGGATTTATGAAAGCTATTGTTGACCCAAGGACTAAAAAAATATTAGGTGCAACCATTTTGGGGCCGGAAGGTGGCGAGGTCATGACGGTTTTACAGATGGCGATGGAGGGCGGCATTACTTATGACCGTATCCGTTATTGCGTATTTGCGCATCCCTTGTATTCCGAATCTTTGAATAACCTTTTTATGGCTCTTGTAGATGAATCATGATGATAAAGGTTGAGCATTTAAGCAAGCATTTTTGTGACGTTAAAGCCGTCGATGACATTTCGTTCGATGTTAAGGAGCATGAGAACCTTATACTGTTGGGCACCAGCGGCTGCGGTAAAACCACGACGCTTAAAATGCTGAACCGGTTGATAGAACCTACAAGCGGCAGTATACAGATAAATGATAAAGATGTTTTAAAGCAATCACCGGAAGAACTGCGCCGGGGTATTGGTTATGTTTTGCAAAATAATGGGCTGTTCCCGCATTATACTATTGCAGAAAATATCGCCATCGTACCACAGCTATTGAAATGGGATAGCAAACGAATTGAAAAGCGCATAGGTGAATTATTAGAGAAACTGCATCTTTCCACAGATCAGTTAAAAGCCTATCCTAACGAATTAAGCGGCGGACAGCAGCAACGCGTTGGACTTGCGCGGGCCTTAATGGCCGATCCACCCATATTATTAATGGATGAGCCTTTTGGTGCACTGGATAATATCACCCGGTCAAAGATACAGGCTGAGTTTAAAGAGCTGGACGAACTGAAAAGGAAAACCATCATCATGGTTACGCATGATGTGCAGGAGGCGTTTGAGCTGGGCGACAGGATATGCCTGATGGATAAGGGGAAAATAGTAAAGATCGGTACACCTGCGGAGTTGCTATTCAAACCCGCCAACGATTTTGTAAAAGACTTTTTTAAAGAGCAACGTTTGCAGCTGGAGTTTAAAGCAGTCAAAATAAAAGATCTGTGGAATTGGCTTCACAATATGAAAGGAAATGCCGCAGGTCATTCACTACCTGTTCATACGGATGTATGGACGGGTATGAAGAGTCTTGGGGAAGGGCAATCTGCCCGCCTGAATATTACTCATGAACATGAAACAAAGTCGGTTGGATTTGAGCAGTTGATGACGGCATTTTACAAATACCAAAGCAACCGCACGCATGAATGAACATCAGCAAACCTTATGGGAGTTCATGAGCCAGCAAAGCGATAAGCTGTTCACGCAAACGTTGCAGCATATCGGCCTTACTTTTATTTCATTGCTGATAGCGGTTGTAATAGGCTTACCTCTGGGTATCTGGATAACCCGAAAAAAGCAGTTCTCAGGCATCGTATTAGGCATAGCGGGCATATTACAAACCATCCCAAGCATTGCCCTTTTGGGCTTTATGATACCCCTGTTGGGAATTGGTGCTAAACCTGCCATTGTAGCTTTGTTATTGTACGCCTTGCTTCCTATCATCCGCAATACTTATACAGGAATAACTGGTGTTGACGCCTCCGTAAAAGAAGCTGCCCTGGCTATGGGTATGAACAAATGGCAAGTATTATCCAAAGTTGAATTGCCTTTAGCTATGCCGGTTATCCTGGCGGGAATAAGGACAGCTACTGTGATCAATGTGGGTGTGGCTACACTGGCATCCTATATTGCCGCCGGTGGCTTGGGTGAGTTTATTTTCGGAGGTATATCGCTCAACAATACCAACATGATTTTAGCAGGGGCTATTCCGGCGGCATTACTGGCTATTTGTTTTGATTTCCTGTTATCAAGGGTTCAGAAGCTGAATTTTAAGAAGGTTAAAGTCGTAACTAAAGCATTACCGGTGTTAATTGTACTAATGGCTTGCTTTTACTTTATCCCATCAGCCTATGGCGGAAAACTGACGGCCGGCTTTACACCCGAATTTATGGGTCGGCAGGATGGCAACCTGGGCCTGCAAAGCAAGTATGGATTGAAGATCCACACTATCGTGATCAGCGATGCAGTGATGTATAAAGCGGCTTACGAAAAGCAACTCGATGTTATCAGCGGATATTCCACAGACGGTCGCCTAAAAGCTTATAACCTGGTAGTTTTGGATGATGACAAAAAGATATTTCCACCCTATTATGCGGTACCTATTGTTCGTGAAGATGCCTTAAAGCAATTTCCTGACCTTGAAAAGACATTAAACCTGCTTGCAGGCAAAATAAACGACGCTGTAATGACCGAATTAAATTACCGGACCGACTATCTTCACCAAAGTCCTGAACGGGTAGCTGAAGACTTTTTAAGGTCAAACGCGTTATTGAAACCAGCGCGTAACGGAAACGTGGGAATTGTACGAATTGGCTCGAAGATATTTGGAGAGCAATACATCCTCACCAATATGTACAGTATGCTGATAAAAGGCTATACCGACTATGATGTAACGACTAAAACCGGTTTGGGCGGCACAAAAATTTGTTTTGATGCTTTGACCAATAACCAGATAGACTTTTACCCGGAATATACTGGTACTGGTTTACTGGCCATTTTGCAGCCATCAGTTAAAGTAGTCGATTCGTTGAGCACGGATAAGAATAAAACCTATGATTATGTGCAGCGGGAGTTTGAATCGAAATATCATATCAAATGGCTAAAACCCATTGGCTTTAATAATGCGTATGCTTTGATGATGCGCGAAAAGCAGGCAAAACAACTGGATATTAAAACAATTTCGGACTTGAAACGATTTTTGGAAAGCAAGTAATTTATGGACCTGGCCGACTGTTATAAAAAAGTAAGAAAACTGACGGAGCAAATCTGCGCGCCGCTGCAAACCGAGGATTATGTGGTGCAGCCCGTGGCCGATGTGAGTCCGCCTAAATGGCATTTGGGACATACCAGCTGGTTTTTTGAGACTTTTATCCTGAAGCCCTATTTTATGGGGTACCAGGAATTTGACCCCGAATATAATTTCGTATTCAATAGTTACTATGAGAGTGTTGGTAGCCGGGTTATTCGGACAGACAGGGGCAATTTAAGTCGCCCCACTGTAGCCGATATTTACAAATACCGCGAGTATGTAGATGAGGCTATGGATAAATTTCTTCGCCAGGAACCATCCGTTGATGTAAAAGAATTATTGGTCCTCGGCTTAAACCACGAACAACAGCACCAGGAGCTATTGTATACAGATATCAAATACATTTTAGGGCACAATCCATTGTTCCCGGTCTATTCAAAGGATTACGTTTCGCCAAACGCCCACGAAACAGATAGTAAATTCATCAAAATCACCGAAGGTATTTATGAGATCGGTTTTAATGGCGAAGGCTTTTGTTTTGACAATGAGCTTGGCCGGCACAAAGTCTACTTAAATCAATTTGAAATTAGTTCTTCGCTAGTAACTATCGGGGAGTACGTACAATTCATCAACGCTGGTGGTTACCAGGATTTTCGCCACTGGCATGCCGAAGGTTGGGATTGGGTGAATAAAAACCACGTTACGGCACCTTTATACTGGCATAACATTAACAACACGTGGCATAATTATACTTACACCGGCTTGAAGCCTTTTGACTTGAACGCTACGCTTTGTCACATTAGCTATTTTGAGGCTTCGGCTTACGCCGCCTGGAAAGGCTTGCGCCTGCCTACCGAATTTGAATGGGAAGCGGCATCAGGCAAATTTAACTGGGGTACGCGATGGGAATGGACCGAAAGCGCATACCTGCCCTACCCCGGATTTGTAAAAGCACCCGGCGCTATAGGCGAATATAACGGCAAATTTATGGTGAACCAGCAGGTATTGCGGGGCGCATCTGAAGTTACTTCGCCAGGGCATAGCCGGGCAACCTACCGAAATTTTTTTCAAACACATTTACAATGGCAATTTACCGGCATCAGACTGGCACGGTAATTAACACAATCAACAGAATATGGCATCACCTGCAACAATATGGGCCCCAAAAAGCTCAATAGACGAAAAAAACCGCCAGTTTTATAACGATGTTATAAGCGGGTTACGCTCAACTCCGAAACGGTTGAGTTCAAAATACTTTTATGATGCCTATGGCGACAAACTGTTCCAGGATATCATGAACTGTACTGAATACTATCCTACCAGGTGTGAGCTGGAGATATTCTCAGAAAAAACGGCCGAGATATGTAATACGATGATAGCAGACGGCAGTGCTTTCGACCTGATCGAATTAGGTGCCGGTGATGCGACCAAATCCGCATACCTGCTTAAATATCTTTTGGAGCAAAAAGCAGACTTTACTTACCTGCCGATAGATATATCTGAAAATGTAATATCCTACTTGAATATTACCTTGCCTGTAACGTTACCCGGCATCAAAATGGAAGGTTTGACGGGCGATTATTTTGATATGCTGAAAGAAGCGGCTGAAATGTCTGACAGGCGCAAAGTGATATTGTTTTTAGGTTCGAATATCGGGAACATGCAGGTTAACGAAGCGCAGGATTTTTGCGGTAACCTGCGCCGGCATCTTTCTGAAGGTGATATGGTTTTGATGGGTTTCGATTTGAAGAAAAACCCGGCAACCATATTAGCCGCTTATAACGATAAAGGCGGTATAACTAAACGCTTCAACCTGAATTTATTGGAAAGAATGAACCGCGAACTTCACGCCGATTTCGATCTCAATAAGTTTGAACATTATCCAACATACGACCCGGATAGCGGAGCGTGCAGAAGCTTCCTGGTTAGCACCGAAGACCAGGATGTCACCATCAATCAGCATAACCATATCAGGTTTTTGAAGGATGAGTGTATTCATATGGAGATATCGCAAAAGTTCACCGTTTTACAAACCGAACAAATAGCCGAAAATGCCGGATTTGCGCCCGTTGATTGCTTTTTTGATAGTAAACAGTGGTTTTTGGATGCAGTTTGGATAGCTGAATAAATATTATATAAACTTTTCTAACTTTAGATCAGAATACTCTAATTGCAAAATGCTTGAAACGTAAACATCATTTAAAAGAACTTATAGATAATATCAGGAAAACAGAAGAAATGATTTCGATGCATAAAGAAAATCATACTTCGCCCATGATGGCTTCTCAATATGAATCGTTAAAGGCCAAACAGGTATCTGAACTTATAGATGGATTAGCAATGCCTCCTTTTCAGTCAGTTGAAAGCATTTCTCTCATTAAGCGTATTTTGGATACATTTTACCCAAAAGTGTCAAAACATAAAATTACCCAGGAAGAATTAAGGGAATTGGAGGCTGCTATTTGAAAAACGTCAGTTTCTGCATCCCTGTTCGAACAATAAAAAACCCCAGCCGGTAACCAGGCCAGGGTAAATCAATCATAATCAATCAACACACTATAATATTCTTGGATTCAGTTCCGAATCTATCAGTTCGCCTACGGGCTTATCCATCAGCCATTTTGCACGGTCATTTTTCTGCCACTCGTTTTTGGGTTCAGATACGCGTGCACCGTCAGCCAAATAAATAATGGTCATTATTTGGCGCATTTTATCCGAATTATTTCCAGGCGCGTTATGAATAGTAAACCCACGATGAAAAGTAGCGTCGCCGGCCTTCATGGTAGTTGCACGGCTTATAGGGAATTTATGTTTGTTTACGTAATCATCAAAGGCGCTTTCCGATTCATCCGATATTTCGAAATCGAAGATAGAACCTTTATCAAATGACCCGGAGGCGAAGGTCAGCATCCCCATGTCCACATTAATATCCACCAAAGGCATCCACATGGTAATAGTATTATTGGTATCAATAGGCCAATAGTATTGGTCCTGGTGCCATGGCGTTGGGCCACCGCCTGCTTCCTTAAATAGTGCCTGGTCGTGGTATATACGTACATTCTCAACACCTAAAAGATCAGCAGCAATTTTGGCCAGTCTTTTCGATAATACAAACTGTTTTACTCCTTCATCAACCCTCCACAAATTCATGATTTGCAAAAAGGCTTTACCGTAGGTATCACGGTCCTGCATTTTACGCCGTTCGGTATTATATTTTTCGGCAGCTTCAACTATCACAGGCTGATATGCCGACACCTCTTCAGGCGATAAAATATTCCTCACAAGGGTATGCCCCTTTGCTGAAAATTCCTCTATATTTTCAGCAGATACTTTCTTAATGTCATTCAATTGGGGCACCCCGGAAATTTGCGTATTCATTATTATAAGTTTATATCCAAAATTACCGCAATAGCCATTCCAAAAAAAATGAAATAAATGGTTTAATAATGGATTATTTTATCCCTATATTGCATTGCTACAATTTTTCTTATTAAAATAAGCGATGATTAAAGCTTCTTACGAGGTACTTCAACCCGCCAGCGGGCATTCGTTTCTCATCCGGAGATTTGGTAAACTGGCTTTTGACGCGCCTTATCATTTTCACGAAGAGTTTGAATTAACCTATATCGTTCATGGCCGGGGGAAACGGTATGTAGGCAGCCACATGGAAGATTTTTCAAGCGGCGACCTTGTGCTGCTTGGCCCCAACCTGCCGCATTGCTGGAAGGTAGACCCAGATAACCGGGATGGGGAAGAAGCCAGCGCCGTTGTGGTTCAATTCAACGCTAATTTCCTGGGGGATGACTTTTTTGATAAGGCAGAAATGCAAAGTATCAAAAAACTGTTTCAGCGGAGCACGAGCGGAGTTAGCTTTAACCCCGTAGTGCGTAACACGATTAATAAAAGTATGAATACGTTAGCAGACGAGAAAAGCAATTTTAAAATGCTCATCGGGCTGCTCGAGATCATGCAGCGGTTATCTGTTTCATCTGAATATAAACTATTGGACCAGCAAAGGAGTGTTGCCGAGCAATCGCGCGCCGAGCAGGAAAGAATAAATCCGGTGTTTGCTTACCTTGTAGAGAATTTCAGGGGGCAGGTTTCCCTCGATGAAGCATCCGGCATTGCGCACATGACGCCCAATGCTTTTTGCAAATATTTCAAAAAGATCACCCGCAAAACCTTTATGGAAACTGTGATCGAATACCGCCTTAATTACTCCACCCAGCAGTTAGTGCAGACTGACAAACCTATATCACAAATATCCTTCGAAAGCGGTTTTGGCGATGTATCGCATTTCTACAAAATGTTTAAGCATAAAATGCACCAAAGCCCGCTTAATTATCGCAAAAACTTTATGCGCGGGTTTGATAAAGCTGACGGCGAAAAAGCATGGGCTTAAACAAACTTACGAAGTCTTAAAGACTTCGTAAGTCTCACACTCCTGCCTCATTTCACCTCCCATACCCCGATACCATAAGGAGGCATAATAACTGTTATGGCATTCGGCACATCGGGCTGTACAACTATGCTTATTTTTGTAACACCATGCAGCGTCTTAATCTTTGTTTCTTTGCCCGTCAGTTGGATGGCCACCACCTGCTCCTTATTAGAAAGGTTTACAGCTACAACTACTTTCTGTTTGCCCAGGTACCGCTCAAACGAATAAACTTCGTCGCTGCTGTTCAGCAGGTTTTTATACGCCCCATGAATAATTACCGGGTTGGCTTTACGTAAGGCGATCAGGCCATGATAAAAATTCCAAAGGGAATTAGGATCACCCTTTTCTTCTTCGAGCGAAATGCCATCATTTGGTTTATCGTCGTTAAACTGATCTTTATAAGGGCCATTTAGCTTATACCAATAAGCCATGCCCTTGCCTTCATCACTTTTGTACCATTCAAAAGCTTGCCTGTCGGGTATTTCATTAGCATCTGTGGGGCCGAATTTTGCACTATTACCGGTCATGCCCAGTTCCTGCCCATAGTAAATTGACGGAATACCGCCGATAAGCAGGTTAAGCGCCGCACCAACCTTTAACTTAGGCAGCTCGCCCTTTACACCATAACTGAACCGGGGCACGTCATGGTTCTCAATAAATATTACCTGTTGCTTGTTTTTAGGCGTAAGTATATAAGTAGAATCTGCGGCTTTTGCCAGTTCAGTTTTTTTGAATGACCGGATAGCGAAGGCCATCCGGAAATCAAATACCCGGTCAACGCCGCCGCGTTTCAAATAATCAACACCCATCGAGGCCCAATCCTGCTCGGCAACGATGCTGATCTTCGGGTTTACTTTTCTCAGCTTGCCCAGCAACGGGGTCCAGAAATTACCGAATAGGTTCTGCAAAGCAGGTTTTTGATCAAGGTTATCTGCCATGTGATCGAGCCGGAAACCATCCACACCGTCATTAAACTTTCCGTCGCTGTTAGGGTCCATCCAAAATTTAAAGAAGTGATAGTTATAATCCAGCACTTTGGGGCTATTCAGATTCACGGTAGTTATTTTGGTATAAACATCATCATAACCTTTAAAGCCATAAAGGCCATATACTATCGAAGCCGGTTTTGTATGGGCCGAATCCTCATATAAAATATAGTCGGCATATTTAGATTTTGGGTTACCAACGCCGTCCTTCCACCAGGTATGATTTTCAGTAACATACTGCGTTTCCATATCCATATAAAACTTCATGCCCCGGCGGTGCAATTCTTTAATGAGGGCCAAATAATCTTTCATCGTGCCGTATTTAGGGTCGATCTTATAAAAATCGTCCGCAAAATAATTGTGGTAATAAGGCGAGGCGTAAAGTGGCGTAAGCAAAATAGCAGTTGCACCTAATTGCTGGATGTAATCCAATTTTTGGCGTATCCCGTTCAGGTCGCCCTGTCCGTCGCCGTTACTGTCATAAAAACTGCGCTGAAAAATATGATATATTATTTCGTCCTTAACTGCCGGACCTTTAGGCGATTTTTTATGGGTTTGGGCAGATAAATTTAACCCACATAACATGCAAAATACCAGTAGAACTATTATTCTCATTTTGAAAGTTAAATGGTCAGCAAGGTAGAAATATGAAGGTACTTAAAACAATGAAGAAATTATTTAAAAAATGGGAAAATTTATCTCTGAGATTGCACCAATATTCCACTTATAGTTAATATATAATAATTACGAATAATATTCACCATTATTTTGCCAATAGGGCTATTTTCTAAGAATGCGTATAGTGGTTACTTTGCATCCTCTTTTGACGCACCTTCGGGATGTTATCAAAAGCTACTTTTTAAGTGAAAAAACCGATGGGAATTCTGTGCAAAGCCGTGATAACGGATGGTGTAGGAAGTTTTGAGGTGGGCGAGATTGAGGTGGGTGATCCAAAAGATGATGAGGTGCTTGTCAAACTCAAAGCAGCAGGGCTTTGCCATACGGATCATGATTCACTTAGCTGGCGCAAACAACTTGTGATAGGGCACGAAGGGTCGGGAATAGTTGTTAAAACAGGCAAAGATGTAAGGGGATTAGTGCCGGGTGATAAAGTGATCTTAAACTGGGCCATGCATTGCGGGCATTGTTTTCAATGCCTGCAAGGCAACCAGCATTTATGCGAAGTAGCTTCGCCGGTTGCGGCAGGCGGCAACGGTTATACCCCCGGTCACGCTGATCCATCCGGAACATTATTCAACGGCGCTCCTATACACCGCTCCTTTAATTTAGGCACACTTTCCGAATATACTTTAGTTAAAGAATCGGCACTGGTAAAAAACCATTCCGAAAAAATGAGTTTCCCGGCAGCAAGTATTATTAGCTGCGGTGTGATGACCGGTTACGGCTCGGTCGTAAATGCCGCCAAAGTAAAGGAAGGTTCATCGGTGGTGGTACTTGGCGCAGGTGGCGTAGGCCTGAGCGTTATTCAAAGTGCTAAAGTGGCTAAAGCGGGTATGATCATCGCTATCGATATAAACTCTCACAAACTTACCATGGCGCGCGCTTTCGGGGCGACTTATAGTCTGCGTGCCGATAAAAATGACAAAGGCCTTTTAAAAGCTGCTGAACAGGTGAAAGCGCTGACAGATGGCCGTGGCGCCGATTACGCCTTTGAATGTACCGCAATCCCCGAGTTGGGCGCAGCGCCTTTGGCCATGATTCGTAATGCTGGCACGGCGGTACAGGTAAGCGGCATAGAGCAGGAAATTACTATTGACATGAATCTTTTTGAGTGGGATAAAACCTACATCAATCCACTATACGGCAAATGCAGGCCGCAAATTGATATTCCAGATATTATTAACTTATACGAGGACGGGCAGATACAGCTGGAGGAAATGATAACCCGCACCTATAAATTAAATGAAATTCATAAAGCCTTTGATGACCTACTTGGAGGCAGAAATGCCAAAGGTGTCATCGTATTTGAATGATAGTAAAATGCCCAGGTTCAGAACAGTAGAGATCTCGAATCAGCAGTTTGAAGCAAACGGTTTACGTTTTATTACAGTAAAAACGCCTAACCTTAAGGGGCGCGGCGATATATGTGTATATGCGCCGGCACAAATTGAAAAAAATGAAATGTTGCCCGTGGTGATATTATTGCACGGGGTATATGGCAGCGCCTGGAGCTGGGCATACAGCTCGGGTGTGCATATTAAAGTAGCTGAGCTGATAAAAACCGGGCAATTGCCCCCAATGATATTAGTGATGCCATCCGATGGGCTTTGGGGCGATGGTTCAGCTTATTTGCCTCACAACGGCTTAAACTTTGAAAAATGGATAGCTGAAGACGTAATTGATGCCGTAATCTCAAGCATCGACGGAGCGGGTAAAAGTTCCCCGTTATTTATAGCGGGGCTTTCCATGGGTGGATTTGGGGCGTTGCGCATTGGTGCAAAATATGGGTATAAGTTCAGGGCTATGTCGGGCCTTTCATCCATCACCAGCTTGCCGCAGATGAAGCTTTTTGTACAGGAAAGCCTGAAAAGCTACGTACAGCAAAACCTGATCGACGAGGACCTGCTGGCCACATTTAAACATTACCGCCACCAGTTGCCCCCCATGCGTTTTGATTGCGGCAAAGACGACCTGTTGATTGACCACAATCGCGAATTGCACCGTAAAATGTCAAAGGAAGGCCTGCTGCATACTTATGACGAAAATGCCGGCGGGCACGAATGGTCATATTGGGCAGAGCATATCATTACTACGCTCAAATTTTTTGCGAAGCACATCGAGGATAAAAAATAGGGTTCATTTTAGCTTTTAATTTTTGTGATGCAAATTGCTAAATTGCAGCATCATGAGAGCAAAACCTATCCTAATCATTTTTGGTGTTTTAGTGCTAATCACCGCTTTAGCGTTAGTTATACGTTACCGCAACATAGCAAAGCCACAAACAAGCGAAGTTTACGCGTTTCTCCAGGACTTTAATAGTCAGCTAAAAAAAGGCAATACCGATAGCCTTCTAAGCTATTTCGATGTAAATAAGAAAGCCAACCTGCTTACACGCCTAGTTAGTGTGCTTTCCAATAAAACTGATTTCAAAGGCGGAAAATCTCTGCAATTTAACCTTGCGGTGTTAGTTGACGAGAAGGATATTCATATCATGAACAATGATATCGCGTCGGCGGCTTTGCCAGTGTATCTTACTTCGGATAGTCTTGCAACTAAGGTCACCGTGCTAAAGCTGAAGGTACACAAAACTTCAGCGCATACTTACAAGATCGCACAGGTTGATGCGAACAAACTCGCAGGCGACTACGCCGCCTACAGCGCGTTGTTAAAAGCTAAGTTGCTGAGAAATAATATTTATAACCCGATAACCCTGGCTGCGTTCGCAACTGCCAAACAGTTACAGACCAAATATGACAGTGTGGTATGGTTCGCACACATGGATAAAAAGACCTGGTTCTATGTTGTAAAGGGCAAATGGGATATGCAGCAAGATATTTTCCATTACAAAGACACCGTAACCGAGCCCTATAAGATGGGGCTGGTTAGCCCCAACCTGAAGGAAATAATACCCGTTGAATACGACCTGATACACAATATTAGCGGTACATTCCCTGGCCTGGTGGAAGTGGAAAAGGGCGAAAAGAGGGGATTTTATGACCTGAACGGAAAAAATGTTGTGCCCGTCAATTATGATCAGATATTCCCTATAGATGACGATGCTAACCTGGCAGTCCTGCGCAATGGAGATGATTATTTCTACCTGAAGAAGGACATGACCATTTCGGACAAGACCGATATTAAAGTAGCCGATTTCTTTCCTAAGATCAGGAAGATATCCAGACCTGTTGACCTAATCGAGAATGCAATTTCGGTGATCACCGAATATAATTCGCGCGATAATCATGGCGCTATTTATGTTCCGCCGTCATACATGGCCGACCTGGATATTATTGGAAAAGAAGAGGATTTCAAAAACCCTTTGCGAAAAGTTGATTTTGAAGATGTTTCTGCCGGGTATGATGTTGATTTTTCCAATTCGACAAAAGATGACGATAACTGGTTGCAGGCATCATTTTATTCGATCAGGGATTATTTCCTGGGCGGGAGGGAAGAGTTTTATGATAAACGTAGTATCCTGGTTATTGATAAAAAGCGGAACAGGTTATTCGGTCACGATTTTAGTACCGACGGCACCCCCGGCGGCGGCGGTGCACTCACTGGCCCATGCGATATCAGTAATATCAGGCAGCTCAGCGACACTCTTTTTGAAGTTAAAACCGGTGCAACGCTTTATGCTCAATTGTATGATTCAACTAAGTACATCAGCACGGGACCGGATTATCATTACATGATTGTGAGGAACAATAAACTGATTGAATTGCCTAACCGAAGGGCCTTTGGGTTTACCAAATATGTGAAACTCGATGATTCATATTTAAAAGCATGCTACCAGATGACCGTCGGGATGTCGCAAAATAATCCGGGGAAAGTTGAAACGCTCGACCATATAACGCCTGAGATGCTCAAGGTCATGAAAAATGAGATATATGCCGACTATGCCTATAAATTTAAGGACAAGCGCTGGCAGTCGGTATTTGAAGATATGCCGTCCTATTACGATCATGATAAGGGCGGGGCAAAGGTCGCCAATGAAAATATTAACGACTCGTTAACCGACGTCGATAAATACAACATCAACTGGATAAACCAAAAATTGAAGGGTAACCAGTCTACCACGCTTGCTGCTGCCAAATGAGTATCGCCTGGAAAGTAATACGGTATTTTGCGTTTATATTGATACTCATATTATGCTATGGCACCTTACAGTATCTTAACTTTAAGCCGGATACCGCCTTTTTAAAGCTAAAGCAGTTTGCTGTTAAAACAGGATTCTATTTACCTGCATTTTACGCGCATATTTTTGGAGCGGCAACGATACTGATCGCAGGATTTTTACAGTTTTCTAAAAGACTACAGGCAAACCGTAAATTACACCGAACACTAGGTAAGATTTATGTATTCGGTGTGCTGTTTTTTGCAGCGCCCGGCGCTTACGTGATGACGTTTTTTATCCATCGGGGTACGGGAGTTTTTATTTCATTTCTTATTCAAAACACGCTTTGGGTCGCCTTTACAATTTCGGCCTGGGTTCTCATAAAAAACAGGATGATAGACGCACATATTATGATGATGCGGCGCAGTTACGCACTGGCATTTGCGGCGGTTACCCTGCGCTTTTATATATGGGCACTAACCGTATTTGGCCATGGTGTCTCGTTCGATAATAACTATGTCATCATCGCTTTTTCAAGCTGGATACCTAATTTGATTGTGGCCGAATTGATCAAGTATTATCACCGTAAAAGTTTGCCGGCAAGAAATTTAAAAGGGGTTGAGGGATAAAATTCATACATTTGATCATAAGCTTTTTGCCTTTCGCTTTAAGCTTTCCGCTACATGAGAAGAAGGCCGCTTTATCTTTTACCCCTGGGCATTGCCATAGGTATGGGCATTGGTGTAGCTATAAATAGCATAGCTATAGGTGCAGGGGTCGGTGTGGCATTAGGGGTTGCTTTTAGCAGCTTGCATGCAAACCGGAGGAGATAAGGACTATTTTATTGAATAGTATATACCTCAGTGCCTTCGAGCACGATCTGATCAACATCCACTACTATTTCGCGTATTTTACTGTCAAGATTCGCAACCGCAGTTTCCAGTAATTCATAATATTCCCTCGGGGCATTATAGTCTTCAGCCTTTATCAGGTCCATCATTCCTTTCATAGTGGTTAGCGGCGCTCTGAACTCATGCGCCTGCATGTGCGCTATTTTTAACAGCGACTGGTTTTGTGCCACTATTTTATGCTCTCTTGTTTTGCGATCGCTTACATCGCGAATTACATACGAAACGCCAATGATCTCATTGCCGGCATCTCTCGCTGTTTCAAATGAGGCCTCCCAATAGATAACACCATGTGCGCCGTAATCTGTTGAGCCTTCTTCGAAAGTTTTTTTGCCTGTAAGTGCGATCTTAAAGCCTGCATTAAATTTCCTGACAAAATCCGGCGCCAAAAACCGGGCAAATTTTGCACCCCTGGTTATATCTGCATTGTTAACCTTTTTTACGAAGTTGTAAGCGATCATATTAAAGTCGAGTACTTCGCCGGTTCTATTTAATAGTACCTGAAAATTGGGCGAGCTTTCAAAAAATGAACGAAGTGTTATCTCTGCCTTTCTTATGATCTCACGCTGCTTTTCAGCCTCTACCTTATTTTGTTCCAGTAACTCAACACTTATCCTGAATTCCATCATATTGATGGCCTGTTTGGATAGCATTTTTAACATGAGTTGCTGCTGCTTATTTAACTCATTGGGCTTCATGTCAATAACACATATACTACCTATTCGCTGGCCATCACTTGTTATCAGCGGTGCACCTGCGTAAAAGCGTACATTAGGTTCGTTTACAACGAGGGGATTATCAATAAAACGCTCATCGCTTTTCATATCGGGTATAACCAGCACATTGTCGTTCTGTATGGTGTAGTTACAAAAGGATATACCACGCGGCATATCGGTTACATCAGTACCTGTTCTAACCCGAAGCCATTGCGTATCCTGGTCAACCAATGTAAGTAAGGCAACCGGTGTTTCACAGGTTTCAGAAGCCATGTTTACCAGTTCCTGGAACTCCGTGTCTGTTTCCAGGTCCAATGTTTTAAACCGTTCAACGGCAAGCAAACGAATATCATTATCAACCATTGTGCCGCTCGTAATTTACTGTGATCTAAAATTGTATATTGAACACTTACTACGGCGTCCGCTTGAGAAAGGTTGTAAAACAGGCTTTAGAAGCACTTTTTAACGATTCCTAAAAGTTGTAAGGGACTGTGCCGGGGGTGTAAAAAAATGGTATTTAGTACCTTAAAGTGCGGTTTTTACTTAGGGCGGTCTCAAACAAAATACCTATGCCAATTCCAACTGTATACGAAAGCATATCGCCCCAAAGGAAGGTATCGCCCAAAACAAGCCGGCCAAATAAAGTATGCCTCAGGTTATCTATCCAGGGCGCCTTATAAAGCTGACTAAACTCAATAGCGTAACAAAATGCCAAACTTATAACTGCTACCTGTTTAACAGGTGCCGTAATGAACAGGAAGCGTACTATGAAAAACACCATGGTGGCCCACAATATGTCGCCGATCCAGAGTGGTATCATTGTAAACTCCCGGGAAAGCAAACCCAATATAATGATAGAAACAATTAAGGCGAAGTATTTTATCCTTGCTTTTAACATAGCTCAATTCCCCACAGGCATATCCCTGAATTGTTTCGGCGTTATTTTCTGATACCCTGCCGGGACAGCAAATATCCCGTTTGGAACCGGCTCAAACGTGATTTGTTTAACAATGGTAGTAACCGGTATCCCATTTTGTTTTGTGGTAAAAGAAAGTGGCACCCCATAGGTAGTATCAAATACTGTAGTGAGGTAATTAGGTACAATAGCTACATTTTTAGTAAACCATGCTTCACAGCTTAGCCCGGTTGCCTGGTCGGTCAGTTCATATTTCGACGCTTTATACCCCGCTATGATTTTACTTTCATTGGTCGCAACATAAGTATAGCCCTTGCTTGCAGGCAATAAATCCGGCTGGTCGGCCTTGCTATAATCTATCACGTATTTAGCAGCGGACGAACGCAACAATACCCGCATAAAGGCATCGGGCTTGTAAGTTATCACCGTTGTAGCCTCGGCGCCAGCTTGCTGAATACTTACCGTGGAATCGCCCTTAAAGTAAACAATGGCCTTTTGCGGCAGATACGCTTTGTAGCTATTCAGGCTATCGGGCAGCTGGTATTCAATATCGTACGTTACCATGCCCTGTTTGATCTTTTTATGGCTGCACGAACAAAGGAGCGTAACCAGGAGCAGGGCTGATAAAAAAAAGTTTCGCATATAAGGATGTTATTTTTATTGGGTGTGTTTCCGCACAAATTTATTAAAAACGCAGTCATGGTTGTTTATTGGCGTAAAACAAATATGCGGTTCATCAAAAAATATGCGGAAAGGCTTAACATTTTCAAAATCAATTACGTAAAACACAGTACAATCGCAAGATAATGAACGGCATAACGAAGTTACCTAATAAAGCTGCCTGTCCTTGTAAAAAATGCTGACCAGGCTTGCTTTTTTTTAAAAGACCCTATTATTTATATGAAAAAATTGGCATTTATATTATTGACTATCACAGCAATAATATCTGTAAATTGGAAAGGCTATGCCCAGGAAACTAAGCTTCTAACCAAGTATGGGGATGATGTTGGCACACTTGATGGTATTATAAAAGCTTATTATGGTGTAGTAACCATTAAAAAGGGCGAGAAAATAAGCTACGAACGCGACAGCCTGTTGCATATAGCCGGCGTACGTGTGGGCTCAGCGGGTATCGACGCAAAAGGTAAGCCTATATTATTTTACACCTCACTGAAAGAAAATCACCGTGAAAATGATGCATATATGGAAAAGACCGGTTATTATGAACACGAAACATCGCGTAAGGTTCAAAATATCCGCAATATATACCATGTATGGAGCGCTTATGAAGCTAAATATACTCCCGACGGAAAAGTTATAAACCAGGGCGTAAACAGCATCGAATTATATTACGATGGCAAAAGATTTTGGATATTGGGTTGGTTCTACGATTAATTGATTTGGTACGCAACCTTGCCATAAACTAACCGTAATAGTGGATAAAATTATCTGTCAGAAAATTGACGATCATTATAAAAATTGAATAAAAAAACTATGGAAAGCACTTCGAAAAATAAGACCATTGCTGATGACCTCGAGCCTTTTAGAAAAACTGACGAAAAACCGGCTTCATCACGTGCTGAATTGCTGGATGAGTTTGACCTGCTTTTGTCTAATCATCAGTTAGATAACAAAATAACAAAACGATACCTCACCCGCGAGCGCCTGCCCCGGCTATTGGCTGCTATATTTGGCGTGGCAATGTGTGTAACAGCAGTTGTATTGATACTGATGCCTCCCGCATCACATGATAACACCATGAAATACATATTGGCATCGACAATGTTGGTTGCGGGCGTTTACCTGGCAGTCAGGTTCGCGTTATAAACCATCCCAAGGAATAATATATGTCTAACCCCGTTGCCAAAAGAATATTGTTGGTTGATGACAATCCTTTATTCCTCAAAATATTATCACACGCATTTACTAAATCAGGTTTCGAATGCGCCTCGTGCCTTTCGGCAAGCGAAGGCATTGATTACCTGAACCTCAATATTCCCGACGCTATTCTTTCGGATTATGAAATGCCCGAAATGAATGGTATCGAATTCAGGAAATGTTTACTCAAACATTCTGATTTTAAGGATATCCCATTCGTATTTCTGAGCTATATTACCGACCAGGACCTGATGGCCGAAGGCCTTGACCTGCAAGCTGTGGATTATGTGGTAAAAGAAACCCCGGTAAATGTAATTGTATCCAAAATATCCAACCTGATAGACACTGTTCAAAAACAACGTGAACTATCGGTGCTTGAAATAAAAAAGGCAGCGCTTGCGCTCAATATCCGTACAGTTCCCAAAATAGCACCCGACGTAAAAGGTTTTGACATAGATTTCTGGCACCAGGCTTACCAGGATGTCCCCGGAGGTGATTTTATCGATTTTATTGAAGTTGATGAGCGCTATAGCTATATCGTTTTAGGTGATGTAATGGGCAAAAAATGGGTTGCATGGTTTTTTACCTTCAGCTTTTTGAGCTACATACGTGCTGCGATCCGCTTTGGTATTATGAACCGTGATTTTTCCACTGCTGAAATTTTGCAAAAGGTAAATAGTGTGATCTGCTATGATAATGCCCTTAAAGATATTTTATCAACCATGTCATTGATCATGATCGATAATGAGGAGCAGATCATTTCTTATGCCGGTGCAGGTGATCTGCCCGGATTGCATTACAAATCCGCGACCGGCGAAATGGATCAGCTGGATTCAACGGGCCTTTTACTGGGGTTGTTTCCGGACGGCGGCTATACGGAAATGAAGATAAAATTACAGCCCGGCGATCAGCTATTTATTTTCACCGACGGGCTGATAGATTATGAAGAGGATGGCGAGAAAAAAACTGACTATAATTTATTCAAAAATAAACTGGCAACCATGTTAGGCGATAAACTATCCTTTAAACAAATAAGGCAGAGTTTACTAAAAAACTTATCGCCGGCATTGGTTGATGATTGCAGTATAATAAATATTCATAAACAATAAACGATATGATAAAAGTTATTAAAGAAGGGCCAAAATACATCATTGCCGAGGTTACCATTACCGAGGCTAACCTGAGTAATTCGGACCAGTTTAAGGCAGAGTTGGTTAACCTGTTCAACCAGCATAAAAAAATAATTATCCTCGACCTGCAGGAATTAAAATATGTCGACAGTGCGTTCCTGGGGGCATTGGTTAGCTCGCTTAAATACGGCATGACCATGAAGCTGGATATAGTTTTGGTGGGTTTAAGAAATGACATCCGCGACCTGATAAAATTGATCAGGCTGGATAAAGTATTCAAGATCTACAACTACGCCGAAGAAGCCACTTTTGCTATAAACAAAGCTTAATGCAAAGCGCCGCCGACAAACTGGAGTTTGAATTTGGCAACGATGCTGATAAATTAGTCAGTTCGCTGGAGTATATGCTTGGCCATATCAGCAGCTGCATACCTGTGGGCGCTGATAGCGAAGATATTATGTTCAAAGGCAAAGTTATCATCACGGAGCTATTGACCAATGCCATCAAACATGCGGGCAATAGTAAAACATTGTTTAATCTCGAAAGTGACGCAACCCGGCTTGCTATCAGCAAAACTGATTATGGCATGCCGCTCTATCTCATCAATAGCCGTAACAATTCGGCCATAGAAGGCCCCGATACAAACAAACGACTGATCAGCGCTGATCCGCTCACTTCATTATATGCTAATTTTGAAAGCGAAAACCATATACGTTTTAGCAGCGAAGAAGGCTCTCTCGATGATTTTCTGTCCGTTGAGCAGGTGATGGAGCATTTCGGTATCCTCATCATTACCAACTCGTCGGATGAATTTACCTATACCTATCATAAGGATGCACGATCGAATGTTTTCCGTGTATTAATTAATTTTTGACCTTACTCTGCGAAAAAACTGAACAATCAAATCAGTACTAATACGCACGCGGTTCCGTAGTATCACTAACCTATAATCTTACCTGCTGCCATAGTTTTGGATATACTTTAAAACCTCCAACTATGAACAAGCTTACTTACATTGACGACTGTCAATTAGACCATTTTATTTTAAGGAAGATATTATCCCGCTACGGATTACCCCTTGAAATTCGCTGCACCGCTTATGGCGAAAGCGTGCTAAACCAATTAATGCAGCAGCGCGACGAAGAGCATAACCTGCCCGATATTATTTTGCTGGAAATTGCGTATACGCCTGCGTTTGATGCCTGGGATTTCCTGGATAAAATAAAAGCAATCTACCCTCTTATGGCAAAACCCATGGAGGTATATATCCTCTCGGCATCAAAATACCCGTCGGATGTGGAGCGCCTTAAACAATATGATTTTGTAAAAGCTTTTATTGTGAAGCCCATAACCAAAGAAGTATTGCTGAACCTTATACGTCAAAAAGAATTATTAGTCAACAATTTCACTATGCTGGAAGCGCAAAACTAAAATTACTTCTTTTTCCCGGTCAGATTTAATACAATAATGCTGGTGTGCGGTATGCTTAATGTTGTTCCCGGGGTAACATTTACATACCGGGCTACATAGCCATCGAGGATACCTTTGATCGCCCGGTTGAACGATGCTTCAAATTCATGAAAGACGGGGATCAGTGATTTGCGAAAATGCACGCCGCCCTTCTCATCAACATAAGCTGAGATGGAATAACCAAAGTCCTCATAAGCATGATGGATAGTTATGTCATATTCCGGGTAGAGGTAGTCCTCCGCCGGGTCCATATCGCTTAGCGGGTCCTCCTTTTTTATCTCCCGTTCAGCGATCACATAGGGGCTATTACTTTTCATCACTACCGGCTCGCGGGCAGAAAATGCGCTGTCCATCACCCGGTTTGCCAATGCCGACCTTGTTTTGATGTAGGCTGTATCCTTTGCACTTGGTGTGCCCATTTTTTTAACCGTTTCGGCGCCTTTCTTTTTCAGGTAAGCATCGGAATAAAAAGTCATATAAACATTCGACCCTTCATCGTCCAGCAATATTTCGCGTTTCTCATTAACGCGCAGCGCACGGAATACGATGCTGTCGGGTGTCAGTTTTAGCATTTGCAGCCACGAATCAACCATGTTGAATATCAGGTCGTGGTCGTAATAAATATGAAAGCCATAATAGCGCTGCATCTTCGGGCTGAAAACCTGCACCGAATCGTCTGAAATAAAATGAAACTTCCATACAGGCGCCAACTGGTAACCCTGCTTATCAAATACCAGCCCGGTATTAAATATGCGGCGCACCTCGGTATAGTTGATCCCTTTCATATCGCCAAAGGGCAAAGCGTGTTCCCGCTTGTTTTTATTGCAAGAATTACAAGCAAAAGCAACGATCAACAATATTGGGAGCAGCCGGGCATATTTCATAAATCGGCTCAAAATAATTAAAAAACGACAATCTTTGAATAAATTGCCTGTTACAAAGCATAAACTATGAAGAAGCTTATTAGTTCTGTCTCCGCACTGTTGTTGATGATATCAGTCCACGCCCAGCCGCGTGTGTTGCTTGATTCGTATTTCAACGATGAACATACCAAAGATGCATCAGGCAGATTGATCTCCTACCATTATAAATGGGAAGAGACAGATAATAATGGCTTTTCCATCTTCGGCGATGCTTTTAAAAATAATGGCGCACAGATCAGCACGCTCTACCAGCGGCCAACACCCGAAAACCTGAAACAGGCAGATATTTATATTATTGTTGACCCGGATACTAAAAAAGAGAGCCCTGATCCGAAATATATTGAGCCACGAGATGTAAAAACTATCTCCAATTGGGTTAAACAAGGCGGTGTATTACTGCTTATGGCCAACGATAGCGCCAATGTGGAGCTGCCGCATTTTAATACGCTTGCCACAAAATTTGCCATCCATTTTAATAACGACTTGCTGAACCATGTGCCAGATGATAAACATCTTACGATTGGCGCATTTATCATCATTGACAACTCAATATTTAAAACCACCAAAAAGATATTTATGAAGGATATTTGCTCGCTTACATTATCCGGTTCAGCCTACCCTGTGCTTAAAGATGGAGATAATGTGATCATTGCCGCCGCGCCATACGGTAAAGGATTGGTGATGGCTGTTGGCGACCCTTGGCTGTATAACGAATATACCAATGGCAGACTACCCACCGGCTTTGAGAACGACAAGGCGGCAAATGACCTGGCCAAGTGGCTGATCGCGGAGTCCGAATCCCGATCGCTATCGGGACCGAAGGACGGGAAGCCGGTAAAGTAGCCCGGCTGAAGGCTAAATATGTCAAAGAACAATACGGTTATTTTCACAAACAACCTGGTAGAAATTCCGGAACGATCTAATGGAAAAACTGATCAACAGCCGGCCGGCCCGTTGACATATACAAAGATAAACGATGGAAGTGGATAAAGTGGTGACAGTGTTTTGTCAGTAGTTGCCTGAACTGTGATTTAAATGATTAAATGAAAACTATGATTGGCGGATAAAATCATAGTAAGTCAAAAAATCAACAGGATCATAGTTCAGGCAGTTACAGCAACAACGTGTCCACCCGATGTGCGTGCACAATGTCATCGCATGGCGACCATGAAAAAATAGTAAACCTGCCGTCCTGCGAAGCTACCAATGCAAAGGCATCCCGCTGATCATACACAAATTGTGCGGCGGCAAAATGACGTGTGCCGCCGTCCTGCCCCGGGGCAATGATCTGCGCTTCGCTATCGATGATAGGTTCAGTCACCATAATTTCTCTCACGGTTTCGCCGCCGTAGGGCCTGGTAATTTTAGCACCAAAGGCCAGCAGTTCGTGCCTGTCATTAATGATGGTTGCCCCATCAACAGCCGTAAGCCCGGCCACGCAGTCGATCTCATCTTTCAGTTCCTCACGCCAAACGTCCAGGTTTTGTTTTTTCAGGTCCTTATTCATCAGGTCGGACAGTCCTGAAAAAGCAGGACTAACCGCATAGGATATTGGGTCAATAATGGATTCGCGCCACTTGTCACTGTCGGAAGGTACAACTAACAACATACCGCCGTGCCCGTGCGCACGCATTGATACAGCTAACTGCATGTGCAGGTTGACGGGGTTGTTTAATGAAGTTTGTGTAGTAAAGCCCAGCAGCGAGGGGATCAGGGCCGGGCAATCGGGCAGGTTGATGCTTTGCTCATCCACTACCTTTACCTCATCGCCTTTCAGTACAGCCACATTGACATATTTGCCAAAACCATCCACACGGCGGTGTTTGACAACCAGCAACCCTGGCTCAACCACCTCAAGCACGAAACAAAACCCCGGAATAGTATGCGTAGTTCCCCAGATGTATATCTCATCCTCATCCTGCCATACGCCCAGGTGAATGCCCGAACGCTCAACGGCGGGGGCAAGTTTGGTTAACACATCAGCTGAAAGCGCGAGGCGCTGTTCAAAGATCAGGGGCAACTCCGATTTATCGGGCGGGAGAAAGGCAAGTGATATTTTGGGTGAACGTCCCTCCTCTTTACGTAAACTGGTCCAAAAAGCCGTATCGATGATAGCCGCTATAGTTTGCTTCGATGGCTCTGGCGCAAGATTGGTATCACCCCGGAGTGCCGCAGCAGCCAACTGCCCGGCGAAATGTTTTTCCACCGCGCCCGACACTAATCGCGCTGCCTTGTACGTAGGCTCGTGAAGCATCGGCCTGGTATCATTATTCATGATACTAAAATACCTTAAATTCTAACTGAAAGATAACCACTTCGGAAATATTACTTTGAGATGCCTTTAAGTTAGCTTAGTCGCCGAAACTTGACAGGTATCTTTCCATCGACCATTTTCCAGAGCCAATAACAGCAAATACTGCCAGTAAAACCAGCGCGATAACTGCGGAAATGACATCGGTATTAAATGGCGATTGTAATACGTCGATGTAAAATACCGCGCCAAAAACTACGGGTATCTGCATCAGCGAGGAAAAGCGCGTCATGATCCCCAGGGCTATCAGTGTGCCGCCTACTAAATGCACAAAGGTGACATAATAAACCAATGCCATCAGCCAGCCGGAAGAAAGGGGAATACCGGGTTGGTTTTCTATCATTGATTTTAAATAGGATGAATTTTCCATAAAACCCAATCCCTTAAGTAACAAAAAAACTCCTAAAGCAACACGGATGATATCCAGGAAACGGGGATGATGGCTATCGCCCCATTGCTCAATTTTATGAATTAAGTTCATAACAACCTCCTTGAAATTGTAAATAATTGGCTTATATCAAATATAATAATAAAATTGCCGAAATGGATTTAACTATAGCTGTATTTTTTTAGCTATTGCCTTTGCTCGTTGCCATTCATCGTTCTGAAAATCATTTATTGATAAAATTTCATTACATATATAGAAATGTTGTCAATACATTTATCACATGAAAACTAAAGTATCTTTATTCTTAGCATCGGTATGTTTTATTGTGAATGCGTACGCGCAGGAAACCGCAACCGCCGATATCAGCAGCGGTTCCAAATTAACCATCAGCCGTTTTATATACGGGCAGTTTGCCGAACACCTGGGCCATGGCATTTATGGCGGTTTTTGGGTTGATAAAAATTTGCCTGTTGAAAAGCAGGACAGGATACGCCTGGACGTAGTTAACGCCCTCAAAAAAATTAAGATACCCGATCTGCGCTGGCCGGGCGGTTGCTTTGCCGATGAATATCACTGGCGCGATGGTATTGGTCCGCGTGCACAGCGGCCTAAAATGGTAAATACCAATTGGGGTAATGTGACGGACGATAACAGTTTCGGCACAAGTGAATTTCTTGAATTGTGTAAGCTGATAGGTTGCGAGCCATATATAGCCGGTAACGTGGGCAGCGGTACCGTTGAAGAAATGGCCAAATGGGTGGAATACCTAAACCTGAATGGCGAAAGCACTATGGCTAACCTGCGCAAGCAAAATGGTCACCCGGAACCCTATAAGGTTACTTTATGGGGAGTGGGCAATGAAAGCTGGGGCTGCGGCGGGAATATGACGCCTGAGTTTTATGCCGATCAATACAAACGCTATGCAACCTATGCCAGGGATTATCCGGGCGCAAGGCTGAAAAAGATAGCCAGCGGGCCAAACGCTGACGATTATAACTGGACCGAAGTGATGATGAAGAAGGTTGGTACAGGTATGTGGGGATTGTCCCTACACTATTATACGGTACCAACGGGTAATTGGGGGCATAAAGGTTCTGCAACAGCATTCGACGAAAAAGAATACTTCAACACCATGGTGAATTGCCTGAAAATGGAGGAACTGGTTACCAAACATTCCGCCATTATGGATAAGTACGACCCGGATAAAAAGGTGGCGCTTGTTGTGGACGAATGGGGTGTTTGGACGGACGTAGAACCGGGTACCAATCCGGGTTTCCTGTACCAGCAAAATAGTTTACGCGATGCACTTTTAGCGGCTACTACGCTCAACATCTTCAATAACCATTGCGACCGGGTGAAAATGGCTAACCTGGCCCAAACCGTAAACGTGCTGCAATCGCTGATTTTGACTGATAAGGATAAGATGCTGCTTACGCCTACTTATCATGTATTCGATCTGTACAAAGTGCACCAGGATGCAAAATATCTTCCTATCAAACTGAATGTGCCTGATTATACCGTGGACGGAAAGAAAATACCGGCGGTAAGTATGACCGCCTCGCAGGATGCTACAGGAAAAATTCATATTTCATTGGTAAACCTCGACCCACATAATACCATAACCATATCCTCATCGTTAAATGGCCTGCAATGGAGCAAAGTAAGCGGGCTGATATTAACCTCGGCAAATCTGACCGATATCAATACCTTTAAGCAACCGGACAAATTACATTTAGTAAACTTTGACGGTGCCAAAAAAGACGGTGATAAATTGGTAGTTGCCCTGCCTGCAAAGTCGGTTGTGACGCTCGAATTAAATTAATTTTTGATTTGGTTTGGGAATAAAAAAATACTCTATATTAGGTTTTTCAATTTTTACACAATCGATTGCATAAAAAGATTTCGAACATTTGCTAAATCAAGACTTATCATTTATAATTGTCAAACCAACATATAAACTAAACTTCATGCATAGATTAATTTTCGGCGACTGGGTCGTATTTATCATCTACTTTATAATTGTTGCCTCTTATGGCTACTGGGTTTACCGTCGCAAACATGGCGGAGATACCACGTCCAAAGGTTATTTTTTAGCCGAGGGTACGCTTACCTGGTGGGCGATCGGTGCTTCGCTCATTGCTTCCAATATCTCTGCCGAACAAATGGTGGGCATGAGCGGTTCAGGTTTCTCTATGGGCCTGGCTATATCATGTTACGAATGGATGGCGGCAGCAACATTAGTTATTGTAGCTGTTTTCTTTATCCCTGTTTATCTTAAAAATAAGATATTCACTATGCCCCAGTTCCTTAACCAGCGCTATAATAGCACGGTTGCTATGATCATGGCAATTTTCTGGCTTCTACTTTACATTATTGTTAATCTAACCTCCATCCTGTATTTAGGCGCTATAGCCATCCATGGCATTTCGGGGATCAATATGACTGCCTGCGTGGTATTCCTGGCGGTATTTGCTATCATTATTACCCTGGGGGGTATGAAGGTGATTGGCTATACTGATGTGATCCAGGTATTTTTCCTGATACTCGGTGGTTTGGTAACCACCTATATCGCGGTTAATGAAGTGGCTAAGCATTTCGGAAGCCCGGGTTTTTTAAATGGGCTGAGCCTTATGAAAGAGCATGCGGCGGGCCATTTTCAAATGATATTTCATAAAGACAATGAACACTATAGCGATCTGCCGGGATTAAGCGTCTTGATAGGCGGCTTATGGATAACCAACCTTAACTATTGGGGTTGTAACCAATACATCACCCAGCGGGCATTGGGTGCCGATTTGCCAACAGCCCGGAGCGGTATTTTATTTGCCGCTTTTTTGAAGTTATTAATGCCTGTTATTGTTGTACTACCGGGTATCGCGGCATTTATCTTATACAAGGAAAATGTTTTTCATTCGCAAATGATGGTGAACGGGGAGTTGAACCCGGATAACGCTTATCCTTCGTTGCTCAATCTTTTGCCGCCCTGGTTCAAGGGGTTGTCTTTTGCGGCTTTGACTGCTGCTGTTGTTGCTTCACTTGCGGGCAAGGTTAACAGCATCGCCACTATTTTTACTTTAGATATTTATAAAAAAGCGTTTAAAAAAGATGCGACAGATAAACAGTTGGTATTTACCGGAAAGATCACTGTAGTGATTGCGATGATATTGGGTTGTGTGATTGCGCCGTTCATGGGTATCGATAAAAAAGGAGGGTTCCAGTTTATACAGGAATATACCGGTTTTGTATCGCCGGGCATATTTGCCATGTTCCTGCTGGGCTTCTTTTGGAAAAAAGCCACTTCCAATGCAGCGCTGTTTGCTACAATAGGTGGTTTTATTATGTCGGTAGTATTGAAAGTACTACCTAAGTTGATGAACCTGGCTTTTTTAAAATCGACCGGGTTTTCTACATTAGTATTGCAAACAGATAATAAGACACGGCTTTATGAAATCCCTTTTCTTGACCGTATGGCTATCGTATTCGTCATTTGTTTAGTTGGTATGTACATTATTTCCATGATAGAGAATGCTAAAGGAACAAGGCCAAATGGATTGGAAGTTGACACCAAGATGTTCCGGGTATCCACAAGCTTTGCTGTGGGCTCACTGATCATCGGCGGTATTCTTACAGCATTGTATACTATCTTCTGGTAAAATATTAATCAATCAACTGTAAAGGCGTCCCGGTAATCGGGGCGCTTTTTTTGTTCGTAACAATCCCATTGCTTAAAATAACAGTTAAAAGCAATTTGTCTTATATTAGGCTCTTGAATTTGTAAACCATCTATCCGCATGTTCAGCAATCTCGAACAAACCTTTCGCTGGTACGGCCCAGCCGACCCTGTGACTTTAGCTGCCATCGTACAAACCGGCGCTACGGGGATTGTTTCGGCTTTACATCATATTCCCACCGGAGAAATTTGGAGCGTGGAGGAGATCGAAAAGCGAAAAAATACTATTCTCGGAGCCGGTCTTACCTGGTCGGTTGTGGAAAGCGTTAACATTCACGAAAGCATCAAAACCGGCGCTGCGGAGCGCGAAAAATATGCGGAGAATTATATTACTACGCTCAGGAATTTAGTGCAATCAGGCATCAGAATAGTCTGTTATAATTTTATGCCTGTGCTGGATTGGACACGCACAGACATTGATTACCGCCTGCCTAACGGCGCTTCGGCATTGTGTTTTGATGCGCGGGCCTGGGCAGCCTTCGACTTATATATTTTAGAACGGGAAGGCGCTTATCAAGAGTTTACGCAACAGCAGCAGGCTGACGCCAAAAAGTACTTGGACAGTTTGGGGGCTGACGATAAAAACAAGCTGATCAACAATGTAATGGCCGGTTTACCCGGAACGAAAGATGTGTTCACTATCGATCAGTTCAAACAGCACCTGGACAAATACCAGGGTATCGATGCCGCGCAGCTTAAACAAAACCTGAGCTGGTTTTTGCAAACGATTATCCCGGAAGCAGAAAAGCTGGGTGTAAAAATGTGTATCCACCCGGATGATCCGCCATTCCCGATATTTGGTTTGCCGAGGGTTGTATCTATAGAAAATGATTTGTTTGATGTGGTAAATGCAGCGCCATCACCAAGCAATGGCCTTACTTTTTGCACGGGTTCGTTAGGCGGAAGAGGTGATAATGACCTCCCGGCAATGATCGAAAAATTAGGTACACATATTCATTTCCTGCACCTGAGAAACGTAAAGCGTGAAGCCGACGGCAGCTTCTTTGAAGCAGATCATTTGGGCGGTAGTTCAGATATGTATGCCATCATGAAAGCCATCATAAAAGAGCAAAAAAGACGCGTGGATACCGGCCGGGACGATATAGCTATTCCGATGCGACCGGATCACGGGCATAAGCTTTTGGACGATTTTAACTATGATACATTCCCGGGTTACCCGGTAATTGGCCGCCTGAAAGGTCTGGCCGAATTGCGGGGGCTGGAAATGGGGATCAAAAACACACTCTATTAAAAATGTATAAAGGTATTAGTTCGATGTACAAAACTCCGTGTCCCTCTGTGAAAATCTCTGTGCCCTTTGTGGTTAAATTAACCACGGAGTTCACAAAGAAGACACAAAGTTCACAGAGCCTATATAATTCAATATCAGTTTAAATAGTTTTAAAATGAAGGCATTTTTGGATGACGATTTTTTACTGACCGGCGAGACCGCAAAGCGCCTGTATCATCATTATGCCAAAGATCTGCCCATCATTGATTACCATTCACATTTACCACCAGACCAGATCGCCAGCGATATCAACTTTAATAATATTACCCAGGCCTGGCTTTACGGCGACCATTACAAATGGCGCGCGATGCGGGCAAACGGCGTAAATGAGAAATATGTAACCGGGGATGCCAGCGCCGAAGAGAAATTTCTCAAATGGGCCGAAACCGTGCCTTATACGCTGCGCAACCCGCTTTACCACTGGACACATTTGGAACTACGCCGGTATTTTGGAGTGAACGAATTGCTGTCGCCCAAAACCGCAAAAGCGATCTATGATGAATGTTCGGCCAAACTGCAAACGCGGGAGTACTCCATCAAAAGTTTGCTGACCAAAATGAAGGTGGAAGTGGTTTGTACTACGGACGATCCGCTGGACAATCTGGAATATCATCAGCAACTCAAACAAAGCGGATTTGCCTTAAAAGTATTGCCAACCTTCAGGCCGGATAAGGCGATGCAGGTGGATGATACTTTTGTTCTAAATGAATATATTGAGAAACTGGAGGGCATTTCCAAAATCGAAATACAAGATATCGACACTTATTTGGTTGCTTTAAAACTACGTCACGATTACTTTGCGGCCAATGGTTGTAAGCTATCCGATCATGGATTGGAATATGTCTATGCCGAGCATTACACCGATGCAGAAATCGCCACCATCTTTAAAAAGATACGCCACAATTATACTTTGATGCCGCTTGAAATTGCCAAATTCAAATCCGCAATACTATACCATTTTGCTTTGTGGGATCACGAGAAAGGCTGGGTACAGCAGTATCATTTAGGTGCGCTTCGCAATAATAATACCCGCGCGTTAAATAACATCGGGCCGGATACCGGCTGGGACTCCATCGGTGATTTTAGCCAGGGAAAAGCATTATCACGTTTTTTAAATAAGCTTGACACAACCGATCAACTGGCCAAAACCATCATCTATAACCTCAACCCCGCTGATAATGAAGTTATAGCCGCTATGACAGGTAATTTTAATGATGGCTCAGTTGCCGGGAAGATACAATTTGGCTCGGCCTGGTGGTTTTTGGATCAGAAGGATGGCATGACCAAACAGCTCAATGCTTTATCCAACATCGGTTTACTAAGCCGCACGGTGGGCATGCTGACGGATTCGCGGAGCTTTTTATCATTCCCGCGGCACGAGTATTTCAGGCGGCTGGTTTGTAACTTGTTTGGCGAGGATATTGATAACGGGGAACTACCAAACGACCTGGAATGGACGGGCAAGATCATACAGGATATTTGTTATTACAATGCTAAAAACTATTTCAATTTTTAACGGATGGGCACTGCTTTAACAACCGGGCAGGGTAAGGTGCTCAGCTTTGGGGAGTTGCTTTTACGCATTTCGCCGGATGAAGGCGGCCAATGGTTGAAAGACAACCAGTTCCCCTTTTTCATCGCGGGCGCTGAATTGAATGCTGCAACCGCTTTGGCATTATGGGGTGTCCCGGTGAAGTATGTGACTGCTATGCCGGATAATGGCATGTCAAAGCAGATCGTCGGTTTTTTGGAGCAGCAAAATATCGAAATGTCGGTTAATTACCGGGGCAACAGGTTGGGGCTTTATTTTCTGACTAAAGGTAAAGACCTGAAGAACGATGCCCTAATCTATGATCGGTCAAATTCTGCATTTTCCGAATTAAAACCGGGGATGATCGATTGGGAAAAAGAATTCGAAGATGTAAGCTGGTTCCATTTTAGTGCGATCTGCCCTGCTATCAGTCAGAATATTGCAGATGTGGTTGAAGAGGCATTACAGGTCGCATCGAAAAAAAATATTACTATATCTGTCGATCTAAATTATCGGTCTAAGCTTTGGAAATACGGCAAAGAGCCGCATGAAGTGATGCCGCAGCTGGTACAGTACTGCGACCTGGTGATGGGAAATGTTTGGGCCATTGAAGCGATGCTGGGCATACCGGTTACACCAGATATTCATGAATCCGGGCAAAGAAGTATTTATTTAAAAGAAGCTTTGCATACATCGGAAGAGATCATCAAACAATATCCAAAATGTATAGTAGTCGCCAACACTTTCAGGTTCGACGGCAAAGCCAAAATAGACTATTATGCTGCTCTGTACGCCGGCGGCGAATTTTACAGCTCGAACGAGTACAGCGCATCACATATCATCAATAAAGTAGGCAGCGGCGATTGCTTCCTGGCGGGACTGATCTATGGGTTTTATCATAACCTGGGGCCCGAGCAAACGCTGGAATTCGCGACAGCTGCGGCATTTGAAAAACTGTTTATCGAAGCTGACGTAACCAACAAAACCGTACACGAAATTATGACCAGGGCAAATGAAAGCTAAACAAGAAGTATTGGACAGTATCATCAAACAGGGCATGCTGCCTTTGTTTTTTTACGAGGATGCAGAAGTAAGCCTGGAAATCGTGCGGACTTTGTATAAAGCCGGCATTCGGGTGATGGAATACACCAATCGCGCCAAGGAAGCATTTGAAAATTTTAAAAAGTTAAAGGCTGCGGTTGATAAAGAAATGCCCGGGTTTTATTTCGGGGCGGGCACAATAAAGACCAAAGCGGATGCCATCCGATATACGGATGCGGGGGCTGATCTCATCGTTGCACCTACTATCAATCCCGAAGTTGGCGAAGTTGTCAATCAGCTTGGCGGTTTGTGGATACCCGGCTGCATGACGCCTACGGAGATCCATTTGGCACAGGAACACGGCACTGCGCTTATCAAGATATTCCCGGCCAATGTTGTTGGGCCGGGGTTTATTTCGGCAGTTTCCGATGTATTCAGGGGTCAGTTGTTTATGCCCACAGGCGGTGTCGAGTTGAATAACGAAAACATCAGTGGCTGGTTTAAAGCCGGAGTTTGTGCGGTAGGCATGGGCAGTAAATTGATCACAAATGAAATTCTGCAAAATAAGCTTTACGATAAACTGTACGCAGATACAGTTAAGGCGTTAGAATTGGTTCAATCATCCAGGCAGCTATGAACGCAAAACCAGGAAATTACAGGTGGGTAATATGCTCGCTGATCTTCTTTGCCACAACGGTTAATTACCTCGACCGGGCGGTTATCAGTCTACTTAGGCCCTTTATCAGTAAAGATCTGCATTGGAACGACGGTGACTACGCCAATATTGAGATTGCCTTTAAAGTAGCCTACTCTGTAGGATTATTATTTGCGGGGAGGCTGATCGATAGGCTGGGCACCAGGATGGGTTATTTCTTTTCCACTTTTTTGTGGAGTGCCTCGGCAGCATTGCATGCCCTGGTGAATAGCACAATGGGTTTCGGTATCGTACGCTCGGCTTTGGGCTTGAGCGAAGCCGGAAATTTCCCATCGGCGATAAAAACAGTTGCCGAATGGTTCCCAAAAAAAGAACGCGCGCTGGCAACAGGTATATTCAACTCCGGTGCCAATATAGGTGCAGTCTTGGCACCGACGATCATTTTCGTCGCTAAAGCTTCTAACTGGCGGTGGGCCTTTGCCATAACCGGCGCGATAGGGTTTTTATGGTTGATCCTGTGGATGTGGTTTTACGAAATTCCGTCAAGACAAAAGAGGCTGAAAGTTCCTGAATTGGAATATATCCTGAGTGATAAGGAGGAGCAAGACCATTCCGACAAACTAGAAGAAAAAGTATCTTGGGGAAAGCTGCTGGGCTACCGGCAAACCTGGGCCTTTTCTATTGGCAAATTCCTAACCGATCCAATCTGGTGGTTCTATCTGTTCTGGCTACCTGATTTTCTGCTAAGTCAGTATGGTTTAAAAGATACGGCCGTGGTAATGCCTGTCGCCACAGTGTATATTATCTCAACCGTTGGGAGTATATTAGGTGGTTACATTCCCAAATACCTGATCGATAGAGGCTGGACGGTTTTCCGATCCCGAAAAATATCTATGCTCATCTATGCCTTTGCAGTGGTGCCGATCATATTTGCGCAGGTGCTGGGTAGCATCAACATGTGGCTGGCGGTCATAATCATCGGTATAGCGGCATCAGCACACCAAGCCTGGAGCGCCAATATTTTTACTACGGTGTCGGATATGTTCCCTAAAAAAGTTGTGGGTTCGGTAACGGGTATTGGCGGCATGTTTGGCTCAGTGGGCGGCGTGTTCCTGTCCTTGTTTGTGCAGAAAAACATGTTCGTGCATTACCGCGCTATTCACCATATCGAAATTGCTTATTACATTATGTTTGTTGTATGTGGCAGCGCCTACCTGCTGGCCTGGTGCATCATGCATTTTATGGTGCCGAAGATGAAACCCATTGACCTGTAAGCCGTATTCATAATCACCCCAATAGGGTGACGATTTTATTTTTGAAATAAACGTAATTTGATGTCCGTTTAAAAAGGCAGCGTACTAATCAATAATGTTAAAAATATTGAGCTTATCTAATAACCGTATCCAAGCGAGACCTGCGCCCCGGCTGGTTTGCCTTTTTATTGTTATGCTGCTTAGTGCGACGGTTTGTCGAGCCCAGAAATACACCTTTTCGCATTATGATATCGAGGATGGCCTGATACAATCGCAGGTGAACAACCTTTGTATTGATAATGAGCACAGGCTTTGGATGGCAACCTACGGTGGTGCCTGCCGGTACGATGGGATGGAATTTATGGCGTACACAAGGCAAAATGATATGCCCACCAACTTTGTTAATACTGTATTTACCGACAAAGACGATAATGTATGGTTCGGCACGCAAACCGGCCCGGTAAAACTGGTAAATAATAAGCCCATCACTTTTAAGGTTCCCGGCGATCTGCAGAATTTGCGCACACGTAATATTGTGCAGGATAAAAGCGGCGCGATATGGGCCATCATCAATAACAAACTATTCAAAATAACCGGCAACACTGTTAAACAGCTTTGGGTGCAGGATACGATAAAAGAAAGCCTGGACTGCATTGCTACGGATAAGTCGGGCACATTATTCGCCTCAGTTTACCGAAAGGGGTTGTATAGCCTTGTAAATGGCAAATGGATAACTGTGGTATCATATGCGACTGCCGATCGGAATTTGTTTGTTGCCAAAATCCTATTTAACAGAACCGATAATACTCTCTACCTGCAAAGCTATAGCGGTATTTATACGGTTAACAACGGCCAGTTGCAACCCTATCAGAGTAAACTCATTTCATCCATCAAGGCTTATTTATTAAGTGTTACGCAGGATGCTGACAATAACTTTTGGTTAGGCACCAGCAACGGCGCCTACTACCTGAAAGGCCAGCAGGTAATTCATTTTAACGCCAATAATGGCCTTACAGATAATGCAGTGTCAGATGTGTTTTGCGATGCCGATAACAACATTTGGCTTGCCAGCCAGGGGAATGGGTTATTTAAGTATGAGGGCGATCACTTTACCATGCTGGATAAATCGCAGGGGATGACTGATAACCAGGTGGTAATGGCTGTTGTTAACGACAAAAAGGGCGGTGTTATAATGGGGATCGACGGGGGCGGATTGATGCGTTACGATGGCAAAAAGCTTTTGCCAATGGGGCTTGAAAAAAAAAATGCGGCTTTAAAAAATATCGTTAGCCTTTACGCCGATGCGAAAGGAACATTGTGGATAGGCACGCACAATGGATTATGGACGTACGCGGGTAATACGCTAACGCTGATCAAAGGATTAATGGATTATGCCATCAATGGTATTACCGGGGATAGCAATGGAACTATATGGGTTACCACCCACAGTGCCTGTTTTTATATTGAAAACAACGAGGCTAAACTACTGGATGGATTCAGCCATTTTTCCTCATCTATCATTACCCTGGGGCGCGACAGTGTGATCATAGGTACGGATGACGGCGTCCAGTTGGCTGTTGATAAAAAGATTGTAAAAGCCTTTAAGCTTGATGAGGTAAAAACCTCGGTTATCTTCTGCATGATCCAGTACAAAGACATGCTGATCATCGGCACCGACGACCGGGGCGTATTTACGTGGGACAGAACCACCGGCCAGGTAAAAAATTATACTGTAAAGGATGGATTAAATTCAAACGCCATTTATAGTATGGCGAGGGATGACAACGGCATTATATGGGCCGGAACAGGCCGTGGCACAAACCGCCTGATGTTTGATGCTAAAAAGAACAGCTTTGCAATAACGGGCAACGGGGGCTCAAAATCCATTATTTTAGAGTCGAACCAGAACGCGGCATTATATATCAACAATAAAGTTTGGATAGGCACCACTAAAGGCGCAGTTATTTACAATGTTAATTCGGCACCAGGCCGTACAAACCCACCGCGGGTGGTCATCCAATCGGCGCGATTGATCCCGACGGGCCCGGGCAATAGCTGGGAGAATAGCAAGATATTGAGCAATGGCACAAAATTACCTTATGGGCAAAATCACATCGCCATTTGGTTTTTGGGCGTCTACTTAAAAAACTCTGCTGAAATATCCTATCGGTATAAGTTAAAAGGTTTGGATAGTACTTACTCAGCTTTGGTTAAAGATGATGTAGTTGATTACCCTTCTTTACCGCCCGGCAATTATACTTTTGAGGTAAAAGCTGTTACAGCCGATGGAACATCATCCATAAATACGGCAAAGTTTTCATTTGTTATAACGCCGCCATTTTATCAAACCACGTGGTTCAGGTTAGCGGGCATAGCTTTTTTTATCCTGCTGGGAATCGGGCTGCAAAGTTACCGGCATCGCGTTAAAATAAACCGCCTAAAGATAATTGAAGCCACCAAGCGCGAAGAAAGCCTTAAGATAAGGCAGCAAACCGCTGAGGATTTTCACGATGAATTGGGCAACAAGCTGACCCGTATAACCGTGCTCTCAGAAATACTGGATACTAAGATGGATAAGGGCCATACCGACCAGAAGAAGTTATTGGAGCAGATCAAGCAGAATGCATCGTCGCTATACAATGGTACTAAAGACATTTTGTGGGCATTAGATCCACAGAGCGATAACTTGTACGAGATACTGAACCATATAAAAGATTTTGGCAATGAATTGTTCCTGGATACACCGGTTGAGTTTGAGTTTAACGGCATTGATGAGTCGCTCAACGAAATAAAGCTACCGATGGAATACAGCCGTAACATCCCGATGATATTTAAGGAGTTATTGAATAATATCCTTAAACATGCGCACGCTACACAGGTAACTTTAAACCTGGATGCTATCACAAAAGATGATATACAGTTAACCCTGTGCGACAATGGCTGCGGCTTTATACAAAGTGAGGCCCCAAAAGGCCAGGGCATGAATAATATGATGATGCGTACCAAGCGGATCGGCGGTAATATCAATATAAGTTCCGAAAAAGGCATGGGTACTGTTGTAAAACTCAATATAAAATTAACCAATATCGACACACTTTAAATTAAAGAATATGAGTAGGGATATTAGAATAGTTGTTATTGAGGATGACGAGATCATCCGCGAAGGCTATACTTTGCTGATAGGGCAAACCGATGGTTACCAGGTTGTAAAAAGCTACGTCTCATTTGATGAGGCTGTGAAGACCATTGCTGATGATTCCCCCGATGTGATCCTGCTGGATATTGAGCTGCCCGGAACAAATGGCATACAAGCAATCCCGAAACTAAAAAAACTCCTGCCACATGCCTATATCCTGATATTAACCGTCTACGAATCGGAAAAAATGATATTTGATGCACTGGCCAACGGCGCATCGGGTTACCTGACTAAGAATACGCCCGCTGCAAAAATTGTTGAATCGATCCGCGAGGTAAAAGATGGTGGCGGCCCGATGAGCGTGAATATTGCCCGCATGGTTATTAAATCTTTCCAGCGCAACCAGGAATCCCCTCTATCCAAACGCGAAACCCAGATACTGGAACAAATTGCCGATGGCAAGAGCCGCAGCCAGGTAGCTAAGGATTTGTTTATTGACCTGGAGACCGTACGCAGCCACATCAAAAACATCTATCTAAAACTGGATGTCAACTCCAGGGCCGATGCGATAAAAACTGCACGGGAAAACAAATTGATTTAACAATAAATCACCCTATTGGGGTGATAATGTGCTAAAATCACCTTAGTATCTTTATGCTGAACATAATTATACTGCCTGGTTGATATGGAATATTCCAAAACGCTCGAGAATAACATCAAAATAACGAGCCGCATTGCCTACGGCTCCTATGCCGATACTGCGGAAAATTTTACTATCCGGTTTGTTTCCGGCGGTAATGAAATGTGTGCCATCGGCCGGCGCCAGTTATCCATTCACAGCGACTCATTTATTATCCTCAATAAAGGCACACGATTTACCAGCAATACTGAAAGCAACTCGCCCGTCCATATTTTCACTATCGAATTTGATGAAAATTTCTTAACCGATTTTAACAGGCTATGGATACCCGGCAGCCCCGCCTTTAGCAATGAGCCAACCGGAGGTAATTATTTAAGCCGCGAACTTATTGAAACCATTTATCCCTTTAAAACCGGTATACGCCTCATTGTTAACCAGCTTAGGGATTATTTGGACAAGGGCGGCAACGATAACAGCCTTATTAATGAGTATGCACATTGCTGCCTGGTTAGTTTTTACCAGGTTTATAACGAAGAAATATTTCAAAAAGCTACCCGGCTTAATTTCCTGCATTATAATACCCGGATGGAAATATTAAGGAGGCTTGGCCTGGCTAAAGAATATCTTTACGCCAACTACAATGGCAACGTCAACCTGGAAAGTTTAGCGGATCACGCCTGCCTCTCCGTAAACCACTTATTACGCACCTTCAAACTGGCTTATAACCAATCGCCCCATCAATTCCTGATACAATTGCGGCTCCACAGGGCACAATTACTGTTAACCAAAACCGAATACCCGGTGTATGAGATCGTTAATATGGTGGGCTTCAAATGTACCAGCTCGTTCATCAGGCTGTTCCGCACACGGTACAAAACCACGCCGCTCAAATACCGGAATGTAATTGCATAAGGCGCAATTAAAGCAGTATTTTCCCTGATCAGCACTAATTTAGGCCTATAAACCGGTTATTATCTGTAATAGTCCGGCAAGATTTTTATATTTAACATCGAAAAAGTATAAAATGCTATTTGAACAAGCCGGGGAATTTATCCTGAATAAGTTACAGAACGAAATACCAGCCAACCTTTGCTATCATAATATCCATCATACACATGATGTACGCGCGGCTGCCGAAATGTTGGGCAAGGCCGAACATATTTCAGCCGACGATATGAAACTGTTATTGACCGCTGCCTGTTACCACGACTCAGGTTTCCTCAATGTTTTGCATGAACATGAAGCCGAATCGTGCCGGATAGCTAAAGAAAATTTACCGGGATTTGGCTTTAATGACGAAGCCATTGAACGTATCTGCGGGATGATAATGGCTACTCAAATACCGCAATTGCCCAAAAACAAACTGGAGCAAATTTTGGCTGATGCAGACCTGGATTACCTGGGCAGAGATGATTTTTTTAACATTGGCGATACCTTATACCATGAACGCGGGCTTAAGGACAGGGACGAATGGAATATGACCCAATTAAATTTTATGCAGCAACACCATTATTTCACCCAAACAGCGCTAAATTTACGGAGGCCGAAAAAACAGGAGAACCTGGAAAAAGTAAAGGCTTTATTACGATAAATGATGAAAAGAAATAGGTTACCCGCAGAAGTCCTTGATACTATATACGTCATTATCGGCATATTGTTCTGCGGCTTTGCTCTAAAAAGCTTTTTGGTCCCTAACAATTTTTTTGACGGCGGGGTAACCGGTATATCGCTGCTGATCTCTGAGACCTACAAAATTCCCATAGCCTATGTGATCATTGTAGTAAACATCCCCTTTATCATCTTAGGCGCCCGGCAAGTGAATCGCGCATTTGCCTTTAAGACAATGGCTGCCGTTATAGGTTTGGGGCTTTGCTTGTTATACATGCCCGAGCAGCACGTCACAAAGGATCACTTATTAATATGCATTTTCGGCGGTGTGTTCATGGGGATAGGCGTGGGCCTCTCCATACGCGGCGGGTGTGCGCTGGACGGGATCGAGGTACTGGCACTTTACACGGGCAGGCGGATCAGTTTTACCATCAGCGAGATCATCCTCGGCATCAATATTGTTATTTTCCTGATAGCCGGTATCCAGCTGGGGCTGCCAACGGCACTTTATTCGATACTTACCTATTATTGTGCTTCAAAAACCAGCCATTTCGTCATCGAAGGACTGGAGGAATATACCGGCGTAACCATTATTTCATCCAAGAGCGAGATCATCAAGGAGCGCCTGGTGATGGAACTTAGTCGCGGTATTACCATTTACAAAGGCGAACGCGGCTTTTTGAAAAACAGTTTTGATGTAAGCCACCCGGTGGATATCATTTTCACCATAGTAACGCGCCTGGAAGTGTTAAGACTGAAAGACATGGTACACGAGGTGGACGAAAAGGCTTTTATCTTCACCAGTACCATAAAAGAGGCGGCGGGCGGCGTGCTCAAACGCAGGGCAAGGCAGCATTAGACTGAAGTAATTCTTCTTTTTTACTGGTAATCACTACATTTATAGAGGAACTTCAACCCGAACCCTCTGTATGAAAAGATTATTCGTCTTTGTATCTGCATGTATCATTTGCTGCAATCTTGCTATGGCTCAAAGGCCAAACATGGATAGCCTTCAAAAAGCCTATAATAAGAACCGGCAGGATACTACCCTGGTGAACCTATATTATAACAAAAGCCTGTACATCTTTTTGACCACCGATGTTGATTCGGGCGCATTCTATGCGAGAAAAGCTCTTGATTTGGCAAGAAAGATACACTATGAAAAAGGCGTGGTATGGGGATTAACCGCAGTAGCAAATTATCAGAATCTCAGCGGCGACCTTCCCGGATCGCTAAAAACCACGTTCGAAGCGCTTCCGATGGCTATAAAACTGCACTTAAATCTTTCTGCAGCCGGATGTTACAATACCAGGGGGTTGGCTTATTCTACTTTAAAAGACTACAAAAAGGCGCTTGATAATTATTATGCTGCCCTGAATATTACCAGGGCAAATCATTTTAAGGAACTGGAAGTTACTATGCTGAATAATATAGGCCGGGAATACCTTGACGAGGGTAAACTGGATTCGGCCAGGTACTATTGCCAATATGCTTATGATTTTTCGATAAAGAATAAGATATTCAGGAACCTGGCTTACCTGGTGCGGAACTTTGGAATAATAAAATTCAAAGAGCACAATTATGCCGCCGCCATAAACTATTATCGGAAAAGCGTTGCCGATACTGCCCAAACCAAAAATCATTACCTGCACAGTGAAGATTACAGGCGCATAGCCCAGGCTTATATAAAAATGGGCCAGCCGGACTCAGGTATTTATTACGCTAAGCTGGCTACAGAGCACGCAAAATTGGACAAGAACCCCGACCAGGTACAGCAGGCAACTACTGTATTGACCGATGAATATAAGTTAAAGAACGATTACAAAAATGCCTTTTATTACCAGCAGGTCACACAGCAGGCACGGGATAGCTTGTTCAGTCAGCAAAAGACGCTGCAGGTACAAAACCTGGCTTATAACGAAGAGCAGCGAAAGCAGGAGGCGAAAGCATCTGAACTTGCCTACCAGGAGCGGGTCCGCTTTTATGTGCTGCTGGGAGTTATAGCGGTATTTATTCTGATAGCCATTATTCTTTTTTATGCAAACGGTCAACGTAAAAAAGCCAATAATTTATTGCATGAGCAAAAAGAAGAGATAGAGGCACAACGCGATAACCTGGAACAGGCGTATAGCGACCTTAAGGTTACGCAAACCCAACTGGTGCAGTCGGAAAAAATGGCATCGCTGGGTGAGTTGACGGCAGGTATCGCGCACGAGATACAAAACCCGTTGAACTTCGTAAATAATTTCTCCGAAGTGAATACCGAACTAATAGAGGAAATGCAGCAGGAGATCAGTAACGGAAATTTGAACGAGGTGAAAGAATTGGCGGATAGCATTAAAGGCAATCAGCAAAAGATAAGTCAGCATGGTAAGCGTGCCGATTTTATTGTGAAAGGCATGCTGCAGCACAGTCGCACCAATACGGGCGAAAAGCAGGAAACCAACCTGAACATATTGGCCGATGAGTTCTTTAAACTTTCCTATCACGGTCTGAGGGCTAAAGACAAATCATTCAACGCTGAAATGACCACAAACTTCGACCCGGAACTACCAAAAATAAATGTGGTACAACAGGACATTGGCCGTGTGCTGCTTAATTTATTTAATAATGCCTTTTATGCGGTGAATCAGAAAGCCAAAACCGCCGCTAAGGATTATAAGCCTGAGGTGACAGTAAGTACGTTGGCAAAAAATGGCGAGGTCATTATCAAAGTGAAAGATAATGGCACGGGGATACCCGACCATGTAAAGGAAAAGATCATGCAGCCATTCTTTACCACCAAGCCTACCGGCGAAGGTACAGGCTTGGGCTTGAGTTTAACCTATGATATGGTGGTGAAGGGCCACGGCGGCAAAATAGATGTGAATACCAGGGAAGGAGAGTTTACGGAGTTTATTGTCACATTGCCTGTCAGCTAATTACAATATGAAAAAAATTCTTACGCTTATATTCCTTGCATTTGTATTCAGCCCGGCGTTGGCCCAAAAAGTAAACGTAGATAGCTTGATCAAAATAGTTATTTCGCGTAACGATCGGGCGGTTATTCCCCCGAAACGCAACCTGGATAGCTTGGTGAAGTTGATACCGGTCACCAAATCGCCATCCGCTCGTATCAAACTGATCTATGATGTGATCGAACGTAACGGAGAGCTAAATCCCAAACAGGCGTTTTACTACCACCATAAAATACTCGATCTCACCAGGAAAACCCATGATCAGGTCGGCGAAGCGGTTATCCTTTCCGAACTCGGATACACCGTTTCTCAGAATGGTGATAATCCCGAAGGACTTAAAATGATATATGATGCCCTGGCGTTGGCAGAAAAAACCGGCAACCCGGATGCACTTGGCTGTGTATATGACAATTTAGGTGTTTGTATCAACAATCGCGAGCTGAAAAAAACCTATTTCCGAAAAGCTATCAAATTCTCACAAACGGCGGGCAATAATGAGTTTTTGTGCTTTGAATTAACTAACCTGGGCCAGCAGTTTGATTTTAAAAATCAACCCGATTCAGTTAATTTTTATTTTTTGAAAGCTTTTGAAATAACTGTAAAAAAAGGTCTGCAGGTAAATCTCCCCGGAATCCTTACTGACCTGGCATTTCGCCAGACAACAGCCAAAGACACGTTGAAATACTTAAAAATGGCTTTGCAATTGCCGTTTACGTCCGTTGATGCTCAGACCAGGTGCAGCGTATTGGGTTCACTATCATACTTTTATTCCCGGGAAAGAAAAACAGATTCGGCATTATGGTATGCCAAAAAAGCATACCAGGTCTCCTTAAATTCGGCCTTACTCAACAGGATTGGCCCCGCACACCAAGTGGCCAATATCTATAAAAAGCACAATGCCGACAGCGCATTAAAATACACCCTTATTTATTACAGCGCACGCGACAGTGCAACAAACGACAGTAAACTGATACGTGCACAAGCTATGGGGTTTGCTGAACAGCAGAAAATACAGGATGCTGAAGCTCAAACGAAAACATTTCAAATAAGGGTGTGGTCCTTTTTCCTTGCCGCAATAATCCTATTCCTGGTAATCCTGGCATTTATTTTCTGGCGCAATAACAGGCAGAAACAAAAAGCCAATCATTTACTGAATGAACAAAAGGAAGAGATCGAGACCCAGCGCGATGATCTTGAGCAGGCGCTGGATGAGTTAAAAGCAACTCAAACGCAATTAGTCCAGCGTGAAAAGATGGCTTCGCTGGGTGAGTTGACTGCCGGCATTGCACACGAGATACAGAACCCTTTAAACTTCGTCAATAATTTTTCAGAGGTTAATACCGAACTAATAGAGGAAATGCAGGAAGAGATAGGTAAGGGGAATTTGAACGACGTAAAAGAAATAGCCGACAGCATCAAACAAAATCAGCAAAAGATAAGTCAGCACGGTAAACGCGCTGATTTTATAGTAAAAGGCATGCTGCAACACAGCCGCACCAATGCCGGCGAAAAGCAAGAGACCAACCTGAATGTATTGGCCGATGAGTTTTTGAAACTCTCCTATCATGGCCTGCGTGCTAAGGACAAGTCGTTCAACGCTGAAATGACCACAAACTTTGACCCCGCACTACCCAAAGTAAATGTAGTGCAACAGGACATAGGCCGGGTGCTGCTCAATTTATTTAATAACGCGTTTTACGCGGTGAATCAAAAGCAGAAAATGTCGGAGCTTGATTATAAACCGGAAGTATCGGTTAGCACTTCATCAAAAGGTAAGGAAGTCGAAATCAGGGTAAAGGATAATGGCAGCGGCATCCCCGATGCGATAAAAGAAAAGATCATGCAGCCTTTCTTTACTACGAAGCCTACGGGAGAAGGGACGGGGTTAGGCTTATCTTTAAGTTATGATATTGTGGTGAAGGGGCACGGGGGCAAGATCGCTGTTGAATCAAAAGAGGGTGAGGGATCTACATTTATAATTAGTTTACCGGTTCAATCTTAAGCATGAAAAAAATATTTACCTGTATCGCATTATTAGTCATCGTAACAAGTGTTTTTGCACAAAAAAAGCAAATCGATAGCCTTAAAAAGGCATTGCGTATAACTACAGTTGACACTTCGCGGGTAAACTTACTGGTAGAACTAAGCAAGCAATACTATCTTGAAAAACCAGATAGTGGCCTTATTTACGCCTCGCAGGCCCTTGAGATTGCCAAAAGAACCGGCGATAAGCAAGGCGAAGCGCATGCGCTTACACAGGTCGGTTTTTCTATTTGGCTGCTTGGCGACTTGCCCAATGCCTTGCAAACATTTATTAGTTCCCAGAAGATAGCCACAGCAATGAACGACCAATGGAGTATTGCCCGTAATTACGATGGCATGAGTTGTATATACGCAACGGAGGGCGAAACTAAAACCGCTGTGGATTATGCCTATAAATCAGAAGCTATTTTTAGAAAGATACATGATTATCAAAATGTGGTGGATGAATTGATGGACATCGCAGGCTTTTATACAGCAAAAGACAATTTGGATACGACATTAGCTGTAGGCAGGAAAGCATTGGCTTTGTCGGTGAAGATAAATGAAGTTAGGTGGCGATCACAGATATTGACAGGTATAGGCAACGCCTATTTTACCCATCACAATACTAAATTGGGTTTGGCTTATTTATATGAAGGTTTAGCGTTTGCCGAATTGTACAACCAGCCTTATAATCTCACCAATGCATATTACCCGCTCGAATTAGCTTACCGTAAACTGGGCAATCGCGACTCTTGCATCTATTTTGCAAAAAAGGAGTTTGAAGAATCGCAAACAGCCTCTTTTTATTTTGGAATGGCTGAATCAAGCGCCATACTCGCAGAACAGTATTACGGCAATAATGACCATGAAGCAGCGCGCTATTATAAAATAGCCACCACTATTAAAGACAGCCTATTCAACGCAGACAAAGCCAAACAAGTCCTTATCATAAATATTGCGGAACAACAGCATGCAGCCGATTTAAAAGCTGCAGCAATAGCTTATCAAGGCAAATTAAAATTATGGGGCGTATTGATAGCCTTAATACTGGTTGTTGCTATTCTGTTGGTGCTTTGGCGCAATAACCGCCAAAAGCAAAAAGCTAATTATTTACTGAGTGAGCAAAAGGAAGAGATAGAAACGCAACGCGACAACCTTGGCCAGGCGCTGGATGAATTGAAGAACACGCAAACTCAGTTGGTGCAACGCGAAAAAATGGCCTCGCTTGGTGAGCTAACGGCGGGCATAGCGCATGAGATACAGAACCCATTGAACTTTGTTAACAACTTCTCCGACGTGAACCAGGAAATGCTGGTTGAACTGAAAGAGGAGTTGGACAAAGGCGATATAGAAGAAGCCAAAGCGATAGCATCCGACCTGCAGGATAATGAGAAAAAGATCAACCACCACGGTAAACGTGCCGATGCAATAGTAAAAGGCATGCTGCAGCATAGCAAGACCGGCGGCGGAGTAAAAGAACCGGTTAATATTAACGCGCTCGCTGAAGAATATATGCGTCTGTCATACCACGGGCTAAGCTCAAAAGACCAATCCTTCCATGCGGAGACAGCGACGCATTTTGACCAGGCACTTCCGAAAATAAACGTGATACCGCAGGACATGGGCAAGGTATTTTTCAACCTGTTTAATAATGCCTTCTATGCCGTAAACCAAAAAGCAAACAAAGCCGGGCCGGATTACAGGCCTTCGGTTGAGGTAAGCACCACGCAGCAAAATGGCTCCGTAATTATTTCAGTGAAAGATAACGGTAATGGCATTCCTGAAGGTATCCGCGAAAAGATCATGCAGCCTTTCTTCACTACAAAACCTACGGGCGACGGTACGGGGTTGGGATTATCACTCAGTTACGATATGGTGGTGAAGGGGCATGGGGGTAAAATAGATGTAAATACTAAAGAAGGCGAGTTTACAGAGTTTATAGTAACATTGCCTATATAATTTAGACCTGTATGAAAAAGCTGATCCTATTACTGTTTGTTTGCTCGGTCGCCGGAAAATCTTTTGCCCAAAATGATTTCGCGCATGCCGAAATGGATTCCCTGCAAAAGATCCTTGCGCAGCAGAAAACGGCAAAAGACAGTTTACTGACCTTGCAAAAACTGGTTGATTTTACGCCCATTCGCGCCGATGAAACCCTGGCTTACCCCGATTATTTGGCAAAGCTGCTGGAATTGAATAAAGGGCTTAACCTGGTAGATGAAAAACCTTACTTGTTGTTGCAGCAGGGCAATGCGTATTGGGCTAAACGGCAATACACCCAATCGCTGAAAAGTTTCCAGGACGCTGTTGAACTTTTCGACAAACAGCACAAGATGATCTTTCCGCTGCTGATCAACATGCGTATCCTGTACAATTTCCTAAACGATCAGGATGCCCGGCTGCACTACTTTCAGAAAAAATTGGAGTATTACCAGGTTAACGGCCCATATCAAAATACAGCGCCGTGTTACCACGCCATTGCGGGCTATTATCTATATAAAGGCGCTTTTAACCAGGCCATTAATAATTATATGAAAGGGGCCGAAGTATTCAAAAAGTTTGAGCCTAAATTTTATGCCCAAATCTTGTACGTGCTGGGCATGACCTATAACCAATGGGGCAATTTTGACAAAGCACGATATTATGCAGGCAAAGCCCTTCCCTTGTCGCAGAAACAAAACGACACCAGCGGAATAAATTATTGTTATGCCACGCTAAGCCATATAGCGTTTAGCGCCGGGAAATATAAGGAGGCTATGACTGCCATAAATGAAAGTATCCGCTTCATGAGCAAAAGGGTATCGCAGCGGGTAGCTAACATATACGCCACTAAAGCATGGATATACCTTGAACTAAACCAGCCCGACCTGGCGCTGCCCTTCCTTGAGCGGGCAAAAAAAATGACAGATTCGGCTGGCTTCAAGCTGGTGAGCTCTGTCGGTTATACCGAGATCGACTACGAGTATTTCGAATATTATAATGGCCGGGGAAACTTCGCCGAAGCGGAAAAATCCCTTTTATTAGCCTATCAAAGATCGTCCAATGAGCAAGGAGTGCCCTTACAATTAAAATACCTGCGCGAACTGGGTTATTTCTTCCAAAAGCACGGCCAGCCTGAAAAATCTGAAAAGTATTTCGAACAATATTTTAAAGTGGATGATGCCCGCGAGCAAGGGCTGCATGATTTTAAAGTAGCCCAATATGAGATAGACCAGAATGATCGCGAGCAGCGCGACCACATTAACCAGCTAAAACAGGAAAAGGCAGTACAGGATTATGAACTAAGCAGGCGCAGTGTTTTACTGGTGGTCTCACTGGTGATCGTAGTGTTAGTAACGGCGCTACTGGTATTCATCTATCGGCAGCTGCGTACCAACAAAAAAACATTGATCGCTTTGCGGCAAACGCAACGGCAACTCATCCAGTCGGAGAAAATGGCCTCATTGGGTGAATTGACCGCTGGCATAGCACACGAAATTCAGAACCCGCTCAACTTTGTCAATAATTTCTCGGAAGTCAACATCGAACTTTTAGAGGAAATGGATGAGGAGCTAAAGCGCGGCGAAATAGAAGAAGCATTGGATATCTCCAGCAATATTAAACAAAACCTGGAGAAAATAGGCTTCCACGGCAAACGTGCCGATGGCATTGTAAAGGGAATGCTGCAACATAGCCGGGCATCATCAAACCAAAAAGAACTTATCGATATCAACGCGCTTGCGGACGAATACCTGCGCCTGGCCTATCACGGTTTGCGGGCAAAGGATAAATCGTTCAATGCCGAACTGGTTATCAATCTTGCCGAAAAACTACCGATGGTGCCTATGATTCCGCAGGACGTAGGCCGGGTTTTGATCAACCTTTTCAATAATGCATTTTATGCTACCCACCAAAAGCAGAAAACTGCCGGGGCTGGTTATAAACCAACCCTTGAAATGACAACTGCTTTAAAAGATGGTTGGATAGAGATAAAAGTAAAAGACAACGGAACGGGCATCTCCGATCATATTAAAGAAAAGATCATGCAGCCGTTTTATACCACCAAGCCTACCGGCGAAGGTACCGGGCTGGGTTTGTCAATGAGTTATGATATTGTGGTGAAGGGGCATGGAGGAAGTATTGATGTTGATACCAAAGAGAATGAGTACACCGAATTTACAATTAAGCTACCGATATAATGAGGAAAGTATACCTGTTTGGACTGTTGTTACTGTTTTTTATTCCTAAAACTTTTGCCCAAACGGGGCAGGCATTTCACCTGGATAAACTGTCAAAAAATGATACGCTGCTGAGCGGCTGGGTATTTCATCCGGGAGATAATGGGCAATGGGCATACCCAACATACGATGACAGGAAATGGAAGCCGGTTGATCCGAGACAGGATGTATACCATTTTGAAGACCTCAAAAACGCAGGAATATTATGGTTAAGAATTCATGTGGATGTCGACAGTTCTTTAGCCGGCAAAATATTAGCTGTGCGTATTGCCCAGTATACCGCATCTGAAATATATCTGAATGGTAAGGTTATAGCAACTTATGGCAATGTAAGCGCCAACCCTTCGGAGGTTAAGGGTTACCTGACATCGAAGGAGCCATTGGCGATAAACCTTCAGCCTGGTAAGGACAACGTTATTGCAGTGAGGCTGGCCTATCAGCCAGGATTAACTTATATATCGTCACTTTTTGAACCGATTCCGGCTTTTGCGCTTTATGTGAATGATTACCCATCAGCGCTGGCCAATTACCACGCTTACCTGGATAATGTAAAAAATTTCATAATGATCTTTGGCTTATTCGGCGGTGCAATCCTGATCGTCTTTTGTATCCACCTGGTTTACTTCCTTTTCGATCGCCGGAAGAAGGTCAATTTATATTATGCCCTGTTTTGTGCATCGATTTGTTTTCAAACCCTTCCAAACGAAACATGGGGAGTACAACGTTTTGGAAACCTCTCAGTTCAAATGTGGATGGCTTATGGCGAAGGACTATTCTTTGTTATTGGCATGGTATTCCTGCTGTTGACAGTTTATGCCCTATTCAATTACCCTGGTCGCAGGATTTTGTTACTCCTGTCATTTATAGGGGCATGTACGGCAGTCTATATGTATTTTAACGGGGTAACAGGTTTTTTCATCAGCAGCGATGTGATACCGCTATTATTCATGCTCGAAGGTGTACATGTTTGCGTTTGGGCCATGAAACGCCAAATAAAGGATGCTTCTTTTGTGCTGGGTGGCATTACCTTATTTGTCATTTTCATCACTATCAGCAGCTTCCTGGATCAAGGCACTATGATGGCACAGTTCCTTTGGGGCTTCGGACTTATCTGGTTCCCCATAGGCATGTCGTTTTACCTGGGTATTAAAACAGCCTCAACCAACCGGGCACTAAAAACTACGCTTGATGATGTTCGGATGCTCTCGGCCCAAAACCTGGCACATGAACGTGAAAAACAAGAAATACTGACGAATCAAAATGTGCTTTTGGAGCGCCAGGTTGAAGAGCGCACTATTGAGCTTAGCCAGTCGTTAAGCGACTTAAGATCAACCCAAACACAATTGATCCAAAAAGAAAAGATGGCCTCCCTGGGCGAACTGACTGCCGGCATAGCGCATGAGATACAGAACCCGTTGAACTTTGTAAACAACTTCTCGGAGGTAAGCATCGAACTATTGCAGGAATTGAAAGAGGAAGAGGAAGCCGGAAATAAAGAAGACGTAATAGCTATTGCTGATGACCTGGCGCAAAATCTTCAGAAAATAAACCACCACGGCAAACGCGCCGACGCTATAGTTAAGGGCATGCTGGAACATAGCAAAGCAGGTACAGGCGAAAAGCAACCAACCGATATCAATGCCCTTGCTGACGAATACCTGCACCTTTCCTATCATGGTTTGAGGGCTAAGGATAAAGGGTTTAATGCCGAATTGGTGACGAATTTTGATTCAGGTCTACCCAAAGCTAACCTAGTGCCACAGGACATCAGTCGGGTATTATTGAATTTGTTCAATAATGCTTTTTACACCGTCAATCAGAAAACGAATACGGCAAGAGCAGATTATAAGCCGATGGTGGAAGTAAGAACTTCAACCAAAGATGGACATATCGAAATCAAAGTAAAAGATAATGGCAACGGCATTGCCGATGCTATCAAAGACAAGATTATGCAGCCCTTCTTCACCACCAAGCCCACGGGCGAGGGTACAGGCTTGGGCTTATCTTTAACATATGATATTGTGGTGAAGGGGCATGGGGGCAGCATACAAGTTAACAGTACGGAGGGTGAGGGGTCGGAGTTTATGATTACATTGCCTTATTAAACAGTATGTGGTGGAACCATGGTGAGCAGGGACGAGTTGTTAAAATCGTTAAGTGATCCCGCCAGGATATGGGACGTTATTATCGTTGGCGGCGGGGCGACGGGATTGGGTACTGCGCTGGATGCGGCTTCTCGCGGCTATCAAATATTATTACTTGAACAAGCCGATTTTGCCAAAGGAACATCAAGCCGGAGTACTAAATTGGTGCACGGCGGTGTACGTTATTTGGCTCAAGGCAATATCGGTTTGGTTCGCGAGGCTTTATACGAACGTGGCCTTTTACTCAAGAACGCGCCTCACCTGGTAAAAAATGTAGCCTTTATAATTCCGAATTATAGCTGGTGGGGAAGAGCATTTTACAGCTTAGGATTAAGTTTGTACGACCTTTTATCCGGTAAGCTGAGTTTCGGTAAGACCAAACATCTCTCCAAAAAGGAAACACTTAGGCGTTTACCGGGATTAAAATCCGAAGGATTGTATGGTGGCGTGGTTTATCACGATGGACAGTTTGACGATGCACGTTTAGCAATAAATCTTGCACAAACCTGTTTGGAGCAGGGCGCAACAGTACTCAATTATTTCAAGGTTACCGGTCTCGAAAAAGATGCGCAGCAAAAAATCTCAGGCGTAATAGCCACAGATGTTGAGACAGGCAAAACCTATCAGCTCAAAGCAAAAACAGTCGTAAACGCCACGGGTGTTTTTGTTGACAGCCTGTTGCAGATGGACTCGCCGGGTCGAAAGCCATTAGTGAGGCCAAGTCAGGGCGTACATTTGGTTTTGAACCGGTCATTTATGCCATCAAATGATGCTCTTATGATCCCGGAAACGGCAGACGGGCGCGTGCTTTTTGCTGTTCCGTGGCATGATAAGCTGGTTATTGGTACTACAGACACGCCATTGGATGAGCGCCGGCTTGAGCCTATGGCGTTATATGCAGAAGTCAATTTTATACTAAATACAGCGGGTGAATATTTAACCAAAGCTCCTAAACGTAAAGACGTACTAAGCGTATTTGCTGGTTTACGCCCATTAGCTGCACCGGAGGATGAATCATCAACAACGAAGGAAATTTCCCGCAGTCATAAGATCATTGCGTCCACATCAGGTTTGACCACTATAACCGGGGGCAAATGGACCACCTATCGTAAAATGGGCGAGGATGCTGTTGATAAGGCTATACAAACGGGCAACCTGAACCCGGCACCCTGCAAAACACAGGGTCTACCCATTCATGGCAGCATGCAGGGCGTAGATTGGGACGATCATTTATATGTTTATGGAAGTGATAAGGAAAAGGTGCTGGCATTAACACAGGAAAATAAAGAATGGGCAGATAAACTGCATCCCAGTTACGATTACATGCAGGCCGAAGTGATATGGGCCGTCCAATATGAAATGGCGCGGACCGTGGAAGATGTTTTGGCGAGGAGGGTACGACTTTTGTTTTTGGATGCAAAAGCGGCTATGGAAGCGGCGCCGTTGGTTGCAAAACTGATAGCTGTCGAGCTTAAAAAAGATAGCCAATGGCAGAATGAGCAGGTTGCAGCATTTAACAAATTGGCTAAAGCATATTTGTTGTACTGAAAGTACGCCGTACTGAAAATATAATTAGATTTATAAACCAATTATTGACCAGGCCCGTAATGGAACAATACATTTTAGCCCTTGACCAGGGTACCACAAGCTCACGCGCTATTGTGTTCGATCATCAGGGACAGATAAAGTCGGTTGCGCAAAAAGAATTTACACAGATATTTCCGCAGCCGGGATGGGTGGAGCATGACCCGAATGAAATATGGTCGACCCAGGCGGGTGTTGCTGCTGAGGCGACTGCCAAGATGGGTATCAATGGTACCCATATTAAAGCTATCGGCATTACCAACCAGCGCGAAACCATTATTGTTTGGGACAGGAATACCGGCGAGCCGGTGTATAATGCCATTGTTTGGCAGGATAGGCGTACAGCAACTTTTTGCGATCATTTAAAAAATGAAGGCCTTGCAGATTTAGTTCGCTCAAAAACAGGTTTGGTGATAGACGCGTATTTTTCGGGATCAAAGGTCAGGTGGATACTGGATAATGTTCCCGGAGCCCGGGCAAAGGCAGAAGCAGGCGAACTGGCTTTCGGCACCGTGGATAGCTGGCTGGTTTGGAAGTTTACGCGCGGACAAGTACACGCTACAGATGTGACCAATGCCTGCCGCACGATGTTGTTCAACATCCGCACTTTAGAATGGGATGATGAATTGCTGAAAATATTTAATATCCCCAAAAGCATGCTGCCGGAGGTGAAGCAAAGCAGTGAAATTTATGGCGAAACAGCGACCACCATCTTCGCATCAAAAATACCTATTGCCGGTATCGCCGGCGATCAGCATGCGGCGCTGTTCGGACAAATGTGTATTGATAATGGAATGGTGAAAAATACTTACGGTACAGGTTGCTTTATGCTCATGAATATCGGTGAAAACTTTATCGACTCAAAAAACAACCTACTAACCACTATTGCCTGGAAAATTGACGGCAAAACTTATTACGCCTTTGAAGGCAGCATATTTATAGCCGGTGCAGTAGTTCAATGGCTGCGCGATGGCCTGGGTGTGATCAAAACTTCGGCAGAAGTGGAAAAACTAGCATTAAGCGTGCCCGATACAGGCGGCGTATATTTTGTTCCCGCTTTCGCGGGACTTGGTGCACCCTATTGGGACCCGGAAGCACGGGGCACTATAGTAGGACTTACCCGCGGTTCAACCACCGGGCATATTGCGCGTGCAGCGCTTCAATCCATTGCCTACCAAACCATGGATGTGTTAAAAGCCATGGAAGCAGATGCCGGCGTGCCGATACGAGAATTGCGTGTTGATGGTGGCGCTACGGCAAATAATCTTTTGATGCAATTTCAGGCAAATTTGCTGCAATGCAAAGTGATACGACCAAACGTGGTTGAAACAACTGCATTGGGTGCGGCTTACCTCGCGGGACTTGCTGTTGGCTACTGGAAAAGCCAGGATGAAATACGGCAATTGTGGCAGGCGGAACGGATATTTGAACCTGTTGCTGATTCGCCGGAGGTACAGAAAGGCATTGCAGGGTGGAAGAAAGCTATAAGCGCCGCGCAAGCGTGGAGCAATTTAATGAATCAACCGTAAACAACTTTAAACCCAAAATACAATGACCCCATTCATGGCTGAACTCATCGGCACCATGCTGCTTATCCTGTTAGGCGACGGCGTAGTAGCAAATGTCCTTTTAAATGACACCAAAGGCAATAACAGCGGTTGGATTGTGATCACCACCGCCTGGGGCCTGGCAGTTTTTGTGGGAGTTACTGTGGCAGGGCCGTACAGTGGTGCGCATTTGAACCCGGCTGTAACTATCGGGTTGGCCATTGCGGGTAAATTCGCCTGGTCGCAGGTGCTGTCTTATATAACCGCGCAAATGCTTGGCGCTTTCCTGGGTGCATTTTTGGTTTGGCTGATGTATTATGATCATTTTCAGCGTACCAATAACCCGGGTTCGGTTTTAGCGGTGTTTTGCACGGGGCCGGCTGTGCGTAACTATGTGTCGAATATCGCCAGCGAAATAATTGGCGCTTTTGTATTGGTTTTCGTCGTGTTCTATATTACCAAAGGCGAAATGGGCCCGACAAAAGTACCCGTTGGTTTAGGATCGGTTGGCGCTTTGCCTGTGGCCTTCGTGGTTTGGGCCATCGGTTTATCTTTAGGCGGAACAACAGGCTACGCTATCAACCCTGCCCGCGACCTTGGTCCGCGCATTATGCACGCCATATTGCCCATCAAAAGCAAAGGAACAAGCGATTGGGCCTACGCCTGGATACCTGTTTTGGGACCGGTTATTGGTGCAGCCATAGCGGCGCTTATTTATATGCAACTGCGTTAGGAGACGGAATATAACTTAATCCCCGGACGTATTTATTGCATGAAGCCAACGCAGCATTAAAATAAAAAACGGGTGTTAGCCCCCAAACTGTACCGTGCCAACACTGTTTTTGCTGCGTAAAACTACGTGATATAAAATAGGCGTTATTCCTGATATTTATAAAATTGTGTGCTGTAAATCAGCAATTTACGTCCAATTTTTAATAATTTTATACTTAATTCCGCTTAGAGGGGCCTGTTGGTTAAGTAACCAATAAAGCCTAATTTTAGTAAAACAAACCCTAAAATCATCAATACAGATCATGGAAACACAAGTAAGAACCTCACCTATCACCGGGAAGGAAGGAGCCGAAATTGAATTAGCCGTTGCAACCGAGTGGACAAAAAATCATCGTGAAAAACACCCCTATTCGTCTATCTCTCAATTTTTCGGAATAGAAATATTGCAGCGCCTGCTGCAGCAGCCTGATTGCCTGGGCATACGCATATACTACGCTAATAGCCTTAAACTTAGCGGCTGGCAAAAATTTATCGTAGGGATAGCGAATTTTCTGACAAAAAGCGTTGGCGCTGTTGGCGAGGACCATTTTATACTGGTAGGCTCAACAGCAGAAGGGATCGATCAGATACCTAAAGGTGATTTGGCAGCAACTGCCGAAAGCAACATTCAACCCCGGGCTTTTACAACTAATGCTGCTGCTCCAAATACGGCCACACAGGATTTGGTTGTGGAGCAATCGCACCCCTGCCCCGGCTCGGCAGGTTGCCCTAAAAACGTTCTTACTGGTAGTATTAAGCCATGAGCTACGTATGACCAAGGAACTGCTATTTGATTATATTTCATCGGCATCGGGGCTTTTCCCGGTGATAGCATTCTTGTATAATTATAAGCATCTCGATAAAACATTTAAAATAATAGCAGCTTTTTTCATCGTAGCAGTACTCTTTGATATCGTATTAAGGCTATGGACGGCTTGGGGAATAGGGAATAACTACCCGGTGATACATGTGTTCGTGATCATCAATATCATATTTTTTGGTCTTATTTATTACAAGGCATTTTTTATAAAAAAGGTCAAAAGGCTCACGATAATATTATCGGCCATCGCTTTTTTAATAGCCGTTTACTTTACCAAAAACTTAAACGATTACCCATCGGAAGGCAATACGGCTTCGAGTATAGTTTTTATTATTTTATCGCTTATTTACTTTTACCAGCTTTTAAGCAGGCAGGAGTTTGTACTGATAGAAAAACAGGGGCTATTTTGGTTCAACGCAGGAGTGCTGTTTTATTTTTCGATCAACATTTTCCTGTTTATGCTTTTCCCTAAGATACCCAAGGACCAGCAGGCCTCTTATTATATCATTAACAACATCACCAATATAATTGCTAACTTGTTATACACAACCGGATTACTTTGCCAGCCCCAGAAAACAACATAATACCCGTATTAATTATTGGAACACTCGTGGTAGTTGTACTGATTACCGGCTTGTTCTTTTTCGTAATTATTTACCAGCGAAAGATGATCAAAAACCAGGTGCAGTTACGGCGCCTTGAGGATGTGCAGCAGCAGGAGTTGCTAAAAGCTGTGATCGAGACCCAGGAAACCGAACGAAAGCGATTGGCAGAGGATCTGCACGACAGCGTGGGGCAGGTGCTGTCGGCCATCAAACTAAAGCTGCACCGGCTGGATAAACTCAACGAGGTTGAAGGAGTGAATACCCTGCTAATGGATACCCGGAAGCTGACCGATGAATGTATACAGGAGATCAGGAACATTATTCATAACGTGCTGCCGCCGGTTTTAACCGACTTTGGTTTGATAGATGCACTCAAGGCCTTATGCAACAAAATGGACGAAAATACGTCTATACAGATTACTTTTTCGAAGAAATTAGATGATCAGCGTTTCCCTTCCGAGATCGAATTAACGCTTTACCGGATAGCGCAGGAGTTATTTGGCAACGCAGTAAAACATTCTGAAGCAACATCTATACATGTCGAGCTCTCAAAGCAAGCCCATGCGCTGGTGATGTCATTCAGGGATAATGGAAAAGGGTTCGATATTGATAGTGTGAAACATGGTTTCGGGTTAAAAAATTTGCGCAGCCGCGCCAGCCTCATCAATGGCAAAATTGATATTTATTCCAAACATTCAAGCGGTACAGTAACCACGATAAATGTACCGTTACCTAAAGGGTAAACTAATAATTAATATATTTATCCTAAATTTCCTTGCTTATGAAGCCGATAAATCTTGCAATTGCCGACGACCATAAAATTTTCAGAAACGGCTTAAAAGCCACCCTTGAAGATTACCCTGATTTTAATTTACTGATCGAAGCCTCAAACGGCAAGGAGCTGATAGGGCAGTTAGCCGACAATGAACCCGATGTGATATTGATGGACATCAAAATGCCTGAAATGGACGGTATGCAAACCACCACCCATATTCATCAGCATTTCAAAAATGTAAAAGTGCTGGCGCTTTCAATGCATAACGAGGATAAATATATTGTGGATATGATGAAAGCCGGGGCATCGGGCTATTTGCTGAAGAATGCTGAACCCGAAGAAATTGTTGAGGCTATTTTGACCGTCCACAACAAGGGCTTTTATTTTAACGAGCACCTATCGGTAACGCTCATCAAGCAACTTGTAGGGCCAGGCCAGGCTGACAATAGCAGTCAGCAGAATATTGAATTAAACGACCGCGAAATAGAAGTATTAAAACTGGTTTGCCAGGAATGCTCTAACCAGGAGATAGCCGATAAAATATTCCTGAGCGTGCGTACTGTAGAAGGCTACCGCGCAAGACTTTTCGAAAAAACAGGTTCCAAAAACCTGGTGGGGCTGGTAATATTTGCTATTAAGCGCGGAATAATTTCTGTATAATTTTTCTTCATGGAAATCATCACCTGGCACGATTTTGAAAAGGTGGAATTGCGGGTCGGAACGATATTGGAAGTTGCCGATTTCCCCGAGGCTCGCAAACCAGCCTATAAAGTCAGGGTTGATTTTGGGCTCTTCGGCATTAAATGGTCAAGCGCGCAGATCACTAAACATTACACCAAAGAAGAATTAATTGGTCGCCAGATTGTCGGGGTAATCAACTTTCCTAAAAAACAGATCGCAACTTTTATGTCTGAGTTCCTGCTAACAGGATTCGCCGATGAGAACGGTGATATTGTGCTAACCGCTATTGAACGACAAATTCCTAATGGTAGTAAGTTGCTATAGTACAATACGTTAAGTGTCCCACTTTTTAGGTGCATCACTTTTGGAACACCATAATAGTTAAGAAATTTAACTATTTCGATTGTTGCAGTGCCTTACGCGCTTTTCTGTTCGTCAGAAAAAATTGTTTCCTATTTTCAGCAAAAGTCCGCTTCTTTGTCCGAAGAACTCCGGTAAAAGCAGAACTAAAAATTAACCATGCGCTATTATACCTTTGGCGAGGAGCCAACCATCTCGCCCGATGATTTTTTTATGGCCGAAGCATTGAAGGAAGCCAATTTGGCCCTTGCCGAAGATGAGATCCCCATCGGCGCTATAGTGGTGTGCAAAGGGCAGATCATCGGTCGCGGGCATAACCTCACCGAACGCCTGACCGATGTCTCAGCCCATGCCGAAATGCAGGCGCTAACGGCTGCCGCCAACTTTCTCAGCGGCAAATATTTGAAAGATTGCACGCTATACGTTACCATGGAGCCCTGCGTAATGTGCGCCGGGGCCTGCTATTGGTTCCAGTTAAGTAAGATCGTTTTTGGGGCCTATGATGCCAAACTCGGTTTTGGCAGGATAAACCAGAAAATAACCCATCCAAAGACAACTATTACGGGGGGCATCCGCGAAAATGAGTGCGCTGAGTTGGTGCGTGATTTTTTTAAAAGCAAGCGCAAATAGTTCATAGATCATAGTTAATGGTTCATGGCTAAATACGGTTGGCTATGATCTATGAACCATCAGCTATATGCCATAAGAAATTGACATTAATTTAGAACAAAAGTCATCCTTATAACTTTATATTTGTAGTCACAACAGAATTTAACCTTTAAAAAATAGTTCATTATGGCATTTACACTACCGGCATTGGCATACGCTACCGATGCCCTGGAACCTCACATCGACAAGATGACAATGGAGATCCACCACGGAAAACATCACCAGGCTTACGTTACCAATTTAAACAAGGCGCTTGAAGGCAAACCTGAGGCCAACAGCAGCATTGAGGATGTTATTAAAAACATTTCGAAATTTCCCCCGGCGGTTCGTAACAATGGTGGCGGGCACTATAACCACAGCCTTTTTTGGACATGGCTTTCGCCAAGCGGCGGCGGTGAGCCATCAGGCGCTTTAGGAACAGCAATTGCCGGCACTTTCGGTTCCTTTGCTGATCTGAAAACTAAAATGTCAGAAGCAGGTGCTACCCGTTTCGGCTCAGGCTGGGCATGGCTCATTGTTACGCCGGATAAAAAACTGGCGGTATGTTCAACCCCTAACCAGGATAACCCATTAATGGATATTGCCGAAGTAAAAGGCACACCGATATTAGGTATCGACGTTTGGGAACATGCTTATTACCTAAAATACCAGAACCGCCGCCCGGAATATCTTACTGCTATCTGGAGTGTGGTTAATTGGAACCATGTTGCTGAGTTGTATGGCAAGGCAATAGGTTAAGCCCCTAACCCCTGAAGGGGAATGAAAAAAATAAAGCGGTAGGATACAGTTGTTCTGCCGTTTTTTGTTTAATATAAAACTTTGTCATTGAGGGGGAACGACGAAGCAACCTCGTCGCATGTTAGGTCGGCGACCGGTATTGGCGATGAGGTTGCCCTCCGCTGGTTAGCGGATCGCAATGACAAACTCTTTTAATGTTTATCTATGAAAGCCATCGTATTAGAAGCAGCCGGTAAACCGCTGACACTAAAGGAAGTTGAAAAACCAACACTGCAGGCAGGCGAAGTTCTGGTCCAGATTAAAGCCGCCGCTCTAAATCGCCGCGACTACTGGATAATCATCGGCAAATATGCCGGTATCAAATACCCGTCGATCCTGGGATCGGATGGTTCGGGCATCGTTGCTGAGATAGGAAGTGGTGTTGATAAGCAATGGCTCAATAAGGAAGTGATCATCAACCCATCTCACGACTGGGGCTCACAGAACGATTACAAAAGCGACGACTTCAAAATCTTGGGCTTGCCGGAAAATGGCACTTTTGCCGAATATGTGAAAGTTAAGGCAGAATACCTCTACCCAAAACCCGCTCATTTAAGTTGGGAGCAGGCTGCGGCTCTGCCCTTAGCAGGATTGACGACATTTCGGGCACTATTTACTAAGGGCAAAGCAAAAAAAGGCGATAAAGTACTGATAACCGGTGTTGGTGGAGGCACGGGTACTTTTACTTTGCAATGGGCCGTGGCTGCCGGATGTAAGGTATTTGTGACTTCAGGCTCAGGCGATAAAATTGAACGGGCACGCCAGATGGGAGCTTCGGCGGGGGCAAATTATAAGGCACAGGATTGGGCCGAACAATTAAAGCTTATGGCAGGCGGTTTTGACGTGATCATCGACAGTGCCCTGGGGGATGGATTTAATAAACTATTGGATTTGACTAACCCTGGCGCAAGGATCGTCTTTTTCGGTGGTACTGCGGGCGACATCCCGCCGCTGAATGGTCGCAAAATATTCTGGAAACAACTACAGATATTGGGCACCACGATGGGGTCGCCGGATGATTTTAAGGCGATGGTTGATTTTGTAAATAAGCACCAGGTCGTACCGGTAATTGATGAGGTGTTTCCGCTCGCGCAGGCAGACAAGGCCGTGCATAAAATGGAAGATCACTCGCAATTTGGCAAAATTGTACTGATAAATAATGAGTGATTGGGTGAATTAGCGAGTCGGTCATTCATTCACTAATCCACTCATTTACTAACTCACTAATTAATAAATGCTCCAATTAAAGATCGAAGCCATAAAATGGGACCTGCCGGATACCGCTACTTTCTTCCTGGAAGAAGTTTCGGGCAAAAGAATCGCTTATAAGGCCGGACAATTCATCACACTGGTATTTACACATCGAACTGAAGAAATACGGCGGTCGTACTCCTTAAGCTCATCACCCGATGAAGATTTGCTGGCCGTCACCGTCAAACGCCAGGCTAACGGCGAGATCTCGCGTTTTATGCTTACCAAGCTAAAGGTTGGCGATATTTTAACCGCCGTTGAGCCTGCAGGCCGGTTTACAGCCAGTAATTCTCAAACAGAAAAGGATATTTTTTTCTTCGCTGCAGGCAGCGGCATTACACCGGTATTATCCCAGTTAAAATACATTCTGAATCGCAAAGGTGATAGTAAACTGACGCTGGTTTATAGCAGCAGGGATATTCGGGTTTTATTTAAAACGGAACTGGACGAGCTGGAAATAACTCATCACGGAAGGCTAAAGATCGTTTACCTGCTAAGTAGCGAAGCAAACCGGCTGAATAACCTAAAGGCAGAGCAATTGGTGAAACAGCATGTTCAATTTGGACTGGATAAGGCTGAATTTTATATCTGCGGACCATTTGCCTATATGCGCATGATACGGCTCACACTTTTATATATCGGGGTTGACCCGGAGAAGATCAGGAAAGAAAACTTTGTGATTGAAACGGTTCCCGTTGCCAGGAACCTGGTCAATTACCCTCCCGGCAAGGTTAAAATACAATTGAATGGTGAGGTTTACGATATCGCAACAGGCGAAAATCAAACCATATTACAAGCGGCATTGCAAAATAAGGTGCAGTTGCCTTATAGTTGCCGTGTCGGTTCCTGTTCAACCTGCGCCGCGATATGCAAAAACGGTAAAGTGGTAATGTCGGCCAATGAGGTTTTGACGGATAGCGATTTGGCAGAGGGCTGGATATTGACCTGTACAGGGCATGTGGTGAGTGAAGATGTGGTGATTGAGTACGGTGCGCAAGGCCGTTAAACGCGGAAGTCGGAATGTCGAATGCGGAATAAAAATCAAGCCAATCCGCATTTGGCATTCCGACTTCCGAAATCCTCATATCTCCATCACCTCTTTTTTCTTTTTGCTTTTCATGCGTTTAGGCACAAATTCCAGTATCTCGGTTTTAAGAGCCTCTATCATACGGCGCTTCAGAAAGTTCTTTTGGATAACGATACTTACCTCGCGGGCAGGTTCGGGAGTTTTAAAATAACGCACCTTGTCCAATTGCTTGTCGCTTAATTCGGCAAGGGCAAGTTCGGGCAAAATGGTGGCGCCGTTGTTTTGGTCAACCATACGCTTCAAAGTTTCCACGCTGCCGGTGTTATATTCAAAATGAAGAAACCCTTTGGTAGCTTTTCGGCGCTGGCAAATATTCAAAACCTGTTCGCGCATGCAATGGCCCTCGTTCAGGATCCATATTTCCTCCATATCAATATCCTCGGGCGTTATGCTTTTCTTTTTGGATAGCTTGCTATTCTTCGAGGCATACGCCACAAAGTTTTCATAAAATACAGGTATCTCCGTTAAATTGGCCTCATGCAAGGGTGTTGACAGGATACCGCAATCGAGCGTGCCCAGTTTTAGCTGCTGTACAATATCCTCGGTGGTTTGTTCCCAAACGATCAGCTTTACCTGCGGATATTTCTGTACGAAACCCGATATGATCTTAGGTAATATGTAGGGCGACACTGTTGGAATAATACCAACCTTCAATTCGCCGGAAAGATCTTTTTGCCGGTCGCTGACGATCTCCCGTATTTTTTCGCTTTCGGCCAGCAATATCCTGGCCTGTTCAATGATCTCGATACCTATTTCCGTCGGAGTTACAGGCTGCTTGCTGCGGTCAAATATTTTCACACCAAGTGTATCTTCCAGCTTTTGGACCTGCATACTGAGGGTAGGCTGGGTTACAAAACACTTTTCAGCTGCCATAATAAAGCTGCGATAGGTATCAACAGCTACGATGTATTCGAGTTGAGTGATCGTCATATAGAAAAAATCTATTCAAATATAATAATAATTGATTTTATCTATTAAATGATGAAATAAAAAATCCCGATACACAATTTGATACCGGGATTTCTTTCTTAACCATAACAGACGTATAACGTCAGGCGTATAACCCTATTCCACCGTTACCGACTTAGCAAGGTTCCTCGGTTGATCGACATTGCACCCGCGCATTACCGCGATGTGGTAAGCTAAGAGTTGCAAAGGTATAGTAGCCAGCAGCGGTACAAAGGCTTCTGCGGTTTCCGGTATCTCGATAACAAACTCGGCCATTCCTTTTACATCCACATCCCCTTCGGATACGATGGCTATTACATGGCCGCCGCGTGCCTTTACTTCCTGTATATTGCTGACAACTTTCTCATACGATGAGTTTTTTGTGGCGATAAAAATTACCGGCATTTCGTCATCTATCAACGCTATTGGACCGTGCTTCATCTCGGCAGCAGGATAGCCCTCGGCGTGGATATAAGATATTTCTTTAAGTTTTAAAGCCCCTTCGAGCGCAACGGGGAACGAACTGCCACGCCCCAGGAATAAGCAATTCCTTGAGTCCTTGAACTTTGCTGCAATTTTTTTGACGTGATCATTTGATTGAAGTGCTTTTTCAACCAACTCGGGTATTTGGTTAAGCTCGGTGAGGTATTCAACCAGCTTGCTTTGGGTAATGGTACCACGCTGCTGGGCAATGTAAAATGCGATCAGTGTAAGCACCGTAACCTGCGCGGTAAATGCCTTGGTTGACGCCACACCAATTTCGGGGCCGGCATGTGTATAAACACCGGCATCCGTGGTACGCGGGATAGATGCGCCCACCACGTTACACACACCAAATATCGTAGCGCCTTTTTCCTTAGCCAGTTCAATAGCGGCCATTGTATCGGCTGTTTCACCGGATTGGGATATGGCGATCACCAGATCTTTCTCGCCTATTATCGGGTTGCGGTACCTGAATTCGGAGGCGTACTCCACCTCTACCGGAACGCGTGCATATTCCTCTATCAGGTATTCGCCCACCAGGCCGGCGTGCCATGAGGTACCACAGGCAACGATGATGATACGGTCGACATTTTTTAGCTTTTCAGCATACTCCTTAATACCGCCCAACTGCACCTTTCCCTGCTGCGGATAGATGCGGCCACGCATACAATCACGTATGGAACGCGGCTGCTCGTATATTTCCTTGAGCATGAAGTGATCATACCCGCCTTTCTCCAGCATTTCCAGCTTCAGGTCAAGCTCCTGTATGTAGGGAGTTTGAACAGTATTATCGATATTCTTGATCAGCAAGTCATCACGACGGATATAAGCAATTTCGTTATCGTTCAGGTAGATCACATTTTTAGTATATTCCACAATTGGCGTTGCGTCCGAAGCTATAAAATACTCACCGTCGCCAACACCAATAACCATAGGGCTGCCTTTACGGGCGGCTATAAGTTGATTAGGGTCCTCAGAACTCATAATTACGATCGCGTAAGCCCCTATTACCTTATTCAATGCCACCCGCACAGCTTCACGCAGATCAAGGCGGGTTTCCTGCTGTATATCTTCAACCAGGTGAACCAGTACCTCGGTGTCAGTATCGCTTAAAAAAACATGCCCTTTGGCCATTAAGGCTTCCTTAATGGTTGCATAGTTTTCAATGATACCATTATGAATTATAGTGAGTTTGCGATTGCCTGAGGAATGAGGGTGTGAGTTGCGGTCGCTCGGCGCACCGTGTGTGGCCCAGCGCGTGTGGCCCATGCCAACAGTACCTTTGGTGTTAAGCCCTTCGGCGAAGTGTTCGAGGTCGCTTACTTTGCCGGCCTTTTTATAAACTTTAAGATCTTTATCAATTAAAGCTACCCCGGCACTGTCGTATCCGCGATATTCTAAACGATGTAACCCTTTGATAACGATTGGGTAAGCATCCCTATAACCTATATAGCCAACTATGCCGCACATAAATAGAAGTTTTTAAATTTAAAAAGTAAGCAAAAATAATTAGCTATGTGATATAATCAACATAAAGCGCTAATAATAGTTCAAATTAATAAAAAAAGGCCCGTAAACCGGGGCCTTTTTTTATTTCGGTAACTTGGTGTAAATAATATTCAGTTTTATCCGGGACGAATAATACGGAGAGTTTTTATCTGTTACGGTACCTATAGCAATGGTACGGCCCGCGGTTTGCACGGTAGGGTTAACATCAACACTTGTTTTATTAGTGGTGTCGATAGGCGCAAGGTAGGTGCCGTAATCAACCGTTTTGCCATCCATCAGATCCTGTATATAACCGGTAACTACAAAATGATAGTTCCTTAGCGCCTGGTTATAAAATCCGCTAAAGGTGCCGATACCGCCCGATCGGGGATCGCTTCTTGAAGCATCCTGTAATTCTACGATAGAATGTGTGATATCGTGTTGATAAAGGGTTAATTTGGGCTGTGCAACAAATGGAATGGTGCTGCCCGGCAAAGGTGTAACCACCAGTTCGGCACGGTTTATAACAATACGGCTGCCTATATCTTTAATAATATTTTTAAGATATGGGAAACTGATCTTAACCTTTAAACCGGCTAAACCCTGTAAATATATCAAATTACGGCCGCCGTTGGTGGTATTAGCCAACTCGGTTAAAACTGCAGTCGACGGGGTTTGTTTTATTTGAGCCGCGTGGCTGTCCGACATCGGTAACTTTACCACAGCTGTATCAATTGTAGTACCGTTGATAGCGCGGTAATAAACATTTAACGAGTCTTTAAGGCCAAACATAAAAGTACCGCCTGCACCCTGTGTTCCGGCCTTATCGATAGTCAAATAAAGACCTTTTACGTTATTCTGGAAAACGGTATTGGAAGCTAATTGCTCCGAGCTGGCATTAAAAAGAATGCTATTGACGAAATTCTTATCGATCGGTATTCTCAACTGTGGCGCAACTTTAATTAAGGTGTCAGGCGCCCCAATAATAACATTAGTTACTTTGATACTATCATGTGTGTGCGCAAAGAATGATTTGGTCCCTAAAAGGGCGGCGCTATTATAATCCCAGGCAGTAGTATTAAAATAGAGTTTACTGAGCGGCCTTGTTTTCAATTGGTAAACGTTTATCTTAAATTTGGAAGTAAGCGAATCGCCGTAAAAGCCATCGGCATAATTCAAAGCAAGTATTGCCGAATCAATAACAATGGTACCTGTAGGAAGAGTATATGCCGCTCCCCCAGGCAGGGTAAGCCCAACCGCAATATTGGATTCGGTAGTTCCAAATGCAGGGTCCTGGAAATAGCCCAGCGGCGTTTTAAAAAGCCCTGAAGTTACGATCGAATCTGTTGGTTTGATATTGAAGGCATTGAACCCAATATCAGGAACTGTATTTACAATAATAGTAGAAGTATCAATTAGCGAACCCGTCAATTGCGTAGATGAATCGACACCCAATCCCACCGTACCATCGCGTTTGCAGCTATTTAAAATAAAAAGACTTATCAACAGGGTTAATAAGTCTAACCGGAAAAATTTCATATCTGATCTCAAAGCTTATGCAACATGTACCAATTCTTCATTGGTAATTTCGTCGTAAAAATTGTAATAATTTTCGAAATCTGCAGTGGAATTAAACTCTAAAACCGATTTATGGCTGTTTTTAACATTATTTAACACATCCTCGTCTATATTTTCGCTGCCCAAAACAATACCATCAGCGTATTGAATAGCGCCGGTGTGTAAAGATGAATTGGTGCCCGGTTTATAAACTTCGGTGTGTTTTTCGGTCATGTCGGTCATAACCGCTTTATTCGCAAAATCCGGATTTAACTTACCTTCAAAGTCATTCTCGTAAACCGAGTAGATCACTTTTGAATTTTTGAAAGTAGGGTCGTCCTTGTAAGTAGTTTTTAGGTAAGCCGGTACCAATGCGCTCATCCAGCCGTGGCAGTGAATCACATCAGGGGCCCAGCCCAGTTTTTTAACAGTTTCTAATGCACCTTTGCAGAAGAAGATCATTCTCTCATCATTGTCGGCATAAAATTTACCGTCTTTATCACCAAACACATGCTTACGCTGGAAGTATTCTTCGTTGTCGAGGAAATAAACTTGCATACGTGCAGCAGGGATCGAGGCTACTTTAATGATCAAAGGATTATCATTATCATTAATGATGATGTTCATACCCGATAAACGGATCACTTCGTGCAACCGGTTCCTGCGCTCATTTATATTACCGAAACGCGGCATCAGGATACGGATCTCGTAACCCTTGTCTTGCATTGCCTGTGGCAACTGACGCGTGATTTCAGCAATTTTTGTGAGTTCAAGAAAAGGTGACATTTCGTGAGTTATGAACAGAAGCTTAGATTTACCCATCTCAAGTCGATATTAATATTATGTAAAGAAGTCAAAAAATTTGAGTGTGCAAATATAAGCATTATCTACGAATTATCAATGTATTATGCAAGTTAGTTTTGGTTATGTTTGATCAATTGCACAACTTTGCCCCATTTTTATAAATATTCGCTTCATTGAACATCTTCATCACCAAAAAAGCGCTTAACGATTACCTTGAAAACTTGCGTAATGAGCATAAAACCATAGGCTTTGTGCCAACTATGGGCGCTTTGCATGCAGGGCACTTGTCGTTAATACAGCAGGCGCAGCAGCAAAGCGGCGCGGTAGTGTGCAGTATTTTTGTAAACCCCACCCAATTTAACGACCCGAAAGACCTGGAGAAATACCCACGCCCGATAGCTTCAGACATTGAGAAATTGGAACGTGTTGGATGTGATGTATTATTTAACCCGGAGGTGAGCGAAATGTATGCCGGCAATGAGCAATGGCATTTGGATATAGGCGAACTGGAGCATTTGCTGGAAGGCAAGTTCAGGCCGGGGCATTACCAGGGGGTTATGCAAGTGGTGTACAAGCTGTTTGATATTGTGAAGCCGGATGTGGCCTTTTTCGGGCAGAAGGATTACCAGCAGTTTATGGTTATCCAAAAAATGGTGGATTTGATGCACCTGCCGGTAAAGCTGGTGATGTGTCCAATTTTGCGCGAAGAAGATGGTTTGGCGATGAGTTCGAGAAATATCCATCTTTCGGTTGATGACAGGCAGCATGCGCTGGTTTTATCAAAAACGCTTAATTGGTTGAATGAAAATCTTGACCTAAGTAAGGTTGATTCTTTTATTGAGGAATGCAAAAAAGAGATTACCAAGGAACCGGGCGTACAACTGGAATATTTTGAAGTTGTCCATTCAGACAATTTACACAGGGTAGACGAAAATAATCCAAACCCAGATCATAAAAGCAGATACGACATTGTCGCTTTGGTAGCCGCCAGAGTCGGTAATACGAGGCTTATTGATAACTTTATATTTCACATACGATCTGTGAGTGTCACTGTATTTGCGCCTGAACCGGCCGCTCAATGAACTATGAACAAATCATGACACCAATTAATAAAAAGAACTCTACCTTTGCCCCCATGATCATAGAGGTGTTGAAATCAAAGCTGCATAGGGCGCGGATTACGCAGGCCGAGCTGAACTACGTGGGCAGCATTACGATTGATGAAGATTTGATAGATGCTGCTAATATTATAGCCAATGAAAAGGTGCAAATCGTTAACAATAACAATGGCGCCCGCTTTGAAACCTATGTTATTAAAGGCGAACGCGGCAGTGGTACGGTATGCCTTAACGGGGCAACCGCAAGGCTTGCCCAGGTTGGCGATATTGTGATCATCATGTCATACGCCTACATGGAGATGGATGAAGCGCGTAATTATAAACCGATACTGGTATTCCCCGATCCGGATAATAAGCTGGTAAAATAAACTTGAAGACTTTACAACGCTGAAGGCGAAGGTTCGGACTTTATATTAAGTCATGAATAATGTTTCGCTATCTGAGGCGTAACTTATTCTTCAAACTTTAGGTATAAATTGCCAACTAAAAAATCCTTTACAGCAAACCCTTGATCACGATATGAATAAATTTTACCTGCCATTATGTTTATTTGGTGCTTTCTTATTGACATCGTGCAGCCCCCATTTGGTGACGCAGGGGATAAAAGATAAAACCTCAAATTATGTTGTTACTACCGACGGAAAAAAGATAAATGCATCATCGGTTATCTTCAATACCAGCACCGTAGCAGCAGATACAGCAAATTTCTCAATTAAAAATATAAGTGCAATAAAAGTGGGCCCTGCCTATTATGGTGTAAAAAATGGTGTTGTTTATGATGGTGTATACTACGGTAAATTAATGCTGTTAAGGCACTATTGGGGTACATCTTATGATATGAACACGCATATGTCTCATCCTATTTATGCGTATTATCTTCAAAAAGAGGGTCAATCAGAAATTGTGGACATGACAGGTGGAAGCGTGATAGACTATGTACAAGACAATCCATTAGCGCTGCGAAAAGCGAGGGCCGCACGTATTTATTCAACTGTCAATACGGTTAGCGTTTTTACAACTATTGTTGGCCTGGGATGTGTGTTTTTGCCCTACAGCAGCAAAATAAGGAACCCGGCAGTTACCATTGGCCTTTTTTCGATGCCGACGTTTTTGATAACATTACCTATTGGTCCGCATAAAAGATATAAATCAATTATAGTTTATAACCGCTAATGATTGTCAAACCAGCAGGTCTCCTTCCTAAAGGCTATGTATTTTTAAAAATGGGAATCTCTTTAACCTTTGGAATTGTATAGCCGTTTAGCGTAAACGATCGGGAAGGCTACACAAATCATCAGAATTACGGAATTTCTGACAATGCTAATGGTGTTCCTATGCACCACGTGGATATTACAAAGCGAAAAAACGATCAGGTTCATCACTACATAAATGAACAGTCCATAAATTATAGCGCTTAAAAAAATGTTTTTTTGAAATATGCGGGCGTAGCCGGAAGTAGTAAAATAAAATACTGTAAAGGAGAATGCAATAAAGTAATGCAGTGCAACACCCAATAAAACCATGCCTGCGCCGCCTGTAAAAGCGCTGCTACCGTATATACCACTTGAAATGTACTTGAATATTGGCTGAGCGTTACCATGCGAGAGAATATAAATTGCTGCCAGCGCATCGAGCGAACCGGCAATAAAGCCAGTAAGTATGATATATTTGCATAAGTTATACCTTGGTTTTGTTAAGCGCTGCGATGAAATTATTTCCATTTTGTTGCTGTTGGCGGGGCTTCGATCAAAATCCTCAAGCGAATATTATGATTGTATAGCATTATAAAAATGCATTCGATATACAACCTTTTAAAACCCATCAAAATACAAAACTACCCGGCAATAACCGTTTACAAGCAAATTGCCTCCATTGCTACCTAATTTATGGTAGCTGGTATTTTTTATAGCACGAAAAATGACGATCGCTTTAAAATAACCTGTCAAAGATTGTGCTTTCGTTAGTACGGGCAGTTTCGGCATTCAGGTGCTGGATGTGTTATTCGTAGGTATAAAATCTGCTTTAGTGCGCCGTTTGGCGTCGTCTGTACGTATTTGCGACCTATATTGCGATTGTGTTATCCCTATTCACTATTTTTACATAGTGGAAAATAAGTTATACAGGCACCTGCTTTTTTGGCTGGCTTCTATCGTTCAGGGTACTTTAGTTGAATACGCCTGGATACATACCACCTTTACCAATATATCACAGCCGCATATTATTACGCTGGCCTTTTGCTTTAATCTTTCGTTGATGCCATCAAGGGTGTTCTTCACCTACTTTGCATTGGCCATATTCGAAAAAAAACCATTTAAAAGGCCCGGCAACCTGTGGCTCACTTGTCTGAAGCTTGGCGCCGGCTTATTGGTAGCCATTATCATGTTTCGAATGGCCCTGGGGTATTACATAATCCCTCATCAATATCCCGGCCACCCGCCGTATACTTTAGCTCAGTTATTTAGTCCCCAGTGGATGCTTGTCGCTTTATTAGACATTGGCTACGTTGGCGGTATCGCCCTGGCCTTAAAACTATACCGGATGCAAACGATGAGCCTCAAGAATGAAAAAGAGCTTACGAAGGACAAGCTGCAAACGGAGTTGAAGTTTTTGAAGAACCAGTTCAACCCCCATTTTCTGTTCAATACAATGAACAATATTCATGCAATGGCCCTTGAAAAAGCCGAGGAAACACCCCAGGTTGTAATCGAACTTTCCAATATGCTGCGGTATATGCTGTATAAATCTGTTAATGGTACTGTACCCATTTCGGAGGAGATCAAAGTATTGGACAATTATGTTCAGCTTGAAAAAATCCGGCATAATGGACAGGTGCGGGTTTGTTTTAAAAAAGAGATAGATGATTATGAGCAAGTAATATCACCCCTCATTTTACTACCCTTCCTGGAAAACGCATTTAAGCACAGCAACGTTGGCGCAGCCGATCCAACAATTTGTGTGGATGTAACGGTTACCGATGGACGGCTTAACTTTAAGGTTAAAAATCCCCACGGCAATGCATCTAACGGCCAAATTAATGAGCATATTGGGCTGACGAATATCAGGCGGCAATTAGATCTGACCTATACTGATTTCTGCTTAAAGCTGACTGATTCAGGACAAACCTTCCTCGTCGATCTAAGCATCGATCTGCATAGTGTTAAAAATTACGATCGCGTTCAAAGCGGTCAGCCGGTATAATTATAATTTATTTTTGCGGCTTCGGGTAAGCTGCCAACCCTAATATCACGTGCAGGTTTACATCTATTTTGTAAGATTGCCGCACTTTATAGGCCATGCGTACCCTGATGTTCGGCTCCCGTACCAATTCATCTAAAAATTTCGAGTTATCAATATCCAGTGTAATGTTATTGCCTGCATTGGGGCCAATATCGCTGCGGGAAGCAACCAGCATTTCGTCCTTGCCATCGTCTTTTGACAGGTATATCTTCACCGATGACAGGTTGCCGATATTATAATCGGTAGGTTCCTGCGACATTAGTTTGGCCGAAATAACCCGCACCAGGGTTATTTTATCGGCATTGTTACCGGCCCCGCTAAAATTTTGATCGAAACTGGTTGCTACATTGATGGCCGAATATTCGTTACCGGGCTGCGCCGAGGCGGGAACAGTAAACGTAGTAGTATAAGGGAAAGAGGATTTTACAAGTGATTGATACATGGCGCAGCTGCTTATTGCCACGCAAAGGATAATTAGGGTATTAAATGTTTTTTCATCTTCACCGTATCTGTTAGTTAGTTTTTTCTGTAATGGTAAATATAAAAAATATGCAACTATATTAGTAAAAATGCGCAACGTTATTATTATAAATATTATAGAATAAAATTTAAAAAATCCTGCCACAGCGTTATCTATTTTTCTATCTTTGCATCCCGACGCTGAAGTCGGGTTTTTCGCTTTCAGCGCATAGAATTAGTTCAGAGTTAATGGATCATAGTTCATAGCCCGCCCGGGTAACCATGAACCATCAACCATGAACCATAAGCTTCAATAAAACTATGCCCAAAAATACCTCCATCAAATCCGTTTTAATTATTGGTTCGGGCCCTATTATTATAGGCCAGGCGTGTGAGTTCGATTATTCCGGTTCGCAGGCAGCTTTATCCCTCAAGGAAGAAGGCATTTCCGTATCCATCATCAACAGCAACCCGGCCACCATCATGACCGATAAAGTTATTGCCGATCATGTATACCTGTTGCCTTTGAATTGTGATAGCATTGAACAAATACTACAGGAGCAAAAGATTGACGCGGTGCTGCCTACCATGGGTGGCCAAACAGCGCTGAACCTTTGTATTGAAGCTGAAGAACGCGGACTTTGGGAGAAATACCATGTGCGTGTAATAGGTGTGGATACAGCTGCCATTGAAAAAACCGAAAACCGCGAGGCTTTCCGCCAGCTAATGGTTGATATAGGTGTTGATGTAGCAACATCAAAGATCGCCAACTCGTTCCTGGAAGGTAAGGAAGCTGCGCAGGAGATCGGCTTTCCGCTGGTTATTCGCCCAAGCTACACCCTCGGCGGTAAAGGTGCAGGATTCGTACATAAAAAGGAAGATTTTGACCTGGCGTTGAGCCGTGGACTACAGGCTTCGCCAACGCACGAGGTATTGGTGGAACAGGCAGTATTTGGCTGGAAGGAATATGAGCTGGAATTGCTGCGCGACAGCCGCGATAACGTGATCATCATCTGCTCTATCGAAAACTTTGACCCGATGGGTATCCATACAGGCGATTCGATAACTGTGGCACCTATGATGACGCTGAGCGACCGCTGTTATCAGAACATGCGTAACCAGGCCATCAAAATGATGCGCGCCATAGGCAATTTCGCGGGCGGCTGTAACGTACAGTTTGCGGTTAACCCGGCCGATGAGCGGATCATCGCGATCGAGATCAATCCGCGCGTATCGCGTTCGTCAGCATTAGCATCAAAAGCGACAGGATATCCTATCGCGAAGATCGCCGCCAAACTGGCTATAGGATATAACCTTGACGAAATAGAAAACCAGATCACCAAAACCACTTCGGCATATTTTGAACCGACACTGGATTACGTGATCGTAAAAGTTCCGCGCTGGAACTTTGATAAATTCAAAGGCGCCAACAGGCAGCTGGGCCTGCAAATGAAATCGGTAGGCGAAGTGATGGCTATTGGCCGCAGCTTTATCGAGGCACTACAAAAAGCTTGTCAGAGTTTGGAGATAGGCCGAGCCGGTCTCGGTGCCGATGGCCGCCAGAGCCGCAACCTGGAAGAAATTATGCACAGCCTGGAAAACCCGAGCTGGGACAGGCTGTTCCATATCTACGATGCTTTAAGTTTAGGTGTACCTATTGAATCCGTAAGGAAAGCAACAAAAATTGACCGTTGGTTTTTGAACCAGATACAGGAAATAGTAAATCTTGAGATCGAATTGCGCAGGTATTCGCTGAACAATATTCCGACAGAGTTTTTCTTCACTCTAAAACAAAAAGGATTTTCGGACGCGCAGATAGCACATATATTAACTAATACTACCGAAGAGGAAGTTTACCAACGCCGCGTAAGCCTGGATATCCGCCGCGTATATAAAATGGTTGATACCTGTGCCGCAGAATTCCCGGCCAAAACACCATATTTTTATTCGACCTACGAAGGTGAGAACGAATCAATACCAACAAACAAAAAGAAGATCATCGTATTAGGTTCGGGCCCCAACCGTATTGGCCAGGGTATCGAATTTGATTATAGCTGCGTGCATGGTTTGCTGGCAGCGAAAGAGGCTGGTTTTGAAGCCATCATGATCAATTGTAACCCGGAAACAGTATCCACCGACTTCAATATGGCGGATAAGCTATACTTTGAACCGGTGTTCTGGGAGCATGTGCGCGAGATCATCGAACTGGAAAAACCGGAAGGTGTTATCGTGCAATTAGGCGGTCAGACAGCCCTTAAAATGGCAGAAAAGCTGCACGAGCATGGTATCAAGATCATCGGCACATCCTTCGATAACATGGACATCGCCGAAGACCGCGGTCGTTTCTCTGACTTGCTGAAAGACTTAGATATCCCGTATCCAAAATACGGCGTAGCCGAAAATGCTGAAGAAGCCATCGAAGTAGCCCACAAAGTAGGCTACCCGGTTTTGGTTCGCCCAAGTTATGTGCTGGGCGGCCAGGGCATGAGCATTGTGATCAACGATGAGGACCTGGAAAAGGCTGTAGTGAGCTTATTAAAGAACTTGCCGGGCAACCGTGTGCTCATCGACCATTTCCTTGACCGCGCGGAAGAATCCGAATCCGACTCTATTTTCGATGGAGACGATGTGCATATCATTGGCCTGATGGAACACATCGAACCGGCGGGTATCCACTCGGGCGACTCAAGCGCAGTGCTGCCACCGTTCAACCTTTCAGCTAATGTGATCAAACAAATGGAAGATCACACCATTAAGATCGCCAGGGCCCTTGATGTTCGCGGCCTGTTAAACATCCAGTTCGCGATAAAGGACGAAAAGGTATATGTAATAGAGGCCAACCCGCGTGCATCGCGTACGGTACCTTTCATAGCTAAAGCATACGATGTGCCTTATATTAACATCGCAGCCAAAATAATGCTGGGCGTAAATAAACTGAAGGACTTTAAGATAGAGCGCAAGCTGAAAGGCTATGCGATAAAAGAACCCGTATTCTCCTTCGATAAGTTCCCTGATGTGAATAAGGAGCTTGGCCCGGAGATGAAATCAACCGGCGAAGCCATCCGCTTTATACCCGATCTGGAGGACCCATACTTCCGCCATTTGTACAAAGAAAAATCAATGTACCTAAGCAAGTAATAAACATTGGCACGTAAAGTGCCGTATTACTGGCACTGTGAGTATGAAGACATATAAAAAAATTGACCCTCTGGATATCGACGAGGTCTTATTTAAGGTTGAAAAATCATTCAACATCAAGCTTGACAACGAAAGTTTAATGCAGGCAGATACTTACGCTAAACTTTATGATCTTATTATTAATAAGATCAGTCTCGGGTATTCAGATACCTGTACGACCCAACAAGCGTTCTACAAGCTACGTTGTGTTATAGCCAGAGTTACAGCCGTAGAAAAATGCAGTATAACGCCACATACAAAATTATCAAAGTTATTTCCGAAGGACGACCGGCTTAAAATGGTCGAGCAGTTCGACCAGGAAATGGGGTTCGAGACCCATCTTCTACAGCCTAATCAGTGGGCAATAACACTATTTGGATTACTATCAACAGGATTTCTTTTTATGATTTTTTATAACTGGATGATTGGAGCCGTAGGATTTTTGGCATCACTTGCTGCCTTCAAATTGGTGGGGAAATTTGGGAAAGAAATTCGTCTGAAAACTGTGGGAGATTTTGCCAGTAAGGTCTCAAGAGAAAGTTATTTAAAAGTAAGGCGTAATCCCGAAACAATTAACAAAAACGAGATCGAACAAAAGGTCAGAGAATTATTTCTGAACGATACCCAGCTTGATCCGGTTCTACTATTAAGAAATTAAACCCCGCTATTCCACCATCATCCCCTTTACCTCAAAAGTTAGCCTGCGTTTTGGGTTAGTTTTAACCTGCGATTGTTTTTTTCCTTTTACCGTGTCGCCTGCAAAATGCTGCTCATCATCGGCAATAAATTGTTTTTGGGCCACACCTTCGAGCGCTACCGTTTTCCCGGCAAGTGAGCCGGGTATATTCACACCGTAATTTTTAAAGTGCGCACTGATAACCCTTCCGCTGCCCTCATCAAGGGTAAACCATCCGCCCTTTTGTTTGGTTATTTTTAATATTTTTCCCTTTATGGCTACACTCACGCGGGTCTTCTTAGCCATAAATTCTTCCACCTTGTTTGCCGGCATTATGCCTGTGGTATCGGGCTTGTCGCCATAAACTTTGCCATGTGTGATGACAGTTTGTTTTTGGGCAGATGCTGTAAGCAAAAATATAAATGCTAATAGTAATAAAGCGGGTGCTTTCATCGTATTGTAATTGCGTATTTGTATTAGGCTAACAAGCGATGTTTTACAAGGTTTTACAGCCTGGCAGATATTGTTAATATTTGTTAAATGAGTTGAGTAAGTAACATTTTTAAACTACTATTGAATTGTGTTAAAACTTAGCCCGATTTAGGTTAAGTTTGCGGAAAATATGAATTACTGAGCTGTGGGCACCAGGTAACTAATTATCGCTCATGGATATGTACTAAAAACAAAATTATTCTGATGAAGAAACCCCTACTACCGCTTATATTTTTTGTATCGTTTATTATTCTTTTTACAGTTTCAAGCTGTAAAAAGACCGGCACCACAGATACCAGCATACCTGTAGTTACCACGCAGGATGTGATACTCGATCTAACTACAACCACCGCTCAAAGCGGCGGAACGATCACGTCCATCGGCGGTGCTGCTTTGACGGCAGACGGCGTTGTTTACAGCACTACCACCAAAACGCCAACTTTGGACGATATTAAAAGTGCTGCAGGCCTTATTACAACCAGTTATACCTTCACAAATAATTTAACCGGACTCACGGCTAATACCACCTATTACCTGCGTGCTTATGCAACCAACGAGTTTGGCACTGCCTACGGGGCCGTAATAACGTTTACTACAAGTTCCACCTTATCATTTGTAACGGGTGTGGTTACCACATTTGCCGGTAACGGAACCGCGGGCTTTTTAGATGGAACAGGAACAGGTGCCGAATTTAACAACCCAACAGGCCTTGCAATGGATGCATCCGGCAACATTTATATTTCAGATACATTTAATAACCGTATCCGGAAAATAGCTTCTGACGGCACTGTAACCACTATTGCGGGTAACGGAACTGCAGGGTATGTTGACAGCAAGGATGGAGACCCCGAGTTTTATGCTCCCCAAGGTTTAGCAATAGATCCCACGGGCAATATTTTTGTAGCCGATTACGGCAATAACGTTATACGCGAAATTACAGTGGCAGGCACCGTAAGTACCTATGCAGGTAATGGTAATGCAGGTTTTGTGGATGGCGCGGCCAGCAAAGTGGCAACATTTAACGGCCCGGCAGGAGTAGCATTTGACACGAAAGGCAATTTGTTTGTTGCCGATCGGAACAATAACATGATCCGCAAGATATCACCGGCGGGCGGTGTAAGCCTGGTGGCGGGAGTAACCAGGCCTGGTTATACCAATCTCACTGTCGATTCGGCCATCGGATCGTGGGGCGCATTTAAAAAGCCAAACGGAATAGCTGTTGACGCTACAGGCAATATCTATGTGGCTGATGATGGTAATAATGCCATCAGGCTAATAACTCCCGCCGGCGTAATAACCACCATTGCAGGTGGCCCAGTGCAAACTGCATTGGTCGGTTATCCCTCGGCATTGTGCGTGGATGCAACCGGCAATCTATTTATTTCTGATGAATCGGGTCGCATTATAGAACTAACTTCGGCCAGGGCGTTATATGTACTGGCAGGCGCATCAAATGTAACAGGCTATGCCGACGGAACAGGCGCTGCTGCTATATTTAATACACCGCAGGGCATTGTAGTTGACAAAACGGGTAATAATATCTATATCGCCGATTTCAACAACAGCAGGATCCGCAAGCTTGTTGTTCAAACAACCGACTAAAAAGACTTATTTAACCGAATAAGGCGCTGAATACTTCTTCAATGCTGCCTACGGTTTTAACAGCAATACTATAACGCGTCAGATCGACGCGTTTTTTATTCTGCCCGCCCGATTCCAGGTTATATTTGGATATAAATATTTGTTCGAAGCCCAACTTGTGTGCTTCGGCAATGCGCTGTTCTATGCGGTTTACGGCTCTCACCTCGCCTGATAGTCCTATTTCGCCGGCAAAACAGGTTTTAAATGGAATGGGTATGTCCTCGTGTGACGAAATGATGGCAGCAGCAAGCCCAAGGTCTATCGCCGGGTCTTCCACGCTGATGCCGCCGGTAATGTTTAGGAAAACATCCTTGCCGCTCAATTTAAAACCACAGCGCTTCTCGAGTACCGCCAGCAGCATGTTCATTCGTTTGGTATCGAAACCGGTAGCCGTGCGTTGTGGTGTACCATAGGCCGACGGGCTAACCAGCGCCTGCGTCTCTATCATCATCGGCCGCAAGCCTTCCAGCGTCGCCGAAATGGTAATGCCGCTCAAAGGTTCGTCGCGTTGCGAAAGTAGAATTTCAGACGGGTTAGATACTTCCCTTAGACCCTCGCCCAGCATCTCATAAATACCCAGTTCTGATGCCGAACCAAACCTGTTCTTTACCGCCCGCAGGATGCGGTAGATATGATGCCTGTCGCCCTCAAACTGCAAAACGGTATCTACCATGTGCTCGAGTATCTTTGGCCCTGCTATCATACCATCTTTAGTGATATGGCCGATCAGGAATACCGGCGTACCTGACTCCTTGGCAAAGCGCAGCATCTCGGCTGTACACTCGCGCACCTGCGACACACTGCCCGGCGTCGATTCAATGTGCGCGGAATACAGCGTTTGTATCGAGTCGATAATCACCAGGTCAGGTTCTAATTGCTCAATTTGCTTGAATATATTTTGAGTGGAAGTTTCTGTAAGAATATAGCACTCTTTACCAATTGCGGATTTCGGAATTTCGATTTCGGATTTTAGAGTTTCGGATTTAGAATTTAGAATTTCCGAAGGCAATAGCCTTTCCGCTCTCATCTTTATCTGCCGTTCACTTTCCTCGCCAGACACGTACAGCACCTTCATATTAGGCATATTCAGCGCCAGTTGCAGCATCAGGGTTGATTTGCCTATGCCCGGCTCGCCGCCTATCAATACTAATGAACCGGCCACAATTCCACCGCCCAAAACACGATTAAATTCTTTATCCGGAGTAAGCACGCGGTGTTCCTCGTTAAAGCTGATCTCGGATACCTGTACCGGTTTGTTAGACCGTTGTAAACTTGTTGTTCCCGGTTTCCAGTTGGGTATGGCGGTATTTTCTTTCTCGATTATTTCTTCAACAAGCGTGTTCCACTGCCCGCAAGAGGGGCATTTACCAAGCCATTTAGGTGATTCTAAACCACAGCTCTGGCAGAAATAAGCAATTTTAGTTTTGGCCACTAGTTAATGTGCAAATTACAGATTGCAAATGTGCAGATTAATTTTTGAATGGCAATAGGCGTTACTAAGAAAATTAGTAAATAATCGACTGATTTGACAGGATAATAATTATAAAAAGGCAATCTTTCCAATAACCAAGCTTTTGATTTGAAGCGCTAATTGGTAATAGCTTTCTGCTTCCTCTTTTTCTGGCATAAGATTAGTATCCGGGTATCTTCCTTGCACAGCGTAAGCGTTAATATTTAATGGGTCTATCGTTGCAAATACCTGGTCAAAGTCTGCGCACTGTGATAGTAAAAAAATGATATTATGTGTTCTTTCTATGTCTAACCCGTGGAAAATCAAAAATGCTTTAAGGTATTTTTCTATAGATTGCTGGCAGTGGAAACAGGCATTATCGAGTATCATTGGTTCGATTTCCAGTAGTCGTTGGGCACTGATCAAATCATGTTCAGCTTTTTGAATCCATGATTCAACATACGCGATCAATGCTGGTGTCATAAACAAATCCCTTCTCTCATCGCCGACCGTATTATATGGCCAGGCAGCTCTTGCTTTTGGCGTACTTCTTCCTCGCTGCTTAACAATAAGTCAACAGGTATATGGATATTTTCAATAAGTGCCCGATCAAGCCTGGTACTCCAGCTTATTTTTTCCAATGGGGTAAAGGTTAGTGGGGTAATGATCAACAAATCGTAATCGCTACGGTGATCTTCATCACCCCGTGCGCGGGAACCAAATAGCAAAACCCGGGAACCAGGAAGATATGACTGTATTGTCTGTCGTATTTTTTTATATATTACTGAGTTGCCCACACACAAATATACAATTTCAACTTAAGAAAGAATATATTCCAAGTTTCTTCATGTCAGGTTACTCCACAGCTCTGGCAGAAATAAGCAATTTTAGTTTTGACCACTTGTTGATGTGCAGATTACAGATATGCAAATGTGCAGGTTAATTTTTGAACGGCAATAGTAAATACTAAAAAAATTAGTATTATTGCTCGTCATTCATTATCAAACATGGAATTTACAATAGATGCCCTAAAGCGATTGGAATTTGATTCGGTGTTGTGTGATATCGTGAGCCAGATCAATGCCATAGACCAACAGGCAAAATATGACTATAAGGACCAGGTATTAAAAGTTACTGTAAATGATAACCTGGTACGAAAGATGAACCCCGATCAGTTAAGTTTGTTGTTGAAGGTGAAATAGTGCCGCAAATCCACAACCAGATTAAAGTGGGTTTACATAGTTTACATAATTTCCGCCATTTTATCTGTAAATATTTGATTACAAATGTGTTATGATAAATCTCATGATAAAAGTGTAAACCATGATTTTTACGGACAACAGATCAATACGGTTGGTTGGCTTTGTTGCTGAAGGTGAAATAAATATCTAATCTGCTATCTTATTTACTGCTGCAATAATGGATTTATTTATTTCATTATAGAGTTTAGAAGAAAGAGATCTGTACATCTCATTTTCATCTTCCATCTCAAAGGCTAAATCATTCCAAGAACCCATTCCACCAAAAACAAAAGCCAAGCCTGCAGCAAATAAGAGTTGCTGTGCTGCGAGAGAGTAGTTTTTAGCAATGATCAAATCTTTGTGGTAATACTCCCTGTTTGGGTTAGGGCTTTTAAGAGTGTCTTGAGCCTTTTGAAATACGTCGGCCCAATAATCTAAACTGTGCCTGCTCGCAAGCGCTTTAATCTCTAACAATACTGCATCAAGGTTATTTCTGGTTTCAATTAAGTCATAATGCATGTCTATAATGGGCTTGTTTTTAGCGATAACGCCATATTTTATACTCCAGAATTTTTTGGCTGGATCATCTCTCTTAGTTACTTCCGATTTATTGACCCAATAGTTTGAGTATTCATCATAAATAGCTTCGATTAACCAAGGCCCGCCTCCTGTACCAAAGCCCATAAGTTTGTAGTCGGGTGTGAAAGATTGATCTTTTGAAAGATGATAGTTTAACGCGAGTTTCTTACACCCTCCTTTTTTAAGCAATTTGAACCATCCTATCGGACTCTGTGCTACCATGACTTCAGTTATTTGGGAACGGAAGATCGCGTTGTTAAAATCTACGTATTGTACACTATTATAATGTTTGAATGTCGAATTACATGGATAGAAGTTGTCCTCAACGTTGCCATTATTTAAATACTCGTTGCCATAAGATATTAACGCTACTGATTGGGCTAGGCTTTCATTCATGCCTTAAATATAAGGGAAATCTTAGCTATCAAAACAAAAATGCAGATGCTCTATCAAAACATCTGCACATCTGTAATCTGCACATTAAAAATCTACAGCTTGATCTCCTCATCCTTCGATGAGAAAAAATGGAATTCGGTGATCTGGTACGCCGGGTTGCTTTTAACTTTTATCCACTGCCCATATTTAAAGTACCATTTCATCTGGCGGTTGATGAGGCCTTGCTTGATATACGCCTCAATGTAGGGGTGTATGCAAAGCGTGATATGTTTTTCATTTTGCTCAACCAGGATATAGTTGAAGTTGTTCTCAATATCGTCCAGTAAGAGTATAGTTGGGCGGATAGTTCCGGTGCCATGGCATGCCGGGCATATCTCGCTGGTAACAATATTCATTTCCGGGCGAACGCGCTGGCGGGTGATTTGCACCAGGCCGAATTTGCTTGGAGGCAATATGGTATGTTTTGCCCTGTCGTGCGCCATTTCGGAACGCAGGTAATCAAAAAGATCTTTACGATTATTCGGTTTGTGCATATCGATAAAATCGATCACCACAATGCCCCCCATATCGCGGAGCCTTAGCTGGCGCGCAATTTCTTTGGCAGCTTCTTTATTTACCTGGTATGCGTTTTCTTCCTGGTTTTCTTTGCTGGCTGTACGGTTACCGCTGTTTACGTCGATAACGTGCAGGGCCTCGGTATGCTCTATAACCAAATATGCGCCGCCGGCTAAATTTACCGTTTTACCAAAGGCGCCCTTGATCTGTTTATCAATACCGTAATGCTCGAAAATGGGCTCCTTATGTTTGTGGAAGCGTACTATATTTTCCAAATCAGGTGATATCTGGTGCACGTACGAGCGTATTTCCTCGTAAATGGCGTTATCGTTTACATAAATGCTCTGAAAGTCGGGGTTCAGTATATCCCGTAGCAAAGTTGAGGTGCGGTCAATCTCGCCCAACGCTTTTTTACCCGGTTCAACCGTAGGCAGGCGGGTAATAAATGTTTCCCACTTGGATATCAGGTCGAGCAGGTCCGACTGCATTTCGGATACGCCCTTACCTTCAGAAACGGTGCGGATGATAACGCCAAAATGCTTCGGCTTAATGCTCTCGACGATCTTGCGCAGGCGGGTGCGTTCGGTATTGCTTTTTATCTTTTTGGAAATAGAAATAGCTTCCGAAAAAGGCACCAATACAACGTACCTTCCGGCGATAGACAGATCCGAACTTAGACGCGGCCCCTTGGTAGATATCGGCTCCTTGGCAATTTGTACCGGGATGAGCTGATTTTTTGCCAATACCTCGGTTATTTTACCCGATTTATTGATATCATGCTCCGGTTTAAAATTGTCAAGCAACTTCGACTGGTAACCGCCGCTGCGTACCTGTTTGGTCAGTTTCAACAAACTTTGTACCTGCGGGCCAAGGTCGAGATAATGCAAAAACGCATCCTTCTCGTAGCCCACGTCCACAAAGGCAGCATTTAACCCGGGCATTATCTTTTTGATACGGCCGAGGTATAAATCACCAACGGTATAATTGTTGGTGGCTTGCTCTTTATGAAGTTCTACAAGTTGTTTGTCCTGTAATAACGCAATGGTAGCCCCGTTCGGGGTCGAATCGATAATTAATTCTTTTATCAAACGCTACTCCATTTCTAAAAGCGGCATAAATTTGCCGCTTATTAAAGTGGTAAAACAATAACAGACTCTTTTACCGCCAAAGCAATAAAAGGTTGCCCACGGCAACTTATTTCTTCTTATGTCTGTTCTTTCTTAAACGCTTTTTGCGTTTATGGGTAGCCATTTTGTGTCTCTTACGTTTTTTACCGCTCGGCATAGTAATAATTTTTAGTGAATTTAATGTTTTAGTTCCTTTATATACTGGTCGATCTTTTGACCTACAACGGGGTCAGGGATCATATCCTTGCATTTTTGATAGGCGTCGATGGCTTCCTTTTTCATGCCAAGCTGCTTATAACTTTCAGCAAGGTAAAAATAGGGCTCAACCTCGGGTTTCTGCGCTATCATGTTTTTAAACCTGTTTACAGCTTTATCAAACTGTCCCGATTTCATTGCGAAGAGCCCCAGGTTTAAATTGGCGCTCCGGTTGTTCGGGTCCTGCTTTACTACATCAAGCAGCAGCATAATACCCTGCATCGGCGAACCTCCATCCGGATCTGCTATGCCCGAACTCGTCTGGTTAACATAAGCTACGCCTAAACCCGTTTTTGCATCAAGGTTTGCCGGCTTTAACTTAACCGCATTTTTAAACGCCTCAATGGCGTTTTGTACAAAAGCAGGCTGTACCGAAGTGTCCTGTGTGCCTTTGTAAGCGTCGTTAAAATGCTTGCCGGCACTAAGCCAATCGTCAAAGCTGTTGTCCTTTCGGGCGGCAGCCTGGTAATAAAATGCCGCCGGGGCGGGCTGATTATCATCATCCCACTGTTTGGCCAGTTTTTTCTGAAGGCTCAGCTTATCTGCATCCGTCGTGGCGTTTTTCAACTGCCCTTCCAAATCGTTGATGGTTGCCGCAAGTGCAGCACCGATCGCAGTTTTGGCAGGTGCCGAAACATCCTCCACAGACACATTGGACACCGAAGGCTTTGAACCCGCTACCACGCCGGACCCCGACTTGGTAACTTTGGGTTGAATTAAGCCTTTTGGAGAAAGGGACAACAAATAAACGGACATGACAACTATTGCTGCAACTACGATTATTTGTGTTCCCTTCCTGGTCATGACGGGAAATTATTTTACAGACTTCTTGTTGCCTGATTTTACTTTCTCTACAAAAGTTTTTGCAGGCTTGAAGCTTGGAACAAAGTGTTCAGGAATAATTATAGCCGTATTTTTTGAAATATTACGAGCCGTTTTTTTCGCTCTTTTCTTAACCACGAAGCTTCCGAAGCCTCTTACGTAAACATTTTCTCCACTCACCATCGAGGACTTAACCACTTTGAAGAATGCCTCAACAGTTTCTTGAACGTCAACCTTCTCGATGCCTGTTTTTGATGAGATCTCAGCTATAATTTCTGCTTTAGTCATATCAGATTTTCCTTATAAATTTATGTAAATACTTAACTGTTTTGGGGTTGCAAAAGTATTGGTTTATTAGCAAAGATTGAAATAATTAAGACTTTTTTTTTATACAGACCGAAATTCACATATAAACGTTACAATTTTAAAACAATTGCAGCACATCGTAGTACATTTGATGCCAATGAATTTTTCTGATGAATTGGTACAATGGTATTTCAAAAATAAACGTGAATTACCCTGGCGAAATACGACTAATGCCTACGTGATCTGGCTCTCGGAGATCATCCTGCAACAAACCCGTGTAGAACAGGGCATGCCCTATTTCAACCGGTTCCTGGAAAAATATCCTGATGTAGGGGCTTTTGCTGCTGCTGATGAGGATGAGATATTAAAACTGTGGCAGGGCCTGGGCTATTATTCGCGGGGGCGCAATATGCTTAAAACCGCACGCCAGGTAGTTGAACTGTACAATGGCAAATTTCCTGAACAATATGAACAGTTGCTAAAACTTAAGGGCATTGGCGAATATACCGCCGCAGCCATCTCATCATTTGCAGCCAACCAGCCCAAAGCGGTAGTAGATGGCAATGTTTACCGGGTACTGGCCCGGTATTTTGGTATTGAAGAACCTATCAATTCGCCAAAAGGGAAAAAGCTTTTCCAGGGCTTAGCTGATGAAATACTGAACCAGGACCATCCCGGCTTACATAACCAGGCCATGATGGAATTTGGTGCGATGCTGTGCAAACCCAAATCGCCTGATTGTGGGATATGCCCGGTACGCGAAGGGTGCTATGCTTTTGATCACGATAAAGTATCCGTACTTCCGCAAAAGCTGAAAACAGTCAAAGTTAGGGACCGCTTTTTTAACTACTTTTTGGTAACCGATGGCGACAAAGTGCTGATGAACAAGCGCGATGAGAAAGATATATGGGCCAACATGTATGATCTACCTTTAATAGAAACGCCGTCCTTCACACCACCAGGGGATGTAACTGGATTGTTACAAACAAAAGAATTCTTTGGTGAAAGCATTAAAATAACCGATGCCTTTAGCGCAAAAAGGCATATCCTAACGCATCAGCGTATACATGTCCAATTTATCCGGATTGAGGCTCAGCATGTTAAATTAGAACCGAAATGGTTTTACATAGAAGTAGAAAATTTAAAAACTTTAGCTTTCCCCAAAATAATTAATATCTTTATAGCTAATTTATTTAATTTCTAAATAATTATATTTTAATTTATGTCCGGAATAAATAAGGTGATTCTGATCGGTCACCTGGGGAAAGACCCCGAACTACGTTCTTTAGAGGGAGGGGTATCCGTAACAAGTTTCCCCCTCGCAACCTCAGAAACTTTTAATAAAGATGGCCAAAAAGTTGAACAAACGGAATGGCATAATATTGTGATGTGGAGGGGCCTGGCTGACCTGGCTGTAAAATTTTTGCAAAAAGGGAAACTGGTTTACATCGAAGGAAAATTAAGAACCCGCTCTTTTGAAGACAAAGGCGGCATAAAAAAATACACCACCGAAGTGGTTGCCGAAAATTTTACCATGCTTGGCCGGAAAAGCGATTTTGAACCGGACGGTGCGCCGCGTCAATTTGCAAAAGGGCCAACAAATGGCGAAACTTTTAGCAGCAACGGCGCCGAAGAAGATCTGCCTTTTTAAAACCTAACCTTTATCCAAACAAAAAGCCCCGTTGAGGGGCTTTTTGCATTCTTCTGAATGACGAACACCGACCTCCGAATGATGAATATCGAAGTGAGGTTTTCAACTTCATCATTCGTTATTCATGATTCGATATTTCAGCTTCTATCTTCCTCCCGGAGGGCAATGCTCTTTCAAATAATTAGTAAATAAAGTGTTCAGGAACAGCCTGGTACCCTCACCCTCAAATATGCCGTGCGAACGGTTAGGGTATGACATGAGCTGGAATTGCCTGTTATATTTGATTAGTTCGTTTATCAGCAATTCGGCATTGCGGTAATGTACATTATCATCACCTGTGCCATGCATATAAAGGAGGTTGCCGCGCAAATTTTTAGCATAGGTAACGGGCGAACCTGCAATAAATGGCGCCCTGCCTGCCGAATCGGTAGGTACACCCATATAACGTTCCTGGTAAATGTTATCGTATGATAATTGCCAGCCCACAGCGGCTACGGCAATACCCGTTTGATAAAGGCTGGGATATTGGAACAGCAGGTTGAGCGTAGTTGAGCCGCCACCGCTCCAGCCATGTACCGCTATGCGGGTCGAATCCACGAACGGCCATTTGCGTATCACCGCACAGCCCATCGCCTGGTCGCGGATGTTGATGATACCAATGTTTTTATAGATGGAATGACGCCATAAAGCTCCTTTTGGCGCCGGTGCGCCGCGGCCTTCGATAGCCATGTAAATATAACCGTCATTAGCCATGTCGCCTATATACAAGCCGTTGCGGCCAACGCCGTACCTGTCGGCTACGGTTAGACCGGCTGGTTCGGCATATACCGAAAATACAACCGGGTATTTCTTGGTCGAATCAAAATTGGTTGGCTTTACCATCCAGCCGTCCATTTCAATACCGTCAACGGTTTTGATCTTGAAAAATTCGGGTTTGTTTTTGGCGTCTTTTTTCACAGCCATGTGGGCGCCGCTGATGTGTTTGTTATCCGGTAAGCTTACCACTTCATTTTCGTAAGGTGTATAGCTGTTAGAGAACGTATGCATGGCGATCTTGCCATTTGGCGACATAGTATAAGTATGCGTGCCGGGCAGGTCGTTAGGGGTAAGCCGCTCAGGCGTTTTGCTCGAGCCATTCAGTTTTGCACGGTACAAGTATTCCTGAGTGGCATTATCCGGCGATGCGGTAAAGTAAACAAAACCGTTGGCCTCATCTATGCAATTAAGGGTTATTACATCATAATCGCCTTTGGTGATCAATTTTTCTTTACCTTCAGAATTAATGGTATAAATATGCTTCCATCCGTCCTTTTCGCTCACCCATATAAATGTTTTGCCATCTTTCAGCCAATCCCATCCAACGGGATTGCCGCCGTTCCAGCGTGATTTACCGTCGATCCAGGTATCTGATTTTTCTTCATGGATCACATGCGTGGTGCCGTTGGATACATTGCCCACAAATATCCGGCTGTCGTTTTGCGCACGGTTCAGTTGTTCCAGTATGATCTCGTTGGAGTTGGTGGTCCATTCCATGCGCGGAATATAATGCTGTATGTTATCGCCGGGCACATCTATCCAGGTAGTTTTGGTGGTATTGATATCCACCACGCCAACCTTGCACGAGCTTGGGTCCTCGCCCGCAACCGGGTATTCAACCGGGACAGTGAACGGATAAATGGAATCCGTGGTATTCAGCATCAGGTAATTTTTGATCTTGCGGGCGTCTATCTGCCAGTAAGCGATCGATCTGCTATCCGGCGACCAGCGGAAACCGTCGCGGCAGTCAAATTCCTCTTCGTAGGCCCAGTCGAAGGTGCCATTAATGATACGGCTTGTACCATCGGTAGTTAATGGCTTTATTTCGCCGCTTGCCAGGTCTTCCACATAAACGTTATGGCCGCTCACATAAGCAGCTTTGGTGCCATCCGGAGAAAATTTGGCAAACATCAATGACGATTCAGGTTTGCCCACACCCAGTTGCTTCAGTGTATTGGCTTTGGTATCATACACCCAATAGTCGCCGCGGGTATTATAACGCCACACACGTTTGGTGTTGGTGAATATCATCACCTTGTTGTCATCTGCAGAAAAAGCGAAGCCTGCAACGGCCAAGGCTGGTTTACCCTGTGGTGTTAGCATCGCTGAAGTGACAACAATTGTTTTTTTGGCCGAATCGCGGGTATCATATTCGGTGATGCCGGCCTTACTGGCCCGAAAATATTGGTAACCGTCTTTGGCCCAATTTACGCCGCCCCGCTGCGCCTTCGCGTTGAAGGAAAGCAACATGATAAGTGCCAGGAATGCAATTCCCGGCTGAAAAAACCTGATTTTCATTGATTGAGTTTAATAGTTCAGTAATTTGAGAATTTGTAATCTGCTGATAAATTTCGCGTTAAATTAGTAATTTACCGCTCCGCAAATTAAACATCTATAATGAAAAAATTATATCTATTACTGGCAGGTATTATAATCTTTACATCAGCCGCCCGTGCGCAGCATACCGACCGCAGCAAATTCATCCCCGACAGCCTCGATAATTACATTAACCGCGCCCTAACCAAATGGCGCATACCGGGCGCAGCCGTGTGTATTGTGAAGGACGGAAAAGTGGTGATGATGAAGGGTTATGGTATCAAAGAACTTGGCCTGAACAGGAAGGTTGACGAAAACACCTTATTTATGATAGGCAGCAATACTAAGGCTTTTACCGCTACTGCGCTTGCTATGTTGCAGGACGAAAAAAAGCTTTCGCTGGATGATAAGGTAAACAAGTATTTGCCTCAATGGAAGTTGAACGACCAGTATGCCAGCCAGGAAGCCGTCATCCGCGACCTGTTGTGCCATCGTATAGGTTTCCGTACTTTCCAGGGCGATTTTACCTTTTATAACACTGACCTTACCCGCGACCAGGTGATGGAGAAAATGGCCCTTGTAAAAGCCGCCTATCCTTTTCGCACCAAATGGGGATACGCCAATTCGGCATTTTTAACTGCCGGGCAGATCATCCCGGTTGTTACCGGCAAACCCTGGGAAGTGTTCATAAAAGAAAACATCTTCGCTCCGCTGGGCATGGGTAACACGCTGGCTTTAACTGCCGATATGCCCCACTCTTTAAACCGTACCGTACCGCATACCCTGGTAAACGGGCAATTGACGCCTATACCCTATTGCAATATCGACGGGCTTGCCCCGGCAGGCGCTATCAGCTCATCGGTAAACGATATGAGCAAATGGGTAATGGCCTTGCTGAACGATGGAAAGGTGGGCCAGCGGCAAGTGATCCCTGTCGCTGCTATCCGGGCAACACGCGAGGCGCAGGACATTGTAGGCACCGATACTCACCCTAATGGCGAAACGAATTATGAGCTTTACGGACTGGGCTGGTTTCTGCAGGATTACCACAACAACCGTATTGTAATGCATACCGGTGGTGTGAACGGCTATGTTTCATCCGTTACGTTAGTGCCTAAAGACCATTTAGGTATCATCGTACTAACCAATACCGACGAGAACGTTTTTTATGAGGCGTTGAAATGGGATATTATGGATGCCTATTTTAACTTGCCCTTCAGCAATTACAGTGATAAATACCTGGGCTTTTTTAAGGAGCAAATGGCTGCCGAAGCAAAAAAGGATAAAATGCTGCGCGATACTATAGCCATGAACCATCCGCTGGCTTTACCACCTTCGGCTTATACCGGCAAATATGTTAACGAACTCTACGGCAGTATGACCGTAACACAGGGCTTGAACAACGACCTGGAGATGCGTTTTGAGCATCATAACAAAATGTACGCACACCTGCAGCCCCTTGGCGGCAACCGTTTCTACGTAACTTTTTCGGACCCGGTATTAGGCAAGGCTATCTTCCCTTTTACGGTCGAAAATGGTAAGGTAACGGGCGTACGGGTCAAAGTGGCCGATTTTGTGGAGCGTGATCCGTATGATTTTAAGAAAGTACCTTAAAGCTGAAAGCAGAAAGTCCAAAGCTGAAAGCAACCTTAAAAGCTTTTTGCTTTAAGCCTTCGGCTTTCTGCTCAAAATGGGTTTATCCATTACCCGGTAAAAAAACAGGCCTCCTATGGCATATAGTACCGCGTCTATCCAGTCGCCGGTATAGGTTTTGGAGATCATTGGCAAAAATACTTCGAACACCAGCGTCAAATAGACCACAATAAAAGCAACCTTACCTGCCGACAGCACATAATAGTTGCTACGGATAATGAATACCCGCTGAAAGCACAGGGCAATGCTGGCTATAACCGGTACAGCAAATACGTCGTCTATATATCCGTTCAGTATAGGAATGGGATGGTGGAGGAATTTACGGGTGATCATTATAGTTGACCATACCAGGCAACCTGCCAGGAACCAGGGATTGAGCAATGTCCTCATTAACCGGCTATAAATCCCAGTAAGGCAATTACCAATACAACGCTTGCATAAAACGCTATTTCAGAATATTTCAATGGCTTTTTCATAATGGATGAATAAACGTGCCAAATGCCAACTCAATACAGTCAACTTTTTAAGTGGCAAATGCACTGATTAAAAAAAGCAGCAAGGTAATGAGCCCGAAAAACACTAACTGCACATAATAAGCTGTCCATCGCAGTGAGTTAAAGAAGGTCTTAATGATTTGTGTAAACTGCCCATCGGTAGGTTTAATGGCGAAATAATCATCTTCCTGTTTAAGGTCTTTGTTGATCTTTTTCTCCACCTCGCGCGAAAAGCGCCGCGAATCCAGGAACCCGCCGCAACTGATACAACGATCATCCACATTATCCTGCCACATGGTCCACTCGCCGCAATGCGGACATTTTATCTCGCTTACACTCATAGGCCAAATTTACGGGATTTTACTCTTTCGAAGGCATCTACATCAAACAGCAAGTTCGAAATTTTGAATTCAAGTCCGCGAATTACAGCCCTTTTACGATCTCCAGCGATTTTTCAACATGCTGGGTAGGTGAAATATGATCGGCATCTGATGAAAGGACCGCTGCAATTTTACCTGCTTTATCAATGACAAAAGTTGTTCTGGGGATAAAACCGTGTGTAAGGTCCTGGCCCAGTGCATCTTTAATTCCGGCCCGTCCGGCTGCCATGGTAAGGCCGTATGACGCCGCAATTTTACCATCGGCGTCTGAAGCTACCGGGAACTTGCCTGCACAGTATTGCGGATCGGACGAAAATTTATTCAGCCGCTGGATATCATCTGCAGATACACCGATAATGGTAGTTCCCGCCGCTGTAAATTTATCCTTCATTTCAGCAAAGGCGTGTGCTTCAGCATCACAGCCGCCGGTATAAGCAGAAGGATAGAAATAAACCACAACCGGGCCTTTAGCAAGGGCTTTTTTTAATGAAAAATCAAATGCACTGCCGGCCAGGCTTGCCTTGGCGGTAAATACAGGCGCTGCAGCACCTTTTGCCAGCATCTTCGACTGGGCAAAGCCCGACGATATTACCAGGAGTAAAAAACTGAAAATTAAAAAAGCTGAGCAATAATATTTCTTGAACATGGCGTGTTGTTTTTGATTTGTTAATTACGTTCTTATCAAAGTTACGATAGTCGGCATAGAATTGGTTGCTATGTCATTAAAATTTTACGGTAACTATTTCGGAATTACTTTGAAGTATAAGGAGATTTGATTCTAAGGGATATTTGGTGGCGCTGATAAAAATTCGCAAGGTTCTTTATATTCATAAAATATTTATTACCCTTTTCTCCATAAATGAAAAAGCTATTAACATTGATTACCCTCTTTATACTGGCGCAAAATGCAATAGCATAAGAAAATGGGCTGAGACGGATTGCTGATAGCATTAACGCAGAGGGGGAAACGCTTTATCGTTCTGAATGGGCATCAGGGCATAGTACACAGATTTTTGCCTCCAGTTTCGCCGGGAAGAAGCTTCTATCTGGTGGATATTTTTCTTATGAGAGTAAAAAGGAAATGACTACTATCTTTTTTACTAAAAATGAGAATCCAGTAGTAATCGCGATGGTTAAATTCGACCGTGGCTTAGACTCGTCTAAATACAGCATAGACACCACAACTAGACAATTTACCGAAATTGAAAAAGAGTTCTATACAATAAGGTCAAAAGCTGCACAGGCTGTTTTAAACGACACGCTTTTTAAATTTTATCAATATACCAGTTTAAATCTTGTTCCTATTATAAAAAATGGGACAAAAAAAGTATATGTCATTACTGCGCAAACAGCGCCGGATGAAGTATTATTAGGAAATGATTACCTAATCAATTTCAGCAAAGACAATGATATAGTTAACAAAACAAAGCTTCATAACAATCTTATTCCCCTGGGAAATGGCGGTAAAGAGGCAATAAAAGCATCCTCACACCAACATTTAGGCGAAACAAGTCCTTTTATTACTGCGACAGATATTTGTGCATTTAAATTATGGAAGGGCAAGAACACGTGGGTGATCAGTTTTGTGGTTTCTGCTGATTATGTATCTGCATGGTACTTTGACAATGAATCTCTGGAAATTTTCACTAAGGCCGAATGGGGGAAAATCATGAAAAACAAATAGCATAAGCCAACCTAAAACAAATTCGGCTTCCAGCTAAACTCCTCAAAACAAAAAAAGCATTAAGACATTCAGCTTAAGGCCCCAAATTTAAATTGTGAGCGGGAGCAGGACTCGAACCTACGTCCGCTAACCAGCGGATATGAGCCCGACGAGCTATCTTGTAAATAAAATAGAAAAGCCCCTGACTTTCATCAGAGGCTTTTTCGGTAGCGGGAGCAGGACTCGAACCTACGACCTTCGGGTTATGAGCCCGACGAGCTACCAACTGCTCCATCCCGCACTATTTTTGGCGTATTAGCTTCCGGCCATAAACTCCGAAAGTGTTTCCAATTAGTCAAAAATGCAATTTGCGCTTCGTTTTAATTGGACTGCAAAGATATAATTCGTTCCTTTGCAGTCCAAATTAAATTTATATATTTTTTTATGAGTCATAAGGCGGGTTTTGTAAGTATAATTGGTAAGCCAAACGCGGGCAAGTCAACCCTTATGAACGCGCTGGTGGGCGAAAAAATGTCCATCATTACGCCAAAAGCTCAAACAACACGCCACCGTATCCTCGGTATAGTAAACCACGAAGATTACCAGATCGTTTTTTCGGACACCCCCGGCATCATCAAACCGCACTATGCTTTGCAGGAAACGATGATGCACCAGGTAGCAGGTTCGCTGGTGGATGCCGACCTCGTATTACTGGTAACCGACATCAACGAGAAATACGACGAAAGCGATATTTTTGAGAAGCTACAGGGCTCTAATGCCCCGTTATGTGTTATCATTAATAAAATCGATAAATCGGACGAGGAAACGGTAAAAGCTAAGGTAGATTACTGGCAGGAGAAATTAAATCCCAAAGCTATTTTCGCAGCATCAGCACTGAAGGACCACAACGTTTTAGCGGTAATGAATTTTGTGATAGAGCACCTGCCCGAACACCCGGCATACTATGACAAAGAGGCCTTAACCGACCGAAACGACCGTTTTTTTGCTTCAGAAATTATCCGTGAGAAGATATTTAAAATATACGAAAAGGAAATACCCTACAGTACCGAGGTGATCATCACTGCCTTTAAAGAAGGCGACCAATTATTCCGCATCAGTTCGGAAATTATTGTCGAGCGCGATTCGCAAAAGAATATCCTGATAGGCAAAGGCGGCGAAACTTTGAAAAAAGTTGGCACCTATGCCCGCAAGGATATGGAAGAGTTTTTCCAGCGGAAAGTATTCCTGGAGATGTTTGTAAAAGTGATACCAGACTGGCGGAGTAAGAAAAACTACCTGAAGCAGTTTGGGTACGAAAGTTAAATTAGATATGAGATTTGAGATGTGAGATATGAGAGCCGGTCTGGCGATTATCGGTCTTCCTCAAAACTCAAAATAATAACAGGTGTCGGGCTGAGCGTGAGAATCTCACATCTCAAATCTCACATCTCAAATCTAAAAAAGAATGAGCAATATAGTAGCCATAGTGGGCAGGCCCAATGTGGGCAAATCGACCATATTTAACCGCTTAACCGAAACGCGCAAAGCCATAGTGGATAACTTTAGCGGCGTAACACGCGACCGGCATTATGGCGTAGCCGAATGGACGCACCACAGTTTTACCGTTGTTGACACGGGCGGCTACGTAGCCAATTCGGAAGATGTTTTTGAAGCTGCTATACGCGAGCAGGTTATTATAGCGATCGAAGAAGCTACGGTTATCCTGTTTATGGTTGATGTTACTACTGGCATTACCGACCTGGACGATGAAATAGCAGCGTTACTGCGCAGAAGTAAAAAACCGGTATTGGTGGTCGTAAATAAAGTAGATAATAACGCACAGCAATCGGATGCCGCCACATTTTACGGCTTAGGTTTGGGCGAGATATACAATATTTCATCAATGACCGGCTCCGGTACAGGTGAACTGCTCGACGAAATGGTAAAACATTTTGACGAGGAATCAACCGAAGAAAACACCCTGCCAAAATTTGCGATTGTTGGTCGCCCTAATGTGGGCAAGTCATCCATCATTAATGCGCTGATAGGCAAGGACCGTAATATTGTTACCCCTATCGCAGGCACTACCCGCGATTCTATCCATATCCATTACAATCAATACGGGCATGATTTTATGCTGGTTGATACCGCCGGATTGCGTAAAAAAACCAAGGTTAAAGAGAATATTGAGTTCTATTCCGTAATGCGTACCATCAAGGCATTAGAAGAAGCTGATATCGTGATACTGATGATAGATGCGGTTGAAGGCATTGAGTCGCAGGATATCAATATTTTCCACCTGGCCGAAAAGAATAAAAAAGGCATTGTCATCGTCGTCAACAAATGGGACCTGATCGAAAAAAATAATAAAACGGTTAAGGTTTTCGAAGAACAGATAAAAGATAAGCTGGCCCCGTTTACTGACGTTCCTATCGTATTTACTTCAGTTACCGAAAAGCAGCGTGTTTTACGCGTGATAGAAACTGCGCAAAAAGTATATAATGATCGCGCCAAAAAAATACCTACTTCGAAATTGAACGACGTGATGCTCCCTATTATCGAGGCCTTCCCGCCTCCATCAATCAAGGGTAAATACGTTAAAATAAAATATATCACCCAGATCAAAGGCGTGTCGCCCATGTTTGCTTTCTTCTGTAATTTGCCACAATATATCAAAGAGCCATACCAGCGTTTTATAGAGAATAAACTGCGTGAAAATTTTGATTTTACCGGTGTGCCTGTGCAGATATTTTTCAGGCAGAAGTAAGTAATGTGCAGATTTCAAATGGGCGAATGTGCAGATTAATTGAAAGCATTTGCAATCTGGCTCTAAGTTCCTTTATGTTATTTTAGGGATGAAAAGCAGCATATTCTGTGTTACCTGTTACATTTTTAAAGGCCGTTCCGTAATATCAATAAAACCTTTGATCTTATGAAGAAGCTATTTTATTTGTTGTTTATTTTAACTGCGTTCGGTGCCTGTAAAAAGAGCGACCTTCCCGGCGACAATGGCTGCATCAGCCAGGTAAAAAGGATAAATTTTAGCATTAAAGGCTCCGATTCTGTAACGGCTATCGCCTTGCTTAAGCAAAACTCCATTGCTTATAGCAACCTTCAACTCTCATTTGTCTCATTAGACACGGTGAAAGACGGCCCAAATGCCGCTACCTATCAAAATGTATTTGCTGTGCAAAACGTCAATGACCTGCCCGTTCTTTCAAGTCATATTTGGTACCAGTTTAAAAATAATGCCCTGCAATCTACTTCTGGAACGAGATATAGTTCTGGCCCTTCATCTGGCGGCTCTTCCCTTTCGCTGCCACAGTTAAGGGAACTCTTTTTAAAAGCTGTTACTGAAAATAAGGCTGCTGTATCGTTCAAGGACTCGTGCCTGGTTGCACAATTTGGTTATTACGATTTGAATGTAATATCGGGCGGCGCACCTAAATTAGTTAAGGCCTGGAGCGTGACACCAAGAAATTATAATGCTTACCCTCAAGTTTTTTTTAGGGATGATAATGGCTCTACCATTATTTACGACGGAGGCGTGGTGTTGTTTGATGATGCCGCACGTTTAAAACAAAAAGCAGTGCAATAGTTGTGAATGCGAAAAAGGTGTGTCGTTTTCCTGTCAGTCACAACCGCACAACGGGCCAGTATACCCTGATCAGTTAATTGATGCAATCGCTTTTTTAAGCGTATTATCGTCGCTGTTAAGCACTTCGAAGTAATCCGAATCGCCCCATTTATACCGGGCTGCATAAGCTTTGAGCATTTGCTTTATATTTTCTTTGGATGCTTTTACCTCAGGCGAATCCATTTCTTTAATTGTTTTTGACGCATAAAGAATAAAGGCATCAAACTGGCTGTCGCTCACATTATAATTTTTCAAAAAAGCATCATCGGTAGTATAAGTGTTTAACAATGGCTGCATCCTGTCGATAACGAAGGCACCGAAAAGCTGTTGGTCGTTCAATTCCTGCACCAATTGTGTATTTCCTGCCGTATCCGCCGGAACAAATATATCGGGTAATATACCGCCGCCACTAAATACCTTACGGCCTTTTGCGGTGTGAAAGGTTTTGGCTTTTTTGAAAGCACTGTCGGCCAGGTAGCTTTGTTCGGAGAATAATTCCCCTTTTTTCATACGCTCGGCTACTTCATTGCGGTAGCTTTCTAAACCGCCGCTATAAGATTTTTGGATCGATCTGCCCGAAGGAGTGTAATACCTCGCAACGGTAAGATTTACCGCCGACCCATCACCAAAACCAAATTGCTGCTGTACCAGGCCCTTGCCAAATGACCGGCGGCCCACAATAGTGGCCCGGTCAAAGTCCTGTAAAGCGCCTGCTAATATTTCACTGGCTGATGCCGAATATTCGTCAATTAGCACAGCCAGCTTGCCATTGTGAAATAATCCCGAATCTGTTGCAAAATAATCGGTACGGGGTTCGTGTACGCCGCGTGTAAATACTATCAGTTTGCCTTTGTCTAAAAACTCGCTGGCCAATTCCGTTGCGGAACTTAGATATCCGCCACCATTACCGCGCAAATCCAACACCAGTTTGGTCATACCGGCGGTTTTAAGTTTTTTAAGCGCCCCGCGAAAATCGTCATCAGTAGTAGCAGCAAATTTGCTGATCTTGATATAACCAACGCCAGGTTCTGTAATGTAGGCGGCATCCAAACTGCTCAGGTCAACATGGCCGCGTTTTATTTTATAAATTTTGAGAGATTTGTTGTCATCAGCCAAAACAGACAGCGCTATAACAGAATCCTTTTCGCCTTTAAAAACTTTATTTACCGATTCGGATGTGAGATGCGTCCCTGAGAATTTTTTGCCGTTAACATCTATTACCCTGTCGCCGGTTGCAATACCCGCCTGCATGGCCGGGCCGCCGTTATATACCTGTGTAATAAACAAAGTGTCGCGGAGCAGCTGGTATTCGATGCCAATGCCATTGAAGCCACCGTCTAAGCGCTCGTTGATAGACTCGGCCTGTTGCGGAGGGAGATAAAGCGAATGCGGGTCGAGGTTTTGCAGTAAGTTGTTAACCGTAACACCCTCGATACTATCGGTATTTACCGAGTCCACATAATTATGGTGCACCAGCTGCAGTACTTTGGATACTTTATTGCCTCCGCCCACGGTAAAACCAGGGCGAACATTGTCAGCCAGCCATAAACCAATGGCTATACCCAACAAAATTAAAACCAGGGACCTTAAAAAAATCGACGCCGCTCTCTTCATACGCTACCTGTCACAAAGTTAAGCAATGTGACGCACACCCAATAAATATATGATGATCAATAATTGCTTTTGACGGTTTTTTACGATTTTTGTTATATTAATTTAAAAAAAAATGGAAAGAACCACCGAAAGGGACTCCCACTACAGCGACCTGGAGCAAATGCCGGTGCTTGAAATCCTTAAAAACATCAATAAGGAGGACCATACCGTGCCCGTTGCTGTTGAAAGGGCCATACCGCAGCTCGAAAGACTGGTTACGGTGGTTGCTGAAAAAATGAAGGCAGGAGGCCGCCTTTTTTATATCGGTGCAGGCACCAGCGGGCGATTGGGTATTGTGGATGCATCGGAATGCCCGCCAACCTTTGGCGTGGATTTTGACCGGGTAGTAGGTATTATAGCCGGGGGCGACGCAGCCATACGTAAAGCGGTTGAATTTGCCGAGGATGATAAGGAACAAGCCTGGAAGGACCTGTCAAAATATCATATTAATGACAAGGATGCCCTGGTAGGTATTGCAGCATCGGGCACTACACCGTACGTGATAGGCGGCCTGCAAATGGCTAATCAAAACAATGTAATTACGGGTTGCATCGTTTGCAATACAGGCAGCCCGGTTGCAGCCGAAGCGAGGTATCCGGTTGAAGTAGTCACCGGCCCGGAGTTTGTGACCGGTTCGACCCGGATGAAGGCAGGCACTGCGCAAAAGTTGGTGCTGAATATGCTGTCGACCAGCGTGATGATACAACTGGGCCGGGTAAAGGGTAATAAAATGGTGGATATGCAGCTATCAAACCATAAACTGGTTGACAGGGGCACGCACATGGTGATGAATTATACCGGCTTATCGGAAGAAAAGGCAGCTGAATTGCTTTTAAAACACGGTAGCGTACGTAAAGCCGTTGAAGAATACATGCACAGTAAATGATGTGCAAATTTCAGATGTGCGGATGTGCAAATGGATTTATAATTTAAGAAATAAACGCCTTCCGCTAACCAGCGGAGAGGTTGGAGGGGTTAAATGCACGAGATAGAGCCATACTACAAATGGAGAGATGACTACGTTGCATCAGAGGATGAGTATTCGCCCTTTTATGCAACGGAATATAATGAGTTTGAATTTGACAAGCAGATATACAACTACCTGCTGCACCCGCAATGGGATTCGTTTGGGTCGAGCACGCTGTATTTGAAAGTACTGTTCGCCGATTACGACCGCAATTACGCGATCATTGAGTTTATAGGCGAATGGAATGATGCCATTAACAACGATATTATGTTGATGAAGCGCGAATTACTGGACCTGATGGTGGATAATGGCATCAATAAGTTTGTGCTGATAGGCGAAAATGTGCTCAATTTTCATTCGTCCGACGATTGCTATTACGAGGAATGGTTCCAGGAAGTAGAAGATGGCTGGGTAGCCGGAATTAACTTCAGGGAACACGTGATAGAAGAGTTTAAACGCAATAACATCGACTATTATATCAACTTCGGCGGCGAGCTGGATGAGATGGCCTGGCGTAATTTAAAGCCCCTGCAATTTTTTAAACTTGTAGAGGAACAACTGGTAAAACGGTTGAGCTGATGTGCAACCCCGATAGCTATCGGGGTCAGATGTGCAGATGTTTTTTATGTCAATTTTTCAGGTCAGTATATGATAGGCATCATTTGTGCGTTCGAAATAGATGTAGACGCATATTTGCGCATCAATAAAATTTCGTAAATTCGTATTACTTTAATTAATTTAAAAAAATGGAAAATCAATTACCGGATTATAGTAATGTGATCCAAATAGATGATGCAGACTCATCACGTAAATTTATGGCAGGCGTGTTTGCCTGGATGTTTGTGGCTTTAGGTATATCAGCAGCGCTTGCTTTTGCTTTTGCTAATTACCAACCGTTGAAAGACCTTCTGATCGACCCTGTTACCCAACAGTCTACAGGTTTAGCTTTTATCATTATGCTTTCGCCATTGGCATTTGTTTTAACGATGAGTTTGGTATAAACCGAATTTCTTATGCCGGGCTTTCGGTAATATTTATACTTTATTCTATCGCCACAGGCGTTAGTTTTAGTTTTATACTATGGGAGTATACTTCAGGCTCCGTTATAGGTGTTTTTTTAACCGCTTCGCTGGTCTTCGGTGTCATGGCAATTGCAGGTTATACCACTAAAACAGACCTGACCAAGTTCGGTTCTCTTATGTTTGTTGGGCTTATAGGAATAATCATTGCGAGTGTCATTAACTTTTTCTTAAAGAGCCAATCACTGGATTACTTGATCAGCTATATCGGTGTTGCCGTATTTGTAGGCTTAACCGCTTATGATGTACAAAAACTTAAAAATATTGGTGCGGGCGTACAATATGGCGAAGCCTCATCAAAGAAAATGGCGTTGATGGGGGGCTTAACGCTATATCTTGATTTCATCAACCTGTTCCTGTTCCTGCTGCGCATTTTCGGCAGAAGACGATAATTTTAATTAACATTATATAAGAGCCCGTCCCGACAAATGTTAGGACGGGCTCTTTATTTTCTTAATTTTGTATTGTGGCTCCCCAGGTAAAACGTCCTCCAGCAAAACCAAAAACTTCTGTTGCAAAAAAGCCTGCTCCTAAAGGAAAAAAGAGCAAGGGCTGGCCCATTCAGCTAAAGATCGCGATCGCCGGGATAGTATTAATATTGCTTTCGCCGTTTTATTATGGTTATGTGATCAAAGCCTTTTCAAGTACCTGGCGCTGGATACGCGATATCGGCGGTAACCCGCACTATCATCATTACGCCAATTTTAACATTGCTATCCCGGATAGATACAAGATACATGGCATTGATGTATCCTACGCCCAGGGCAAGATCGACTGGCAAAAAGTAAAAGCTGTAAATGAGGACAGCGTTCACATTACTTTTACATTTATTAAAGCCACTGAAGGCATCTTGTTAGTCGACCCCTACTTTCAACGTAACTGGCGCGAGGCGGCCAAGGCAGGTATTGCCTGTGGGGCATATCATTATTTTAAACCATCAAAAAGCGGCGCTGCTCAGGCCAAATTCTTTTTACAAGTAGCTAAAACAGAAAAAGGCGATCTGCCGATGGTGGTTGACGTAGAGGAACTAAACAAGGTGCAGCCGGATAAAATGCGTCAGCAGCTAAAAGATTACCTGAATTATATCGAAAATAAAACCAAAATAAAACCGATCATCTATTCGGGTATTAGTTTTTATACCGACTATTTGCAGGGCTATTTTGACGATTATAAGCTTTGGGTAGCCAATTACGATCAGGCTGATACGCAATTGCACAACAACAAACAATGGCTGATGTGGCAGCACTCGGATAAGGCCACGGTAACCGGTATAAACCATGTTGTTGATTTTGACGCGTTTTATGGCGACAGTACTTCTTTTCAGCAGCTTTTGATAAAGTAAGCGTTTACCTGTCCGTGTAGACCCACCCGTCCCGATAGCTATCGGGATGCGCTCGTCATCCTCTCTACCGCCAGCGGTAAAGAGGGGTTAAAATTTTGCTCCTTTCCCGAATTTTTTTGTATTCCTAACCCTCTTTGCGCCAAAGGCGGAGAGAGGGTGGTCGCGCGGCTGAGCGACGACCGGGTGAGTTGTCGCAAATCGCCCCTCATAATGCCGCAATTACCTGTTTCTTACCCCTATTATTGCCACTAAGTTTGTATTGGGCAAACGCTTGGAGAGCGCTCACAACAGTTCTTTGAAATTATTTTCAAAAAAATTTGTGCAACCAAAAGGTTTCATTTATGTTTGTGCAACCAAAGGGTTTCATAATAATGAGAAGAGATGTGTTCCAGGCGATTGCCGATCCCACTCGCAGGCAGATTTTAGGGATGATAGCGCATAAGTCGCTTAATATAAATTCGGTGACGGAGCAATTTGACGTAAGCCGCGCAGCCATCTACAAACACATGAAGATACTGAGCCAATGCGGTTTACTGGAGATCAAAAAGCAGGGACGCGAACATTTTTGCGAAGGCAAATTTGAACGACTGAACGAAGTATCGGATTGGGTGGCACAATACCGCCAGTTTTGGGAAGCAAGATTGGATTCACTAGAGATTTACCTGGAAGAATTGCAAAAGAACAAGAAAAATGGAAAACGCAAAAAGTAGTACCGCCGACCGCGAGCTACAGATCGAACGGACATTGAATGCACCTGTTGAGCTGGTTTGGGAAGTTTTTACCAAGCCCGAACACATTAAAAACTGGTGGGGACCCAATGGGTTTACTAATACCATTTTTAAAATGGATGTGCGGCCGGGCGGCGAATGGGATTTTGTAATGCACGGGCCCGACGGAACAGATTATAAGAACCTGTCTGTTTACCAGGAGATCGTCCCATTTAAAAAGATAGTTTTTAACCATGTCAATCCAACTTTTACCACAACTATTGAATTTGTAAGTAAAGGTGATAAGACAGAACTAAAGTGGCACATGCTATTTGAAACAGCCGAACTATTTGAAGCGATAGTAAAGGCGCACAATGCTGCCGAAGGCTTGAAACAAAATATCGAGAAACTGAATGTATACCTGGATGGTTTAAAATAATAAGGGATGGAAAAGCTGACAACATCGGGTTATGCGCCAGTGAATGGTTTGCAGATGTATTACGAGATACATGGAGAGGGCGAAATGCCGCTGGTATTGATACACGGCGGCGGCTCGACGATTGAAACTACTTTCGGCACCATACTGCCTTTGCTATCCGGTAAACTCATCGCGGTAGAATTACAAGCACACGGTCGCACAACAGACAGGGATGCACCCGAAACTTTTGAACAAGATGCCGATGATGTAGCAGGGCTGCTCAAATATCTTAAGGTGGATGAGGCCAATTTTTTCGGCTTCAGCAACGGCGGTACTACAACTTTGCAAATCGCCATGCGGCATCCTGAATTAGTGAACAGAATAGTTGCGCTTTCGGCAGCTTATGAAAGAGAGGGGTTTATACCTGGGTTCTTTGATGGTTTCACAGACGCGACATTAAACAGCATGCCCCAACCGCTCAGGGAAGCATTCTTAAAAGTTACCCCAGATCAGGCTCTTTTGCAAAATATGTTCGAAAAGGATGTGGCCCGGATGGTCAATTTTAAAGATATTCCGGATGAAGCTATAAAGTCAATAACGGCGCCGGCGCTTATCATCGTAAGTCAGTATGATGCGATAACAATTGAACATACCGTTAAAATGTCTCGCCTGATAAAAGGTGCGCAGTTAATGGTATTGCCCGGTATGCACGGCGCATGTATAGGAGAAATGGGTGTAAACGCAAGCAACAAAGTGCCGGCAGCTACGGCAGTTTTTATAGAAGAATTTTTAAGCGCATAGATAATAAAGTTATGAGAATAGTAAATGATGCAGCAATTGAGGTACAGGACCAGGAGTTTGTTATCACCCGAACATTTGATGCCCCTAAAGAACTTGTTTTTAAAGTGTGGACTAACCCCGAACACATTAAAAATTGGTGGGCGCCAAAACCTTTTACCGCCTCGCGCGCCGAGATCGATCTGAGAGTTGGCGGCGAATATTCATACACGATGCGGTCGCCGGAAGGGCAAGATTTTCCGCCCTACCAGGGAAAATTCATTGACATCGTGCAAAACGAAAAGATCGTTTATAGTATCGATGCATTCCACCAGGCCGATGTATGGAAAGCGCGCATCGGTCACAGGGTAGGCCCGGAAGTGGATTTTTCAACCTTACAATCATTTGTTACCGTAAAATTCGAGGATGACGGCGACAAACAAACTCTGCTGACGTTCACACAACGGTTCTTTAACAATGATGTCCGTGACGCTATAGTTGAATCGGGAGCAGTAGAAGGCTGGACATCGATCCTGCAAAACTTTGCGGCCGAATTAGTTAAAGCATAAAAATATGGAACAGGCAGAATATATCAAAAAATTCACCGGCAAAACGGACGACCGCGAGATTTTGATCACCCGAGTAGTAAATGCACCGCGCGACCTGGTTTATAAAACATATACCGAACCAGAGCACGTGGTGCATTGGTGGGGCCCGGATGGGTTTACTATTGAGATACAGGAGATGGATGTACGTGTCGGTGGTTGCTGGCGGTACATTATGACCGGGCGCGATATGGTTTTCCCCAACTTTATATCGTACCTGGAAGTGGTGAAGCCAGAGCGGTTGGTATATCTGCATGGATCAAATGAGGGAGAGGAACCCGAATTTATGGCCACAATAACGTTTGAGGCGCAGGGGGATAAAACCAAGATCACCATGCATAGCGTGTTTGGAAATGCTGCCACCAGGAACTTTGTGGTTACCGAATTCCACGTGATTGAAGGTGGCAACCAGGCACTCGATAAGTTCGAACAATACCTTAAATCACAACAAGTTAAATAAAATAATAATTCAAACCACTAAACTCTAAAACAATGAAAACAACAAAGGTTATTTACTGGATCAGTACGGTATTGCTCATCCTGCTCATGCTTTCATCAGTTATCGGAACTTTCGTAAAAACCGCAGAAGGCGAAGCATTTGCCAGACAGGTTCAGTTTCCTGAATACATGTTTAAAATGCTGGCTATTGCAAAAGCATTGGGTATCATAGCCATTCTTATTCCAGGATACCCAAGGGTGAAGGAGTGGGCATATGCCGGCTTTACATTCGACCTGGTAGGCGCCACCGTCCTGTTTGCTGCTTCGCCTGCCAATTTCCCGGTTACGCAATGGGCACCTATGTTAGTGGGCGGTTTGGTACTGCTTGTCATATCTTATTTCACTTATCACAAAATGCTGGGCGTAAAAGCTTAATTCATCAAAACAATGGAATTGCACAGGGTCGAGGTTTTCAGAACAAATGTCAGGCGTATAAGGCAGGCAAAAGCGCTTTTGGATATTCTATCAAAGCAATTTCCATTGTTACTCATCAATTTCGACCTGGAAGATTGCGATAATATCCTACGGGTCGAAGGCGAAAACATTTGCCCCGAAACAATAACCGGCCTGGTAACTGAGCATGGCTATGAATGTGGCGTTTTAGAATAAAAAAATAAAATTATGGCAAAATTAACTTCAAAGGACGGAACCCTGATCGCTTATGAAAAGTCGGGTAGCGGTTTCCCGGTAATATTGGTCGACGGCGCAATGTGCAGCCGTGATTTCGGCCCGATGATTAAACTGGGGCCGCTGCTGGCCGAACAGTTCACCGTTTTCAACTATGATCGTCGCGGACGAAATGAAAGCGGGGATACGCAACCTTATGCACCTGAACGTGAAATTGAAGATATTGAAGCTTTGATAACAGAAGCCGGTGGCTCAGCCTATGTTTATGGTATCTCATCCGGCGCGGCGCTATCTCTTGCTGCGGTTGCAAAAGGGCTTAACATTACTAAACTGGCCTTATACGAACCGCCTTTTGAACTGCCGGGCGCCACGGATGGTGCGCCAAAAGACATGTTAACCCAATTGAAAACGATGGTTGCGGAGGATCGTCGTGGAGACGCCGTTAAATATTTTATGAAAGTCGTTGGTGTGCCGTCGTTCGGAATTTTTATGATGACTCTGCTTCCGATATGGAAAAAATTGAAGGCAATAGCGCATACGCTGCCTTACGATATCACACTTCTCGATGGGTTTACGTTACCCGAAGAGCGTGCAAAGGCCGTTATGATACCAACCCTTGTAGCAGCGGGCACAAAAACTTCGGAACTGCTTAAAAAATCCGTTAAAAGATTATCCGAATTGATCCCCAATAATCAGTACAAAATGCTAAACGGACAAACACATAATGTATCGGAAAAAGCGATAGCACCGGTATTGATTGAATTTTTTAAGGGGTGAGCATGCGTAAAGCAACACATTCGACTAAGCTTTGGAGTATTGTCGGCAAGCAAAAAGTTAATTAATAGCTATATTTTTGGTATTTTTGTCATATCAGGCAAAACATTTTCCTTTTTAGTGGGTTTTACCATATGAACATTTATCACGTTTTGAAAAATGCCGAAGCAAATACTAATCATTGAGGATGACGAAGACATCTTACAGGTTCTGGAAACTGTACTCATTCATAATGACTACAGTGTTAAGGGGCTCGAACGTACAGACGACATTATAAAATCGGTCGAGCAATACAAACCCGACCTGGTATTAACTGATTATTTATTATCGGGTACAAACGGCGGAAAAATTTGCCAGCTTATAAAAAGCAACAAAGATACCTGCCATATCCCGGTTATATTAATATCCGCCTATCCCGAATTGGCGGTATCACTGGGGCATTTTGGCTTCGATGCCTTTATTACCAAGCCCTTTGACATTAATATGCTTGTGAATAAGATAGGAGAACTCGTCAACTAACCACAGCATTTAGTTTTTTCTGAAATAACCTTAAAGCGGTTAAATCTTTCTAACATCCAGCCATCAAATGTGATAAAATCAACCTATCACAGCTGTTATGCCAACTGATGGTGGTTTTACGGCTTGGTCAACAACAATTTTAACTTACACCCGTTTTCATGTCGTAAAGCCGGCTAAAAAAGAAAGTGCTTTAAACTGAATGAATTTTTACCTGTAATACCGTTGAAAAACATTTATATGAAATACACCCTTGCGGTAGTTCTTCTTTTTTTATCCATTATTGCTAAAGGGCAAAATACAATTGTAAGCGGCATTATTACCGATGCGCAAACCAATAAGCCAATACCGTTTGCTACGGTTTCGTTTCCCGGCACATCAATAGGGGTTAATAGCGATGCTAACGGCAAATACCTCCTGGAATCGGGGAAGTCTTATACGGAATTAAAATTCTCATTTGTTGGGTATAAATCCGTCATCCGCACCATTGTGGCCTATAAAGAGCAGGTCATCAATGTTAAATTACAGTCGGATGTACAAACCCTGGCTGCTGTTACCATCAAATCAGGTAAAAAGAAGCGTTATCGCAATAAGGATAACCCGGCGGTAGAACTGATCCGGCAGGTAATAGCGCACAAGGACGAGAACCGGATGCAGAGCTATGCTTATACCGAATACAAACAGTACGAAAAACTGCAGTTTTCTTTTATCAATGTCTCTGATAAATTCTTCAAAAAAACGCTCACGCACAATTATAAGTTTTTATATGATAACCGCGATACAACCGCATTGCCGGGCAAGTCATTACTGCCGGTTTACCAGGAAGAGAAAATAACGCAAACCTACTATCGTAAAGATCCGGCAAAAACAAAAAAGATAGTATTAGGCGAAAAAAAGGCAAACGTAGTGACCTTTGTTGATGAGGAAGGTGTGAACACTTACCTGAACCGAATGTATAACGAGATAGATATCTATTCCAACAATATCTTCCTGATGACTAACCAGTTCCTCAGCCCTATTTGCGATGAAGCACCCTCATTTTATAAGTTCTTTATAACCGATACCATCGAGGTTAACCATCAAAAATTGGTGGAATTGAGCTTTACGCCACGCAATGGCAATGATATGCTGTTCGAGGGCCTCATCCTTGTAACCCTTGACGGCAAATACTCCGTACAAAAAGCCGTACTCTCAATCAATAAAAATATTAATTTGAATTGGGTGAAGGGTATGGAAGCCGATCTTGATTACGAACAAAACCCCGACGGCCGGTACCACTTGAGCAAAAGTTTTACCAAGGCAAGTTTCGGCCTGAACAAAAAAGGCGACAAAGGCATTTTTGGAGAGAGAACAATATCATACGAGAATTACCGGGTCAATAAGCCACGGCCCGACAGCGTGTATGCCGGCCCTGACCTTGTAATAAGAAACGGTGCGATGAACCGTAATGAGCAGTTTTGGTCGGACAGCCGCGGGCGTGACACGCTGACTAAAGTGGAAGCTAATGCCTATAAAAATATCGACAGCCTGCAAACTATCCCTTCGTTTAAACGCACGATGGCCGCCATCAATCTTTTTGCTGTTGGATTTGTACAGGCGGGCGCTGTTGAGATAGGCCCTATCGGCACCTTTTACAGTTATAACCCGGTCGAGCGTTCAAGAGTAAAATTTGCCTTACGCACCACTGACTCCTTTAGCACCCGATATTACCTTGAAACCTATGGCGCATATGGCACCGGCGATAAGCAATTCAAATATCTGCTGAGCGCCGCTTATTCGCTGAACAATACATCGATCTATAAATTCCCGAACGACTATATTAAACTTTCAACCCAGCGCGACATCAAGATACCCGGCGAAGGACTCGCTTTTGAGCAGACAGACCAGTTGTTTACTTCGTTTACCCGTGGTGTAAATAACAAATTTCTGTATAACAATTATTACAAGGTTGATTATGTAAAAGAGTTTGAGAACCATTTCTCTTACTCATTCGAATTTAAGAATTGGCAGCAAACACCCGCAGGTTCGCTCTATTTCACCAACCAGTTGAACGGCGTTCCAAATACGGTACCAAGTATAATTACCTCCGAATTTTCTGTAGGGTTACGTTATGCGCCTAACGAACAGATAGTGCAGGGCAAGCTTTACCGTATCGCTATTCCCGGCAAATATCCTGTGCTCACTTTAAATTATCAGCAAGATGTGAAAGGCTTATTTGGCGGGCAGTATAATTATCAAAATGTTTACGGCAGGTTCGAAAAACGTTTTTACCTGTCACAGCTTGGCTATGCCGATGTAACGGCTGAAGGCAGTTATTTATTCGGGCAGGTACCCTTCGCGCTGTTGGATATTCATCAAGGCAATCAAACTTATGCTTTTGATCTCAATTCGTACAACCTGATGAATTTTCTTGAATTTGTAAGCGACCGCTATGCTGATGTGAAAGTGGATTACAATTTGAATGGCTTCCTGTTTAACAAAGTGCCGCTGATAAAAAAGCTGAAGTGGCGCGAGATCATCTCCTTCAAAATGCTATACGGCGGCTTGCGCGATGAGAACAATCCTGCATTAAACCCGCAATTGCTGCAATTCCCGCTCAATCAAAATGGCAAGCCCGAAACCTTCACACTGGGCAAGCAACCCTATATAGAAGGCGGGGTAGGTATTGGCAATATCTTTAAGATATTTCGCATCGACCTGGTTGAGCGCTTCGATTATTTGAATAATCCTAACGTTTCGCGCTTCGGAATAAGGGGCAGCGCCTGGTTTGATTTTTAGCGATTATGCAATGGCAAAAAGGTGTCTTTAAGGTATTATATTACACGAAAATATTCTTACTTCATACTATAATCAACTCATTTTTAAGCCTCTAATGATATGAAATATGGGGGAATATTTACTCATATTGGGTAATATTTTAGCATGCCTTACCTGGTAGCCAATATTATACGATTTAAGTAGTGAAAGCATAATCTTCGTTTTTATTACAAATAGCCACTTTTATAGCCCCAAGTTGCCTGTGACAATAATCTATTGAGTATTGAGCACAATTTTTGCGCATGTTTTAGTCCTAATAATACTGTACGTAAACTATTGATAATTAAAACATAGCGGTTTGAAGAAGCAATTACTACTCTCAATTATTACATATATTTTAATATCGGTATCGGTAAAAGTATATGCGCAAGCTCCCACAATTAGTTACACACCGTCGACTAACGTATATACCGCAGGCACAGCTATCCCTACCCTAACCCCAACGGTTGGTGGCGGCGCAGCAGACAGTTATTCAGTTGATCCCCTGCCCGCAGGGTTATCATTTGATACCGCTACCGGTATAATCACCGGGACGCCAACTACTGTAACTGCTATAAATACTTATACCGTTACCGCCATAAGCGCCGCAAACGGAAATGGCACTACAACCATCACATTAACAGTTAACCCTGCGGCCCCGGCTATCAGTTATAACTCGTTAAATACTTTTACATATGGTACTGCAATAGCTCCTTTAAACCCAACCAGTTCCGGCGGGGCAGTAGATAGTTATTCTGTAAGTCCGGCATTACCCACAGGTTTGTCAATTGATCCAACAACTGGTATAATTTCAGGTACGCCAACTGCCGCAATTGCGGCTGCTGATTATACCGTAACAGCTACAAACGTAACAAGTACTGCTACATTCCCTGTGAATATAACAGTCGGCAAAGCAACATTGACCGTAACCGCAAACGACCAAACCAAAGTATATGGCGCAGCCAACCCGGCACTGACTTTAGCCTACAGCGGCTTTGTAAACGGCGATACGCAGGCAGCTATAAATACCCTGCCAACAGGTGCTACTACAGCTACCGCAGCATCGCCCGTTACTACGTATCCGATTACAGCCAGCGGCGGTGTAGATAATAATTAT